>JBKQIR010000190.1:0-7720 GCA_052148275.1 Solirubrobacteraceae bacterium
GGAGACCGCTACGTGATCTTCGCCTCGAAGGCCGGCGCGCCGACCAACCCGGACTGGTATCACAACCTCAAGGCCCATCCGGAGGTGGCCATTGAGGTCGGGACCGAGACGATCAACGTGGTGGCCAGCGAAGCGAGCGACGACGAGCGCGAACGGCTGTTCCGCGCTCAGGCGAAGCGATCGCCTCAGTTCGCCGCGTATCAGGACAAGACGGACCGTGTGATCCCGGCGATCATCTTGACGGCGACCTCCACGACCTGATCTCGCCCGCCCGGTTGCCTCTCGCGGGGGGCCGATCATGGATGGGCAGAGGTGGGCGCGAGCGCGACAATGGAGCGCGCATCAATGAGGCCCTCGAGGGGCAAAGCAGCGCGGCAGACCGAAGCTCCTGACGTCTGCGCTTTGCTGGGTCAGTCACCCGCGCCCGCCGACAAAGATAGCCAGCAGCGACCGCGATGACAAGACCTGATGCGCGGCTGGAGGGCTCCCGCCCGCCTACCCGGAAGCGAACCCGTCGTCGATGGGCCCGCACCCGATCGACGCCCCGGCAGGACGGCCCTGCCCTCACCCACGCGCCGGCGCGCCCCAGCGCGCGCGCCGTGCGAGCGTCCGGGGCGGTGGCCCGAGTACCCGACAACGACGATCGCGTGCCCGTCAGGGGCCAGGCATTTGACGTGCGCACGCTCGCGCTCCACCCGCCAGCCCCTCGCGCAAGGCCCTGCTCGAGCAAATCAACGCCTGAGCGCGTACACGTCTGACCATCGCCGCACTCGCGGTGTTTCGAGGCGATTCCGGAAGTCCCCGCCAACGCGGCAACGCCGCCACCGAGCGCTGGCTTTGTCCCCAAGGCGATCATGCGACTCGCGGCGGCGAGGCGGCCAAAGCGCTCGCGCCGACGACGGCGCTCGGCACGCGAGCGCGGGCGAAAGCACAGGAGCGGCCGCGCCGCTGCGGTCGGAGCCGGCGCCGGCGCGGCCGTCCGGCGATCGGGGGCAGTCGCTCGTCCACGCACGCCTCCGACCTCTGTCCTTAGACTTGCTCGGCGCCGCGGGTGACCGGCGCCCTGGCGCTCGGGCGCCGGAATCCTTACGATGCTCGCCAGATTCGTCAAGTGGCGCCGCCGAGTCGGCGCCAGAGGTGAGAGGAGTCAAGTGTGCGATCCATTCGCGGGGTGGGGGCGGCCGTCGCCTGCGCTGCCGCCCTGCTGCTCGTTCCGAGCGCGGCGCTCGCGCTGCCGCACAGCGACGCGCGGGGGCTCGGTAGTCGCCACGTGTGCGATGCGCCGGCGGCCGGCGCCGCCAGCTGCAACGCGCTGCTCGTGACCAACAGCAGTGGTCAGGCGTTCAACGGGCAGGCATCGGCGAGCTCGTCAATCGCCGGCTATCACCCGGCAGACCTGCAGAGCGCCTATGACCTGCCGTCCTCGACGGCGGGCACCGAGCAGACGGTCGCGATCGTCGATGCCTACAACGATCCGGACGCTGCATCGGACATCGCGACCTACCGGAGCGAGTTTGGCCTGCCGGCGGTGGCGACCTGCTCGGTGAGCAGTGGGAAGGTGGTCAGCCCAGGCGGTCCCTGCTTCGTGCGCGTCAGCCAGACGGGCAGCACGACGAGCCTGCCGCGGAGCAACGGCGGCTGGGCGGAGGAGATCTCGCTCGACATCGACATGGTGTCCGCCATCTGCCCCAACTGCAACGTCGCGCTCGTTGAGGCCTCGTCGTCGAGCCTGTCGGCCCTCGGGACCGCCGAGAACGAGGCCGCGAAGCTCGGCGCCAACGAGATCTCCAACAGCTACGCGGGGAGCGAGTCGCGGAGCGACACGACGTACGACACCGAGTACTACGACCACCCCGGCATCGCCATCACCGCCAGCTCCGGTGACGGCGGCTACGGCGTAGGGTACCCGGCGGCGTCGCAGTACGTCACGGCGGTCGGCGGCACGACGCTGAACCGCAGCACCTCGGCCGCGCGTGGGTGGACGGAGACGGCCTGGTCGGACGCCGGAAGCGGCTGCTCGGCCGACGACGCACGGCCTGCGTGGCAGTCGTCGAACCCGATCATCGCCGGCGTGTGCGCACGCCGTGCCGTTGCCGACGTGTCCGCCGTTGCCGATCCGAACACCGGCGTGTCGGTCTATGACAGCTACGCCTACGAGGGCGAGAGCGGGTGGCTCGTCTTCGGCGGGACGAGCGTCTCCTCGCCGCTCACCGCGAGCGTCTACGCCCTCGCGGGCAACGCGGCCTCGGTGACGTACGGCAGCTATCCATACAGCCACACGTCATCGCTCAACGACGTGACGTCGGGGAGCAATGGAAGCTGCGGCGGCAGCCCCCTGTGCACCGCCGGCACCGGGTGGGATGGTCCCACGGGCCTCGGCACACCGGACGGCACCGGGGCGTTCTGACGCGACGGCCCTCAGGGGTCGCCCCGCCGCCGCAAGGCGACGGGGCGACCGGGGCCGGTGCCGCAGGTCCGGGCCGCTCCGGCTGCCCGACGGACACGTGTGCCAGCGCTCTGCGCGCGGCACCTAACTGAAATCTGCCGGTGGGCAAGGGCAGATCAGTCAGGTGCGGCGGGAGGCGGTTCGAGCCGGGTTTGGCACGGAGTCACGCCGGCGAGGCACCGCGGCCAATCGAACACGAGGAGATGGGTGTGCGGGTTCGGGTCCCAGTCGGGCGCGGGGTTGCGGACGAACCCGAGGCGGCCTTACAGGCAGTGGGCGGTCGTCATGTCGATCGCGCTCGAGGCGACGAGGCCCCGGCTCGCGGGGGCCCATCCGTCACCCTGGCAGGCGCAGACGAGAGCGGCGCCGATGCCCGCGCCCCGAAAGCGCGGGTCGACGGCGAGCATCCGCAGTTCGTCCTCGCCGCGCCGGCGATCTCTCGCAGCGCGCTCCTACAGCAACCCTGCAGAATGGCGAATTGCCCATGCCAGCCAGTCGCTGGGGCGTAAGTTCGCCGGCCCTGCTATCGGCGGGTCCCAGCTTGGTCTCGAGACCCGGAACGGTGCCCGATGGGCTCTCAGGCGCGTCAGCTGGTCGGTCGTTTCGTGACCACGGTACGGACAGCTGTGAGCTTGCCGGTGCGGTAGGCCCAAGTGGTGGTCGCGCGCCCGGAGGCGCAGCAGGTCGGGTCGTTCGGCCCGTACCAATACTCGGCGACGACGATCCGACCGTCGACCCACTTGACCTTACCCAGCAGCGGCACGTGCGATAGGTTCGCTGTGCGGCTGGCGAGGCGTGATCAGCCCCACCGGGCGTACGCCAGTGGCCGAGCCGCTGAAGACGACATCCGCAAAGCGGATCTGACCGTCCGCGGTCCCGCCGTTGTTGGAGCACACGACGTCAACCGCGGCCGCGGGCCCGACGCCGCCAAGCTGGCCATAGGTCACGTCGTACGCGGCCGCGACGCGAACGAGGTCGGGGTTTGAGCCGAAGCTGTTGACATCTCCTAAAGCCAGTGTGCGAGATCTGCGCGATGTGGTTGTGCAAACGGATCGGACTGCTTGCCTTGCAAACCGCCCCCGGCAGAGTCTCGTTCTGCCAGCCGACCGCCTGGAGCGGCAGCGTGGTCTGCGCGGAGGCGACCGCGGCGGCGCCGACGAGAACAGACAACACTACGGCGCTGACCAGGCCACCGATCCAATTCTCATGTCTAGTACTGACAAATCGATCAAGCATGGGGTTGGGGACGACTCCTCGGTTTCGGCGCGCAAGCTGTCGACGCGAGCGCACATCATTCTCGCGCTTCTCGGCGTACCCCGCCGAGAACGGCAGCTCTTGCGGCGGAGGCGCTCGGACGGGATCCGTCCGCTGCACCCAGCCGGGTTCATGGCCCCGCTGCGGGCCGTCCGACTCTGCCTAGGTATCGCGGCGATTCTGCACGCCGTCACGCGCGCCCTGGATTCGGCGAATCTCAGGGCCGCGCCCACCCGGGCCTGTCGGCTTGGTTCAGCGATTCCGCGTCTCAGCTCTCGGACGCCGACGATCGCGATTCTGGCAGGGCGATGACGTTGAGCAGCGATCCGGCACGAGTGCTCGCCGTCGAAAGCAGCCGCCCCGGTGCGGCGGCGGTGGTTGCCGGACGACGGGGGTGCAGCACCGCCTTTGTTGACGCTCGCTGCTTGCGAAGTGGCGTCGAGCGCGATCCTCAGCAAGCGTTCCCCGGCAGTTGTAATCCGTTGAAGGCATACGTCTGCTCGCTGCGTCGGCGACATCAAGGCAGCCGTCCGCGGCTGGCCGCGCCGACGTCTGCTCCTGTGTTGGAGGGGAGCCAGCCGTCTGCGCGGGAAAGCGTGTGCCTGGCGGCGCGGGCCCGTCGTTTCCTGAGTCACGAGCTGTGCCTTCCGGGGAGACGGCGGAAGCGTATGCAGCGTGAGCGCGGGTGCGGCCTCGCGGGCGGCGTGGAGATCGCCGATCTGGTCCGCGTTCGGCGCGGCCGCGCACCCTGCGTAAGCTTTCTCGTGTGCGCGGGTGGCCGGGGGAATGACCGCTGATCGGGCCGAGCTGCCGCGCTGGGATGTCGAGTCGATCTTCCCCTCGCTTGACTCCCCCCGAGTACGTGTCGGCGCGCGAGGTGTGGCGGGCGAGCCTCGCCGAGTTGCGGGTGCTGTTCGAGAGCCACGGGATCCGAGCAGACGCGGCAGCGGCGTCGGTCGATGGGGCTGGGCGGGCGCTTGACGAGCTCATCGCGGCGTTGAGCACGCTCGAGGAGTCGACCCGCCGGCTCAGCACGTACGTAAGAGCGCTCGTAAGCAGCGACGCCTCGGACACCGCGGCCGTCGCCGAGCAGTCCCGGCTGTCCGCCGACGCCGCCGGGGTGGCCTCGCTGCAGACCCGGCTGAACGGATGGATCGCGGCCGGCGGCGTGGAGGTGCTCGCTCGGACCTCGGCGCGCGCCGGGGAGCATGGGAGCTGGCTGCAGCGCTGTGCGGAGCGCGCCGCTCACGAGCTGAGCGAGCGCGAGGAGGATCTGCTCGCCGCGATCGAGGTGCCGGGCGTTGAGGCCTGCGTCACGCTCGCCGCAGAGCTCAGCTCGACGCTCGAGGGCGCTCTGCGCGGTAAGTCCCGCCCAATTTCGGTGCTGCGTGGCATGGCCGCCGAGGACGATCCGCAGCTGCGCCGGGACGCCTACGAGGCCGAGCTCGCCGCGTGGGAGACGATCGCAACCCCGATGGCGGCCTGCCTGAACGCGATCGCCGGGCACGCGGCCGTCGTCGACCGCCGGCGGGGCTGGCCGGACACGCTCGCGGCGGTCCTCTGGCAGAACCGCGTGACCCGGGAGATCCTCGACGCGATGCACGGCGCCGTGCGCGAGAGCTTGCCGGACTTCCGCCGCTTCCTCGCCGCGAAGGCACACATCCACGGCCACGCCGGCGCGCTGCCTTGGTGGGACTTGATGGCGCCGGTCCCCGGCGCGGCTGCGTATGACTGGTCAGAAGCGCAGGCCGTCGTGGACGCGACGTTCGCCACCTTCACGCCGAAGCTCCGAGAGCTCGCCGCGCGGGCGTTCCGCGAACGCTGGGTGGACGCCGAGCCGCGCCCGGGCAAGCGCGGCGGCGGGTTTTGCATGGCGATCGGGGAGGGCGCGTCGCGGATCCTCGTGAACTACGACGGCAGCTTCAACAGCGTCCAGACGCTCGCGCACGAGCTCGGCCACGCGTACCACAACCTCAACCTCGCTGCCCGGCCTCCGCTGCTGCGCCCGACGCCGATGGCGCTCGCGGAGACCGCGAGCATCTTCTGCGAGACGATCATGGTGCAGGCACGGCTCAAGGACGCCGACGACCGCAAGCGCCTCGCGCTGCTCAATGTCGATCTCCTCGGCGCTACCCAAGTGATCGTCGACATCGACTCGCGGTTCCGCTTCGAGTCCGAGCTCTTCCGGCGACGCGCCGACGCCCCTCTGTCGGTGCAGGAGCTGTGTGACGCGATGACGGCGGCACAGGCCGAGACCTACGGCAACGGCGTCGATCCCGCCACCTACCACCCCTGGATGTGGGCGGTCAAACCGCACTACTACAACGTGCACCTTCACTTCTACAACTGGCCCTACACCTTCGGGCTGCTGTTCGGCATCGGCCTGTACACGCGCTACCTCGCTGACCCAGTCGGCTTCCGCGCCGACTACGACGACCTCCTCTCCCGTACCGGGATGCTCAACGCACGCGAGCTCGTCTCACGGTTCGGGATCGACCTCGGCGACATCGACTTCTGGCGCTCGAGCCTCGACGTCATCCGGGCACGGATCGACGACTTCGTCGCGCTCGCGGCAGGCACCTGAGAACCCCCACCGGCTCCGCGCACGCTCGCCACGGTCCCGCCTCAGACGCGGGCCTCGTGTCCCTGCCGATCTTCCGGGGGCCTCGCCGCGGTATCTCGCGACGGCTCCAAACGTCCCGGCAGCCGAACCGTCGAAGACTGCTGGTCGTCGTCCAAGGCAGCAGCAGCGAATGGAGCTGTACCCAGAAGTTGTGGATACGCGTGAAGAGGAAGGCGGCGTACCTTCCCGGTTGATTGAAGACCGAAGCCGGCGATGGCCGGCAGGAAGGCACGCCATGTCAGATGTTCGCACGCCGCAGACCGCCTCGGTGCTCGAGGTCGGACCGAGCCGTGAGGAGGTCCGTCTCACGCTCGACGATCTCGCTCGGGAGGGCGCGCTGCGGATGATCGCCGCGGCCCTGGAGGCCGAGGTCGACCAGTACGTGGCGTCGTTTGCTGAGGAGCGCGACGAGGACGGCAAGCGGCTGGTGGTCCGCAACGGGAAAGCCAACGAGCGCAAACTGACGGTCGGCTCCGGGACGCTGGCGATCCGCGCGCCGCGGGTCAACGACAAGCGCATCGACGAGGAGAGCGGGGAGCGGCGGCGGTTCAGCTCGCGGATCCTGCCGGCGTACGCCAGGCGCTCGCCGAAGGTCACCGAGGTGCTGCCGATCCTCTACCTGCACGGGCTCTCGACCGGCGACTTCGCGCCCGCGCTGCGGGACCTGCTCGGCGAGGACGCCTCGGGGCTCTCACCCAGCTCGATCCAGAGGCTGACGGAGGCCTGGCAGGCCGAGCACGCCGAGTTTCGCAAGCGTGAGCTGCGTTTTCACCGCTACGCCTACCTGTTCGTCGACGGCGTGAACGTCGCCGTGCGCCTCGGCGAGGACGCCAAGGTCTGCCTACTGGTCGTGATCGGCGTCCGCGAGGACGGGTGCAAGGAGCTGCTCGCCGTCGAGGATGGCTACCGCGAGAGCGAGGACTCCTGGGCGGCCGTGTTCCGCGATCTCCGGGACCGCGGGATGGGAGAGCCGAAGCTCGTGACCGGCGACGGGGCGCTCGGCGCGTGGGCGGCGCTGCGCAACGTGTTCCCCGCCGCCACGGAGCAGCGCTGCTGGGTGCACAAGACAGCGAACGTCCTCGACGCGCTCCCCAAGCGGCTGCAGCCGCGCGCGAAGGGCATGCTGCACGAGATGGCCGAGGCGCCCACACGCGCGGACGCTCGCAAGGCGCTTGAGCGCTTCCGCGACGAGTTCGACGCCAAGTACCCCAAGGCGGTCGCCAAGCTCGAGAAGGACTGGGAGGCGCTGACCGCGTTCTACGACTTCCCAGCCGAGCACTGGCGCCACCTGCGCACGACGAACCCGATCGAGTCAAGCTTCGCGACCGTCAAGCTCCGCACGAAGGTCACCAAGGGCGCCGGCTCCAAGAAGGCCGCGCTCGCGATGGCCTACAAGC
>JBKQIR010000191.1:0-8337 GCA_052148275.1 Solirubrobacteraceae bacterium
TCAAACCCGAGACATCGGCCCGACCCGCCGATAACCCCGGGATGAGCGCACCCCAAGACCCACCATGGGACGCCAAAACCCGCCGATTACCAGGCTATTCCAACTCGTCCTGAAGTAGCCACACCCAAACCGGATACCAGCTCAGCGTCCGCCTCGACCAGGTCAAACGGGGTTCGGTTGATTTCGGCGAGCCCGGCCGTCGAGAAGATCAGGAAGCCCGCGATCTGCGGGACCACGAACCACATGCCTCGCTGCGCATTGACGATGCCAGTGAGCGAGAGCGTCCCTGACGCGACAACGACGCCCAGCAACGAGATCCCCTGCGCGACTTCGTAGGAGATCAACTGTGCCGCCGCGCGCATGGCACCAAGGAACGCGTACTTCGATCCCGATGCCCACCCACCGAGCATGATCCCGTAGAACGAGATCCCACCAAACGCGAACACGTACAGCGGCCCAATAGAGACATCAATCCCGTACAGCCCCACTCTCCTCCCGAACACATGCTGCACATCGCCGAACGGCAGAACTGCGAGCGCAGCGACCGCAGCCGTGAGCGAGACCACCGGCGCTAAGCGCTACAGAAACGCAACGGCGGTCTCCGGACGAAACGACTCCTTTCGCGCGAACTTCACTACTTCCGCTAGGGGCTGAAGCAGCCCGAGCACGCCAACCCGATTCGGGCCGTAACGCCCCTGAATCCGCGCCATAACCTTGCGCTCATACCAAGTGAGAATCGGCGCAACAGCGAAGATGACGCCGAAGATCACCAACGCTTTGACGATCTGCACCCACCAAGGCTCGAAATAACCCACCTCCGCCGGCAGGATCACAGCGCCACCGACCACAGCCCGCACGGCCGGGCTCCTCCCGCGGCATAGCCGAGGGCGAAGGGTGAGGACGGATGCGCACCCCTTTGCGCAGGAAAAAGGCAGATACACATTTAGGAAACAAGTAGATACTGTGCAATCCTAAGCATATACTTTGCGGGCGCCGCGCAGAAGCACGACCTCAGGTCAGGGGAGCTCGAATATGGCCGAGCGCAGGCTTGGGCGCGTGCGCGAAGACGGCCGGGCCGAGACGCTCCGCTGAGCACTCGTGCGGCGAGAACTCTAAATCTGCTCGCGGCCGAATCCGTCCGCCCGGTTGGGCTTAGGCCACCGCTGCAAGCAGCGCCTCGATCTCGGCGCGATCGTCGGCGTCCGGGCGGAGCACGACGTACGTGCGCAGATCGCATGCCGCCTCGTCGAATCGGCCGAGGTTGCGCAGCGCCACGGCACGGTTCTGGTAAAGCTCCGGCATCTCGGGGTCAAGCTCGATGGCGCGGTCGAGGTCCGCGGTGGCCTCAGCAACGCGACCACACTCGTACCGGACGATCGCGCGGCCCGCCAGCACAAGCGCCCGTTCGGGCTCAAGCGCGAGCGCCCGGTCGTAGTCGGCCAGCGCCGCCTCGGCGTGATCGAGCGCGAGCTGCGCCTCGGCTCGGCCGACGAGCGCGAGCGGCGAGCGAGGCTCGAGATCGAGCGCCCGGGAGTACGCGGCGACGGCGGCGTCCATCCGCCCCATTTCGCGGTAGCACTGGCCCAGGTTGGTCCACACCTCGGCGTAGGGAGGACTCAGCTCGATCGCCCGCCGGTAGTCGGCCTCGGCCTCGTCCAACCGCGCGAGCTTGAAGTACACGGCGCCACGGTCGTTGTAGTACTCGGAATAGTTCGGATCCATCGCCATGGCCTGGGTGAAGTAGTCGAGGGCGGTTTCGAAGGGCCCGACCTGGGCGTGCACCTGGGCGATGTTGAACAGCAGCACCGATCGGTGCAAGCGATGGCGCCTTGGGTCGAGGTGCTCGTTCAGCCGTTGGACGCCGGCGGTGCAGAGGTCGACCGCCTCCTCGATGCGGCCCTGGCGCATTCGCACCAACGCCAGCCCGTTGAGCGTGAACACGGTCAGGAAATGGCGATCGTCCTCGTCGATGCGGGGGTCCTCCAGGACGTCGATCGCTCGCTGCAGCAGACGCTCGGCTGCCGACAGGTCCGCCGGCTTAAGGAAGCGGGCATGCAACATCGCGAGCAGGTAGCAGAACTCATTCTCGGCTCGGGGACTCTCCGCGCGCGCGAGCGCCTGCTCGACGAGTTCGCGTGTGCGCGGCGCACGGTCGAGCATCACGTAGCAGAAGTACAGGACCCTGACCGCGTCGAAGTAATCAGCCGGGCAGTCGGCGTAGAGTGATTCCAGTCCAGCCTCAACGGCGTCGGCGTAGCTCAGTCCGACCTCGTACAGCCCGACGTGGTTGTGGGTCGACATCATCGAGAGCTCCCACCGCAGTGCCCGCTCGGGGGTGTCGCTTCGGTGCCAGGCGTCGATCAGCCGCGGGAACTCCAGCTCGCGCGCTGCAGGATCGGTCCGCAGCCGGGACTCGAGCTCGAGCGCGATCCGCGTCCATTCCGCGGGCGGCCGCGCGGCCTCCTCGACCGCGGGCAGCTCCAGCCGGACCGCCGCCTGCAGCGCGGCGCCCTTGAACTCTGCCAGGAGGGCGTCGCCCCGTCCCGGCGCCACCGCCACCATCAGCCGCAGCCCGAGGCGTGCGCCGCGGCGCCGGAGGAGCTGGGTGTAGAAGCGCCGGACCAGCGGGTTGGCTTCGTCGTAGTCCTCGCACGCGATCGACCACGGACCGGGGTCGGCCAGCTCGTGCCACTCGCTCAGCAGTTCGATCAGACCATGCAGGCAGCGGTACGCGCGGTCGGCCGCGTAGTTGCGGGTCTTCTCCTCCTCGGGCACGATGTCGGTGAGGCTCTGCGGGAAGCCGAGTTCGAAGCGAAGCTCGGGGAGCACCTGGCAGAGCTCCTGCGCATGGCGTTCGAGCAGCTGCGGCGCCTTGCGGCGTAGTGTGGGGATCAGCTCTTGGACGAGCTCTCGCAAGCCTGCCCACGGCCCGCCGTCCTCCGGCCGGCAGCGGAGTCGGAGCATCTGACCGGCGCCGTCGCGATCCGGCGCGAGCACCTGGTCGGCGAGCCAGCCGGAGACAATCTGGTGGCGCCCCTCGCCGCGGTTGGCTTCGAGCACGGACAGTCCGGGCGCGAGCGGCCAGGACTGCGGTTGACTGCATTGCCAGGTGGTCATTGAAGAGCTCCTTCGGTTTTCGATTGGTAGAGACCACGAATCCAGAGGACGAAGCCGGCTCCCTGCACGCCGAACACGATCACGACGATCGTCACCACGTCGGCGGCGTCGTAGCGCGGGTAGCCGCCGGCCGCGGTCCGCACGATCTCGGCGCCATAGCCCGCCAGCACGGGCAGCATCACGAAGATCAGCGAAGCCAGCGCCAGTAGACGACCGGCGAGCCACACGAGCGTGTAGGCGCGGATCGAGCGCAGTTCACGGGCCGGAATCGCTGACTGATCGGTCGTCGGCGGCCGCCGCCGGGCCCGGGCCACCCAATTCCGCATCAGGTCCTCGGCGTCGGCCAGAAGGTTCTTGCAGTCGAGCGCGGTGGCGAGCACGTAGTAGAGGTCGGTCCTCACGAACACGAAGCACTGCCACAGAAGCCGCAGCAGGTAGGTCACCAGCGTCGCGGCGAGGAAGCGCTCGAGCATCGGCGACAGCACGATCCAGCCGTGCTGGCGCGCCCAGAGGACGCCGAGCCCCGCGGAGGAGCAGACCGCGTCGATGATCGCGCCGGCCAGGAACGCGAGCTGGCGGCTGCGCTTTGGCGCCAGCCAGATGCCAGTCATATCGGTCTCTACGACGAGGGCCCAGAGGCGATGGCCAATGCGCACTCGCGCGGGCACGCCAGCGGCGCGAGCGGCGAGCACGTGGCCGAACTCGTGCACGAGCACACCGGCCGTGGCGACCGTGAACATGACAGCGGTCCACGCGGCCAGGTGACGGTGGAACACGAGCACGGTCGGCCCCGGCACGAGGCTCGGGTCGGTCGCGACCAGCCCGAGGCCGACGGCAATCGCCAGCCCACACGCGAACACCACCGGAGCACCGAGCGCTCGCCGCGCGGCGGCCGGCGAGATCCAGCGGAAGTTCGGCGCCGCTGCCTGCGGCGACGGTTCGGTGGCCGCCGGGACAGGGTCTCCGACACCGAGCTCAGCGACGAACCCGGCCAGCTCGAGCGCCCCCAGAAAGTCGGCGATGTCAGGCGTTTCCGCGTGCGCCTGCTCATAGCGATGTAATGCGTCGCCGACGCTCCCGCCCTCGGCGAGGGCGTCGAGGATCTCCACTCCCTCGACCGGGATCGTCACGAACGTCTGCCCGTCGAGCAGGCCGATGGTGACATTCTCGCCTTCGTGGTTACGTGCAAACGGACGCACGGCAACGTGCGTGTCCGGCTCGAATCGAGCCATGGTCGGACGTGTCCTTTCTAAGATCGCTGGTCGGCTTGGCTGAGCGCTGCGAATGGGTGGGCGTGCGCGGCCGGCGCCACGAGTAGGAGTCGGGCGACGAAGCCGGCCGACTCCTACTCATCTCCGTGGCGCTTCGATCAAGCGACGCGGACGATGGGGCAGTGACCGTAGGCGGCTGCCGTGGTCTTCAGCGTCTCGAGCGTACGGACGTTGAGCTTCTTCATCAGATTCACCCCCTCTTGCATGTTCGTGTACGGGCGGGCCAATCGCGGTGACGCACGCCACGGTGGCGTGACAGCGGCCGGCGCGAGGCGAGCGGTGAGCAGCTCGGATCACCACTGCAGGCGAGCATCTCGCCGATCAGGAACACATGCCGGCCACGGGTTGGGACGTCGTCGAACCGGCGCTCGCGACAGCCTGCGACGCCGCCCAGGAGCGCTCTCCGGAGTGCCCTCTGGTCGGCCGGCGCCAACGAACATCGGAACGTTCCTCTCACCGCCATGACCGATTAGAGCGCTCACCTCCAGTTGTGATACGTCGGCCTGGATCCTGCGCGTGCGAGATCGCTCCGCACGCAATCCCGGGACCAAGCGCTCGTCTTTCGACGCGGGCACCAGCGCGCTGCGGCCAGAGGACGCTCGCAACCGCCCAAATCGGAGCGTCCGAGAACCGTCCGGCGTCGCACGGTCCGACTTCTACATTCGCGGCCCCGTCCATCTCCGCTGCACTTCTGCGTTGCGATGCTTGCGAGCGCCCGCTCACGGCGGATTTAGACCACTCTTTGTCGGACGAGGCGCGACCAAGGGCTCGTCAGGCCGCGCGGCCCTGGCACAGCCTCGCGCGGAGCATTTCACGGCCTGCAGCCGAACTCTAGCGGCGAGCACGTCGGCGAGCGCGATCTGGTCCTCGATGCTTAGTTACTTGCCGAGGAAAAACTCGTCAGGAAGTAGTTAGATCATGTCGGCGGGTCAATCGATCGCCATCGTCCTCATCCACGACCGTGGTGCCACACGACGAGGCGGTGGCCGAGGTCCAGTGAATCTCGGTCCTCCAAGTCGGCGTTGCGACGCGCCCACTGTCCGCTGTCAAGATTCGCGCGCAGCTTCTTGAAACCGGCGCGCAGCTCCTCCGGCTTAAGCAGCGACAGGGCCGCCATCGGGGCATGGACAGCTGGCTCCAAAAGCGCGTTGGGACGCTTCCAGAAGGCGTGGATGAACCCGTCGGAACAGTCGCCCGGGATTGAGACCGCTTTGACTCGAGGCGGGGTTGGGAAGTAGATGAGGAGTTCGCGCATCAACCCAAACAGCCGATTGGCCGCGGGGAAGTAGTCGCGAAACAGCCAGTAGCGCGCGGACACCTCACGATCGACGGTGAGGAGGACGACGCGCTGACTGCTCACCCGTCGCAACTCATCGATCCCTCGGCGACGATCGGTCCAGTGAAAATCGGTGTAGATCGCCATCGCGGCGTCCACGTCGCAGTCCCGGAGCGGTAGTTGCTCGGCTGAGCCGGCCAGGCAGGGCGCAGCTGACCGCGAGCGCTGCGAGCGCATCTCTGCAGACGGCTCGACGGCCACGACCCGACGGTCGGGCGGCTCGTAAGACCCGGTGCCCGCCCCCACGTTGACCACGCTCGCCGCGTCACCCAGAGCCTCGTCGAGCATTTGCTGGATCCGGGGATCGGGTCGACGCACCGTGGAGTAGCCCTGCCCGATCTGGTCGTACAGCCCACGGATCACGCCCCACAGCCTACGGAGAGCACGGCCGCAACCGGCAAGTCGAAGACCCCTTCACACGCGCGCCGAGACGTTCCATCGCATGACAGCGATTCAGTCCCAATCGGTCGTCGGGGATCCCCGCAACGGTGGCCATAAGCGAGGAAGATCCGTGGATGGATCGGCTTAGGCGTCTGGCAGAGCTGGCGGTCGGGTTCGGAGCGAATGTCCAGCCCGGGCAGATCGTTCGTATCACGTGTGAGGTCGGGCATCTGGAGGTCGCGCGTGCGGTTGCCGAGGCGGCCTACCGCCATGGAGCGCGCTTTGTCGATGTTGATTTCGCCGATCCGTACGTGCAGCGCGCACGGGTTCTCTACGGGCCGAGCGACGGGTACCTCCCGCGGTGGCGGGAGGCGCGGATCCGTGAGCTCGACGAGGAGCGAGGCGCCAACATCAAGATCACGGGTCCGACCGCGCCGGGCCTGTTCGATGATCTCGATCCCGCGTGCCTCGCAAGAGCGACCGGTCCGCAGCCGAGCCTGGCGTGGCGCGAGGTGGAGTATCGCGTCAACAACACGGTCGTGCCGGGTCCAACACTGCCTTGGGCGCAGTCACTGCGACGGGAGCTCGCGGCCGCCGATGCGCTCGATGCGCTCTGGGATGACATCACCGTCGCCTGCCGGCTGGATGCAGCCGACCCCGTCGCGGCGTGGCGAGCGCGGTTCGATCAGCTGCGGGCCCAAGCGGAGCTGCTCACCAGCCTGCGGTTGGGAGCGGTCCGACTCCGAGGCCCGGGAACCGATTTGCTCGTCGGTCTGCCGGCAAGCGCACGGTGGGAGCACGCCGGCACCGTAAACGAGCGGGGCATCGACCACGCCTGGAACGTCCCGTCCGAGGAGGTGTACACCGTGCCCGACCGGACCCGTGTCCACGGACACGCTCGCCTCACCCGCCCGGCGCTCGTCGCCGGGCGCCTGGTCGATGGCGTCGAGCTCTCGTTCCGCGGCGGTCGCGCGATCGATGCTTCTGGCGGGCCCGGCGTCGAGGCGTTGCGCGAGTTCATCGCGCGCGACCCGGGGAACGCCCGCCTCGGCGAGCTCGCCCTCGTGGATGCCGATAGCCGGGTCGCTCAGACCCGACAGACTTTCCGGGTGATCCTGCTCGACGAGAACGCCGCCAGCCACATCGCCCTCGGATTCGGCTTCCCGGAACTTGTCGGCGACGACGATCGTGGACGCGTCAACATCAGCCGCGACCATCTCGACGTCACCGTCGGCTCAGACGAGATCGAGGCGACCGGGATCACCGCCGACGGTTACGAGCTACCGATCCTCCGCGCCGGCCGGTGGCAGACAGATCAGTGGCCGGCGACGGCCTCGCTACCACCCGGCGCCGCTGGCTCGTCGGGCGCGAGCGAGGGCGCCTGATCCGGTTGGGCGCCCGTCCAAAACATCAGGAGCGGCTCGTGGTACCAGCGATAGGTGATACCGAGCAGCTGCATGCCGATCCTGCGGCAGACCGCCTTGGAGCGCTCGTTGTCTGGGTACGTCACCGCCCAGACTTCGGCTAGGCCGCCAGCGAAGCCGCGCTCGAGCACCACCGCAGCGGCCTCAGTCGCAAGGCCCTTGCCCCAGCTGTCCGGATGCTCCGAGCCAACGCACGACCTCAGGTCGCCGATAGATGCCAAAGAAGCGGTCCGCCTCATCCAATCGCCATGGACGGATGACGAGACGCTCTCTCGTGGGCGTTTGTGAAGTACCAGGCTTCGGTGGCGCGATCTGCGATCCAGGTCATGCGAGCTTGGGTGATGGCCGCGCCGACCCCCTACTCGCGGCGCCTTTGAGCGAGAACGAGTCCGACGAGGTAGTAGCCGTCGGGCGCGACATTGGCCGGAGCGTCGGGCGGTGCGCGGAACCGGTGCACCCGGCCGAAGCCCACGATGGTGCGGTCCTCGGCAACCACCAATGATCGATCCGGCCGGATCAGGTCGTCCCGTAGCCGTGCCTCCCGGTCCGCCCGCACGCCACCAGAGTGGAGCATGACCAACCAGGCAACCGCGGCGATGTCGGTCAGTGTTGCCTGGCGGATCGTCGGTGTCGAGCGATTCACGTCGTTCTGTCCGCCTCGTAGCTGGGCCCGAATTCGATGGGGTGTAGATCTCCTGGAGGGACTTGGAGCGGTAGATCCAGCTGGTGAAAGTTCGCTGGAAATCAGCAGTTTTGTTTGGTGCTGGCGGCGTTGGGCGGGTGGTCGGCCGGTAGCGCTTTGGTGTCT
>JBKQIR010000192.1:0-18970 GCA_052148275.1 Solirubrobacteraceae bacterium
TGGCAGGGCGCTGCGATATTCAGCAGCCGCCGGGCGCCCGCCGGCGCGAGAGAGACCGCTCAGAACGCGACGGCTGATCCATAGCCACGACGACGTGCTTCGTCGACCGAAACGATCTCTCGCCCGACGGGCGCGTGCTGACGGTGATGAGCTCGAAGTTCGCGAGGCCCCGAGGGATACCGATGATGTTGAGGCAGAGAAGCCCCCGATGGGACGCGGCTCCTCGGCCGCCCAGGAGCAACTGGAGCCTGGCGGGAACGCCATTCAGTCTGAGTTCGTTCCAACTCGCTATTGCACTGGCCGCGCTCAACAGTTCCGCTTTCGGTTAGTGATGCGGGAGCGTCGCTCGCACGCCGACGCCGCGGCTCGCCTGCCGTCGTCGGTGTCGCTCGGTAGCGGCCGGCTCGGCCACCTGGCTGGTGCTGCGGAACGATTCCAGCGCTCCTGGCTTTGTTTCAGGCGCTTGCAGGGCCGAGCGCCGGGGCTTGTCCGGTAAGCACTCGTGCGAGTTCCTCTCGTGAGTGGATGTCGAGCTTCAGGTACACGTGGCGCAGGTGGTACTCAATCGTCTTCGGGCTGAGGAACATCGCCGCCGCCGCCGCTCGGGTCGTCTTTCCGCTGGCCAGCAGCATCGCGATCTGCAGCTCTTGCGGCGTAAGCTCGTCGATCGTGTTCGGGTCCCGGCGCCGGAGGGTTTCGCCGCTCGCGGCGAGCTCCGCGCGGGCGCTCCCGATCCAGGGACGCGCATCCAGCAGCTCGAATGTCTCGAGCGCGGAGCGGAGCTGCTCGCGCGCCAGCTTGCGGTTGCGCGCACGCCGCAGTCGCGCTCCGTAGGCAAGCTGTGTGCGCGCCTTCTCGAACGCGTCGGGCGTGTCGGCGTGCTGTTCGAGCGCCTTCTCGAAGCTGGAGGCGAACCGATTCTCGGAGGCGACGAGTCCCTGGCCGCGTAGCGCCCGGGCGATCGACCAGGGTTGACCCTTCGCTTGGGCGGCGGCGCCGAATTCGTCGGCCAGTGCCCGTGCCTCGCTGACGCGCCCCAGCCGGCAGCACGCGTCGATCAGATCGGGTGCCGCGGAAAGGTCCGGATCGGTGAGACGGAGCGTTTCGACCAGGCGCTGCTGGCGCTCTAGGTGCTCGACCGCCAGCTCGGGCTCGCCGAGACCGAGCTCGAGCACGCCGAGCGCCTCGGCGGCCCACACTTCGTGCAGCCGCGTCCCGAGGCGATTGCAGAGATCGAGAGTCTCGGCGACGTTGGCCCGGCACTCGGTTTCGCGTCCGCGGCGGGCCTGGAGGCGCGCGAGCCCCGAGAGCCCGAACACGAGATCAGTCTGTTGATCGGTCTCGCGGGCGAGACCGATCGCTTCCATAAAGGTGGCCTCGGCGACGGCCCAGCGGTCGGTGGTGGCGTGGTCGAGCGCGATCAGGCCAAGGACGAACGGCAGCGCCCCGATCGCTGAGCGTTCCCTCGCGACCTCGAGCGCGCGGTCGAGCAGAGCGCGTCCGGTGCCGGTCTCGCGCAGGAAGATCGGCGCGATCGCTAGCCACGGTATGAGCCGCAGGTCGTCGCGCAGTTCGGGTGATGCATCCGCAAGTGCGACCGCCTCCTGGATCGCCTCCGAGCCGGCGGCGGCGTCCCCGCCGACGACGCGGGCCATCCCAATCGCGATCGAGGCTAGGAAGCGGGTGCGCACCGAAGCGGCCTTCCGGACCAGGCTCGAGGCTCGTTCGGCGACCACCAGCATCTCCGCCGAGTTGCCGGCGTAGAAGCAGGCACCGGTGGCCTCGGCCAGCATCGCTATCGCGCGCTCTGGATCGGCGTGCTCGGCTGCCTCGGTGAGGATCGCGTGACCTCGCATCACGGGTCCCTGCCGGGTCGCGATGTGGCCGGCGAGCTCGTCGATTTGAAGCAGGCTCGCATTCTCGGTGGTGGATGCGCGAGCTTCGTCGAGCAGCGCCACAGCCCGTCGCACGGACCCGGCGTGCCAGCTCTCCTGAGCGGCTGCGAACACCAGCCCGGCGTGGCGCTCGCCGTCGGAGGTCAGTCTTCCCGCTCGTTCGAACGCGAGCGCCGCGGTCCCGTACGCGCTTCGATCGCGGGCCCTCACCCCTGCCTGCTCGAGCGCGGCCGATGCCTGCTCGTCGACGCCCGCAGCGGCCCCAGACAGGTGCCAGGCGCGGCGGTCGATGTCGCGGTCGGGCAGCGCCGACGCTAGCGCCCGGTGCATCGCTCGGCGCTCCTCGGGGAGCGCGCCAGCGTAGATCGCTGAGCGCGCCAGCGGATGGCGGAACTCAACCGACCCGACCCGTACCGACACAAGCCCGGTACGCTCGGCGGCCGATAGCGCAGAGAGCTCGACGCCAAGCCTCCTCGCCGCGCGTTCAAGTAGCGCGAGGTCACCGCTGTCGCTGGTGGCGACGAGGAGCAGCGCCCGCCGCTCGGCCTCGTCAAGCTCGCCCATCCGGCGTAGGAATTCGCGGGTGATCCTCACCGAAACGAGGACAGGGGCTCCCTCCGGTGCGAGCGCAAGCTCGTCTGCGTTGCGGGCCAGCTCCATTAGCCCGAGCGGGTTGCCGGCGGTGGCACTGTGCAGCCGGGCGGCGGCTCGCGGCTGGAGCCCGTCCAGCAGCGACGCGGCTTCCTCGCTGCTGAGGCCGCTGATCCGGATGGTTCGCAGGTCCGCACCGTCGAGCAGCGAGGGCTCGCCCTCGCGAACCGCGACCAGAACCGCGATCGGGTCGGCCACCAGCCGCCTGACGGCGAACAGCAGCGCCTCTGCGCTGGGGCCGTCGAGCCAGTGAGCGTCGTCGACCAGCACAGCGACCGCGCCCTGCTCGGCGTAAGTGGCGAGCAGACTGAGCGTTGCTGCGCCGATCGCGAACCGCTCCTGGGCCCGGGCCGGCCTGAGCGCGAGCGCGCTCTCGAGTGCGAGTGCCTGCGGCTCGGGGATGCGGTCGAGCACCCCGAGCGCCGGGCGCAGCAGCTCGAGCAGCGACGCGAACGGAATCTGCGCCTCTGACTCGACGCCGCGCGCCCTTAGCAGCTGCATCCCGCTCGCTCGTCCCGCTGCGTGGTCGAGCAACGCGGTCTTGCCGATCCCCGGCTCGCCGACGAGTGCCAGCGTCGCGCTCTCGCCCGACCGCGCGCGCTGCAGCACACGCTCGAGGTCTCCTCGCTCACGCTCGCGCCCTACCAGCATCGCCCGATTCTCCCACCGGGCCCTCGCGCCCTACCAGCATCGCCCGATTCTCCCACCGGGTCCTTCGGGCGAAAAGACTAGGTGGCCCCCCGGACGCGAGCTGCGGCCCGCCCGCCGTACGGTCGCACCTGTCAACCAACCGAGGAGGATTCTCTAATGGGCGCAACCACCGAACCCGTCGCAGTCGACGGCGACAAGTTGATGCAGTTCGTGTTCCGGGCGGTCGACGAGGTCGGCGCGACGCTGAACGCGGCGCTGGTCGTGATGGGCGACAAGCTCGGGCTCTACCGCGCGCTCGCGGGCAGCGGCGGGCTGTCCCCCGCGGAGCTCGCCGAGCGCACAGGCACAGCCGAGCGCTACGTGCGCGAATGGCTCAACGCGCAGGCCGCGGGTGGCTTCGTCGCCTATGAGCCCGACAGCGGGCGCTACGCGCTGGCGCCCGAGCAGACGGTGGCGCTGACCGACGAGTCGAGCCCTGCCTACCTGCCGGGGTTCTTCCAGATCGCGCTCGGGTCGGTGATCGACTCACCGAGGATCGTGGAGAAGGCGCGCGGCGGCGACGGGCTCGGCTGGCACGAGCATGTGCACGACGTGCACGAGGGCTGTGAGCGCTTCTTCCGGCCGGGCTACAACGCGCACCTGGTCGCCGACTGGCTGCCGGCGCTCGAGGGCGTCGTCGAACGGCTCCAGCAAGGTGCGGTGGTCGCCGACGTCGGCTGCGGGCACGGCGCCTCGACGATCCTGATGGCCAACGCGTTCCCGAACTCGAGGTTCGTGGGCTCCGACTATCACGACGGCTCGATCGAGACCGCGCGCCGGCGGGCCGAAGAAGCCGGCGTCGCCGACCGCGTCAGGTTCGAGATCGCGCCTGCGGCGGGGTACAGTGGCTCAGGCTACGACTTGGTGACGATGTTCGACTGCCTGCACGACATGGGCGATCCGGTCGGCGCCGCGCGCCATGTGCGCTCGACGCTCAAGCCCGATGGCACCTGGATGATCGTTGAGCCGAACGCCGGCGACCGCGTCGAGGACAACCTCAACCCCGTCGGCCGCGCCTACTACGGGTTCTCGACGCTGCTGTGCACACCGGCGTCGCTGTCCCAGGAGGTCGGGCTGGCGCTCGGCGCCCAGGCCGGCGAAGCGCGGATCCGCGACGTCGTCCAGACCGGCGGCTTCACCCGATTCTGCCGTGTGGCCGAGACACCGTTCAATCTCGTGTTCGAGGCGCGTCCGTGACGACGACCTCCGACAAGACCGAGGCGCCCGCGAACGCTGCGGGCGCCCCGCCGCGAGAGCAGACCCGCGCCCGATATCCGGATCACACCGGTTACGTCGAGCGCGATCGCGTGCGCGTCTTCTACGAGGTGTACGGATCGGGCGAGCCGACCATCGTCCTAGTTCCGACATGGTCCATCGTCCACTCGCGGTTCTGGAAGGCGCAAATCCCGTACCTCGCGCGCCACTTCCGCGTCGTGACGTTCGACGGCCGCGGCAACGGCCGCTCCGACCGCCCGGTCGGCGCAGCCGCATACACCCCCGACGAGTTCGCGGCCGACGCGCTCGCAGTCATGGAAGCGACCGCCACCGAGCGGGCCGTGCTGGCGGCGCTCTCCTGCGGCGCGCTGTGGGCCACGATCCTCGCCGCCGACCACCCGGAGCGGGTCGACAGCCTCATTTACATCGGCCCGGCAGTCGGCCTCGCGCCCAGCCACCCGGAGCGGGACGTTCATCCGTTCGACAAGTCCCTCGCGACCGAGGAGGCCTGGGCGAAATACAACAGCCACTACTGGCAGCGGGACTACCTGGGGTTCCTCGAGTTCTTCTTCGCCAAGTGCTTCACCGAGCCGCACTCGAGCAAGCAGATCGAGGACTGCATCGGCTGGGCGCTCGAGACCGACCCCGACACGCTTGCCGACACCACCCGAGGGATCGGGCTGGCCTGCCGGACAGAGAACTTCAGGGACACCTGCGCCCGCGTTCGCTGCCCGACGCTCGTGATCCACGGCGACGAGGACCTCGTCCGCCCGCACGCGCAAGGGGCGGCGCTCGCCGAGGCCACCCGCGGTGAGCTCGTCACCCTGCACGGCTCGGGGCACATCCCAAACGCGCGCGATCCGGTCAAGGTCAATCTGCTCTTGCGCGAGTTCGTCGAAGGACGCAAGCGCTCGACCTCCGCCTGGACACGCGCCCGTGGCCGCGGGCGGCGGGCGCTGTATATCTCCTCGCCGATCGGTCTCGGCCATGCCCAGCGCGACGTCGCGATCGCCGACGAGCTGCGCAAGCTGCACCCCGATCTCACCATCGACTGGCTCGCTCAGCACCCGGTCACCAAGGTCCTCGAGGCGCGTCGCGAGCGGATCCATCCCGCGAGCGCCGAGCTCGCGAACGAATCCAGTCACATCGAGTCCGAGTCGGCCGAGCACGACCTGCATGCCTTCCAAGCGATCCGGCGGATGGACGAGATCCTGGTCGCGAACTTCATGGTCTTCCACGACCTCGTCACCACCGAGCACTACGACGTGTGGATCGGTGACGAGGCCTGGGAGCTCGACTACTACCTCCATGAGAACCCCGAGCTCAAGACAGCCGCGTACGTGTGGCTGACCGACTTCGTCGGCTGGCTCCCGATGTCCGATGGCGGCGCGCGCGAGGAGTTCCTGACCGCCGACTACAACGCCGAGATGATCGAGCAGGTCGCGCGCCACCCGCGCGTCCGCGACCGGGCCGTGTTCGTCGGCGACCCCGACGACATCGTCCCCGAGCGGTTCGGGCCCGAGCTGCCCGCAATCCGAGACTGGACCGAGCAGCACTACAGCTTCGCTGGCTACGTCAGCGGCTTTGACCCGGTGGCGTTCGCCGACCGCGAGGCGCTGCGCGGCGAGCTTGGCTACCGCGCCGATGAGCGCGTGTGTATCGTGACCGTCGGCGGCTCGGGCGTCGGTGCCGACCTTCTACGCCGGGTGATCGCCAGCTTCCCCGAGGCGAAGCGCCTCGTCCCCGAGCTGCGGATGATCGCCGTCACCGGGCCGCGGATCGACCCGGAATCGCTCCCTGGGCACAACGGCCTCGACGTCCGCGGGTACGTGCCCGACCTCTACCAGCACCTTGCGGCGTGCGACCTTGCAGTCGTCCAGGGCGGGCTCACCACCGCAATGGAGCTGACCGCAAGCCGACGGCCATTCATCTACTTCCCGCTCAAGCACCACTTCGAGCAGAACTTCCACGTCGACCACCGGCTATCGCGGTACGGCGCGGGGCGGCGGATGGAGTTCGATGAGTCGCCTCCCGATGCGATCGCAGCAGCAATCGCATCCGAGCTCGGCCGCGAGGTCGACTACCACCCCGTGCGGTCTGACGGCGCCGCGCGGGCGGCGAAGCTGATCGCCGAGCTGCTCTGATGCGCAGCGGCTCTGTCGAAAAGGACGAACGCGCGACGGTTGCGGAAATGCCTTGGATCGGCGCCATCGCGGTGTAGCCATCGCGCTCGCCCCCGCTGGACCGCTCAGTTAGCAAAAGCGCATCGGCCCCGAGGGAGGCGGAGGTTGGTTCGGCCGCCAGTTCGGAGGCGGAACCAGCGGACGACGTTACGCCCCGGGGAGCGTGACGGGAGGCGAGGTCCCGCGCTGATCCGGGTCTGGGACCTGTCGCCGCCTGGAGCACGGATGAGCACGTCGTGTTCCTCGGGCACCCGCATCTCCGAGAGCATCGCAGGCCCCGCAGCGGGCGACCGAGCGGTTGAGTCGGGCCCGAAATGAGCGCACCCGATCGAGGCGGGTGGCCGGCAGGCGACCGCTACCGTGTCCAGGCATGGGTGCTGGTCCGAGGAGGTCCGTGGGCCGCTCGGAGCCCGAGCGCACCGAGCGGCGGTTGGTGCTTGTGGTCAGCGCGGTGGTGTTCCTGGACACGTTGTTCTACGCGGTCATCGCGCCGCTGCTTCCGAGCCTGTCGCACGAGCTGCGGCTGTCGAAGCTGTCCGCCGGGCTGCTCACCGCGAGCTATCCGATCGGGACGCTGCTCGGATCGATCCCCGGCGGCCTGCTCGCGACCAGGGCAGGCCCGCGGTTCGCCGTCTGCACCGGACTGCTGCTGCTCGCGTGCTCCACGATCGCCTTCGGTTTGCTGAGCTCGGTGGTGGCGCTTGACCTCGCCCGCCTGGCCGAGGGCGTCGGGGGCGCATGCTCGTGGGCGGGCGGGCTGGCCTGGATCGTGTCGGTGACGCCGGTGCGGCAACGTGGCGCGTCGATCGGGCGGGCGCTGGCGGCGGCGATCGCCGGCTCGCTGTTCGGACCTGCGCTCGGGACGATCGCGACCGCGACCGGACGGCCGGTCCTGTTCGGCGCGGTGGCGGTGATCGCGGTCGTCCTGATCGGACAGACGCGCGCTCTCCCGTACCACGCTCCCGATTCCGATCAGGGGCTGCGAACGCTGGCGGGCGTGCTCCGCTCGCCGCGCGTGCGGACCGGCATGTGGCTAATGGCGCTGCCGGCGATCGTCTCGGGGATGATCAACGTCCTCGGGCCGTTGCGACTGCACCGGCTGGGCGGCGGGGCGGTCGTTATCGGCGCGACCTTTCTGATCGCCGCCGCGATCGAGGCGGCCCTGTCGCCGCTGGTTGGCAGTCTGTCCGATCGCCGCGGCAGGCTCGTGCCGTTGCGGGCCGGGCTGGCCGCCACCACCGTGCTGCTGCTGTGCTTCACCGTCCCGACCAACGTGGCGCTGCTCGGGCTGCTGATCATCCTCGTCGCGTGCGCGCTCGGCGGGTTCTGGGCGCCGGCGATGGCGATGCTGTCGGACGCCGCCGAAGCCCACGGTCTCCACCAGGGACTCGCGGCGGCGCTGATGAACCTTGGTTGGGCGGGCGGCCAGGTGATCGGCTCGGGCGGCGGCGGCGCCGTCGCCAGAACGGCCGGCGACCTGGTCCCGACCGCGATCGCCGCCGGACTCTGCGCGCTGACGCTGATCGCCCTCTCCCGCTCCTCGTTGCAAGCTCGGATCGCGCTGTCCACGGGCATCACGCCTTTCCTGGAGCACGCCGGCACGACCTCGCCCGACGCCTGCCCGACGCCAGTGCGGCCGGTCGGCGATCACGACATGCGGTCCGGCGTCCTGGAGACTGATCTCTAAGCTAAGCCTGGATCCACCGATCGGCTACACGACCTAACAAAGCACTACTAGGTGGCTGGTCGGGTTTGATGGCCGCCTGGCTGACCGTGGGGCACGGCATGTATGGCGCGTAGACGCTGGGGTCAACGGCACGATCGACGCCGCCGTGATCGCCCAGCACCTCGAGGCGATCACAGCCGAGCTGGTCGACGAGGACCTCGCGCGCACGCCGGCCGCTGGCGCTCTCGCATCCCGCCGCGTACTGCGCGACCGGCGCGACCTTCGACGACTACCTCGAGCTGCTGCACGAGCTGCCCGCGCAGGGGCTGTTCGACAGCAACCCGGAGGTTTCCTACACCCTGACCGTCGCCTCGACCTGGAGCGCGTCGATCAAGGCGGCGAGCACGAGCGCGCCGCTCGCAGGCGAGCTGCTCGCGCTCGCCGCGCATCTGGCGCCCGAAGCGATCCCGCGCTCACTGTTCGCGGTCCTGATCGACCCAAGCCGACCGCTCGAGCAAAAGCGGCTTGCGGATGGGCTGGGCGCGATCGCGCGCCTGAGCCTCGCAACCGTGGACGACGAAACCGTTAGCGTGCACCGTCTGTTGGCGAAGGTCGTGCGCGAGGACGCTCACGCCCGCGCTGACACGAGCGCGCTCGAGCGCGCGCTCGTCGCGCTCGAGCATGCGTTCCCGGCTGACCCGTCGGATCCGGCGGGCTGGCCCATGTCTGAGCAGCTGCTTGCGCACGTCATCGCGGTCGCCGACGCAGCCGCGGGCGTGCCCGACACAGGGAGGAGGCGGCGCTGGCGGCGATCGAGCAGGCGGTCGAGATCCGATGCGCAGGCGATCGAGCTTCTCAACCGCGCATGTTCTTACCTCATCTGGACTGAGCGCAGCGCTCGCGGGCTCGCGCTCGCGCAGCGGACCGTCGCGACCGCCGCAAGGATTCTCGGCGCCGAGCACCAGGAAACGTTGCAGGCCCGTAACCACGAGGCGTACTCGCATCGACAGGTGGGGCATGCCTCGCAGGCGATCGCGCTCTTTGAGGTGCTGCTCGCCGACCGCCAGCGGATCCTCGGGCCGAGCACCCGCACACGCTCACCACCCGCCACGAGCTCGCCAGCGCCTACCGCGCGGCGGGCCGCGACGCGGAGGCGGCCGCGGTCGAAGAGGGCCCCGGTCGGGGGTGACGCCCGATAAACGGGCCCTTATGTGCACCCGGGCAGCTGGAGTGGCCCGCCGCGGTCGGGTTGAAGACGTCCGGGGGCTGGGCGGATGGCACTGTCCGCGGCAGCGCAGCTCGGGCCCAGTTTGGGCCGAGCGCTTTGTCGCCAATCCGATCGCGCGTCGTGAGGCGACCAGCAACGAAAAGCCATTGTGAGGAACCGGCGGCCGACCGCGCCAGATTGGAAGGGAGGCACCGGGCCTGCCGAAGCCGGGCCTTCTCCAAAAGCCGAAGTGTCCGCCACCGTTGGCGCGGCACTACCCGAGGTTTGGCGCCGCAGCATGTGCTCTATGCAGCCACGAGCTGCGTACGAGCGTCAAGGTGTTGCTGGAGGTTCGTCAAGAGCCGCGCCAGTGTGTTTCCGCATGTTTCCGGCTCCAGAAGGACCCGGACGTCGATCGACGAGAACTCGAGACGTAGCGGCTGACCTACGTGAAGGTCGACCGCGTCAGCCACCCACTCGTCGTCATCGACCTGGCGGGGGACCGCCCAAAGCCGGAATGGCTCTTTCGCGAGAAACAAACCGGCTACTAGCCGCTCGACGTCGACCTCACGGCCAAATGCGATCACGGCCACATCCCCATCAATGGTCAAGCCCTCGCCTTCGAGCGGATTGACGACGATCCGGTAGCGGGCCTCGAGGCCGCGGACGAACGCTTCATAGCGGTCGAGCATTCGCCAGATAGCGTTCGCCGCTACCTCGAAGTCGCCGGCGGCGGTGACGAACGCACCTCTGTAGTCCGCCACGACCTGTGCCACCCCGACGCTCGTATCACCGACCCGTGATCCGACGGCAATGACACTCGTCGCTCCGGCGTAAGTCTTGTCGCTGCCAAGAAGATCAAGTAGCCCCTCGGGGGCCTCGCCCTCGAACCGCACGCGTGTTCGACGAACCGCCTCGTCGCGGCCGAGCAGCTCGTCCGCGTCAAACGCTATGCGCAAATGATGTTGATGTCCGTCGAGTTGCCGCAGTAGCGTCTTAGGCAGCCAGCCGGTGTCGAGGCGCGGGTCGGTCGCGACCGCCTCCCGCACAACGCGGTTCACCTTGTCGGCCGGAGCCGTCGCGTGTAGTTGCCAGAACCGCGGGTTGAGCGTATCGACGAAAAAGGTGTGATCCGCGCCGTGGAGCGCCCAAAGCTCGTCGCCGAGTTTGCTAGCCCGGAGCTCGAGTCGCTCCGCGGTCTCCGACAGCAGCGCCTTGGCGCCATCGGGAGACATCTCCGCCGGATGTGCTTCGAGGAGCCGCGTCTTGACGGTCCCCGGCGCCACGAGGCCGTCCACCAGTTCGCCGCCAAGTGGTGAGCCTATGGCCTTGGTCAGAGAGTTGAGGAAGTCTTGGCGGTCGGGCATGTCGCTGAAAGGGACGGTACTCCGTGGCGCGGCCTACGCGTCCGGATCCTCCGAGTCACCGAGGTCGAGATCGTCCAAGGACAATTGCTTCGCTTCTTCGGGAGGAGAACCGCCAGTCCTGCCAAGGTCGACGGCCATGCGCCGCGCCTCGCCTTGCCACGCTTGAGGCATCCCGCGAGTATCGAG
This sequence comes from Solirubrobacteraceae bacterium, assembly GCA_052148275.1. GTDB lineage: Bacteria > Actinomycetota > Thermoleophilia > Solirubrobacterales > Solirubrobacteraceae > Palsa-465. The sequence continues at coordinate 11,061 of JBKQIR010000192.1, forward strand.
CGCCGCCGGCGTCCGCTCGATGACGATCTTCGGCGGCACGTTGTTGCTTCCCGGCTCGACGCGGATCGTGTCCTTCAGACTGCCCTTCGCGAGGTGCCGCGCGCAGTCGCGCAACCGCCGCAGGAAGTCTCGGCGTCCTGACTGGCTCAGTGCCGGCCACTGCCGGTAGATTCGCGATGCCGCCTCGGCCAGGTCCAGCTCCGGCTGGCGCTTGGCCTGCGCCGCCACGATCCGTTGGGCGAGCAACTCAACCAGCTCTTCCAGCGGCGACTGGTGGTCGACGCGGACTCGCGCCGGCGGCCACCGCTTCGGCCCTGCCGATGTCTCGCGGAGGAACGGCTCGAGCCCGTCCGGGCACGGCCCGTCAAGTCGCGCCAACCCCTTGTCGATTGAAAGCACGGGCGCCTCGATCCCGAAACCCTGCAGTGCCGCCTCGATATCCGCCCGGACATCGTTCATCACCACGAACAGCGGACACACGGTCGCCTCAGTCGACACCGCCGCCGGCAACGACCCCCCCACGCCGCAGCGCCGCAGCATCCGCCGCCGAGTACTTCATCGCCTGCTCCTCCTCCACGCTCCGACCAGACTTGCCCTCGCACAGCAACACCAGCTCGGGATCCCGCCGATAGATCACCGCGTCCACCACCACGACCCCTGCCGCGCTCTGCACCTTCAGCTCGATCGCATAGAGCCGAAATCCCTGATCCGCAAGATCGTGGAACCAGGCTCCGTCGCGGTTCACGAGCGCCAAGACGGCATTTAGCGGCAGCAAGCGGCGATCCACACGAGCGACCTTATGCGACGGCGCCGACTGATGAGCTTGAAGCCAACTCGCGATGCGCGCTGAGCAAAGCGACCCCGGAACTGGTTGGCCGTCCCGCGCCAGCAGCTCCGCGCGTGGGCGAGCGCTCCCTCGTCGCTGCGCTGACGCGCGTTCGAGCGGGTCCACCCGCCCAGGGCACGATCTCCTGATCGCCGTTGGAACGGCCAGCCCGCGAGGCGCATCGCGGTCAATGCGCTCTTCAGCGGCGCCGGTCGCTCCAAGGGCCGCGGCCAGCGGATCGTCGGTCTTGCGATCGCCGGGTCTGCACAGGCCGAAGCGGTGAAAGGCTCCGGCGATCAGAAGGGCATAGTTTGCCTGCGACAGAGGACCAGAAGGGGGACCCCACTTGCAGGCGGGAGAATCGAGCTTACGCGAGGTGCTCAAGGGGCAGCGCCAGTTCCGCATCCCGGTGTTCCAGCGCACGTTCGCGTGGAAGCATAAGCACCGCAAACAGCTGTGGGACGACATCGTCGCGCTGCAATATCAGCGTGAAGGTGGTGACCAAGCGGCTCAGCACTTCATCGGATCCGTGGTTGTTCAGAAACAGGACCTCGGAGCGCATCTAGTCGATTTCCCTCGTGGTGATTGACGGACAGCAGCGGCTAACCACCACCTCAACGCTGCTCGCGGCTCTCAAGGACATAGCCCGTGAGCGCGGGAACGAAGCACTCGCCCAGGAGATCGACGACGAGTTCTTGATCAATCGTCACGCACGAGATCAGTCTGATCGTCCCAAGCTCAACCCGTCGCCGCTCGACCACGCCGAGTGGCTTGCCATCCTGAATGGGGCCCCACCCCCTGAACGAGGGTCGCCCGAACTTCGTAAGACTTACGCCCGCGTCTCCACCCGCCAGCAGGGACCTCGCGCCGCAACTCGACGCGCTCAGCCAGGCCGGCTGCGAGCGGATCTTCCACGACGTCGGCTCAGGCACCCCTGCGCAAGCGCCCCCAGCTCGACGCGTGCCTGGAATACCTGCGCTCCGGCGACACGCTCGTCGTCTGGCGCCCTGATCGGCTCGGCCGCAGCCTGCGCCACCTCGTCGACGTAATCGCCGCACTCGACCCCCCACCGGAGAGTCCCGATACGCGGAGCCGAGGAGGCGCAAATACACAAAACGAAGGGGAGCAACAAAACCGCTGCTCCCCTAGGTAGTGTTGTCTACTCGGCACGGGTACCGATGCTTCTGGCTTCCCCGTGACCCGGGAGACATAGCTCACTTATGCCAGTCGGGCTTACGCACCCGACGAAGGATGACATTTTGACGCTAAAGGCCAACAATGGTGTGTTCAACCTCTCCCTCAAAGGCGGTGTCCTGATCTTCGGCCCCCTACGGCCAGAAAGACGAGAGCGGCACCACCGATCAGGAAGGGGACCGGACCGATCGCGACCACAATCGTCGCGATGGCTCCCACGGCTGCCTAGCTTGACGTATTCCTGCTGTCCAATGGAACCGCCTTTCTCGAGCCGCTCGTTTGCCGGATTCGGCGACTCGCCCTCCATTGTGACACGCCAGCGGGATAACGCAACCGCTACGCGGCCCGTCTACCAGCGAGCAGCTCCAACCCCTCTGAGCCTCACGCGAGGCGCAGAAGGCCACCACGCGGATTCGACCCAAAAACGGACCCCCGCCCAGCGAGCCGGGCGGATGTGCGCGGCGGGGAGGGGGAGAGGCGCCTGTCGCCTGGCGCAGCGGTGGTCGATCCGCGGCGACCGCGACGCGGTCATTGGTGCACGCCCCCACATCCCACGCCACGCTTGAGCGCTTCAAGCTCGCGGCACCAGGGGTCTGCCCGATTCGGGAGTTCTACTCGCCGCCTCGGGCGGCGGGCGTGGCCGGATCAGCACACGCCGGCGCAGCGTCTCAAAGCTCTCGTATGCCGTCATGGGCGAGACGTTGATTTCGGACACGCGTTTTGCACACGTAAAGTCCCTGCAAATGAGTTCGGGTCGGTGGGTGCCTCATAAAGGAGCGTTTCCGGGACGGAGGCCCCAGCACAGGCCCAGCCCGATCGATCCCACCATCGCTATGTCGCCTTATGTGCAGGTGCGTCGGGACCGTGAATGACGTGAACGAACGGGCGTTTTGAGAGCTTGGCCGGACCGTTATCTGAGGGTGTTATCGACGTGAAGGACGTGACCGGAGCGGCAGCGCGCGTCGCGTCAACCTCATCGAGCGAAGCGAGATCGATAGCGAGAGCGAAGCGGTCTCCCCCGCGCGCACCGCAGCGGCGGCCGTGGCCCGGGTGCTGCTCGTTGCTCATCGGCCTCGCACCCCAGAGCGGTCACTGGATTCCGACTTCGCAGCGCTCGGGGGCGTCCGAGTGCTGTTGTTCGTTTCTTTCGTAGCGCGTCAACGCGGTCAACCGAGCCGGCCGGTCGCCCACGTCGATCACATGCGAACGACGTCAATCCCCAGCAGCTACCGCTCGTTCACAAACCACCTGCACATAAGGCGACAAAGCATTCGCGAACCGCGAATGCCCGCGCGCCCGGCTCTCGTCGGAAGCGGTCGTGCCGGGCACCCACGCCGCGCGCGGGCGCAGTCAGCGGCCGGGATCTGAGCCTCGCGGACGGAGATGCTGGCGCCAGGTTTGCTTGATGTGGATAACTACGGACCAGTAAGCCTGCGGACGGTCGATCTCAAGCCTATGCGCTTATCGCGTTGCCGTGGTCGGTGGTGGTTTTATCCGGCTTTGGCCGGACCTGTTGGTGTTGCGTACCTGTTCGGGCCTCACGTGCTCAATTCGGGTCCGGTCTTTAACGCGATCGGTTTCAGCGCCTGCGTCGCGATCGTGGTGGGCGTGCGCAGGCACCGTCCTGCCGCCCGGTGGGCTTGGTTTCTGCTGGCGCTGAGCCAGGCGATGTTCGTCCTCGGCGACGTCCTCGCGTACAACTACAGGGCGTTGTTGGGACGCGCACTGCCGTTTCCGTCGGTCGCCGATCCCGTCTACCTGGCGGTGTATCCGCTGGTCGTCGGGGGTCTGCTCGTGATGATCCGACGACGTAATCCAGGTCGCGACTGGGCCAGCCTGATCGATGCGACGATCCTGACGATCGGGTTGGGGCTGCTGTCATGGGTCGTTTTGATGGCACCTTATGCGCACGACACGAGCCTGCATCTCGCGGCGAAGTTGGTGTCGATCGCCTACCCGTTGGGGGACATCCTGGTGCTGGGCGTGGCGGTGCGTATGGCGGTCGGCGGAGGTCGCCGCAGCGCCGCGTACTTCATGCTGATCGTCGGCATCGGCGCCTTGTTGGTCACCGATTCGATCTATGGGTGCATTCAGCTGCATGGCGTCTATCACCCCGGTGACCTACTCGACGGTGGGTGGATCGTCTACTACGTACTGCTGGGATGCGCGGCGCTGCATCCGTCGATGGCGACAATCTCGCAGAGCGCAGCGCCGACCCCGCGGCTCACCCGCTCGCGAGTGCTGGGGATCGCGGCGGCCGCTCTGATCGCGCCTGCGATCGAGATCATCAAGGCTGCGTCCGACGACGGTTCGGACGCGCTGATTATCGGCGTGGTGGCAGCGGTCCTGTTTGGGCTGGTGGTGATCCGGGTGATCGGATTGGCGCGCGCGCAGGAGTTGTCGGCCGAGCGCGAACGCACGATGCGCGTGGCCAGGGGCGCGCTCGTGACGGCTACCAGTCCGGCGGAGATCGTTCGCGCTGCGCAGAACGCGGCGACGATGCTCGCCGGCGTGGAGGCCATACCCCGGATCATGCTCGTCGAGCAGCGCGACGGCGCCACGTGCCTGGTCGCCGAGCGGTTCGGTGAGAGCGGCCAACCGCTGAGCGTGCCGGTCGCTTCGCTGTCGCAGGATTCGGTCGATCGGCTCGTGTGCGGCCTGCCGCTCGAGATCGCAAACGTACAGGCCGCCCTTGATTCCGCGGCGCCGTGCGCTCCCGGCGTCTTGTGGCCGTTCCTGGTTGAGGGGCAGCTTGCCGGCGCGATCGCGCTGTTTAATGCGGCGGCGCTCTCGGTCGCGCTACGTGAGAGTCTCGAGGCTCTGGCGGGACAAGTGGGGCTCGCGCTCGAGAGCGCTGCCTTGACCGAGCACGTGTTACGCAGCGAGAGCGAGCAGCACTTCAGCGCGCTGGTGCAGCACTCCTCGGACGTGATTTTCGTGCTTGAGCCCGACACCACGGTGAAATATGCGAGCCCGTCGGTGCAGCGAGTGCTCGGCTATGAACCCGATCAACTCATCGGGCAGCGGCTGGATGGCTACATGCCCCCAAAAGACCGCGCGTTGGTGGCCAGCGCCCTGATCGGCTTGCGCCCCGGTTCAGCAGACTCCTCGGAGGTGCTCGAGTTCCGCGTCCGCCATCGCGACGGGGCCTGGCTTGACAGCGAGAGTCTGGTGACCAGCTTGCTGGATAACGCTTCGGTGGGCGGCATCGTGATGAACCTTCGCGACATCACCGAGCGCAAACAGTTCGAGCAGCAGCTCGCCCACCAAGCTTTTCACGATCCGGTGACCAAGCTCGCCAACCGTGCGCTGCTGGGTGATCGCGTCAGGCATGCGCTGGTCAGTCGGCGTCACGGTGGGCAATCGATCGCGATCCTGTTCCTCGATCTCGACGGCTTCAAGCAGGTCAACGACACCTTCGGTCATGCGGCCGGCGACAAGCTGCTATGCACCGTCTCCTCACGGCTGGAAGCCACCGTTCGGGTTGGCGATACGATCGCGAGGCTCGGCGGCGACGAGTTCGCGATGCTCCTGGACGGCATCGACCACGAAGCGCAGATCTCAGAGATCGCAGAGCGCCTCTTAGAAGTCGTCAGCAAGCCAATCACGGTCGAGGGCCACGTCATCTATGTGCAGTGCAGCATCGGGATCGCGGTCGTGCACCCCACCCGCGAGTCTGGCGCAACATTCGACGGTCTGCTGCGCGGCGCTGACGTAGCGATGTATCAGGCCAAGACCAGCGGCGGCGACGCCTACCGCTACTTCAACGCCGAGATGTACGCGGAGCTCACCGAGCAGCTGGAGTTGCGGGCCGACCTCAAAGCGGCCATCGATCGAGACGAACTAACCCTCGTCTATCAGCCAGTCTTCAGCATCCAAACCCGTGAGATCGTGGGCTACGAGGCGCTGTCGCGCTGGGAGCACCCGACGCGAGGGACGATATCGCCCGACAGCTTCATTCCGGTCGCCGAAAACTCCGGCCTGATCGTGGGGCTTGGTTGCCGAGTGCTCGAGCGAGCATGCAGCGACGCCGTCATATTTCAACGCGCGTGCCCGACCCAACCGCCACGCATGCTCTCGGTCAACCTCTCGCCACGCCAGCTGCAACGCCCCGAGATCGTCGACGAGGTTCAGCGGGCGCTGACGACCAGCGGCCTGGAGCCTGATCGTCTCCTGCTCGAGATCACCGAGAGCCTGATGATCGATCACGTCGAGCTAGCGATCGAGCGGCTCAACGCACTGCGCGATCTCGGAGTTCTGATCGCTGTTGACGACTTCGGTACCGGCTACTCATCGCTCAGCTACATCCGCCGGCTGCCGATACACGTACTGAAAATCGACAAGAGCTTCATCGATGACATCGACAGCAACGACGAGCAGCGAAAGCTCACCGCTGCCATCATCGATCTCTCTCTCGCGCTCTCTCTCCGATGCGTCGCCGAAGGCATCGAGCGGACCGAGCAACTGGAGCGCCTCAAAGACCTGGGATGCGGCTACGCGCAGGGCTTCCTGCTCGGACGACCGCTGGACGCCGCGGCGCTGCTCGAGCAACTGAGCCCCAACCCGCCCCAACTCCTCAGCACACCGTAGCCACACCGTCCGCCCTTCCACGCCAGCGATCACACGAACACCCGGCGGGGCCCGGCTCATGCCGCGGGACCCGCACGCCCTCGATCTCGTCCTTGCGGCCGAGGTCAACGGGCGAGCGCTCGGATCATGGACAGACATACACGCGAAGTCGCGAGCGCCGCCGGGCGCCCGCTGCGAGCGCCCGCCACAGTGAGCCGGCCGGCGTAGGCGGCGATCGTGCCCGTGTCCAAATCGCTTACCAAGGGGGGGCCGGGCGGCCGAGCTCGCCGGCGAGCCAGTCGCCGAACGCGCGGACGATCGGCCGGGGCTGAATCGTCTAGCGGCCGCGGCGATGCTCGCGAGCGCCGCGGCCGCCGCGAGCGCTGAGGGGTCGCGGTCGACGAAGTTGTCTTCAAGCGCCTGGCGTCGTGGTGGACGTCGACCATGGGTCGTCTGGGGAGAAACGCGCGGCCCATGAGGCGTTGCAACCGTGAGAGCACGCCGTCTGAGCCCCCTTTTGCGCGGGAGAGCTGCCCGCCAGCGCGCGAGAACGCGGGCTGCGGCGGTCCCCCGGCGGTTGGTGTACTCGTGGCGGGCGCGGACTGAGCGCGGCCACGGCTCAGCTCCCTCGGGCGAACGATCAGGGGGCCGAGTCGTCGGGGCGGCTGGATAAGCTCTCGTGGACGTGAGTGTGGATGAACTGCGTGCCGTCATCGAGCGCCACCTCGATGACCTCTCAGACGAGGCCGAGCGGGTTGCGGTCGGCGCTTGAGGCGTTGGGCGCTCCAGGCGGCTGGTCGCAGGCTGTCTCGGCGACGCAGACGCCGCGATCGATCGGCGCGCGCCAGCGCCCGACGCCACCACGTGGCGCACCGCGCGCGAGGCGGGCAGCACCCGCGGGGCACGGCGAAAAGGGAGTCGTCATAGCAGACACCGCCGCACGATCGACTTCGATGGCGAGTACTCGTGCGGACTCGCTGGGCGGCGTGGTCGCAATACCACGATCGGCATCGTCCCGAGTTCCGCAGCTCAGCTCTGATTTGAGGATCGCGATTCGGGGAATCCCCTGTGTTTATGGGATTTTCTAGGTGCTTAGGGTCGTCAGAACGCGAAACCGCCTAGGTACACGTTTTTGCTGGTCGGACTAGACTAAGGCTGGTATGTGAGGTAGCCTTCTAGGTAGGCATGTATCTGCGGCGGACGACCCGGAAGCGCAAGGACGGCAGCGAGGTCGGGTATCTGCAGTTGGCGCACAACGAGTGGGACGCGAAGGCGGGGCACAGCGTGGTGCGGGTGTTGCACAGCTTCGGCCGGGAGGATC
>JBKQIR010000193.1:0-2832 GCA_052148275.1 Solirubrobacteraceae bacterium
GCTCTCACACCGCGCCTACGGATTCCACTCCGCAAACGCACTGATCGCGATGATCTACCTCTGCTGCGCCGGAATCCAGATCGCGCTCCCGCACCGATGAGTCACCCCCAATCGACGAGGAGAGCCCCTAATTCGGGCTGCGCCAGCAAGTCAGCTCGATCATGCAGTCATGCTGATCGGAAGCGAGAACGTCGCTCGCTGGGCGACGCTGACAATCTTCGCCGAGATCGGCGAGAAGCCACGCGAGCTGCTCCTGACCCGGTGGATCGTGCTTCTCGAAACTCCGAAGTCCGATGCGACCTGTGCGACCGTGCAATCACGAGCGTCGTACGCTTCGCGCACGAGCTCCACCTGACGGGGTGTGAGCTTCGGCCTCTGTTCGCCGGTGCGGCCAGTTCGAGCGTGAGTTGAACCACGAGCGCACTGTGGACGGCCTGGCAAGTGCTGGAGGCTTCGGCCGAGCCGGTTGAGTTTCGTGACCACGAGTGTGTCGCCGGCCCCCAGCTCTCACAGCGCCCGGTCGAGCTCGGGACGGGACCTGTGCTTGCCGGAGGCGTGCTCGACGAACATCCGCTCGCAGCCATTGGCTTGGAGGACGTCCGCTTGCCCGTTGGCGTTCTGCTCGCGAGTCGACACCCGCGCGTACCCCAGATCCACCCGGCCAGCGTACCGAATCTCGCAACCGCAGGATCAAAATGGCACGGTATTTCGGAACCAACCTCTGGCACGCTAGATCAAGGAAGGCTGCGCACCCAGTCCCCTGCCTGCGGACCATTCCACTTCCAAGGATGTGGAACGCAGGGCACAGCACCGTCATCGACGAGCAGCGCACGACGCAGGCTGACCGGTTCTCCGATGCGTTCTCGTCGGAGATCTTGCAGCGTCTGCTACGACCTAGCGCTGCTGCTGGTTGTCCATAGCGGGCACGAGATCAGCGACCGCCGCGGCTACTCCTCGCGCAGGCGAAGCGAGCGCCCGCCCCTGCCTTCCGCGCATCAGAGCCCTCTCGCGTCAAGTCCTGCCGGTGCGTTATATGTCAGGATCGGCTAATAGAGCGACGTGTGTGGCCGGTGACGATCGTCACCGGTGGCAGCCGGGGAATTGGAGCGGCGACGGGTCTGGCTCTGGCCGGCGCCGGCCACGACGTCGCGTTCAGCTATCGATCCGATGCCGAAGCGGCGGCACGCGTTAGCGCGGCGGCGAGGCAGGCGGGCGGTGGCTGCGTCACGCTGCAGGCCGACGTCACGCGCCAGGAGGATGTGGAACGCTTGTTCGGTGAGGCCTCGAGGCTCGGAACCGTGACAGGCCTGGTTAGCAACGCTGGGCTGACGGGCCACATCGGCGACCTCGCCGACACCCCGGTGGAGCTGATTCGGAGTGTGATTGACGTCAACTTGGTGGGGGTCGTCTTGTGCGCTCGTGAGGCGATACGGGTCATGTCGGTGCGGCGGGGCGGTAGCGGCGGGGTGATCGTCAATGTCTCGTCGGCCGCCGCGACGCTCGGATCTCCTCATGAGTACGCGCACTATGGGCGGCCAAGGCCGGGGTCGACGCATGGACGATCGGACTGGCGAAGGAGCTGGCCAAGGATGGGACCAGGGTCAATGCGGTCGCGCCTGGCATCGTGAACACAGGCATCTACGCGGCGGCTGGTGATCCCGATCGCGCGGAGCAAGCCATCTCTCGAATTCCCCTGGGTCGAGCCGCCGAGCCCGAGGACATCGCTCCCGCGATCGCCTGGCTGCTCAGTCCCGCGGCTGGGTACGCGAGCGGCGCCATACTGCGCGTCGCCGGCGGCGTGTAGTCCCGCGTCCCACCCGGCCGCGCGGCGCTCGCTTCGCCTGCGTGAGGAGTAGCCGCGACGCCGGCAACCTCGGGGGCTTAGCGTACGTTTCTGTTCCGTTACTACCGGGAGGGCCGGGGCGGGGCGGAGACGGTCGCCATATAGGCCGGGGCGCATACACGGCCCCCAGCCGCGCGATGCACCCGCCGCCAGGGGCCATGTCGGCAGGATCAGGTCAACGCCTTGGCCTTGTAGGTCACGTTCCCGCTCGAGCACTGCTCCGAAGCATTCGGGGCGTAGTTGACGGTGAACGATCCACTCACGCTGTTGTGCTTGAACTTGCCGTTGATGGTCAGCTTCTCATACGGACCGACCGAGAAGTTGGTCGCCTTGAACGCATCGTTCTTGACCTTGAAGCCATGGAAGTCATGGAAGGCGGGGATGTCCCCGAGGTCGGTGGTGAAGAACGGCGCCGAGTGGCACACGAAGCCGGTCCCGATGGGGAAGCGGTTTCTGATCTCAAGCGACTCGACCTTGCTGCCACTGGCAACCATAGTGATCGTGATCGCCTGCCCCCCGGTCTCATACTTCTGGCTCGTCGGTCCAGAGTACTCCTGACTCGCCGCCAACGCGACCGCGGCGAGCATCAGCGACCCGCACACGCTGAGGATCGCGCTCGTGCGAATGATGCCCCTCATTGCTGCTCCCTTCCCGTGAGCGAACTCACGCGTCATAGGCTGCCCTGGAACATCATACGCAGATCGATCACCTTGTGGTACGTCTCATCGTCCGTCGCCGGCACCTCGGGGTTCGTCTGAGTAATGGCGGCAAAACGGCCAACAATTCATCCACTAACGCACGTTAGAAGAAGCAAGAGGTGGATCCTCCTCGAGCGCGGTGCGGCGCGCCAGCAAATGGACCAAAAGGGGGGTCTCCATCTAAATCAGGTCGGCCTGTCTCGCTACTCAGACGGGCATCGGGTGCGAGAGCCGCACCGGGCACCCGACGATGCCGGCTGGTGGCACATCACGCTGCGTGAGAGCCCAGAG
>JBKQIR010000194.1:0-2819 GCA_052148275.1 Solirubrobacteraceae bacterium
AACGAGCGGCTCTACGAGCCGCCCGCAGCAGACGACCCGCGGCTCCTCAGACGCCATGGATGGCGGCTCAGGAATCGAGAATCCATCTCATCAACCCCAGGAGGTGCAGTATGAAGCCCTGTCCTTGGTTTGGGGTCGGTAGGCGCGGGTAGGTGGCGGATCCCGAGGGTGCGGCACGCGGCGGCGTGGATCGTTGAGCGGTAGGCGCCGCCGTTGTCGGTCAGGACCCGCTCGACGGTGATGCCGTGGCGGGCGTAGAACGCGACCGCGCGTCTGAGAAAACCGATGACGGTGCGTCTGCTCTGATCGGCCAGGACCTCGGCGTAGGCCAGGCGGGTGGCGTCATCGATGGCGATGTGGACGCACTCCCAGCCCGCGGTTTGGCGTCTGACTCCGAGCGGGTCCTTGCGAGTAGCTGGTCGTAGTCGCCGAGGTCATCGGGTGGTGGCTGCCCGATCCCGGCCAGCCTGGCGTCGATCTCCAACACGGGTGCTAGCGGCCGTGTCGTGCGGTCGACGAGCAGCTTCACCGCACGACCGTCGTACGCACCCGCGGCCAGGGCGCCGCGAACGGCGAGGTCCACGACCTCGGCGTCGTGCTCGCGGCAGAGCAGCAGCACGGGGATCGTCACAGGATCTGTGTAAGGCAGAGCGAACGGAGAACGCATGCCTTCAATCAAAGAGAATTTCAGTGGGTGGGTGGATGAATCTGATCTGGGTGGCGCCGGCGAGGCGCCAGCCGAGCTGGCGCCCTCGCCTGGGTTTCGGGGAGCGGTAGCGAAGCTCAGCGACGATCTGGTCGGAGAGGCGATCGGGCAGGCGAGGCTGCGTCGAGCGCTGGCCGGGTTGGACGTGGAGCAGCAGGCTGAGCTTGTGAGCGGCCTGTTGGAGGATCTCGGGGGCGAGCACGGCGAGCTGCCCGAGGCGCTCACCGATCAGCTGCTCGGCGCGCTGGTTCGTGGGAAGCGTGGCGAGGTGGAGATCCTGGGCCAGGACGGCGTGCTCGGTGAGCTGACTCGTCGGCTGATCGAGCGGGCGCTCTCAGAGGAGCTGGCCGAGCACCTCGGCTATCCCGCTGGTCAGGCGCCGTCCGGCGGGGCCGGCAACAGCCGCAACGGCGGGACCCCGAAGACGGTGCTGACCGGGAACGGGCCGGTCAGGATCAGCACGCCTCGGGACCGCAAGAGCCGGTTTGAGCCCGAGCTGGTCAAGAAGGGCCAGCGGCGGCTGGATCGGCTTGATCAGAAGATCATCGCCCTGTACGCCGGCGGGATGTCGACCCGCGAGATCGAGACCTACATCACCGACCTCTACGGCCCCGGCGTCAGCCGCGAGACCGTCTCCCGCGTGACCGCCGGTGTGCTGGAGGAAGCCAAGGCGTGGCGTACCCGGCCGCTTGAGGCCGTCTACCCGATCGTCTACCTGGACGCGCTGATCATCAAGATCCGCGACGGGCAAGCGATCCGGAACTTCGCCTGCTACCTAGCGATCGGCGTCAACCTCGAGGGCGAACGCGACGTGCTCGGGATCTGGTTCCAGCACACCGAAGGCGCGAAGTTCTGGCTGCAGGTGCTCACCGAGCTGAGGACCCGCGGCGTCCAAGACGTGCTCGTCTGCTGCGTGGACGGGCTCACGGGCTTCCCTGAGGCGATCGAGGCCGTGTTCCCCAAAGCCTGGGCGCAGACGTGCCTGGTGCACGCGGTCCGCGCCGCGCTGCGGTTCGTGCCCTACAAGGACAAGAAGAAGGTCGCCGCCGACCTACGCAAGATCTACACCGCGGTCGACCGCGACCGCGACCACGCGGAGCAAGAACTCGAGCGCTTCGCCGAGACCTGGGACGCCAAATACCCGATGATCTCAGCATCCTGGATCGAGAACTGGGAGCGGATCGTCCCGTTCCTGGCCTTCCCTCCAGACCTGCGCCGCGCCGTCTACACGACAAACACGATCGAGGCGCTCAACCGCCAGATCCGCAAGATCATCAAGACCCGCGGCAGCTTCCCGACCGAGGACTCCGCCCTCAAGCTGCTCTACCTCGCGATCACCCGCGCGCAGCGCAACTGGCGGCACACATACAACTGGAGCTCCGCGCTCACCGCGTTCCGGATCCACTTCGGCGACCGCATACCCGACACTGCAATCTAACAGTCACTACTTGACAGTAACAGGAGTAACTAGTACCTTACCATCAGCGCTTACACAGAACGTGCGACGCCCTCCGCAGGAGATGACCGCGGTGGCGGTCAAGCACTTCCACTCTCAACAAGAGTCGCAGCGCATGCTGCGATGCTGCTAGTGTTCCCCGCCTTAAGTTCGGGGCTTAAGTGTGATATGCTGTGGCATGGTACGAACTGGGCGTCCGAAGCAGGCGTTGGAGCTGAGTGACTCCGAGCGCGAGCAGCTGGTGAGGTGGGAGCGGCGGCGTAAGTCCTCCCAGGCGTTGGCGTTGCGCTCGCGGATCGTTTTGAGGTGCGCGGAGGGCGGTGCGAACACGGAGGTGGCGGCGGAGTGTGGGGTGTCGCCGGCGACGGTTGGGAAGTGGCGCCGGCGGTTCTGCGAGTTGCGGTTGGATGGGCTCTCGGATGATCCGCGGCCGGGCAGGCCGCCGACGATCACTGCCGAGCAGGTCGAGGAGGTGCTGGTCGCGACGTTGGAGTCCACGCCTGAGAATGCGACGCATTGGTCGCGCTCCAAGATGGGCGTGGCTACTTCAGGACGGGTTGCCAGGAGTCCTTGCGGTATAGCCGTTGTTGGTCGAGCTTGATGTGGTGTTCCCAGTAGTCGGTGAGGTCGCCGGAGAGGTGGGCGGCTCGGAGTTTG
>JBKQIR010000195.1:0-7834 GCA_052148275.1 Solirubrobacteraceae bacterium
CGCCAACCCGTCATCACCATCGGTCGCGCGTTCTCCAACACTTTCGCCGGGATCCGCCCATAGTGCGTGCGACTGCGTCATCGCCCAAGCACTCGGCGGCAGCCTGGCCGTGATCGTGATCCGTGCCTGCCACGCGGACGTCACGCACGCCGCTGCGACCATGCCGTCGAAGGAACCGACAGAAACATCGGATCTGGCGGGATCCCGGAGACTGTCGAGTTGCGCCAGGAGCGACGACGCGGCAAATCGGCGCGAGACTGTCGCTTCCGTCAGCGCGCTTGCCGCGCTCTTGCAAGCAACGGCGTCATTTTTTGCCGCCCCTTCGACCGCGTGGGATCGATCCGGAGCGAACGAACGCCGCGATCGCTTGCACGCGATTCCTATAGTCCAGGCTGTCGTGCGCCCGCGATTCCTTTCACCGCGACGCGCTTGCTGACAGCGCCGTCGCCAGCAAGCGGTGTCGTCGCTTTCCTTCACACCGCGGCGCGGAGTATCGCCCGATCCCGCGTCGTAGCTTGGCGCCACAAGCAACGACGACCGGATCGCGCTGGACGTCGTCGCATTCGGTCGGCGCGCTTGCTGAAGCGCTGCTAGCGCTGACGCTCCGGGCCGCCCACAGGGCGCCGCTGGCGATTGAGCTCCCAGTGAGGTCCTTCCTGGAAGGACGATCGTGTGATCCGGCCAGCGTCGAGGATCGCATGCGTGGTGAAGCGATCATGCCGACCAGCGCCGTCGCACGATCGCTGTCCGTCGAAACCAATCGTCCCGTCGAGGCTGTCGTGGGCTGCCCAGCTCAAGCCCGACGGCGGTCGTAGCGGTTTGCTGAGCCGTCGATCTCGAGCAAGCACGGACGCGGCCGTGCATGGGCACGCAGTGCCGCCGACGGACGTCACAGTCCTCGATTAGCGGCTGCCACTTCGCCTCGCGAAGCGGTCGCCTCGTCGCCGCGAGCTCGGGCGCTGCCGCAACTCGTCCATCTGGGAAGAGATTCGAATAGCCGTGCTGGCGCCCGCTCGGCTGCGGAACCGACAGCGCTTCAGCGCGAAGGTGAGATTGCTGTCAGTCGTGATCGCGTCGTGACGAAGCGCGCCCAGCCGGTTATCGCAGCAGCTTGCGCCTTGGTGCCTGCGATGTCCGCGTCGATCAGCTGCCGTAAGGCAGCGCGCACCCGTGCGGGGCACTCGCCGAGCTCCCGCAGCTCCGCGAGCTTTGCGCTCGCGTGCAGCGCGCGGCGGAGCTGCCGGCGGTGAGCTCGTCGTTGCGGGTCCGCCCCGCGGACCTAGTAAATCGTACGGTTGAAGCGTGCAGCCCCTCTCGCTATGCTTGGCGTCGACGTGGGGCGAGGACGTAGCAATTGGATCGTTCCGGTGATGACTAGTCCACTTCCCCCGGAAATTTCCGGGGGAAGTAGTCCAGCGTGGGACTGGTCACGCACGCCGGTGAACGCGAGGATGGGGCTTCGATTCGGAGGCTAGTCGCACTACTGATCGGCTCGGTCGTGCTCGCGCTGGCGTGGGCCTCGCCTGCGGCGGCCGTGGATCCTGGTGCGGTGAAGATCGACGACAAGACGGGCTGCCCGTACTTCTACTACCCCACCGATCCGAGCATCACGCCGAGCGCCCTGCTCTATTCGCCGAATGGAGAGCACTGTGTCCAACTCGGCACCCCCGATGTCATGCCGCTGCAGGCCGTGTACAACAACCGCTGTCTGGGATCCCTGATCGTGGTGGAGCCGATCCCGAAGGGGATCGACAACTACGTGATCGTGGTGTTCTCCAACATCGGCGCGGGTACGCAGATGGAGTATCCCCCGGGGCAGCGGAGCATCTCGATCTACTCCGGCAACTCGACCTACACCGCGCCGCGCGGCAGCGTCGTGTACGGGCTCGGCGGCGGCTCGAGCCCCGCACCGTGTCAGCCTTGGGACACGCACGTCCTTGGCGCGGAGGCCTGGGGGCTGACCAACCAGATTTCGATCAGCGGCTCCGCGACTGACGCCGACGGCAAACCGATCAAGGACGCCGAGGTGAGCATCAGTGGCCCGACGAGCGGGACCCTGAGCACCGACGCCAATGGCGACTACAGCAAGCTGGTCAAGCCCGGACGCTACACCGTCAAGACCGAGTTCCGCAGCTCATCTGGGCAACGGTTCGCCCTGAAGGTGACCCGATGCGCGCCGGGTTCGGTCGGCGCCGAGCAATGCGACGCGACCTTGCACAAGAAAAGCCTCACCGCCGACTTCAGGCTCCAAAGGCCCAAGCTCGAGATCACCTTCAGCCCGAAGACAGTGCCCGGCGATGGGCGCGGCATGAGCGACGTCAAGATCCGGCTCACGCTCGAGGGGAAGCCAGTTGACCACCAGCGACTTTTCCTGTGGACAGAGACCAAAGGCCTCCAGGCAGCAACATTCACCAGCCCAGCACAAATCAAGGACTACATAAACAATGAAGAGCTCGTTGGGGAGGCGCTCTTTGGTTGTACGGCGTCCGGTGACCAGACGTTTGAATACAGGCCATTTTCGTTCGGCGATGCTTCCACGGATCAAGACGGCGAGTACACGTTCAAATTGTGGTTGGGAACCAACGACGAGATCGGCTCCGTATTAGATCTCTGGGCCACCGACCTCCTGGATGACGTTCCCCTCCCCGGATTGCGGCAGGACTTCGGAGCCCTGCATCTCGAGGGCTACACACCCGCGCCACCACCGTCGCCCACGCAGCTTCGGACCCTGGAGCAACACCATCCCGCCCCCGCGCTCACCAGCGATACCTACAAAGATCAGATCGCGCTGCTCAAATGGCTAACAGATGCCGGCTTCACCACGACCGAGTTCGTCCCGCTCGATTCGCCCGATCAGGACTTCATCGCTCTCGGCCCGGCTCCCGAGCATATACCTGATCTGCTGGCGTCAGATGCCGCGCTGACGGTACAGGCGTTCGAGGAGTACATCGCCGGTAATGCGAACCCGCCGACGGCGTTCCCAACCGTTGACGAGGAGTTTGGATACGACGCAAGCGCTCCCACCTGGTGGTGGCCATTCGTGGCATTCGTGTACGAGGGCGTACATGAGATTCCCGCCGCGGGGCAGGAATGGTGGGGAGCCGGGATTTACCCGGACACCTCCGCCAAAGAAGGCGTAAACAAACAATGTCGCGTGAACGAGAAGGGCGAACAGGACCGCCCGTTGCCCGGCTCGCCGGACGGTGGGGGAGGCGATTTTCCGTTCGGGGATTAGGGCGTCGTCTGGTCCGACTCGCCGGCGCACCGTCTCTGCCCCCGATGCTCGGTGTGGAAACACGTTGACCGAAAGATGTCATATCCGGGGGTTGACCCGGGAAGGCACGCGAGGCCAGCCGGCCACCGGTTGTGCAGGTGGCCGGGGCCTTGGTGTCGAACAGCATAGGTAAGGCGCGCGCGGGTTAGAGGCCGCGCGGCCGGGCCGTTTGACAGAAGGCGCCGACCACGGAACCCAACGGTATTGGATGGGCTGGACGCTGCCCGTCGCAATGTGAAGGGAGATTGGTTGGGATGTCGATCGTGATGGGCGTTGACCAGCATCGGGCGCAGATCACTGCGGAGTGGATCGATCTCGAGAGCGGGTGAGATCCGACGCGGGCGGGTGAGCCCGGCGGATCGTGCCGGGGGCGCGGACGATTTCGGCTTCGGCCCGGGCGGAAGCGTCGTGGCATCTCTGCGGGGTTCTGCCTCGAGTTCCGCTGCTTGTCGAATGCAGGACCCGTCGGCCGGGGCACAGGTCAGCGAATGAGCGTGGTGCTGTCTTGGGAGCCGCCGTGTTGCCAGGTGAGGTGGTCGCCTGTGAGCGCGAGGTTGGTGAGCTGGGACCCGCCGCCGGTTTGGGGTGCGTATGTGTTGCTCGTGTCGACGGTGCGGATGCCGTGTGCGTCTGAGGCGACGATCTATTCGTTTGCGCAAATGGTGGGTGTGGCCGTGCACGAGATGGGGTCAGCGAGCGTTTGTGTCCAGGCTTTCGCGCCGCCGGTTGGGTCGGTCCTTGTGAGTGCGTAGCCGTCGCCTGCCGTTCCGCCGGTTCCGCCGGCGGCGCAGAATGTGACTGAAGGGCACGAGAGCTGATCGAGGCTTCCCCAGGCCGCCGGGGTTTGAGTGATGGTCCAGGTTCCGGTCGTCGGGTTGTCCGAGGTCGCCATCTCGACGGGCCCGACAGCGACGCACAGTGTGTCGGACGGGCACGAGATCGTTTGGATGTCGTATTGCACTTGGTCGGAAGCCACGTCTCACCCGAATCGGTGGAGTAGCGTATGAGGGCGCTCTCGCCGTCCGCCAAGCAGAGCGTCGGCGTGCACGTAAGCCCTGAGAGCGGCCCGTCCCCGGGGTTGTGGGAGGACCATGCGCCTGCTCCACCAGCGGGGTCGGTCGCCGTCATCACGTTACCGGCGTCATCGGTGGCGAGGCATTCGCTGACGGTCGGGCAGGCAATCGAAATGATCAGGTTGTCAGAGTCGATCTTCGCGCTTGACCAGGACGTACCGACCGTGGGGTTTGTCGACCACGCGAGATCACCCGGCGTCGACGTCGATCCCACGCACAGCAATGACGAGGGGCAGGTCAGATGCAGCAGCGAACGGATGCTGAGAATGGGCGAGGGCTGCCACGAGCTGGATGGGCTCCCCGGCTGGCTGAGACTGTAGATCGTTGCTGCGTTTATCCCGCTCTGCGTCGCCAAACAAAGCGACGCCGACGGGCAGGAGTGGTTTGCGTCCGAGTCAATGACACAGATCGGCGTTTCGATTAGCCCACATCTGCGAGGCTTCCGGCTTCACCAGGGAGGGGTCCTCGGTGACCGAGCCGGGACGTTCAGCAGGCAGCGACGGAGGCCGTCGACGAAAGCGGTTCTTGTCGCCTTCGCAGAAGTATGAGATCTGGATCGGGCTGTTGCGAGGTGAGTTCAGCATGATTAAGGCGGCCGACCGCGCCGGTGTGGATCGCTCGACGATCATGAAGCTCCGGACGGTTGCCAAGCAGGGCGCGCGGGGGCACGATCTTCGGCATGCAGTGTCGCTGCATTGCGGCGCGGGCGAGATCGAGGCCGACGCGGCGGCCTGATCGC
The DNA here is from genome assembly GCA_052148275.1 of Solirubrobacteraceae bacterium. Classification (GTDB taxonomy): domain Bacteria; phylum Actinomycetota; class Thermoleophilia; order Solirubrobacterales; family Solirubrobacteraceae; genus Palsa-465. The sequence continues at coordinate 5,087 of JBKQIR010000195.1, forward strand.
GATGCCCGATCTGACCGCCGAGGCGCTGGTCAGCAACGTGGGACGATCGGCCTCCACGATATGGTCAGTAGCCAGTCGGATGGCGTTCGATGAACCCGGCGGCCGGTGAGGCCCGCTGTGGGGACCAGCGGTCGTTGCCGTTGGTCGGGCGCTGCGCGGCGGTGTCGAACCACAGGCCGGCGATGTCGGCGTAGACGTGCCCCGCGTTCGTGTAAAGGGTGATCCAGGTACCGGCTCCCCCAGACCCGTAACTCTCGAATTGGGTTGAGTCCTCCGTCTGCTCGACCAGACCGCCTCCATGCAGCGCATAGCTCACTGACCCTGAGCAGTCATAGCCAGCCGACACCCAGCTGGCGTGGCCGCCTCCATAGATGTAGGGCTTGAACGCGATCGCGTTGGCCGCCGCGATGACGTTCTTGACTACGGCCGGCGCGTCGGCCGGTGCGACGGCGAGTCCGTTGACGAGTTCGGCCTGTGAGCCCGCTGAGCTCACCGGAGGGGAAGGGTCCGCACTGACCGACCGCGACGTTGTGACCCACTCTCGCAGAGTGATGGCGGTGCGGGCGTCGACGGTCCCGCTGACGGGGATCAACCCTGCCGCGAGCTGGAAGCTCCGGACCGAGGCTGCGGTGTCAGGGCCGAACTGGCCGTCTGCGGTGGTCGCGATCCCGACATCCGTGAGCCAGGTCTGCAGGGTCTGCACGTCGCTCCCGCTGTCGCCGATCTGCAGGATCCGCGGAAACGGTGAGCTCACTGCGGCGGCGGGCGGTTTACGATGTGCGCTGGCGCGGCGCGTGATCCGCAGGTGCTGGCTCACCCAGCTCAGCAGCTTCCGCGCGGTTTGCCATCCAGCAACACCGTTTGCGGGCTTTACGTGAGCGGCGATCTGGAAGCGCCGGACCGACGCCGCGGTGTCAGGGCCGAACTGGCCGTCTGTGGTGGTCGCGACCCCGACATCCGTGAGCCAGGTCTGCAGGGTCTGCACGTCGCTGCCGCTATCGCCGATCCGCAGCACGCGGCCGAAGGGCCGGCTGCCATTCGACGCGGCGCGTGAGATCCCCGGTGCCACGACCAGCGCTGCCGACACCGCGAGCAGCAGCCAAATGCAGCGACGCCGTGCCGAGAGCAGCGCTGCGCGGCGGGCGGGGCGGAGACTGGTCGTGGATGCTGGCACGCGAACGTCGAAGGGTCGATTTTCCGGCTAAACGTTGCCTACGGGGTTAGCTGACGGGCTTGCGCTCAAATCAAGCGCTACCGCCGGATCACCGGCGGACTCGCCCCAACGACATGGATTCCCCGCTCCCCAAGGTCCTCCTCAGGGATTCGGCATAAACCAAACTGCTGGCGTGCCGGGAAGTTTCTCACGAAGCCGCAGGAGTTGCTCAGCGACCAATCCCCGCAGGCCGGCGAGCCGCGGTCAGGAGCTTGTCGAACTACGCGCCAGCGCGCGCCTGGCGCCGGCGCGGGCGCCCCACCGCCGGACGCGCGCTCCCCGCCGTGCCCGGCCAGCACTCTCGCGTTCGCCCCTTCGGGGCAGGCGCCCCCTAGCCGTCGTATCGACGCTCGCCCTCACACATTCCGCGCAAGAGCCGCAGATCAGGCTGACGCCGCCTCTATGCCGGTCCCGCCCAGGCCAGCCACCACCTGGCTCCCGCCAGACTCATCCCGAGAGAGCAAAATGCCCCCCGGTCTCGATGCCATCTATCCCTCTCAACGCCTCAACGACGACGCCCACCCTCAGCACAAGCTCGCGATGAGCGCTTTGTGAGCGTCTTCCGAATCCCAACCTGGCCAAGCCACGCCCAGCCTGGACGCTCACCACGTCAGTCCTCAGCCAACGCAGCACCAGGGCGGTTTAGCCCCCAGAGGCCGACACTGGAGGGCCAGCAATCCTCCATCTCTCGCAACAGCACCGCCTGTGAGAGGGGGCTTCTGTACGGCCTCCCCTTCTGCGTTTGTGACTTTGTGACGCCCCTTCGCAGGGCTTTCGATGAAGTACCGCTACACCGGATTCGAACCCGGTTCGGTCACGGTGTCCCGTGGTCGTTCCCAATGCTTACGGGAGATCTGGCCCATCATTGCTGCACCCCGTGGCGAGAATTGGAGTCCGTCACCTACCGTCTTGGCTGTTGCTTTGATCGAGAATGAGCAGGCCGCGCGCCGCTGCTGGTTTGAGCCGCGGCAGCAGCGTCGCTCCCCGCCGCGCCGGGACTTCCGCTCAGCCACGCTGAGCGGCACTCGCAGAGGCGCTTGCCGGCCGCTCGATCCGCCCACGTTCGGCAAGCGCGCCTCGCAGTCGCTCTTGCGACCGAGCAGGCGTCAGCACGGGTGGTCGCGTCCCTTCCCAGATGGACGACAACCAGCCGTCTCAGCGCCGACGCCAGACTGCTGCATCGACCCGGCGGTCGGAGGCGATGAACCTCGACGCAGGCGCCGCGTGGGCTGCGGTGCTGCGGGGCGAGGCGAAGCAGCGGCGGCAGCCGGAGACGGCGAGGTGTTTGCTCAGGGCCCGCGTGGCCCGGCCCTGAGCAAGCGAGCAGCCTGCGCGGCGACTCATAAAAGCAACAGCGATCGGAGGGAACGGCGCACTCGTGCTCCCGCCCAGAAGCAGCGGTCCTAGTCTACTTCCCCCGGATAAACCCGTTGGGCCGGTGAGGTCGGCGCCGATCGTGCCGTCGGCGGAGTTTGGCCGGGGTTTCGGTTCGGGTTGTCGTTTCTCGGCTTGCGATCCTGGGTTCCGTTCGCCGG
>JBKQIR010000196.1:0-7351 GCA_052148275.1 Solirubrobacteraceae bacterium
GGAGACCGCTACGTGATCTTCGCCTCGAAGGCCGGCGCGCCGACCAACCCGGACTGGTATCACAACCTCAAGGCCCATCCGGAGGTGGCCATTGAGGTCGGGACCGAGACGATCAACGTGGTGGCCATCAAAGCGAGCGAGGACGAGCGCGAGCGGCTGTTGCGCGCTCAGGCGCAGCGATCGCCTCAGTTCGCCACGTATCAGCGATCATCTTGACGCCGACCTCCGCGGCCTGATCTCGCCCCGCGCGGTTGACCCCCGCGGGGGCCCGATCATAGATGGGCAGAGGTGGGCGCGAGCGCGACAATGGAGCGCGCATCAACGAGGCCCTCGAGGGGCAAAGCAGCGCGGCAGACCCGAAGCTCCTGACGTCTGCGCTTTGCTGGGTCAGTCGCCCGCGCCCGCCGACAAAGATAGCCAGCGGCGACCGCGATGACAAGACCTGATGCGCGGCTGGAGGGCTCCCGCTACGCCTACCCGAAAGCGAACCCGTGGTCGATGGGCCCGTAGCCGATCGACGCCCCGGCAGGACGGCCCTGCCCCACGCGCCGGCCCTGCCCCCACGCGCCGGCGCGCCCCAGCGCGCGCGCCGTGCGAGCGTCCGGGGCCGTGGCCCGAGTACCCGACAACGACGATCGCGTCTTCGATATCGGCGAAGACTCGCGGCCGGTCGGGCGCGGTGGCCAGTGCGTCCAGCAGTTCGCGCATCAATACGCTGCAGCGATCGTAAAACCGCTCGATCTCGCCGGGGTCAACCATCGCGTTCTCGGGAGCGTGCTGGGCGTTGGTGAACGGCGTGGAGCGGGACATCGACCGAACAGTAGAACGCCGGTCACACTGGACCGGGCCAGGGCGTTATCGCAGCGGCTGACTTTTGTTGTCAGAGCCTTTCCCGCGTCGTTGAAGGGCAACCGCCGACAGCAGCCCTCGCCGCCGCCCGAGGACTGCCCGCCGGGTGGGTGGCCAATCTAGTCGGAGGTGGTGGAGGTGCGCTGGGGGCGGGATCGCTGGGGTGTGAGGCTGCTGAGGGCCCGCAGCAGCCGGTCCACCGAGTCCTCTGCTTGGTGGCGTGCGGCGAGTGACCGGACGGCGGGCTCGTTGGTCGGGTAGGCGTCTCGCCGGCCGGGAGGGAGCTCGACGGGAAGATTGTCGACCGGCGGCACGACGGTGAGCGCGGCCTGGAGGTACTCGCGATCTGGTGGGCGGAGTGGCCGGTCCCGCAACACGCCCGCGATGTCCCCGTGGCGGCGGATCATCGCCGCCGAGGTCACGGCGCCGACGCCCTTGAGCCCGGGAAGTCCATCGGAGGGGTCGCCGCGCAGGATCGCGAAGTCGGCGTATCGACGGCCTGGGATCGCGTAGCGGCGCGTGATCTCGGCTTCGTCGATCACCGCCAGTCCTGACCGCTCCGGATACAAGACGCGCACGCGTGGATCCTCCACGAGCGCAAACAGGTCCCGGTCACCGCTAGCGATCTCGACCGTCCCGGGAGCGAGCCTGGTCAGGGTGGCGATCACATCCTCAGCCTCGAAATCGGCGACACCGACCACGTCGATCCCGATGTGTTCAAGCAGCTGGCTGATCACCGGAAGGTGTGGCACCAGTCCGGCTGGGACCGGCTCGGTGACCCGGTGAGCCTTGTAGTCCGGGATCAGGTCCACTCGCCACTGTGGTCGCCATGCCCAGTCGTCGGCGATCACCAGCCGGCGGGGCCGGCGATCGGCGACCAGCCGCGCCAGCCTGTCCAGAAAACCGCCGATCGCGTTCCCGTCCGCTCTGCGAAACGCGCGTGCGCTTGCCAGCGCGCCGTAATAGGCGCGGAAGATTAGGCTCGATCCATCGATCAGCAACCAGTCGCAGGGCATCTCGCGCCATTCTGCCGCGCCATGAACAGGCCGCGCCCTCTGCGCGACACGCCTTGCACATGGAAAGTGCCCATCGACCAGATCGAGATCGCCACCGAGCGCAAGCAGCTCGCAGCCGTGGAGCGCACGGCGTGATCGACCGTGCGTGGGGCCCCGAACACCCAGCGGGTAGCGCCAGCCGAGACGCCCGCAGGTAAGACGAACACGATCCTCCGCCCCAGCACAGACCGGGGTCGAGCCGGCCAATCGCTTTGTCTCATTGCGCTCGCGAGCTTCCAGGCGCTCGGACGTGGAAAGCGATCGTGCCGTCAGGCCGGAGCTGGTAGCCGCTCTTGACGAGGACCAGTCGTCTCGCGGCCACCCGCTGGGTCGCTGGTAGCGGCGGCCACCAGGACGAGTCCTTCGTCGAGCTGTTTCTTTCTGGTGACAACTAGTCCGGTGGATTGCACGCGTGGGCCGTGCCACTCCCCCGACGGGAAAAACAGCGCCGTGTACTGGCCTGGCGGCAGCGGCGGCATGATGTCGCGCCGCGCCACGGAGTCCGTGCGGCACAGCGGCATCCAATACTTGGAGCCCCCGGGGGGCTGGTCCTGCGCTTTCTGCGAGCATGACGTGTAGATCGCCCGCAGGTCGAATCGGTAGATCGTCGTGTCGGGTCTCGCGACCAGCTCTTGCTCGGGACTGCAGCCGACGAGCGAGAACGCAGGCGCTTGAGCGTAGCCGTCTGAGGCACGGACTCCGATATCGAAAAGCGCGTCGATCTTGCACCCGCGCATCAGAACCTTGGTCTTCGAGGTGCGGTTCTGGAACTCCACCTCCCCACCAACCGTCCCGCCGGACTGAACATCGCTGCGCTTCAGATGGATGCTGCCCGTGATCGCCGCTGGCCGGGGCGTTGCTCTCGTCTCGGTCGCGTACGCGAGTGCGGCGAGTCCCGTCGCGAGAAGGACAGCGACCAGCAAGACAAAGGCCAGCGCGGCGGTTCGCTCATGACGGTGGTGCGACCTCGTGTCCGTCATCCCAGCCTCCTCGGGTTCGCCGGCGTGCTTGGCCGCACCATAGCTACGCGACGGCTACGGATCCCACACACCAACCCCGCGCTTGCGGCTGCTTGTCACAGCGACTCGATCTGAACCCCCTCCGGCCGCGTAGTTCGTAGCCGCGTCGCCGCGACCGAGGCATCGCCACGGTCGCGCACACTGCGGCTCCAGGAGCCGCCCAGCGAGACCCGTGTCTCGGTCGTCGGGACCGAACGGGCGTCTCCGATAAGCACCCGTGCAGCGGCGAACCAGCGGTCCCGGCGGTCGGTCGGGCGTGGGGCGCTGCGCGGTAGGGTATTTCAGTGCTCGACGGGCTCTGGGCCAAGGAGGCGGGCGGGCGGGTCGGTGATGGGTTCGAGCTCGATCGTCGTGGGTGCGAGGTCGTTGGCGGCGACTGTGATTGTGAGGTCACCGTGGTGGCGGACGGCGACCCAGCGGCCGCTGGGGGGCGTCAGGGTGAGGAACGGTTGGGGCGTTCCGTCGATGGTGATGAGCTGCTCGGTTTGGGTGGCCGCGCGCACGGCGGCGCGTCCTTGCCGGTCGCGAGCAGCCAGCCAGACCTTCAGAGCGGCGTCAGAGACCCGCGGCCAGGATACTTGGCTCTCTTGTTGCCAGAGCGCGAGGACCCAGCGGGCTTGGTCGAGTTGGGTGTCGCCGTACTGCGCGTCCTCGACTGATGTCGTTACCTTCAGCCGCGGGGGATCTGTGAACCGGTCGGCTTTGGCAGAGCTGAAGTGATCGACGGTCAGGTGGGTGACATCCTCACCAGCGCTCTTGGAGGGCGTTCCGATTGGCTTGGCCAAGGTCCCCCACCCGTCGCCGATCTGGGCGCGCCAGTTCTCAGCGGCGTAGATCGGAAACGCAACGCAGCGGAGGGTGAGCGTGTCGAGATACCACTTCTGGAGCCGGTCGTGCGCACGCCGAAGCTCCAGACGCTCGGCCGCAGCCGTCTCGTCCTCGGGCTCATCGTCGGCGGACCCGAAGCGGCTGATCGAGCGTCCCGCGCCCTCTTCGTGGCCGCAAACCCGGCAAACCGTGATCCGGGCCGGCTCAAGCGGTCCGTCGTGCCCGTGACCGAAACGTCCGCCACGCGAACCATCCGCCGCGATCACCTCGTCATAGGCGACCGCGCCGCAGGCAGGACAGGGCACCTCTGCGTCGCTTACCTCAATCCGGCTCCAATCCGACGGTAGCGGCCGCGCGACCGGGTCTCCGGCGAAATCGCGACAACAAACAACAGGCCGATAGCCGGGATCGGACTCGTTCACGATCGCCACGTACGCGCCGCCGCCAACGCTCGCCGAGATCCTTGTGCCGATATCGTCGATCAGCTCGGCGCTGAGCGCACCCGGCGGCAAGAGCCCACCAACGAGCCTGCTGTCCCCGTCAAGCCAGCGCGTGACAGGACGGTAATCCATACGGGCGATCGGGGAGCCGCTCTGATCGTTGACATCGCCGGTGACCACCATCTCGCCGTCATCCCGGCGCACGATGCCCTCGCCCCCCGGGAGCTCGATCAGGACCGTGAGCACCAGCTCATTCTGATGGGCCAGTCAAACAGGCAGAGAAGCTGACCCGGCAGCACTCGTTCTCGGAATTGCAGGCGGACCCCAGGACCGCCTCACATGCCCTGACGATCTCGGGGTGGCGATGCGAGGAGGCGCCTGCCGCTTTGAGCGGCGCGAAACACAAAGCAGGCGCTTCCAGCGAGCACCGTGCAAGCCGCGGAGCAGCGACCGAACGCCGTAGCGCGCACGCCGCCCGTCGCTTCAATAGTTCACGAGCTGAACCGATAGCCCGCGCTGGAAGTGGTTCGTAAGCAGCGTCGAGGTCACATAGCAGTAGCAGATGTCCTCACCGCTCGACCACCGCGGCAGCTTCACGGCCAGCACCGCCGGTAGGCGCCCACGCTCCTGCCCCTCGCCGCCCGTACCGCCGGACACGGCCGGGCCCCCTCCGTCTCGATGGGAGCCACACGTCTCCTCCCAGAAGATGTCAACGCTTCTGCCGACCGGACGAGTCGCTATGACCTGGCCGGTTTGCCGCTGTCTGGGGCCACGAAGACTCGCCGCGCTTTCGTCGGCGCGCCGCGAAAGGCAGTGGTGGTCGCAGGCAGCCGCCCGCCCACGCGTTGCGGCGTTCGGTGCCGGACGTCGATCAACCCGAAAGCGCTGTTAGATCGACAAGCCAGCCGCTCAGGATTCCGAGTTCGTCCGATCGGGGCGTTCGCCCGCATCAGCCCAGTGCTGAGCAGCAGCTTTCGCTTCGGCCTGTGAATCGTGCTCGGTCCCGAGTCCGTAATTACGGCCGGTCAACCACCACCTGTCCGGCAGCCCGCTCGACACAACCCTGTTGATCGCGAGCACTCCGCCTTGCCTATCGCGAGCGAGGATCTGGGGGTTTCGGAGCCCTCTGCCAACAAGGCGCCACTCGAGCATCGCCCGGAATCCTAGCCCGCTCGCGGTCGCGTGCTTCTGCTCTCAGATCAGCCCGGAAGCGACACCTCCACTGCCCTCATCAAGGGACGACGGGGAACGCAGGATCGTCGGCTGGCGACCATTGGACTCCTTCGCCGCGGCGATGCAGGAGCCGGGGCTTCGCGCCGAGGGCTGCTTGCTGCGGGTCAAGTAAGAGTGCTTGGATGTTGGCCGTGTCGGCCTGAAGGGTCCGTGATACGCGGGCTGCGAGCTCTGTGATGCCGCTCGTGTCACAGTGTGCCTGGAATGCTGAGACGACGCCGTCGAAGATGCCCTTGGCCATGCGAACGAACGTCGGGCGGGGGTGGACCGCGGGGCTCTGATTGTGACCAGAACAGCAAACGGGATATCGGGCGAGCGCGCGGGCGAGACGACATCGATCTTCGCCTGCTTAAGCGCGTACCAGACCTGCTCGAGTCGGTGCTCGTCCGGGAAGGTGCCGAGGTCGACCCATGGCCACGACGCGAGCAGGCGATGCTCGCGCCAATGCCGAAACCTTGTGGTCGATGGGACCAGCTCATAGCGGTAGCCAAACGCGGATTCGAGCCCGGCGGGGGAGACCGGGCAGCTAGCTCCGAGTTCGAACCGCACGCCGGCTCGCGCTGCCGAGTCGAACGACGCGCCGCTCTCGTCAACGTTGTAGAGCAATAGGTTCTCAACGTCAGCTGAGTGGTGCTTCCCGCCATAGAACGTGGCGTGCAGGAGATGCCCGGATTTTGGCTTTAGCATGCCGATCCGCTCTCGGAGGTCGCTACGGAGTCTCGCTTGCTCGGCCGAGCCCGGCTCGAACTGGACGTAGTGGTCAGTCCATGCCTCGACAACCGACCGGCCGACATCGGGTCCACGCGCCTCCGAACCCAAGCCCGGCTCAGGTTTCATCCCACCGGTCGATGTGATCACGCCGGTTCCAGGCGCAGCTTTCGCGACAGGCTCCTCCTCCCGCGCCGCCCCACGCGCCGGCGTGCAGACGCGGCACGCGGTGATCGCCTCGCCGGCGTGCGCGATCCCCCAGTCGCTCAGATCGCTTAAGTTGACCGAGCAGACCTTGATGTAGGGGGCCGGTTCTCGGACCGCCACGCGGCGGCTCATCAACGATCGTCCGGCAACTCGCGTGATGCAGCCGAGCATCGGCTGGATTCAAGCTCCGCTCGATGTTGATCACGTAGCCAGCGGGGTGCGCAGAAAGCCAGTTCAGATACGAGATGTCATCGTCTCGAAACTTTCTCGTTTCCGAGCAAAGCCGCGCTGGTGGACCCCGTGCCAGAGGAAGTTCAGTCGCGTGATTGCTGCCACGCTGCCCGCCAGACTCTGGCTGGCGGCTGGACGCGCGATTGCTCAAGCTGAATCGCGCGTGAAGGCGGGAGCAAGCGGCCGGAAATGCCGCCGCTCCTCTGCGGCGCACCTGAGAGCACCAACCGAGACCACGGGGCTCTTCGGCGAGGTGCTGCGCGCACACGCACCCGACCCCGAAGAGGCCGACGTCAGAACCTGGTGGCCCCTTAATGGCCCCTAAGACGTTCTGATCGGAGCCTACTGAGCCTTGTAGCGACGCTGCAAACCATAACGATTTGCAGGCAGCTCCTGGAGATACCCCCAGCCGGACTCGAACCGGCGATCTCCTGCGTGAAAGGCAGGCGTCCTAACCGCTAGACCATGGGGGCCGGCACGGCCCATTGTAGGCGTGAGGGTCGCGGACGGCGGGCTCAGCAGTCTGCGCAGTCAACCGTTGGGACGGCGACTGGATGTCGGACGTCGCCGCCGCTCGCGGATTCGGTCGCACGGCGGGAGCGCGGGTCGGATGGTGCCCGCGCTCCATGTGCCTCGCGGATGGGTCTCGAAATCAGATGGGCGTGGCTACTTCAGGACGGGTTGCCAGGAGTCCTTGCGGTATAGCCGTTGTTGGTCGAGCTTGATGTGGTGTTCCCAGTAGTCGGTGAGGTCGCCGGAGAGGTGGGCGGCTCGGAGTTTG
>JBKQIR010000197.1:0-2688 GCA_052148275.1 Solirubrobacteraceae bacterium
TTGTCAGGGGTTGCTTGTTCCGGAGCGTCCGTAGTTGTCAGCGAGGCGGACTACGTCGTTGAGGTCGGGGGTTGAGGCCTCTAACACGTCGGAGTCTTCGAGCGCTTCGATGGTGTGGACGTCGCCGGGGTGGTTGCGCCAGACGAAGCCCGGTTCGATCACCTTTTCGGTGAGGTCTTCGATGGAGGGGCCCTGGACGAGGACGAGTTGGCCTGAGAGCAGGTAGCAGGTCTCATCTTTGCGTTCGTGGAACTGGAGAGATAGCCGGTGGCCGCGCTCGACATGCAAGATCTTGCCGGCGTAACGGTCGGTGAGCGCGTACCAGAGCTCATAGCCCCAGGGTTTCACGACTCGGCGAGGGAGGGACGCGTCGGGGAGCTGCATCATGCGAGGATGTGGGGATCAGTGGTCATGATCAGGCTGCTTTCATGGTTTCGGGCAGTTGATCGCGGGAAGCGATGCCGAGCTTGCGGTAGGTCTGGCGCAGGTGGTATTCAACTGTCTTGGGTGTCACGAACAGAACCCCGGCGATCTGGCGCGTGGTGAGGCCTTTGGCGGCGAGTTCGGCGACGCGGCGCTGGCTGGCGGTCAGCGAATCGATGCCGCTCGATGCCTGCCTGCGTGGGCGGGCGCCGGCCGCGATGAGCTCGGTCCGAGCGCGTTCCTGCAGCACGCGTGCGTCGCCTTTATGGCTGAGGTCTAGTCCGCGGCGCAGAGGCTCACGCGCATCGGCGCGGTGGTTCGCGCGCCGCAGCGCGGCGCCATGGTCGATCAGCGCGCGGATGTGCTCGAGCCTGGCGGGGTGCGAGTCGCCGGTGTGTACCGCTTCGGCGAGCCTCTTGATGGCCTTGTGGTCGGGTAGCAGACCGAGGATGCGTAGATCGCGGATCACGATTCGAGCGAGACCGATCCGGCGCGCCTGAAAAAGCTCGTCCTCGACCAGGACGCGCGCCGGCCCGGGCGCTCCCAGCGCGAGATGCGCCAGCGCCGCGGTCGAGCGCCACGGGATCGCTCCTGGGCTGGCGCCGGGGAACCGGGAATCGATCACCAGACCAGCGTCAACCGCGTCCTGGAGCGCGTGCTGTGGACGGTGCTCGGCGAGATGCAGCCGCGCCCGCACATTGAGCTCTAGCGCGTGCGAGATCGTGGCGCGGATCTCCTGGCGGTCGAGTTGCGCCAACGCCGACTCGGCTTCGCCCAGGTTTCCACGCTCGACCTGGCAGGACGCAATCACCGCCAGCGCGCTCTGCACAAAACCCTCAGGCGCGCCTGAGCCGCCGTCCAGAGCGGCGTTGGCGTCCGCTTCGGCCTCGGCGATCCGCCCCTGGTGATAGAACGCCCACGCGCGGGCGCACCGGATGCTCGCGTGCACCGCTGGCACCTGGTCTGCAGACAAGGCGCCCAGCGCAGCGTCACCGATCGCGATGGCCTGCTCAAGCTCGTCGACGAACACCAGCCCAGCGCACAGCAACGGCACGCTGAAGTCGACAGCCCCGTTCGCGCCCAGCAGCGCCCCGTCCCCCCAAGCGAGCTCCGCGAGCTCTCTGACCCGACTCCCGGGCTCGCCCAAAAGCCCGTCATACATGAGCGTGTGAGCGATTGCCGCGCGCTGGCGTGCGTTTGGCGCCCCGCCCAGCTCGCCCAGCATCCGGTCACGCAACTCCATCGCCGACGGCCACAGCTCGTGCACCAGTGACGCTGCCGACACGTACGCGCCCCGCAGCTCGCCAGCCAGCTCGAGATCGCCGTCAGCCAGCTCGGCCAGACCGCCCTGAAGCGCGTGCGCGGCATCCCTGTAGAGCCCCCGGGCATACAACGAGTAGCCATGATCCAGCGCGAGCTCGGCGCGCCGCCCGGGATGCTCACTGATCCGGCGCGCCTGGCCGAGATGCTCGCTGGCTGCGTGATGCCCCGCCTGCGTCTCCGCCCGACCGAGCTCCGCGAGCAGCTCCACCCGCAGCTCGGGCTCCGGATGCTCAGCAAGCGCCCGGCTCAGAAGTTTCACCGCCCGCTCAGGATCCCCCGCCCGCAACGCCAGCGCCGCGCTCTCCCGAAGCGGCCCGACCGCCGCCGGGTCATCATCGGCCGGCGCCTCGAGCAGATGACGAGCGATCTCCTCAACACCAGCGTGCTGCTCGGTGAGGATCCGCGCCGCCCCCAAATGCACCTCCGCCCGGTTGAACGGAGGCAGCGAAGCGAGCACCGCCGACCCGACCAACGGCGCCGCAAAGACCAACGGAAAACCCGGCGCCAGAACCCCCATCGCCGCAAGCGCATCAGCCGCACCCAGCACCCCCTTCGCGTCAAGCTCAGCCAACCGCGCGACTCGATCCACCGACGCACCATCGCCGAACACAGCCACGCTCACCACAACCCGACGCGTGGCCGGCTGCACCGAGCCCAACCACGCCACCACCGCATTACACACACTCTCCGGCACCACCTCCCCCAAAACGACAGCCCCCCCCGCAGTCGGACCCTGCTTACGCCTCACGAGCTCGCCGAGCAGCTCACGCAACAGAAACGGATTCCCCCCCGCAACCCTCGCACAGGCAGCGCAGAACTCCGCCTCGGCCGCAGGAAACGATCCCCGAACGAGATCCACAACACCATCAGCGCTCAGCGACCCCGCACCAAGCAGATCGACACCGCCGCCCTCCCGACGCTGCCCACGACGTCGATCTCGCC
>JBKQIR010000198.1:0-8452 GCA_052148275.1 Solirubrobacteraceae bacterium
ATCGCCCACGAGATCCTCACCGCCACCTACCACATGCTCAGCACCGGCGAGCTGTACCGCGAGACCGGACCCGCCCCGCTACGCGAGCACGCCGCCGAACGCGCCCGCAACCGCGCGATCAAGCAACTCGAGCGTCTCGGTCACAAGGTCATCCTCGAACCGTTGCCGCAGGCCGCCTGATCCCAACGGCAGGCTCACCCTGGGCGGCTATTTTCTGAGCAGATACGGCAACATCGCAGAGCACGGTGCGTTCGTTGAGGTCTACGGCGACACGCAGTTGATCGGCTCGCTGGAGGCGGAGCGGCGCCTAGCGCGCTCGTCGCGAGGCGCCCGCTCAACCTCGTCGCGTTGGATGATCCGCCGTCCAGAAGACGCTTGGGCTCGACGGCCGCATCGCAACGCACCCCGCGAGCGCCAACCCGCGGCGCGGAACATCGCACCACAAGGGAACGAGGCCATGTTTCCGAGGTCTCAGCGTGGCCCGCGTTGGCCCGCGACGGCGCGCCCCGCACCGGTCTATGCGTTCAAACCGGATCGGCCAGAGCGATGACATTGCCGGCGTCGCACGGTCTGCCCCGGGGGCGCGGCTGCGGCCGCGACGCGAACGCCTTCGACGCGGCCTGCATTGACCTGCGCTGGCCCAGCGAGAGGACCGGCTGTGACAGCTGCAGCCATTCCCTCTCGCGATCAGACGGCCCGCACAGGAGTACTAAACGGAGAGGGAGGGATTCGAACCCTCGTATGGAGAGAACCCTGTAACCGGTTTTCGAGACCGGCGCACGATCGCGAAAACGCCCGTGGTTACAGGGGATTTGTCGCCGGGGGAACGAAAAAGGGAATGAGAGCTCATTTTGCGGCCGGTTTGCGTGGTCACGGCGCCGTGCTCGCTGGTGGTCGTGCGCGAGGCCTGTTCTGAAGTGGCGGCGCCGGAGGGCATGGCGGGGACTTTACGCTCGATCACGGCGGTATTCGACGGCTCCGTGAGCTGGTGTGAGCAGGCCCGTGTTGGCCTTCGTTGGCCTGCCGAAGGCGCCGGTGATGCCGCGCTCGCCGTGTCGACCTCGACGGCGCCAGCAGTGCGGAGGGCTCAGCGCGAGGCATGGGAGAGCGGCTCCACCAGTTCGTTGAGCATGGTGCGTAGCGGCGCGTTGTCGCCGCGCATCGCGGCGACGGAGGCGTCGATGTTGCGGGTTGGGTCGGCGCGTTCCCACGCGATTCGGTAGCCGGCCTGGTTCGCGAGCTGGCCGATGAACGCTCGTTGGGTGCGACCGTTGCCTTCCCGGAACGGATGGGCGGCGTTGATCTCGGCGAGGAAATGCGTCAGGCGGTCAACGAGCCGATCAAGGTCAAGTCCGCGGAGGTGCTGCTCGGCGGCGAGTTCGGCGAGCACGTCAGCGAGAAACGGTTCGATGTGCTGGGGCAGGGCGAATAGGTCGGTCTTGGCGATCGCGATCGTCCGGATCTCGCCGGCCCAGGGGTAGACGTCTCCGAAGATCTGGCGGTGGAACGCTCGGAGGTGCTCGATGTTGTAGTCGCCGGGCAGTGGGTAGAGCCTGATTTGGAGCAGTCGCACGGCCGCGGCGTCGTTTTCGCGTCGCGCGAGTTCCGCTGCGTCCCGGATCCCGTACCTGTTGCGTAGGACGCGCGTGCCCCGGATAGACGTACGGATCGTCTGCCACGTGATGCCGCGCTCTCTCGGGCGACGGGTCAGGCGGCGCGCGGTGAGGCAGCGGGGCTCGGCACTTCGTCGCCGGCGGCGCGCTTGGCGAGTTCATCGAGCTGATCGGTGCTCGGGGCCTCGGTGATCAGCTGCTTGAGGGCGTCGCGCAGCTCGGGGCTGGGCTCTGCGCCTTCGAGCCGGACGGAGCCGAGAACTTCTGCGAGGGCGTGTTCGCGTTCGCTCACCATCCGAATTTTACGTGGCCCTGGCTCAGGTTTGGTGGATTGCGATTCGGTCCGGACTTGTCGCGACGATGTGTACATGGCGATCGAGGCAGATGTCGATCTTGCGAGCGCCCGTGCTCGGCTGGTTGAGCTGGACCTCGAGCGTGCGGCACTGCGCGAGCGGATTGCGGCTCTGGAGCGGGACGCGGGAGGCCCGGACATCACGAGCGCTGTAGGGCGGGTCGCGCTGTTCGCGTCGCTGTTTCGCGGCCGGACGGATGTGTTCGCGACGCGGTGGGAGAGCACGCGAACTCCGGGGAAGTCGGGGTGGGCGCCGAAGTGCTCCAATGAATGGGCGGCTGGGCTGTGCTTGAAGCCGAAGGTGAAGTGCGCCGCGTGCGCGCACCGCCGGTTCGTGCCGTTCTCAGCGGCGGAGGTGCGTTCGCATCTTGAGGGTCGTCGGACGGCTGGGATCTATCCGTTGCTCGCGGACGAGACGTGCTGGCTGGTCGCGATCGATCTTGATGGTCAGAGCTGGCGTGAGGATGTCCGTGCGCTGCGCGATGCAGCGGGAGAGTTGGATATGCCTGTGTTGGTGGAGCGCTCGCGCTCGGGGCGGGGTGCGCACGTCTGGATTCTGTTCTCGGCCCCGGTGCCGGCGCGTTCAGCGCGGAGGCCTGGGTCGTTGCTGCTGACCCGTGCGATGCGCCATCGGACGATCTCGATGGAGTCGTATGACCGGCTGTTTCCCAGTCAGGACACGATGCCCGCGGGTGGGTTCGGGAACCTGATCGCGCTCCCTCTGCAGCGAGCTCGGCGTGCGAGCGGGTGCACTGTGTTCTTGGACCGCGATCTGGAGCCGGTCGAAGATGAGTGGGGCTTGCTCGCCGCTGCCGTCCGTATGGATCGTGAGCGCGTCGAGGAACTCTCAGGTGAGGCCGTGGACGACGGCGGCGGGCTCGGATTGGAGCCGCGGCCCCAGAAGCCGCGGAAGGCGCACCTCCAGCCGGTGGCCGTGATGGGAGAAGGCGTCGCCGAGGTGCGGGTGCGGTTGGCCGGGCGCGTCGATGTCGACTGTTCTGGGCTGCCGGCCGCGCTGCGTGACCGGCTGCGCCGGGCCGCAGCGTTCGCCAACCCGATGTTCTTTGAGCGCGAGCGGGCGTGGCTGTCCACGCATAACACGCCGCGAGTGATCACCTGCTTCGAGCAGGACGGCTCTCGTCTGCTTCTTCCGCGGGGATGCCTGGACCGCGTCAAGGAGGAGTTGGCGGCCGTCGGGATTGCCAGTTCGGTGTGCGATGAGCGTGCCGACGGAGATCCGATCTTTGCGACGTTCCGCGGCACGCTGTCGCCTTCGCAGAAGACCGCAGTCGATGTTCTCGGGGCGAGCGATATCGGAGTGCTCGTAGCGCCAGCCGGAGCAGGCAAGACTGTCATGGGCGCTGCCTTGATCGCCAAGCGCGCACGGTCCGCGCTGGTGCTCGTTCACCGTCGACCGCTGTTTGAGCAGTGGTCCAATCAGTTGAACCGGTTCCTCGGCATCGAACCGGGAGACGTCGGTTCCTCGGGGCGTCCGGCGACGGCGACCGGGGTTGATCTGGCGATGATCCAGTCCGTCGTCCGCCGTGAGGACGTCGACCTCGCCGGTTACGGCTACGTGATCATTGATGAATGCCACCACGTCCCGGCGGTCTCGGTCGAGAAGCTGATGCAACGCATCTCGGCTCGCTACGTCACGGGTCTCACTGCGACGCCACACCGGCGAGATGGTCTGCACCCGATCATCACGATGCAGTGCGGACCGGTCCGTCACACGCTCACGAGCACCGAGCGGATCGAGGGCGCCGCCCGTCGGCTCACTTTGGAGCGGCGCACCGGCTTCGACCCTGCCACGCTCCCGAACGAGTCCAGCATCCAGGAAGTCCTGGGCGGGGTCGCGCGTGACGCCGATCGGACCGCGCGGATCGCTCGCGACGTGATCATCGAACTGAACGAGGACCGCTACCCGCTGGTTCTCACGGAACGGCGAGAGCATCTTGCCGCGCTTGCCTCAGCGCTCTCGGTCCACACCGATCGCGTCGCCGTTCTGCACGGCGGGATCGGCATCAAGGCGCGCCGCCGGGCCGACGAGATGCTCGCCTCAGACGGGCCGCGCGTCGTGCTCGCGACCGGTCGTTACATCGGCGAGGGGTTCGACGATCCACGCCTCGACACCCTCGTGCTCGCGATGCCGATCGCCTGGAAGGGAACGATGACCCAGTACGCCGGTCGGCTGCAGCGCCATCACAATGACAAGCACCTCGCGAAGCGATTCGCAATCACGCCGCGTTCATCTGGTCGGTTGCGGATCTGCTCCGTGGCGACTACAAGCAGTCCGAGTACGGCAAGGTGATCCTGCCGCTGACCGAGATTCGGCGGTTGGATTGCGTGCTCGAGCCGACCAAGGAGGCGGTGCTGGCCAGGTACAAGCAGCTGGCCGGCAGGATCGAGAATCTCGAGCCGGTGCTCCAGGCCGCCGCCGGCGATCTGGCGTTCTATAACACCAGCCCGCTCACGTTTACGAAGCTGCTGGACGACCCGGGCACGATCTCGGACTCGCTGAGCCTCTACGTCGGTGCGTTCTCGGCGGCGGCGAAGGACAAGGACGTGATCGACAAGTTCGATTTCCCGATCCAGATCGAGCGGCTGCGCAAGGCGAACCTGCTCTACCAGGTGGTCGGGAAATTCGCCGACATCGACCTGCACCCCGCGGTCGTCTCGAACATCGAGATGGGCTACCTGTACGAAGAGCTGATCCGCCGTTTCTCCGAGCTCTCGAACGAGACCGCCGGCGAGCATTTCACCCCACGTGAGGTGATCCGGCTGATGGTCAACCTGCTGTTCATCGACGACGAGGACATCCTCGCCAAACCCGGGATCGTCAAGACGCTCTGCGACCCGGCGTGTGGGACCGGCGGGATGCTGTCTGTCGCCGAGGAGTACCTGCGGGAGCTGAATCCGCAGGCGCGGCTCGAGGTGTTCGGCCAGGAGTTGAATGCCGAGACCTACGCGATCTGTCGCTCGGACATGATGCTCAAGGGCCAGGACGCCTCCCACATCGCCTACGGCAACTCGTTCTCAGAGGACCACCATGACGGCGAGCGCTTCGACTATCTGCTCGCGAATCCGCCGTTCGGGGTCGAGTGGAAGAAGGTCGAGGACGCCGTCAAGGCAGAGGCCCAGACCAAGGGTTTCAGCGGCCGGTTCGGCGCTGGCCTGCCCCGGATCAACGACGGGTCGTTGCTGTTCCTGCAGCACATGATCTCGAAGATGAAACGCCCCGAGGACGGCGGCTCCAGAGTCGCGATCGTCTTCAACGGCTCGCCGCTGTTCACCGGCGCGGCTGGCTCGGGCGAGTCCGAGATCCGCCGGTGGATCATCGAGAACGACTGGCTCGAAGCCGTCGTCGCGCTTCCCGACCAGCTGTTCTACAACACCGGCATCTCGACCTACTTCTGGATCGTCACCAACCGCAAATCCCGGGAGCGACGCGGCAAGGTGCAGCTCGTCGACGCCCGCGAGCTGTTCGTGAAGATGCGCAAGTCGCTCGGCGAGAAGCGAAAGGCGATCTCCACCGAGCAGATCGACGAGATCACGCGCCTGTACGGCGCGTTCCAGGAGGGCGAGACGGTCAGGATCCTCCCGAACGAGGCGTTCGGGTTCCTGCGGATCACCGTCGAGCAACCGCTCCGGCTGCGCTGGGAGATCACCAAAGAGACTATCCAGGTCACGCTCGGAGCGAAGGCCCTGCAGAAGCAGCCCGAACAGGTCAAGGCCCTACTCCGCGAGCTGCTGGCCGAGCGCCTCGGTTCGACGTTCGAGAACCAGAAGGAGGTCGTCAAGGCGCTCGGCCCGTCGATCATCGACGCCGGTCTCCCCGGCCCGGCGCAAAAGGCGATCTGGTCCGCGCTCGCCGTCCGTGACCCGGAGGCGGCTACCGTCGCCGACCGGAAAGGCAATCCGGAACCGGACGGGGAACTCCGCGACCAGGAGAACGTCCCCCTCCCTCCGGGCCCGGTCAGGTTCGAGGAAGACCCCACGGACAGGTTCGCCACGCTCGAGTACCGGACAGCGATCACCCTCACCCGACTCCTGACCGCTACGGCCGACGCCCCCGAGCCGCCTGGATGAACAGGGACGGTCGCGCGCCTGTATCGCGTTCTTCGCACGAACTCTCCATATAACCCCGTTCGTAGTGGCGCGGGCGCGGCGGCGCGGCGGCGGGGTCGCCCTGTTGGGTCGCGGTGTTCGTATAAAGCCGCACAGTCGATAAGCCGATTAATAAACCCAATGCGTCAGCCGGCGTCCTCAGCAGTGCTCCGAGCACCGACGGTCGTTCAGCCCGGCATCAAAGCGGTTCCGTGGCCGGTCCTTGTGCTGCTGGCCGGACTCAGCGCCTGGGCGATCGGCTATGAGCTGGGCTGCACGCTGCTGCCGGCGTTTGGGAACTCGTTCCTGTTCGCCGGTATCGCGCCCGACATCCCATTCGCGCTCGGTGGAATGCTGCTGATCCACCGTGGGATCAGGGGCGAGCGCGGGTGGCTGATGATCGGCATCGGTGCGTTGTGCTGGGCCGCAGGTGACGTCTATTGGCAGGTCAAGCTCTCGACGATGAGCAGCCCGCCGGTGCCGTCACTGGCGGATGCCGGCTACCTGTCGCTCTGCCCGCTGTGGTTCGCCGGGATCCTTTCGCTGGTGCGCCGCCGGACACACGGAGTCTCACAGACGGTGATCGCTGACGCCATGGCCGCCGCCTTGGCAGTCGGCGCTGTCTGCGCTGCGGTGGTGATCCACCCGGTCCTCGCGAACGCGACGGGAAGCACGCTCTCGATCTCGACGAACCTCGCCTACCCGCTGTGCGACATGGCGCTGATCGGACTGATTGCGGCCGCGACCGCGCTCGCCAACTGGAGGCTTGACCGCACGTGGGGCCTGCTCGCCGCAGCGGTCGTCGTGTTCTGGATCGCGGACAGCATGTATCTAGTCACCGTAGCGACCAACACGTATTCAAACCACGAGTGGTTCAATCCGCTCTGGTACTGCTCACCGGTGATCGCGGCCTGGGCGGCATGGCTCCCAAACACCACCCCGTCCGTGACCGCAAGGCAGAGCAGCGTCCGGGGGATAATGTTGCCGCTGGCGTTCGCGTGCGGAGCGTTGGCGGTCCTGGTGTGGTCCGAGTTCGATCCCGCTGGCGTGATTGCGATCGTGCTCGCGACGAGCTCGCTGCTCCTGATCATGTGTCGCCTGGCATTAACCTGGAGAGACAACGCCGTGCTGTTGCGCGCCAGCCAGGACCAGGCCCTGACCGACCCATTGACCGGCCTGGCTAACCGGCGGGCGCTCGCGGAAGCGCTCGAGCAGCGGATTCCGAAGGCGAGCGCCGAGACGCAGCT
Source organism: Solirubrobacteraceae bacterium (assembly GCA_052148275.1). Lineage (GTDB taxonomy): Bacteria > Actinomycetota > Thermoleophilia > Solirubrobacterales > Solirubrobacteraceae > Palsa-465. The sequence continues at coordinate 7,320 of JBKQIR010000198.1, forward strand.
GCTGCTGATCATGTTCGACCTCGACGGCTTTAAGGCCTACAACGACAACTACGGTCACCCCGCCGGCGATGCCCTGCTTCAGCGCTTCGGGAAGAAGCTCGCGGCGCATCTGGTCGGGCGCGGCACGGCCTACCGGATGGGCGGCGATGAGTTCTGCGCGCTGATCGACGCCGTCGACGACCCGTTCCGGGCGAGCGTCCAGGCCGCCGACGAGCTCAGCGAACAGGGCGATGGCTTCAGCATTGGGTGCTCCTACGGATCGATCCTGCTGCCGAGCGAGGCGCAGGACATCAAGAACGCGCTGCGGATCGCCGATGAGCGGATGTACGCGCACAAGCGAAGTGGTCGCCTCTCGGCGTCGCGACAATCGAAGGACGTTCTGCTGCGCGCGCTGGTTGAGCGCAGCTCTGACCTCGGCGCGCATCTGCGAAGCGTCGCCGAAATGGCCGTCATCGTCGCGCGAACCTTCTCGCTGACGCTTGAGGACGTAGAGCAGATCCGCCACGCCGCCGAACTGCACGACGTCGGCAAGGTCGCCATCCCCGACGCCATCCTCGACAAGCCCGCAGCGCTCGACGAGAGCGAACGGGAGTTCATGCAGACCCACACGCTGATCGGCGAGCGGATCATCGCCGAAGCGCCCGCGCTCAAACGGGTCGCGGCACTGGTCCGCTCGAGCCACGAGAACTTCGACGGCACCGGATACCCGGACCGCCTCGCGGGTCAGGAGATTCCTCTCGGCTCACGGATCATCACGGCCTGCGACGCGCTGCACGCGATGACCACCGACCGCCCATACCGCAAGGCGATCGACCAGCAGTCCGCGATCGCCGAGCTGCACCGCTGCGCCGGCACGCAGTTCGACCCGCTCGTGGTCGAACGACTCTGCCAGACACTGACCGCCGAGAACACGGCACTCTCCCGAGTCGCCTAAGCGAAGCAAAGGTCGCACAATTCAAGACCGCAACGTGACAAACCGCATCGCCAACGTACACGTTTGACAGACGAGGGCGTCCGGTTAACTGTGTAGGCGTCTGATGGGTAGGTTAACGGCTACTCCGGTTGTGTCAACTAGTGACGTTCAGTTTGCAGTGTCAGGGACGCGGTCTCCGAAGTGGATCTTGAACGCGAGC
>JBKQIR010000199.1:0-5623 GCA_052148275.1 Solirubrobacteraceae bacterium
TGTCAGCCCGCGACCGGGTGGGCGCCGACCTCCTCTCCCACTGCGGTCCCCCGCGCCCGCGATCGCCGCGCGGCCGTGGCGCGAGGCGACGCCCTCGCGCACCTGATTTAGATAGAGACCCCCTTATATAGATTATCGAGCGTGATATCTGGGAGGCCCTCCAGGGTGTAATCGACGTCACGACTCGTCGGCGGCAAGCGCAAGTGCGGCAAAGCCGCGCGGGCGGTGGGACGTATCCAAGTCGTCCTCGGCCTCGGATAGCCTGCTGTCGGTGGCGAGCATCGGGGAGCTGCGAGACGTGATTCAGCAACGCATCTGGCACGTCGAAGCCGAAGCAAGCCGTCTTCAGGCTGCGCTCAGCGCTCTGGGCTCAGGGGAGCACGCCGGCGCACGAGCTACACGCGACGTGTCGCGCGAGTCCTCGCAGCGCTCGCGCCGGCGTGGAGCGGCGGCGCAAGGCGCGACCCGCGATGCGGTCCTGGACGCTGTCGCTGAGGGCGGTGCGTTGAGCGCTTCAGGTGCAGATGAGAGTCGCGCGATCAGCGGGGCTGAGCGAGCAGTGCGAGACCTGCGCCGCGAGCTGGCGGCGGGGTTACGCACGAGTGGAATCCGAGCTCTCCCTGGACAGAATGCGCGTGCCGTAAAGAATTAGGCAGGAGTAGGACAGGAAACGGCGAGGGGCGTGCCTGTTGGCGTGCGCCCGAAAGGTCGATGCTTGGCCACTTATCGTGCTATCTATAGCCCGCGCCGCTCCATCTCGTCCTGCGCCATGCGCCGGCGGCCTTGTGTGATCTTCGTGTAGCCAGCAACCGACGCGAGCCCGACATGGCCCAGGGTGTCCGCCGTTAGACGCGCGTCGCCGACGGTCTCCTGCAGTAGGGTGCCGAGCGTGTGCCGGAGCTGGTGGGGATGGAACGGCGGGATCCCGAGACGCTTGGCGAGCTGATGGCAGATATACCGCGCGCCCTCGTCGGACAAGCGATTCTCACGCTTTCCACGGACCGCCGGCTGGAAGCTGACGAAGAGAGCAGGGGAGGGGTCACCGCGCGCAGCGAGGTAGTCCTCGACAGCATCACGCGCCTTCGCTGTGACCATCAGCGTGCGCTCGCGGTCGCCCTTGCCACGCACCATCACGCGCTCGTGCGCCCAGTCTGCGCGGTCAAGCCGGAGCACCTCCGATATCCGTGCGCCCGTCGAGAGCAGCAGCAGGATGACCGCGCGATCGCGCTTGTCTTCGACGCTGTCGCCGCCGAGCGCGGCGTGGAGCTAGTCGCGGGCCGCGTCCTCGAGTGGTTTGGGCAGCCGCTCGGCGAGCTTGGGCAGATCAATGGTCGCGCCGAGGTCGGTGCTCAGCCACTGCTCACGGGCCGCGAAGCGCAAGAACGAGCGCAGCGAGACGAGCCGGCGTGTGCGCGTCGCCGGTGTCATCGCACTCGCACGCCGTTGCGGCTGTGGTTTGCGGCCGCTTGGCTGATGTGCAGTCAGAAGCATGGGGTGTCCGCGCTGGGGGTCCAGCGTGCGCTCGAGCTGGGGTCCTACCAGACCGCGTGGGCGATGTTGCACCGTTACCGCGGCGCGATGGTGCGCCCGGGCCGCGAGCGTCTCACTGGGCACGTCGAGGTCGATGAGGCCTACGTGGGGGCGTGGAAGAGCGCGTGCACGGGCGGCAGACCGAGAGCAAGGCGATCGTCGCGATCGCTGTGGAGATCAGCAATCCCAAGGGCTTCGGACGGATCCGGCTAGCGAGCGTGCCTGACGTCTCGAAGGACAGCCTGCTGGCGTTCATCGATGACGCCGTCGAGCCGGGCGCGACCGTTCACACCGACGGCTGGCAGGCGTACCTAACGCTGGGTGAGCGTGGCTACGCGCATGAGCGGACCGTCATGTCGCACCAGAGCGACCCCGCCCATGTCGTCATGCCAGGTGTTCACCGCGTCGCAAGCTTGCTGCAGCGCTGGCTGCTCGGCACTCACCAGGGGGCCGTCAGCCGCGTGCATCTCGACGCGTACCTCAACGAGTTCACGTTTCGCTTCAATCGCCGCGGCTCACGACGTCGTGGCCTGTTGTTCTACCGACTGCTCGAGCAGTCCGTCGGGGCCGACCCTGTCACGTACCGCAGCCTCATCGCCGTGCCGAACCCGACCGGCCGGCGGCCGTCACCCGCGCGACGACCGGGGCGAGTCGCTACGGCCACGGCCACGGATCGCCCTTGGCGGCGCGCACCCGAAAACGCTGGGCTCCCTGACTCAAATAGATAGCCCGTTTGCCCGAAAGGTTGGCAATCGCCACTCCCGCCACACCCTGGGCGCGTCGCCGGCGTGCCCGTCGTCGATCGTCCGTGGCGCCAACACGCGGGTGTAGCAACCTGACTCAAATGGATATCCCATCTGGGCGAAACCGAGCGTTGCGCTGCAACGCAGATCGGGCTCGGACGCTCGGGCTCAGGCATGTTGTTGGGGCGATCGCCCCGATCGTCGCGTCGATCACGTAGCGGCGGCTACGGATGGCTGAGCCGACCACGGACAGGCTCGGGCCTTGGTGGTCGCCCGTGTGGCTCGACGGTGGCGGCGGCACGGTCATAGTGCGCTCGATGGTGCGAGCGGGGTCTTGGCGATCGCCTCCTGCACATGGCCGGCGGTCACGATCCCGGCTCCGCGCTGCACGAAAGAGTGTGTAATGTCGCGCCAAGTCACGAAAGGAGGGCGGACATGACCATCACGATCTTTACTGATCACGCCAACGAGCTGATTCGGGTTGACGACGTGCTTGACGCCGGAGGTAGCGCGGTGGTGGCGCTGGGCCTGGTCAACCAGGACGGCAGCGATACCTTCCCGGGCGCTCGCTCACAGCTGACCAGGCGGAGGAGCTCGCGGCCAGCCTCGCCCAGGCGGCCGCTGCTGCTCGCGCGGCGGTCGGCCTGGCCGCGGCGCCGCTAGGTGGCGAGCAAGCCTACGGCGACACGCTGAAGGCGATCAGGGCGGCGGTCCCGCTGACCAACGCTGGCTCGATCGCCGCCGAGGGCCAGGACGAGCAAGCTGAAGCGAGCGCGTCGCCACCAACCGCGCCGAAGGCCGCCATGGAGGCGGCACCGAAGGCCGTGCCGAAGGCGGCACCGAAGGCCGCCACGGAGGCCGCGCCGAAGGCGACACCGGAGGCCGCCACGGAGGCCGCGCCGAAGGCGGCACCGAAGGCGACACCGGAGGCCGCCACGGAGGCGGCACCGAAGGCGGCACCGGAGGCCGCGCCGAAGGCGGCACCGGAAGCCGCGCCGAGGGCGACACCGAAGGCCGCCACCGAGGCCGAGTCGAAGGCGACCACAGAGGCCGCCACGGGGGCCGCGCCGAAGGCTACACCGAAGACTGTGCCATCCGGACCGCTGAAGCCGTCCGCAAAACCCCGCGGGTCTGGGAAGCGGACCTCAAGCGGCGCCTAAGCTGCCACCGGCAGGAGCCTGCTCTGAAACTAGGGCCACATCTAACCGTGGGTGGCCCCGGAAGGCGCCGGTTTGGGGGTGAGGTAGCTCGAGGGGCGCACGTGGTGAGGCCTGCGGCGACGTGCAGTGGCGACGCTTCTGGGAGTGGCGGGAGGTCCGCGGACGGGACTACGCTCGGCGCATGCCGAAGCTACCGGCTCGCCGTGCGGACTCGCTGCCGGCGGGCTATGCCGAACTCCTCGATCACGTCAAGTCGCGGATCATCGCTGCGCGCACTCGTGCGGTGCTCGCGGTCAACAGCGCACTGATCGAGCTCTACTGGGAGATCGGGCACGAGATCCTCGCGCGCTCGGTGCGCGAGGGGTGGGGCAGCAAAGTCGTGGAGCGCTTGGAGGCGGACCTACGCCGCGAGTTCCCAGACATGACCGGCTTCTCGCGACGCAACCTGCTCTACATGCGGGCGCTGGCCCAGGCATGGCCTGGGCCGGACGTCGCCGGCGGCCAGGCAATCGTGCAACGGCCCGTTGCACAATTGCCGTGGGGTCACAACATTGCGCTGCTGACCAAGCTCCAGGGTCCTGCTGACCGGCTCTGGTACGCGCAGCAGGCTGTCGCGCGCGGCTGGTCGCGCGCGGTGCTCGAAGCCCAGATCGCAAGCGACCTGCGCGGCCGTCAAGGCAAGGCGCTGTCGAGCTTCGCGCACGCTCTCCCAGCGCCCGACTCAGAACTCGTCCGCGACGCGATCAAGGACCCCTACCACTTCGAGTTCCTGCACCTCGGTGCCGAAGCCAAGGAGCGCGACCTGGAGCTCGCGCTTCTGAACGACGCTCAATCCTTCCTGATGGAGATGGGTCAAGGCTTCGCGCTGGTCGGCAGGCAAGCACCGCTGCGGGTCGCTGACGAGGAGACCCACGAGGAGCAGGAGTTCTTCCTCGACCTTCTCTTCTACAACTACATGCTCCGCCGCTTCGTGGTGATCGATCTGAAGATCGAGGACTTCAAGCCCGAGTTCGCCGGCAAGATGAACTTCTACCTCAACGCGCTGGACGAGCTGCACCGCGGCGAGGGCCACGAGCCCTCGATCGGGCTGATCCTCTGCCCCGGCCGCAACAAGACCGTCACGGAGTGGGCGCTCAGGGGAATCCACACGCCGGTCGCCGTCGCTCGATACATCACCGCCGACCTGGCACTCACCGAGCGCGCCCCGGCCGAGCTGAAGCCCGCCCTCCCCGATCTGCCTGGCTTGGCCAAAGAGCTGACCAAGATCGTCGAGACGGCGGCAGCCGTCCACCCGGACGCGATCGACGAAGAAAGCGACGCGTAGCGCGATTGTGCAACGGCCGTTGCACAGACACGCCTCCCGATCTCACCAGCACCCACAGGTACATGACGAACTTGTCACGCCTGGCATGACTCTCGACGTTTGCGCCAGGGATGGACATGCAGGCGGCTGGATGTTGCTCGTGTTGCACGGACCCGCCGCGCCGCTCAGCGGAAGCGGCGTGCCACCTGCTTGGCGGAGCGCTGTTCGATGTGCTGGCGATGGGCCAACTGCGACACTAGGCGCTCGGCGGCGGTCCGCACCTCGGCTATGAGCGCGCGGCTCGGACCGTCTGAGGCGCTCGCGATCGCGGCGAGCGCGTCGACCCGGCGCAGCACCGAGCGAGCATCACGCAGCAGCGCTTCAGTGCGCTTCATCTCCGCCAGCACGGCGGTCGGATCGGAGTGATTCATCACGGCTGAGTATGCCGGTTAGCCTGTACGTTCCGGTCCAGGCTCGACCGCTTTACGGGGCGCGGCTGGCGCCGGGGCTGAGGGCAAGCCGATCGGCGGCGCCGCATCGAAGCGAGGCAAGGACAGCAGCCGCGTCGCACCGAGGGCTACGAGCAGGCATGGGCGCGACGCACGGCAGCCCAATAGCGACGTACGCTTTCGCGTGAAGCGCCGACCGCGCAGACGCCCGGCGCCAACCGGTCGGTTTGGCGGGGTCAGCTGCACGTATGGTTTAGAGTACTGAGTTAGCGCGTGCGTGAGCGGCTGTTTGCCGCGTGGGCGTGCTGCTCAGGCGGGGTATTGGCTGGTGATGAGGTGGGCGATCTCGCTGATTTGGGATCGCGGTCCGCCCTCGCCGAGCGCGATGTCCAGCCCGCCGGTGCGGGTGGGGTTCGCTGTGGCGGCGATGAACGCAGT
>JBKQIR010000200.1:0-74372 GCA_052148275.1 Solirubrobacteraceae bacterium
GGGGTGGGGGGGGGGCCCCCCCCCCGTGGGGGGGCCCCCACCCCGCCATCCTGCAACCATGCGGTCAGCCGACGTCGCCGACGACCTCTGGCCTGAGTCTCGTCACCGCAAGAACCGACCGCAACCGCGAGGACTTCAAGACCGCCATCTTCTCCCACTGCGGCGGCCCGCAAGTCTCCCCGCGCACCCCCTCTTGACCCACTGAAATCCCGGATGACCCAGCTCCTGTTAGCTTGTTCGCTCCCCGGTCGGGCTCGCCCTTCGGTGGTGGGTCCGACCGAGCCCGGATCTGCGACCCGCAACGGCCCCACGCACCGACAGCCGAGCCTGTAGCGGAGCTTCAGGCGGCGTGCTCATCTTTCGCTCGCGCTTCAAGCTTCCGGCAGCCACAACCCAACAGACGTTTCTGAAGGCATGGCGAGCGGCAGCGAGCCTTGATCAGAGCCGCGAGATCGGACCGTGGCTGACCACGATCGCGCGGCGAGCGGCGATCGACCTGCGCCGGAATACCCGTGCCCGTCGGCACCTTCAACAACGCCGTCCACATAACGCTTTGGGCCGGGGTTCCGCCGACCACCTTCCCGACCCTCACCGTCACGCAGCAACAAGCCAACGGAAACCCCGCCTCATCCCACAAGCGCGTCCTCATGGGACGATCCACACCCGGCGCTAGGGTCACCACACGCTTCCTACCCCATCGGACAGGCCCAACACGGTGAACGTCGACACGCTGTCCTCGCAACGAGGTTTCGGTCCTCGAGACTCGCGCTCATCATCCGCCCGCGCAACTGCCGGCGGGATGAGCACCGGGCCGCTTCGGATTAGCAGCCCAGACGTCATAGCGAGGCTTATCGAGCGCAGGCTTCCGACAACACCCGCTTCGACCACGGACGGGCTACTTCCCGGTGGCCGCGCACCGCGGGTAGCGCCATCATCCGCGCGCAATCCAACGCTTTAAGGCACGTCCTCGCCTGTCCGCAGGGCTGCGGCGACCGCGGGTAGGCGCTGCTCGTCGATCGCGCCGCGTAGGCTCTCCATCAGCGCAGCGATGAAGCTCAGGTTGTGCAGCGTGAGCAGGCGCGCGCCGGTGTGTTCGCCCGCACGCAGCACGTAGTGCAGGTAGCCGCGCGTGAACCCCGCCGTGCAGGCCGGGCAGCCGCACCCCTCGAGCAGCGGCTCATGCGAATGGCGCCAGCGCGACTTGACGAGGTCAACGCGCCAGCGGCTCGCGGGGTCGGGCACGAGCGCGACGCCGTGGCGCGCCAGGCGCGTCGGCATCGCGCAGTCGAAGGTGTCGATCCCGAGCTCGACACCCGCGATCAGGTCGTCGATCTCGCCGATCCCGAGCAGGTGGCGCGGGCGTTGCGGCGCGAGTCGCGCGAGCGCCTGTGTCGTCCACGAGACGACCTCGTGCATCTGCGCCTTGTCCTGTCCCAGCGACCCGCCGATCGCGATCCCGTCACAGACGCTCGCGGCGACGGTCTCGGTGGAGTGGAGCCGCAGGTCGTGCTCCACCCCGCCCTGCACGATCCCGTAGACCGCCTGCCCCGCGGGGCCGTGGCGCTCGTGCCAGCGCAGGCAGCGCTCCAGCCAGCGGTGCGTGCGCTCGGTCGAGCGTCCCGTGTATTCGCGCGAGGCGTGGAACGGCGTGCACTCGTCGAACACGAGCGCGATATCGGAGCCGAGCGCTGCCTGCACCTGCATCGAGCTCTCCGGGCTGAGGAATTGATCGCTGCCGTCGAGGTAGGAGCGAAAGCGCACGCCGTCCTCCTCGATCGAGACGATCTGGCCACTCGAGCTGGTGGCGCGCCCGCGTCCCTTGATCTCGTCGGCAACGCTGCCGTGCCCCATCGAGAACACCTGAAAGCCGCCCGAGTCCGTGATGATCGCGCCAGGCCAGCGCATGAACGCGCCCAGCCCGCCGAACTCCGCCACAAGCTCGGGACCGGGCGAGAGCAGTAGGTGGAAGGTGTTGCCGAGCACCATCTCGTAGCCGAGCGCGGCGACGTCACGCGGCTCGAGCGTCTTGACCGCACCGCGCGTGGCGAGCGGGACGAACGCGGGCGTCCGCACGTCACCGTGCGCGAGGCGCAGCGTGCCGGTGCGCGCGCGTGAGTCGCGTGCCTGGGTGCGAATCTCGAACACTCTCGCCGGAGAGTGCCAGGCCGGCGCCTGCCGGCCCGGCGCCATCGTCCGTGAACGTGTCACCGATCGTCCGCAGAGCCCCCGCGATCGCCTGCGGATACCCTCAGGCCGATGAGCATCGGTGGCCGTGGGGTGAGCGGAGTCGTGGTCCTGGCCGCCATCTCGCTGTGCGGGTGCGGAGCAGGAAGCTCGCCGGCCCGCAGGCCGGCGAGCACGACGACGGCCTCGTCCGCGTCCGCCGCGGCGGCGAGGAGTCCGACGGTCACGACCGACACCGCCGCACGCGTCCAGCGCCCGCAGCCGCTCGGGCCGCCGGTCGGCTCGGCGCAACCCGTGGAGGCGGGCGGCGCCGCGCTCACTGTGACCGTCACGAGGCTGATCGACCCGTTGAGCGGCTCGGGCGCGGCGCTGCCGGCGGGGACGCGCGCCGCGGGCGTGCTCGTGCGGATCGCCAACGCCGGCCCGGCCGTGTACGACAGCTCCGCGACCGGAGATATCTCGCTCGTCGTCTCCAGCGGCATTGTGACAGCGGTGTTCGTGCCACAGGGGGGGTGCAAGACGCCGCTGCAGGACTTCGACAACTACATCACCGCCGGCGAGCAGCGGAGCGGATGCGTCGCGTTCGCGGTTCCGGCGAGCGCGCAGATCATCGCGATCCGGTTCTCCCCGCATGCTTCCGCCCAGGGACGCCGTACCTGGCGTGTGCCCCGCTGATCGACCCGCGGTGCGGTCCGGTGGCCTCGCGACAGCGGTTGCCGTTCAGGGCACGAGCTGAGCGGCGTCGGGACGGCTGTGGCGGCGCTCGCGCAGCCATGCGGCAAGCGCGGGCGCCGGGATCGGCCTGCTCAGATGGAAGCCCTGCGCGCTATCGCATCCGTACTCCCTCAGAAGACGCACGTGCGAGTCCGACTCGACGCCCTCGGCCACCGTGCGCAGGTGCAGCTGGCGGCCCATCTCGATGATCGTGCGCACGATCGTCGCGTCGCCGTCGCTGTCGCTCATGTGCGCGATGAACGACCTGTCGATCTTGAGCGTGCGGACCGGCAGCTGCTTGAGCTGCGCCAGTGAGGAGTAGCCTGCACCGAAGTCGTCGAGCGAGAACTCGACCTCGAGCTCGTTGATCCGAGCCATGACGTCCAGGGCCCGGTCGGGGTCATGCATCAGCATGCTCTCGGTGATCTCCAGCTCGAGCGTGCGAGGCGGCGTCTCGTGTGTGTGCAGTGCCGCGGCGATGTCAGCCGGAAGCCGTGCGTCGAGCAGGTTCGCGGGGGAGAGGTTGACAGAAATGGGGATCTCGTAGCCGTCCCGGCGCCACTGGCGCTGATCGCCCAGCGCGCGATCGAGAACGTCGAGCGTCAGCCGCCGGATCAGACCCTGGCTCTCGGCCAGGGGGACGAAGTCGGCAGGCTGCATGAGGCCGTGACGCGGGTGCTCCCAGCGGACGAGCGCCTCGACGCCGGTCAGGCGGTCGTCCGTCAGCGAGACCTTCGGCTGGTAGTGCAGCGCGAGCTCCCCGGTGTCGATCGCGTGGCGCAGCTCACTCAGCAACAGGAGCCGATCGCTGGTGTGAACATCGGCCGTCGGCTTGTAGATCTCGACCTCGGTCTGCTGTGTCTTGGCGCGATACATCGCGACGTCGGCGCATCGCAGGAGCTCGGAGCGGGTGCTGGCGTGAGCGGGCGCCAGCGCGATCCCGATGCTCGCCTGCATCGGGATCATGAACTCGCCGAGCTGGAAGGGCTCCTCGAGCGCGTCTTGGAAGGACTGTGCGACGGCCAGAGCGGCGGCCTCCTCGTAATTGCCCGGCAGCAGCGCGACGAACTCGTCACCTCCGATCCGGGCCAGCAACCCGTTCGGCGGCAACACGCTCTGGAGGCGCTCGGCGAGCTGGCAGAGGGCCACATCGCCGATGTTGTGTCCGAGCGTGTCGTTCAGCTCCTTGAAGCGGTTGAGGTCGAGCAGCAGCAGGACGGCGGGTCGCTCGTCGGCGAGCGCCAGATCGGCCGCTGCGTACAGGCGGCGGCGGTTTGCCAACCCGGTCAGCTCGTCCGTGTTGGCCTGCGCGGTGGTGCGCGCGAGTTGGCGGCGCTCGCGTCCGGCCACGGCCATCCGGGCGATCAGCGAGACGACGGCCAAGGTCAGCAGGACGTGTGCGACGAGCGGCACCCGCCGGAAGCCCTCGACCGCCAGCACGCCCACGATCAGCAGTGCGAACACGCCGGTCTGGAGGTGGACCGCCCACCCCTGGGCACGACTGTCGGCCGCGGGGCGAGGCGAGTCGTCAGTCCAGGCCGCAAGCGCGATGATGACGCCGGCGAGCGGCCATGCCGCGTTGACCCAGCTGTCCAGGGTGTAGGTCCCGTTGGCGACCTGCACGAGATAGACCACGTCCGCCGCCCCGACGAGCGCGATTCCAGCCGCGAGCAGCGCCCACGCTCGCCCGGCCCGCTGGCCCTGCAGCGCGAACCCCGCGCCCACCAGCGCAAGCAGGAGGACATCGAGCGTCGGGTACGCGAGGTTGACGGCGACCTCAGCGGTGTCGCCGTGCGTCGAGGCCACGGCGGGATCGAACGCGAAGGTCGCTGCCACGCTGGCGAGGGCGAGCGCTCCGACGACCCCTTCCAGCCACGTCGAGCTCGGAAGTCGAGGCGCACGCGCGCGGATGAGCAACATCACGCCCACGTACAGGGGCGGGTAGGACGCGAGGTACGCGGCATCGGCCCACGAGGGGTATGGCGGATTGACCATGCCCGCGAGCACGTGGTCCGTGTACATGTCGCCGAGGCAGTTGAGCACCATGGCCACGCCAATCGCCGCCCACGCGCGCCGATCGCTGCCGACACGCGCGCGACACAGGCAGATGATCGCGGCTGAGAGCTCGATTGCCTCGTAGAACCATTTGTTCCAGAGGTCACCGTGACCGGGTCCTCCGAGCCCGACGGTCACATGCGCCGCGTACAGCACAGCGGCGACGAGCAGAACCGCGAGCGCCGGGCGTACGAGTCTCGGGCGTCCGGCGGGCGGCGGTCCTACCGTCCTCGCCAACGTGTGGGTCGCGGATGAAAGCACTCCGGTGACGCCTCCGTGATCGCGCCCGTCCGGGCGGCGCGATGCCGGTCGTTGATGTGACCGACATCGTAGAAGGTGCTGTACGACATGTCGAGGTCGACGACCGAGGACCGACGAGCGGTTCGTCGAGCGCCGATTCCTCACCCGTCGGGCGCGATCGCGCTCGCTACTCGTACTGCAGCGCTTCGAGCACGTTGAGCCGCCCGGCACGGCGAGCCGGGAGCACCGCGGCGAGCAGGCCGGCGAGGATCGCGGCGAGCACGAACACGACGAGCGTGCCCCACGGGATCGTCACGGCCGGGTAGCCGATCGCGACGCCGACCATCGCCGCCAGGATGACGCCGAGCGGGATTCCGAAGGCCGCCCCCAGCAGCGCCGTGATCACGCTCTCGTGACGGATCATCCGCCGCACCTGGCGGCGGGTCATGCCGACGGCGCGCAGCATCCCGAGCTCGCGCGTGCGTTCGAACACGGTCAGGACCAGTGTGTTGACGATCCCGAACAGGCTGACGATGATCGACAGCGAGAGCAGCACGTAGAGGAGGTTGAGCAGCGTGTTCAGGCCCGACTCCTGGTTGTGCTCGAACTGCGTCCTGGTCTGGATCTTGGCGTCGGGATAGTCGCGCAGCGCGACCTGGAGTATGTGCGTGTTGGCGGCGGAGACGCCGCCGGCCATGTTGACGAACGTGTACACGTTCTGCGGGTTCTCGTAGCTGGCGTCGAACAGGGCCTGCGAGATCGTCACATCGCCATACGGCGAGCCACCCTTCGGCGGGTTGGTGATGCCTCGCAGCACGAGGTGCATGGTCGCGCCGCTGGGCACCTCGACGGAAAGCGGAGAGCCGACGTGCAGGTGCTGGGCGTTGGCGTAGTCCTTGTCCACGAACGCGCCGTTGCTGCCCAGCTGCGCCGGCGTGCTCTGGTTACCCACCTCCCATTCGATGTACACCCCCTTGTTGACGTTGGGGGCGACGCCCGTCACGGCGATCGTCGAGCCGAACGCGCGTCCGGCACCGGCGCGCACGCCGGAGACGCTCGTGACGCTCGGCACGCCGCGCAGGGCGTTCTCCGAAGCGACGCCGATCGGCGTGAAGTTGTCAGTGGACGTGAGCGCGTAGTCGGCGATGAACTCGCTGTTGACCGCGCTCTCGAAATGAGACCTGATGCCCGCGGCGAGCACCCCGACGAGCGTCACGAGCGCGAGCCCGATCATCAGCGCCGACGCGGTCGACGCCGTTCGTGACGGGTTGCGGATCGAGTTGCTGCGGGCGAGTGAGCCGGCGGCGCCGCCGAAGCGGGCGGCCGGCGCTCCGAGCACCCGGGCGATCGGCGGCACCAGCGTCGGCGCGAGCATCGCGACGCCGATGAACAGCGCTGCGGCTCCGACCCCGATCGCCAGCAGCCGCGTGCCGGTCGGGAGGCCGTGCACGAACAGGCCGACCAGCATCAGCGCGACGGCGCCGAGAGTCGTGGCGATCGCGGCGTGCAGGCCGTACTTGGCCCAGCGCGAGGGCGGCAGCAGGGCTCCCTCGCGCACGGCTGCGATCGGCGGTACGCGCGTCGCGCGCATCGCCGGGCGCAGCGCGGCGAGCACGGTGATCCCGATGCCGACGAGCATCGAGACGATCACGGTGCGGGTCGCAAACACGGTGCCGGCGTGCGGGAGGTTGATCCCGAGCGAGACGAACAGCTGGTTGAGGCCCTTCGCGAGCCCGAAGCCGAGGAACAGGCCGACGACCGAGGCGAGCACCCCGATCACGAACGCCTCGAGCAGGACCGAGCGGAGCACCTGGCGTCGCGTCGCGCCGAGCGTGCGCAGGGTCGCCAGCTCGCGCGTGCGCTGGGCGATCGTGATCGACAGGGTGTTAGCGATCACGAAGCTGCCGACGAACAGCGCTACGCCGCCGAACGCGAGCAGGAAATCCTGGATGATGCTGAGGAACGAGCTCGTGTCGTTTGTGGCCTGCTGCGCCTGCTGCTGGCCGGTGCGGACCTGGGCGCTTGGTCCGAGCAGCGGACGGATCTGGTCGACCAGCTGCTGCGGCGAGGTCCCGGTCTTGGCGGCGACGTCGATCGTGTCGAGGCGGCCCTCCTTGCCGAACAGCCGCTGGGCGGTCGGCAACGTGAAGATCGACATCGTCGATCCGCCCAGTGAGGAGACGCCGGCGATCTCGACGGTGCCGACGATCCGGAACGTGAGCTCTGGTCCGCGCGCGACGACGCCGATCTCGTCGCCGATCTTGTAGTTGTCCTTGCTCGCGGTCGCGGAGTCGATGTCGATGTCGGTTGCGGCGGTCGGCCAGCCGCCGCTGGTCAGCGTCAGCGGGTTGAAGCGCTGCCCCGCCGGGTCGTAGCTGAACGCCAGTCCCGGCGCGCCGCCGCGCGCGATCACCTTGCCGTCGCGGCCGACGAGCCCGGCTTGGTCGCTGATCCCGCCCGACGCCGCCGCCACCCCCGGAAGCGCGCGGACCTGAGCGAGCAGCGACTCCGGCAGCGACGGCGCGAGCGCGTTACCGTTGCCGTTCTGATTCCCGTTCCCGATTGCGCTCTTGCCGGTGATCACGGCGTCCGTGTGCTTGTAGACGTCGCTGAACACGGTCGAGAACGCGGCCTTGATCGTGTCCGTGAGGATGTAGGTACCGCTCACCATCGCCACCCCGAGGACGATCGCGATCGCGGTCAGCGCCGCGCGCAGCTTGCGGCCCAGCAGTCCCCTCAGTGCGACCGTGATCATGACTGCAGCGTGTTCATGACCGCGAGCACATCGCCGGCGCTCGCCTCGGTCAGCTCCTTGACGATCAAACCGTCGGCGATGAACAGGATCCGGTCGGCGATCGACGCCGCGCGCGCGTCGTGGGTGACCATCACGATCGTCTGCCCGTAGGTCTGCGAGGAATCGCGCAGCAGCTCGAGGATCTCGCCGCCGGTCTTCGAGTCCAGGTTGCCGGTCGGCTCATCCGCGAACAGGATCGTCGGTCGTGTGATGAGCGCGCGGGAGATCGCCACCCGCTGCTGCTCCCCTCCGGAGAGCTCCGCCGGGCGGTGTGTGCGGCGGGCCGCGAGGCCCGTCTTCGCGAGCAGCTCGTCGAGCCAGGCGCGGTCCGGGCGCTCGCCGGCGATCGTCAGCGGCAGCAGCACGTTCTCCTCGGCGCTGAGCATCGGCAGCAGGTTGAAGAACTGGAAGACGAAGCCGATGTGCTCGCGGCGCAGGAGCGTGAGCTGTGCGTCGCCGAGCTTCGTGATCTCGGTGCCGGCGATCGCGACGGTGCCGCTGGTCGGTGTGTCGAGGCCGGCGAGCGTGTGCATGAGCGTCGACTTGCCCGACCCGGACGGCCCCATCACCGCGACCAGCTGTCCGCGCTCGACGTCGAGCGAGACCCCGCGAAGCGCATGCACGGCCGTCGCGTCGTGCCCGTACTGCCTCGTCAGGTCATGAGCCTCCACGACGCGGCCGTTCACTGCGGCGGTCGTCGTCGACGGGTCGGCGGGTTGCGGCTGCACGACAGTTAGTCTGACAAGGCGCGAGGACGATCGTGTCGTCATAGTGTTGACGCGGCATCGCTGTGACGCTTCGCCGGCTTGATCGCGCCTCTCGTGCCGCGTCTCGCATCGTGTACGTTGGCGCCGTGGGCACCGAAAGGACCAGCGTCACGCCCGAGGATCTGCTTGCGATGCGCGCCGCCGTCGCCGGGGCCTCGCGCCGGCTCGCCAGCGCGGGACTCGTTCCGGGCAGCGCCGGGAACGTGAGCGCTCGCGCAGGCGAGCTCGTCGCGATCACGCCCACCGGCGCCGAGCTCGGCGCGCTGGCGCCGGACCAGGTCACGGTGGTGGATCTTGCCGGCGCGGTGATCGACGGCGTGCTCGCGCCGAGCTCCGAGCTCGAGCTGCACCTCGCGGTGCACCGGCGCTGCGGCGCCGGTGCAGTGGTCCACACGCACGCACCGTTCGCGACCGCGCTCGCGTGCGTGCTCGAGGAGCTCCCGTGCGTGCACTATGCGATGCTCGAGCTCGGGGGCGCCGTGCGCGTCGCTCCGTACCGGACATTCGGCACTCCGGAGCTCGCCGCGGGCACGCTCGAGGCGCTCGTGGGTCGCACCGCGGCGCTGATGGCCAACCACGGGACGCTGGCCTTCGGCGCGGACGTCGAGCAGGCCCTGCGGCGCACTGAGCTGCTCGAGTGGGCCTGCACCCTGTACTGGCGAGCGGTCTCGGTCGGGGTGCCACGCACACTCGACGAGCGCCAGCTCGCCGATGTCACGCGTGTCATGCGCGAGCGTGATTACGGTACGACCCGCAAGATCAGCGACACGGGCTGAGCGATCGGCCGTAATGTTTACGCGCGAGCACGGAAATCCAGTCAGTTGCCGATCCAGCGTAAGGAGGTCTTCATGCCAGACAACAGCGATGTGGTCGCGCCCGAGAGCGAGGTTGCGGCTCCCGTGGACGGCGGCGACGCCGTAGTGACCCCGGACCCCGCTGCCGAGGCCTCGACGCCGGCGGTTCCGCCTGCCGAGGCGCCGCCCGACCCAACCGCCGAGAGCTCAGCGCCGGCGGCTCCGGCCGCCGAGAGCTCAGCGCCGGCGGCTCCGGCCGCCGAGACCTCAGCGCCGGCGGCTCCGGCCGCCGAGACCTCAGCGCCGGCGGCTGCCCCCCGCTCGGCCGCACGCACGCGGTCGGCGGCGGCCAAGCCCGCCGCAGCGAAGGCCTCGACCGCGAAGGCCTCGGGCGCGAAGGCCTCGGGCGCGAAGGCCGCGGGCGCGAAGGCCTCGACCGCGAGGGAGTCGACGGCGAAGGCCTCCACCACCGGCAAGGCGTCCGCCTCCAGGTCCACCGGCGCGAAGGCCTCGACCGAGGGCCCAAAGGCGTCCAAGCCCGCAGCGAAGGCTGCGGCGCCGGCGAAGTCGGCGCCGGCCGATTCGGGCTCGAAGAAGGCCGCGGGCGCTGCCAAGGCCGCCGAGGCGAAGTCGACCGACAGGGACAAGGGCCTCGTCGACCACCGGATCGACGCGATCGCCGAGCGGCTTCGCAAGCTCAACGAGCGGATCATCGAAGCCGGTCGCGAGGCCGGCGAGGCGACGCTCTCGAGCTACGAGAAGGCGCTGAAGACGATCGCCAAGGGGATCGAGCGGGGGCCAGGCAGCAGCGAGATCGACTGGCTCGCGCAGGTCGCCACCGCACAGGCGAAGTTCATCCGCGATCTGACGGACACATGGACCAAGGCGGCCCGCGGCCGGCTCAAGTGAGCTTGTCGAGCTCGGACGGTGCGAACGCCCTCGCCGGCGCGCGAGCGCGCCGGTGACGGCGCTCTCACGTCGTGCTCGTGACCTTCGCGGCCTCCCCGGGCCCCCGGACGGGTGGCCCCCTCGGTGAAGATGCCTGGCCTGTGGAAGAATCTCGGCGATGGACCCGAGTCGCAAGCGCACCATACGTCTCGTCGTCGCGCTCACCGCTGCGCTCCTGCTGGCCACGTCGCTCGTCTACGTCAGCTTCAACAGCGGGCGCCAGGAGCTGACCGCCTCGCAGCTGCTCCACCGCGCCCACCCGGGAGGGTCCTACATTCTCGCCGGCACCGTCCTGGACGGCTCGGTGCACCGTGACGGCATCGAGACGCTGTTCAGCATCCGCGACCCGAAGCAGGACGTCGCGGTACCGGTGCGCTACACGGGCGTCGTGCCCGACCCGTTCGCGCAGGGACGCGCCGTGATGGTCACGGTCGACGACGACGGCGGGACATTCGTCGGCGAGCAGAACTCGCTCACGACCAAGTGTCCCTCCAAGTACGTGGCCGCCGCCGGCTCCTACAACTGATGGACGGCCGGGCCCGCCCGTTGGTGATCCTCGCCGCGTATACGTTCGTGCTCGGATGCCGGCTGTGAACACTGCGCTCATCGGTCGTGCGCTGCTGATCCTCGGCCTCGGGGTCTGCGTCTACGGGATCGCAGCGTCGATCTACGGGGTGCGGCGCGGCCGCCCGGACTGGGTGCAGTCGGGCCGGCGTGCCGTGTACGCGCTCGCGGGCATGATGGCGCTCGCGTTCGTCGTGCTCGAGGCGGCGTTCGTGCGCAACGACTTCTCCTTCAACGTTGTGGCGCAGACGTCGGCGACCACGATCCCGACGTTCTACAAGCTCGCCGCCCCGTGGTCCTCGCAGCAGGGCTCGCTGTTGCTGTGGGTGCTGCTGCTGTCTCTGTGGTCGAGCCTCGTCCTGTACGCGACGCGCCGGCGCATGCGCGAGATCGCCCCGTATGCGACCGCCGTGCTGCTCGGCTTCGGCGCGTTCTTCGACGCGATGGCGGTCTTCTACGCGAACCCGTTCGCGACCAGCCCGACCCCGCCGAACCAGGGCGCGGGCCTCGACCCGCTGCTGCAGCACCCGGCGATGATGATCCACCCGCCGATGCTGTACTCCGGCTACACGCTGATGTCGATCCCGTTCGCGTTCGCCGTCGGCGCGCTGATCAGCGGCAAGCTCAGCTCGGAATGGATCCGCGACACGCGCCGCTTCGCGCTCGCCGCCTGGCTGTTCCTCGGGGCGGGGATCATCCTCGGCGCCAGCTGGTCCTACACCGAGCTCGGCTGGGGCGGCTACTGGGGTTGGGATGCGGTCGAGAATGCCGCGCTGATGCCGTGGCTGTGCATCACCGCGT
Organism: Solirubrobacteraceae bacterium; assembly: GCA_052148275.1. Taxonomy (GTDB): domain Bacteria; phylum Actinomycetota; class Thermoleophilia; order Solirubrobacterales; family Solirubrobacteraceae; genus Palsa-465. Next base: position 11,862 of record JBKQIR010000200.1, read on the forward strand.
TCATCCACTCGATCCAGATCCAGGAGAAGCGCGGGATGCTGAAGGTCTGGAACGTCTCGCTGATCCTGTTGAGCGGGATCCTGGCGATCTTCGGCACGTTCCTCGTGCGCTCAGGCGTGCTGGACTCGATCCACGCCTTCGGCGCCTCGACCTTGGGCGTCCCGTTCGTGATCCTGCTCGGCGTGATGCTGCTCGGCTCGATCGGGCTGGTGCTGTGGCGGCGCGACTCGCTGCGCTCCGAGCACGAGCTCGACTCGCTGCTCTCTCGCGAGGCGATGTTCCTGTTCCAGAACCTGGTGCTCGTCGCGATGGTGTTCGTGATCTTCTGGGTGACGCTGTTCCCGCTCATCTCGCAGGCGATCACCGGGACGAAGGTGTCCGTCGGGCCGCCGGCGTTCACCCCGTTCGTCGTTCCGCTGGCGCTCGTTCTGGTGGCGCTCGCCGGGATCGGTCCGATCATCTCCTGGCGCCGCGCGACCGCCGCCAACCTGCGGCGCAACTTCACGTTCCCTGTGGCGGTCGGCGTGCTCACGCTGATCGCGGTGCTGGCGCTCACGAGCGCGGGCTCGCGTCCGCTTGCTGTGGCGATGTTCGCGCTTGGCGCATTCGTGCTCGCGACCGTGGCCCAGGAGTTGGTCCGTGGCACGGCCGCGCGCCGCGCAGGCACCGGCGATGCGTGGGTCGTGTCGCTCCTTGGGCTCGTGCGCCGCAACCGCCGCCGCTACGGCGGCTACGTCGTGCACGCAGGGCTCGCGGTGCTGCTGATGGGTGTAGCCGCCTCGTCCTCGTTCCAGCACTCCCGAGACGTGCAACTGCGTCCCGGCCAGGCCGCGAGCGTGGATGGCTACACCTTCCGCTATGAGCGGGCGACGGCCAGCGCGACGCCGGCGAAGGTCCAATTCGGTGCCGTGCTCGCCGTGTCACAGGGTGGAAAGCCAGTCACGACGCTCGACACCTCGCGCTCGTTCTACCCCAGCCAGAACCCCTCCGATGGTGTGATCGGGCGCTTCTTCGACGCGACGAGCTCCGACAGCAGCGTCGGCTTGCAGAGCGGGCCGATCCGCGACATCTGGACGGTCGTCGACCCCAACCTCAGCCCGCTCGGAAACCTCATCAACCGCGGCAACCATGTGTTCGGCGACGCGATCATGACGGTTGTGCGCCGCACGGCCGGGGAATCGGTCGCCAGCCAGAATGCGGCGCTGGCGCCGCTCTGGCAGGAGCGCGATCTGGCCGTCGAGGGGTTGGTCGACCGGTATGCAACGCACGCGTGGCCAGTCGAGTTCCTGCTGATCGTCTCGCCGATGGTCGCCTGGATCTGGATCGGCGCCGCGATCATGTTCTCCGGCGGGCTGATCGCGCTCTCGCCGCTGCCGGCGCTTGCGCGGAGTCGTAGCCAGATTCCGCTTCGCGCCGGCGTGGCCGTCACGGAGCACGCCGGCTAGCGGTGGCCTTCCTGATCATCTTCCTGGTGCTGCTCGGAGTCGTGCTTGTGGTGACCGCGCCGTTACGCGCGACGGCGCCGGGAACGAGCCCGGCGACGGGCGGCGGCGAGCAGGCGCTGAGCTCGCGGCTGGTCGAGCTCGAGGCTGCGCGCGAGGCCAAGTATCGCGAGATCCGCGACGCCCAGCTCGATCACGACACGGGCAAGCTGTCCGACGACGATTTCAACGCCGTCGATGGTGCGCTGCGGGCTGAGGCCGCCACGATCCTGCACCAGCTCGACGCCATCCGGGTGGACGGCGAGCGGGACGGCTGACGTCCTCGCTACCATCACGTCGATGACGACGATTCTCGATGTCGTGCAGGTCGGACTGTCCGCGGGACTCATCTTCCTGATCCTCATGCACTCCGGGAAGGATTCGGGGCTGTCGGGCGCGTTCGGGGTCGGCACGGGCTCGGGTCCGTTCGGGGGCGGTTCCCTGGTCGAGCGCAACCTCAACCGTTGGACGGTTGCGTTCGCGCTCCTGTTCGTGATCAACAACATCATCCTCATCAGGATCTCCTGACGGCGGCATGAGCTCTGGCTGGTCGCAGCGGCTGCTCGCCCTCTTCTGCGGGCTCGCCACGATCGCCGTCGTCGCCTGCGGGGGATCGGCGGCGGCGAGCAGCGCGGTTGCGCGCAGCTCGTCCTCGCCATCATCCGCGCCCACCTCGACGCGCTTGCCGACGTCCGGCTCTCGGAGCAGCTCAATCGCCGGCTCGATTCCCGCCGGCGACTGGACGACCTTCGACTACAACGCGCAGCGCAGCGGCGTCGGCCCATCCGACACCGGGATCACGGCCGCCAACCTGGATCTGCTGACCCGGCGGACGGTCGAGCTCGACGGGACGGTCGACTCGTCGCCGATCGAGCTGCACGGGATCGTGATCGACGGCAGCGCGCGCGATGTGATCGTCGTGACGACCTCCTACGGCCACACGATCGCAATCGACGCCGAGACCGGAGCGAAGCTGTGGGAGTTCGCGCCCGTCGACGTGGCCCGCCTGCAGGGGACCTACCAGATCACGGCCTCGAGCCCGGTCGCCGATCCCGACCGCGCGTACATCTACGCGGCCAGCCCCGACGGCTACATCCACAAGCTCGCGCTTGCGACCGGAGCGCAGGTCTGGGCCACGCGGATCACCTATGACGCGACGCACGAGAAGATCCCCTCGGCGCTCAACATCACCGGCAACTCGGTGATCGCAACGACCGACGGCTACATCGGGGACATCCCGGTCTATCAGGGGCACGTCGTGCTGATCGACCGCAGCACCGGGCGGATCACCGCGGTGTGGAACTCGCTCTGCTCCAACATCCACCACCTGATCGACCCGCCGAGCGCATGTTCGGAGAGCGACTCGGGGATCTGGGGACGGTCGGGTACGGTCGTCGAGCCCTCCGGTCGGATCCTCGTGGTGACCGGCAACGCCGACTTCAACGGCACCGACGACTGGGGCGACAGCGTCCTCGAGCTCTCGCCGACGCTGCAGCTGCTGCACAACTGGACACCAGCCGACCAGGCCGACCTCGATGACAACGACCTGGACCTCGGCAGCACCGAGCCGGCGCTGCTCGGCGACGTCGACGGGAAGGACCTGGCGGTTCAAGGCGGCAAGGACGGCATCCTGCGGCTGCTCGACCTCGATCGCCTCGACGGCACCACGGGCGGCGCCGGCCCGCGCACCGGCGGTGAGCTGCAGCGGATCAACACCCCAGGCTCCGACCTGCTGTACACGGCGCCTGCGGTCTGGACGTCGGGCGGGCGCATCAACGTGTTCGTCGCCGACGACGCCGGGACTGCCGACTATGTGCTCGGCTCCAACCTGCGCCTGCGCATCGCCTGGCAGAACCACACGGCCGGAACGAGCCCGGTGATCGCCGGCGGCCTTCTCTACGTCTACGACGAGGAGCTCGGCCTGCTCAAGGTGTACCGGCCGGCGAGCGGCGCGGTGCTCGCCTCCCTCCCCGCGTGGAGCGGACACTGGAACAGCCCGATCGTCGTCGGCGGCAGGATCATCCTCCCGGTCGGCAACGACAACTCCCATCTCACCAGCGGCGCGCTCTACATATACCACCTGCCCGGGCTCTGAGGGCGCGTGCGCTGTCGGTCGTCCGGGGCCGAGGGCGCGCGCCCTGTCGGCCGTCTCGCGTATGTGTGCTGATTCCTCGCGCTCTCATAGATATAAGAGCCACAAGAAGTTGGTTAGTCAAGAATCATGATGGTCAAGGAGTCGATCATCACCGGTGGCTTCAATGTGCACCCGCGCGAGGTGGAGGAGATGATCGAGCGCTACGAGATTTGACGAGCGCCGGGCCATCACCTTCAAGGGTCGGCAGCTTGCGCCGATCAACCGGCTCACATATTTGCGGCTACTAGGGAGAGGTTGCGTAGCGATGAGTTTGTCCATTCGGCAGAAGCTGCTCGCCGGCTTCGGTTTGATTCTCGTGCTGCTGGCCGGCTCGAGCATGTTGTCGTTGAACGCGATGAGCGGTCTGAACGGGCATGCGCACGAGCTTGGCACTCGCGATCTGCGGGCGGCGAGCGCACTGGGGAATGTGCGCACCGGAATCATGACGATGCGGGCGGCCGGGGGCGATAACCTGCAGGCGCCGAACGCGACCGTCAAGACCGTGACTGCGGACGCCGTCGCGAGCTCGCGGGCGGCTGTGCTCGCGGGCCTGCAGGAGTACAGCCAGAACCTCTCCGGTGCCGCGGACGCGCGTGCGTTTGCTGTCGTGCGCAAGGAGGCTGAGGCGATCATCGCCGGGTCGAACCAGACGATGGCGCTGAGCGCGCAGGGCGCAATCAAGCAGGCCGCCGCGAATTACGCTGCGACGCAGCCGTTGATGCCGCCGTTCAACGACAACGCGCTCGCGCTGGCGAACAGCCGGCTGAAGACGGGAGCCATGGACGTCGCCTCGGCCGGGTCCGCGTATTCGGACTCGCGTGCGTTGCTGCTCATCGTGACGCTGGTGTCGATTGGCCTGGGCGTCGGGGTCGCACTCGTGCTCTCGCGCCAGATCACAGGCGGACTGCGCCAGCTGACGCTCGCCGCTGAGGGGATCGCCGACGGTGACGTCGAACGGTCGCTGACGCTGCAGTCACGCGACGAGCTCGGGCAGGCGGCGGATGCATTCCGGCACATGACGGCCTATCTTCGCGAGGTGGTCGACACCGCCAACCAGGTCGCCAACGGAGATCTCACCGTCGAAGTGCGACCGCGCTCTGAGCGCGACGCGCTGGGGAAGTCGTTCTCCGCGATGATTGCCAATCTGCGCGAGCTCGTTCGCAAGCTGTCGAAGGCGGCCGGCAGCGTCGGCTCGGCCTCCGAGCAGATGTCCTCCACTTCTGAGGAGACGAGCAGGGCGACCAGCGAGATCGCGCATGCGATTGGTGACGTGGCGCACGGCGCCGAGCGCCAGGTGCAGGTGATCGAGACAGCCCGCAGGGCGGCCGAGGAGGTCGCCGCGGCGGTCAAGGAGAGCGCCGAGAACGCAGAGCAGACCGCCGAGGTCGCCACCCAGGCGCGCGAGACCGCACAGCACGGCGTCGCCGCGGCAGAGCAGGCAAACGACGCGATGGGCGCCGTCAGAAACTCGAGCCAGGATGTGAGCGACGCGATCCGCGGGCTTGCGGCCAAGTCCGAGCAGATCGGGGCGATCGTGGCGACGATCACGGCGATCGCCGAGCAGACCAACCTGCTCGCGCTCAACGCCGCGATCGAGGCCGCCCGCGCCGGCGAGCAGGGGCGCGGCTTCGCGGTCGTCGCCGAAGAGGTCAGGAAGCTGGCCGAGGAGTCCCAAAAGGCCGCGCACGAGATCTCGGGGTTGATCGGCGCGATCCAGGCCGAGACGACCAAGACCGTGGCGGTGGTCGAGGACGGCGCGCGCAAGACCGCCGACGGCGCAGCCGTCGTCGAGCAGACGCGCGAAGCCTTCCTGAGCATCGGTCAGGCCGTGGATGACATCGCTGGGCGCGTGGAGCAGATCGCCGCCGGCGCCCAGCAGATCACCGCCTCGGCGAGCAGCATGCAGGAGAGCATCAGCGAGGTCGCCGCGGTCGCCGAGCAATCCTCCGCCTCCACGGAGCAGGTCTCCGCATCGACCGAGCAGACCAGCGCGTCAACAGATCAGATCGCAGCCTCCGCCCACGAGCTAGCCAATAACGCGGACGAGCTCGCGCGTCTCGTCGGTCAGTTCAGAATCACGGCCCGCTGAGATCGGAGCAGACCGAGCGGCGCGCCGCGGTCAGGCGCGCCGCGGCCACGCGCGCCGCGGCCACGCGCGCCGCGGTCAGGCGCGCCGCGGCCAGGCGCGCGCAATCAGGATCTGACCACGCGATGGTACGCCCGCGCGCGCGGGGCGTCCGTCACGAGCACCGTCTCAGACACCGCGAACGCCGTCGCCCAGGCCCAAACCCGGTCGGCGTCCAGGCCGGTTGCGCGTGCCAGCTCCTCGCATCGCTGCCTCACGCCCCCGCCGGGTCGATGCGTCAGCGACCAGAACGCCGCATCGAGGCAGGGATCCCCGACGCACGGGCGCGGGTCGATCGCCCGCCAGCCGTGTCGGGCGTCGATGAGGATGTTCTTGGCGATGAAGTCGCCGTGGCACATGACCTTGGACGTGCACTCCCGATCGAGATCGAGCGCCGCTCGGTGGGCACCGTCGACGTCGTGATGGCCGACCAGCCCCCTGGCGTGGCTCGGCCCGTCGAGCTTCTGATGCGCCCGCTCGAAACGCCAGCTGAGCTCCACGGAGGCCGCGGGGATCGCGGGCGGGATCTGCGACGGCACAACGCGGTGAAGGTTCCGCAGCAGACCGGCCGCCCGGCTGACGTCGGCGTCCTCGTCGTCGCTCGGGCGCACCGGCGTGCCGGGGCGGATCGCGTCGAGCAGCATCACGCTTCCCTGCTCTGCGGCGTACAGGAGCGCGCAGGCGCCGACGCCGCCCCATGAGGCAAGCGCCGCGGCCTCGGCGCGGGCACTGGCCGCGTGCGGACTGGAGAGCTTCAGCACCACGGGCGAGCCGTCATCAAGCCGCCGGCACGCCAGCGCCGCCGAAAGGACGCCGCCGGGCATTATGCGCGCGTCGCGCAGGCCCAGCCGGGCCTCCCAGTGGGAGACGCGTGCGGGCAGCTCGGCGAGGAACGCGAGGGCGGTGTGACCGTCGAGGCTCACGCGTTGGGCGATCAGCGCGTCGTCAACGCCGAGCGCCCCGAGACCCTCCAGGTCTAGGTCCAGTTTCGGCGTTGGGGTCGGGGTTGGGGTCGGGGTCGGGGTCATGTTGACGATTGTCCAACAGAAAGCAGCGCCGAAACCGGCCGTCGCACTGCGCCGACGGGCCTGTTTGGGACCCCCTAGCCAATCAGCCCAGGGCAGGGTGGGGTTAGGGAGTCCCAAACAGGCCCGCGGGCGTGCCGAAGCTGACGCCCAGCAGCTGCTGCGGTCCGATCACGTTACCGACGAGCGGGTCGAGTTGCCTGCCGCCGAGGCTGAAGCTGATCGGATTGCATTCTCCGTTGTACCCGCCGTCGTCCAGCACGGTCGCCCGCGCCAGAACCGCGCCGCCGTAGAAGGAGAACGTGACGTCGGGTCCCGCGGGTATTGAGGTGCACCTGACGGGATGTGCTCGTTCGCCAGCCGCGCAAGGATGTAGACGTCCTGCGCATCGGCGCGGATCCCGATCTCGCCGCCGCCCCGCGGGACGGCCTCGACGATCACCTCGCGGGACCCGAGCACGCCGCTGACGGGCGGCCAGTTGAGCTCGATCACCGAGGATTCGGGACTCGTGACGGTTGCTCCCCGCGGTGGGTGGGTACGGACGTAGCTGAGGACCGCCTGCTGTGAGCCCGGGAACGTCCACCACGCGTGCACGTCGACGAACGCGGTCGTTCCCGGCGTCGTCAGCGGCGCGCCGAGCACCCCGCCCTCGCCCTGCGGCTCGACCGGCGAGCCGGTGGCGCCGGGCGGCAGCATCAGCTCGCTCAGCAGCGTGCTCGCGTCCTGGCGCGCGGTCAGCTCGTTGCTCACCGTGGTCGGCGTGATCGCGTACGGACGCGTCGAGGTCGCCGCAGCCAGCGTCAGGCTCGGACGGGATCGGAGTGCGCCGCTGATCGTGGCGCTCAGAGCGCCGAGGCAGGCGCAGAGCGCGACTGCCAAGGTGAGGATGACGATCAGGCGGCCCCGTGAGCTCATCTTCTGAGAAGTACTACGCCCGCGGTCGCGATCCGTCACATGTGCCGATTATTTCTTCTGACGCACCGGAACTTGGCAGTCCTCAGAACACGACCGTCGAGTTCCCGTGCCGCAGGACGCGATCCTCGCAGTGCCAGCGGACCGCTCGCGCCAGCACCGTGCGCTCGATGTCCGCCCCCAGCCGCGTGAGCGTGTCGACATCGTGCTGGTGGTTCACGCGGATGACGTCCTGCTCGATGATCGGGCCCGCGTCGAGCTCCTCGGTGACGTAGTGCGCGGTCGCGCCGATCAGCTTGACGCCCCGCTCCTTCGCGCGCTGGTAGGGGTTCGCGCCCGCGAACGCGGGCAGGAACGAGTGGTGGATGTTGATGAGCGGGACCCCGACGCGATCCAGGAACTCACCGGAGACGACCTGCATGTACCGCGCGAGCACGACGAGGTCGCAGCGGCCGTCGAGGATCGCGAGCAGCTGCGCCTCCGCCTGCGGCTTGCTCTGCGGATCGACGGGGACGTGGTGGTAGGGGAGACCGAAGCTCTCCGCGACCGGCGCCAGGTCGGGATGGTTGGAGGCGACGAGCACGACCTCCGCGTCGAGCTCTGCCCGGCGCCAGCGCCACAGCAGCTCCTGCAGGCAGTGGTCCTCGCGCGAGGCGAGCACGCCGATCCGCTTCGGCCGTGCTGCGTCCCACATCCGCCAGTTCATGCGCATCGGCTCGGCGACAGCGAGCCCGAAGCGTTCGGCGAGCCCGACCCGGCTCGCCGCCGGCAGCGTGAACTCGCAGCGCAGGAAGAAGGTCCCGCCCTCCGGGTCGGTCGAGTACTGGTCGGAGCGGACGATGTTCGCGCCCGCCTCGAACAGGAACTTCGAGATCGCGGCGATGATCCCCGTACGGTCCGGGCACGAGATGAGCAGCCGGATGAGCGACATATCGCTCAATGCGACACCGCCGCCGCCGCGAGCTCGGAGACGAGCCGATCGTCATAGAAGCGCTCGAGTGCGAACGGCGCGATCAGCTCGGGCGTCCTGCCGGTGTGGATGAGCTCGGCGAGCGTCGCGCCGACGATCGGCGCCGCCTTGAACCCGTACGTTCCCCAGCCGGCGCTCACGTGGAAGTTCTCCAGCTCCGTCCTGCCGAGGATCGGGCTGTAGTCGGGCGATAGATCGCACAGGCCCGCCCAGGCGCGCATCAGCCGAGCACGCTCCAGCTGCGGGAACAGCTCGAGCATGTGCCGCGTGAGATCCTGCAGGAAGTTGAGCGTGTTCTGCATCCGGTAGGTCGTCCACGGCTCGATCTCCGACCCCATCACGAACTCGCCGCGGTCCGACTGGGAGACGTACGTGTGCATCTGCGAGGACACGACGACGACGCCCAGCAGGGGCTTGACCGGCTCGGTGACGCACGCCTGCAGGATGAACGTCGTGATCGGGAGCTCGACGCCGGCCAGCGCGCACACCGGCGTGCTCCAGCCCGCGGTCGCGCTCAGCACCTGTCCGGCGGTGATCGTGCCGCGGTTCGTGCGCACCGCGTTGATCCGCCCACCGGCGACGTCGAAGCCCTGCACCTCGGTCCCCTGATGGATCTCGACGCCGGTGCGATCAGCGCCGCGCGCGTAGCCCCAGACGACCGCGTCGTGTCGAATGATCCCGCCGGGCGGGTGGTAAAGCGCGCCCATGATCGGATACGTCACGTCGTTTGAGACATTGAGCTCCGGGCAGAGGCGCTTCACCTCGGCCGCGTCGACGAGACGCGAGTCGATGTCGTGCAGCCGGTTGACCTCGGCGCGGTTCGCCATCACGAACATCGCCCTGTCGGAGTGCGCGAGCGTCAGATGGCCGCACTGCGAGAAGAGCATGTTGAACTCGAGCTCGGTCGAGAGCTTCTCGTAGAGCTTGATGCTCGCGTCGTAGAAGCGCGCGCCCTCCGGCGTTTTGTAGTTGGAGCGCAGGATCGTCGTGTTGCGACCGGCGGCGCCGGAGCCGATGTAGCTCTTCTCGAGCACCGCGACGTTGCGCACGCCGAGCCGGCCGAGGTAGTACGCGGCGGCGAGTCCGTGCGCGCCGCCCCCGACGATCACGACGTCGTAACTGCGGCGCAGGTCGCCCTGGCGTCGCCACATCCTCGTTGGCCGGAACAGCTCACGCATCGCTCGTGTCCGCTCCGGTCGGTCCGCCGCCGAGGTGCCCCGCCGCGTCGGCGACGACCTCCCAGAGGTACTCGCCCAGCGCCCAGCCGACGAGCACGAGCAGGGCGTTCTCCCCGGTTCTCAGCACGTAGCCGGGCGTCCGGGCCACCGACCCGGGACGGAACGCGCCGAGCGGCATGACGCTCGGCCGCACATCGATCGCGCAGAAGCGGGCGAGGAGCTCTCGGCACGCGGGTCCCATGAGCTCGAGCGCGGCGTACGCGCAGGTGAGATCGGCCGCGCCCGCAGGCGCGGCCCATTCGCCGCCGAGGACGAGCGTGCGCTGCGGCGTGACCGGACACCACCACGCGCCGTCGCCCGCACGCGTCGCCCGACCGAGCGCGATTGGCTGCGGCGCCCCGGGCAGGCCGGCGGCCGCTCCGTGCAGCTCCAGCTTGCGGATGTGCGAGCGGTCGGCGAACCCGACGGTGCGCTCGATTCGCGCGCGCTCGACCGAGGGCGACGCGAACGCCACCGCGATCCTCCACCCGCCGCGTTCCTCGAGGCGCGCACCTGCCGCACGCGCCGCGGATCCCATCGGGGAGAGCGCGCTCGCCGTGGGGGAGTCGACCGTCAGGAAGGCGATCATGAGCGCAACCTCTCGCCCTGCGGGTCGTGGAAGGGCGTGGTCATCACCGACGCCTCGAGCTGCGCGCCGTTGTCGGAGATGATGATCGGCGCGCCGTCATCGGCGAGCGGCGCGGGAACCCACGCCATGCCGATGACGCGGCCGAGCTGGCGCGAGTGCCGCGCGCTCGTGACCTGGCCGGCCGGCCGGCCGGCATGGTCGAGCACGGCGGCGCCCTCCGTCGGCACGGCCCCGTTCGGCAGCGTGAACCCGACGAGTGCCGTCGGCGCCGGGTGCTCCGCGACGCGCTCGAGCGCCCACTTGCCGATGAACGCGTCCTCCTTGTCGAGCTTCACCGCCCACGGCATCGCGGCGCCCAGTGGCGTCGACTCCGAGTCGGTGTCCTGCCCGACGATGATGTGCTGCTTCTGCAGTCGCAGGATGCGCTGCGGCTCGAGCCCGAACGGGCGGATGCCCTCGGGCTCGCCGGCCGTGAGCAGAGCGTCCCACACATCGGGGCCGTACGCCGACGGGAAGTGGATCTCGTAGCCGAGCTCGCCGACGAACCCGATGCGCATGAGCAGCGCGCTCACGCCCGCGACGCGGCCCTGCCGCGAGTCGAGGTAGGCGAACGCGGTCGGATCGAGATCGAGGTCGCTGACGCGGCGCAGGATCTCGCGGGACTTCGGTCCCGCGAGGTTGACCGCGCACAGCGCCTGCGTCACGTCGGTCAACGTCACCTGCAGGCGCCAGTCGGCGAGCCACCAGGAGAACCATTGCTCGACGGCGCCCGCGCCGCTCGAGGTCGTCGTCACATAGAACGTCCGCTCGTCGAGGCGAGTGAGCGTGCCGTCGTCGATGATCCGACCCGCGTCGCTGGTGAGCACGCCGTAGCGCACCCGCCCCGGCTTGAGGTTCGAGATCCGGTTCGGGTAGAGGCGGTCCAGGAATGTCCCGGCGTCCGCCCCGCTGACGAGCAGCTTCCCGAGCGTCGAGACGTCGATCAGCCCTGCGGCCTCGTGGACCGCGGCGGTCTCGGCCTCGACGTCACCGTAGTCATAGGCGCGCAGCCAGTCTCCGGCCCACCTGATGGTGGCGTTCAGCGCGCGGTGGCGGGGATGGATCGACGAGCGCTTCGCCGGCTCGATCGGCCGTCCCGCGAGTGCGCCGAGCGGCACCGTCGACCATGGTGGCCGCGCCGTCGTCGTTCCGATCTCCGCGAGCGACTGCCCCGTCTCCTTCGCCATCAACCTGATCGACGGTAGCTGGCACATGCGTCCCTGGCAGGGGCCCATCGTCACTGTCGTGAAGCGCTTGCACAGCTCGATCGAGTCGTATCCCTCGGCGACGCCGCGGGGAATGTCCTTCGCGGTGACGTCCTCGCAAAAGCAGGCGAACGCCTTGCCCTTCTCGCCCGCGAGGCCGGCCGGTGGCGGCGCCCCGTGCGCCTGGGCGTCCCCCGGACGCAGCTGCTCGGTGAGCGTCGCGATCCGTTGCTCGAGCGCGACTGTGTCGCCGAGCCCGAGTGCGCGTGCGACCTCGAGGCCCGCCCGCTCGCCGGAGGCCGCGGCGTGATGGCGTTCGCCCTCGCCGGCCAGCTGGCCGGCGACCCAGACGTACCTGGGCAGCTCCGCGATCGCGAAGTGGCCGCGTACGGCGTCATAGGCGGTTCTGCCGCCCGCCTGCGAGACGAGCGCGGTTGCTGGTGCGTCGCCGCCCGCGACGAGGAGCAGATCGCACTGCGCCTGGTGGCGCTGGCCGCAGCCGTCGACCGGAGCGAGCCGCGCCGACTCCAGCGCGCGGCGGCCCTCCGCTGCCGCGACAGTCCAGCCGTGCAGGATGTTGATGCCCTGCGCGCGGACGCTCGTGGCGAGCGGTGAGGGCTCGCTGCGCAGGTCGGCGACGACGCTCACCTCGATGCCGCGCGCGCGGAGTGCGAGCGCGGCCTCGAGGCCGCGATCACCGGTGGTGACGACCACGGCCCGCCGTCCCGGCGAGACCCCATAGAGGACTGCAAGCCGCAGGGCGCCGCTCGACAGCATCACCCCCGGCAGGTCGTTTCCGGCAAACACGAGCGGTTGCTCGATCGCGCCGGTCGCGAAGATCCGGTGGCGCGCGCGGACCTGGTGCAGGGTGTCGCCCTGCCAGACGGGGACGAGCCCGTCGAAGTGCCCGAGCGCGGGTGCGCTCTCGAGGAGCTCGACCCCGATCTCGCGCGCGCGCTTCGCAGCGGCGCGAGCCCGGTCGTGGCCCCCCTCCCACAAAAGCCGCCCACCGGGCTCCGTGCCCTCGTCGGCGAGCACGACGTCGGCGCCCTGCTCGGCTGCGGCGATCGCCGCATGGAGCCCCGCGATGCCACCGCCGATGACGAGCAGGTCAGTGTGCCTGCGCCGGTACTCGGTGCGCCACTTCCGCTCTTCCTGTGTGCGCGGCAGGCGCCCGACGCCCGCGGCGTTGCGCAGCACCTTCTCGTAGAGCGGCCAGAGCCGCCGTGGACGCATGAACGTCTTGTAGTAGAAGCCGGGCGGCGTCAGCGGTCCGCCGATCGCGTCGGTTATCGACATGACGTCGCGCTCGAGACTCGGGCGTGCGTTGAGGTGCGCAACCCTCATGCCGCTGCGCAGCGGCTCCGTGCAGGCCCGGATCCCTGGCGCGCCGTCGACCTCGACGATGCAGTTGGGGCAGTTGCCCGCGCAGCACATGAGCCCGCGCCTGCGGTGGTACTTGAAGCTGCGCGAGAACGTCCGGCGTCCGGTCGCGTACAGGGCCGAGCCGATCGTGTCCCCCTGGAGACCTTCGACTGGCTCGCCGTCGAAGGTGAACGTGATCGTCGTGCCGCGATCGATCAGCTCGCCGGGTTGCGGCTCCAGGCGGCTCATGACGGCATCTCCTCGGGCAGGCCGACCCGCAGCACCTCGTTGGTACGCGTGTCGCGCTCGGCGAGGAACCAGGTGCGGCAGCCGGAGCGGTGGTACCACCACTCGCGCTGGACGCCGGCGACGTTGCGGCGGAAGTAGTTGTACCGCCAGAGCTCGCGGTCTGTGGGCGATTGTCGAGGTCTCGGATTGACCTCGCCGCCGAACGCAAAGTCGGCGACCTCGCGCACGCCGCAGTAGGGGCATGTGAGGAGGAACGACATCCGCGGGCATACTAGACACCTAACGCGCTGCACGCAATACTATTGGGCATGACGCAACAGCAGGTGGGTTCGGTCGCGCGGGCGATGGCGCTCCTCCAGGAGTTGCGCGACGCCGACACCGGGCTGAGCGTGCACGAGCTCGCACGGCGGATCGGCGTGCACGCGAGCACAGCCTCGCGGCTGCTCGCGACGCTCGAGGCCGCCGGGATGGTCCAGCGCGATGGCCAGGGGCCCTACCGGCTCGGGCTCGGACTCGTGACGCTCGCGGACCGTGTGCTCGCCCGGCTCGACCTCCAGACGCTCGCGCGGCCGGTGCTCGTCGAGCTGATGGAACGAACCGGCGAGACGACGACGCTGTCGCTGCCGGGGGAGCAGGAGGCGATCACCGTCGACTCTGCACCATCGCGTTCGAGCGTCGTCAGCATGGCGAGGCTCGGGCGCCCGAGCGTCGCGCACGGGACCGCCGTCGGGAAGGTGATGCTGGCGTTCGGCGGCGGGCCGCTGCCCCGTGAGAGCGACATGGTCGCGTTCACGGACCGGACGATCACCGATCGCGCCGATCTCGCCGCAGAGGTGCGCGCGGTGCGCGAGCGCGGCTACGGCACCGTGTTCGGCGAGCGCGACGTCGACGTCAACGCGATCGCCGCTCCGGTGTTCGACCGGGCCGGCGGGCTCGCTGCGATCCTCGGCATCCAGGGTCCGGCGACGCGGCTGCGCGATCCGACGCGCCTGCTCGACGAGCTGCTCGACGGCACGGTCAAGCTGACGCGGGCGCTCGGGGGATGACGCTCCGGTCGCCGGCGACCGCGGACGTCCTGGTGAGTTTGACGTTGCACGGGGTCGCGGCGGGGTGGGGACGGTCCGGGCAATGATGACCCGATCTGCGGCGACTACGGCCGCGTCGCGGCGATGATGGTGGCTCGCGGGCTCGCGACGATCCCGCGGTTGCTGACGCCGGTCGCCCTCGCCGCCGCACTGCTCGCGATCATCGTGCCGTCGGCGACCGCCGCCTCGCGTAGCGACCTGCTGCTCGCGGTGCTCGTGCTCGCGACCGCGCTCGGGATCTCGCACCATGACCTCGCCCGGCTGAGGTCGCACATGAGAGCGGTCGCCTTTCTCTCCGTTGTTCCGCTCATCGTCCTCGCCCTGGTCGCCTGGGCGATCGGGCGGCCGTTCTCGCCGCCGATCCGCGACGGTCTGCTCGGCGTCGGCCTCTCGAGCTCGGAGGTCGCATCGGTCGGGCTCGTCGCGCTCGCGGGCGCGGACGCGACGATCGCGCTCGGCGTCGTCACCGGCTCGCTCGTCGTCGCCGCGCTCGCCGGCCCGCTCGCGATCGGCTGGCTCGGCGGCGGACACGCGGACGCGGTGGCGCTGCTCGGACGCTTCGCGCTCGTCGTCATCGTCCCGCTGTGCTGCGGTGTCCTGGTGCGCAGTGTCGTGCCGCGGCTCGCTGCCGTCGACGGCGAGCGCGAGGGGGTCGCGGCGCTGGCGGTTGCCGCGCTCGTCTACGCGGCGCTGAGCGGAACTCATGGCGCGCACCATCTCGGGGCGGCAAGCCTCGCGAGCGTTGTCTTCCTCGCGGTCTCAGGGCTCCTCGGCGAGCTCTGGCGCCGGCGTCGCGGCGCCGACGGACGCCGCGGAGGCGGCGGCGACGGAGGCGGCGGAGGCGGCGGAGGCGGCGGAGGCGGAGGTGGCGGAGGCGGCGGCGGCGGCGACGACGGAGGCGGCGGCGACGGAGGCGGCGGCGACGACGCGATCCCCGGCGCGCTCACGATCGCGATGCGTGACTTCGCGGTCGCGGCGGCGCTTGCGACGCAGGCGTTCGGGACCGCAGCCGGCGCCGTGCCCGGCGTGTACGGAGTGCTCATGCTTGTCGCGGGGACGGCTGCTGCGGGCCGGCTGCGACCGCCACCGCCACGACTCTGAGGTCGTTGCCGCCGAGAGGCGGGCCACGACTCTGTCGTCCACCACCGAGGAGGTGGGAAACGACTCTGTCGTCGACCACCGCGGAGGTGGGAAACGACTCTGCCGTCGACCACCGCGGAGGTGGTCAACGAAGCCTCAGCGGTCGCCGCCGTCAGGCGGCTCCCCGGACGAAGGCGTCGAGGTTCTCCAGGAGGCTCGAGCGTCTGTTGTCGAACTGCCACCGGGTGACGCGCAGGATCCTGATGCCGTGGCGCTGCAGCCACGCGTCCTTCTCGCGGTCGCGCTCCAAGGATGCCCTTCCGCATCGACTGGGTCACGAGGCGGCGGAGCTCTCGGGAACGTTCACGGGGTGCAAGCTCGATGATCAGCCGCGGCACGGAGCTGACCCGGAGGTCGTTGCGCACCGCCAGATCATCCGGATGGGGCACGCGTGCGGTCCGGTGCGTCACGAGCCCCGCCGGCTTTCGCACGCCACGCGACTCGACGGTCACCTCGATCTGTGCAGTCGCGATGACGCGCAGGCCCCAGACGGCCGCGGCCGTCCGGTGGCTGAGGAACGCGTTTCCCCCTTTCGACATCCAAGTGGGGCAGGCGATCGGTGCGGCGCGTCACACGACAAACGTTGGCAGCAGACGTGTCACGTGTGGGTGACGCGCCGCAACAACATCGAACGCCACCGTTACATGGGTGTGATACCGGGGATCCAGCCCGTCCCGGCGAGCGGCACGCGCGCCATCGCGGCCGCTTCGATCGTCAGAGCTACAAGGTCCTCGGGCTCGAGGTTGTGGACGTGCGACTTCCCGCACGCCCGCGCGAGCGTCTGAGTCTCCAGCACGAGCGTGCGCAGGTAGTTCGCCAGCCGCCGTCCGCCCTCGACGGGATCGAGCCGCGCCGCCAGCCGCTCATCCTGGGTGGAGATCCCGGCCGGATCGAGGCCTGCCTGCCAGTCGTCGTAGTAACCGGCCGCCGAGCCGATCTCGCGGTAGGCGCTGTCGTGCTCGGGGGCGTTGTCGCCGAGCGCGATCATCGCGGCGACCCCGATCGAGACGGCATCGGCGCCGAGCGCGAGTGCCTTGGCGACGTCGGCTCCGGTTCTGATCCCGCCGGAGACGATCAGCTGGACCTTGCGGTGCATGCCGAGATCGACGAGCGACCGGACCGCCTGCGGGATCGCCGCGAGGATCGGAATCCCGACGTGCTCGATGAACACCTCCTGCGTCGCCGCGGTTCCGCCCTGCATCCCATCCAAGACGATCGCGTCGGCGCCCGCCTTCACGGCGAGTGCGACGTCGAAGTACGTCCGTGTCGCGCCGATCTTGATGTAGATCGGCACGCGCCAGTCGGTGATCTCTCGCAATTCCTCGATCTTGATCTCGAGGTCGTCCGGGCCGGTCCAGTCAGGGTGCCGGCAGGCGCTGCGCTGGTCGATCCCGGCCGGCAGGTCACGCATCTCGGCGACGCGATCGGAGATCTTGTGCCCGAGGAGCATGCCGCCGCCGCCCGGCTTCGCGCCCTGCCCGATGACGACCTCGATCGCGTCGCAGCGCCGCAGATCGTCCGGGTTCATCCCGTAGCGCGAGGGCAACAACTGGTAAACGAGCGTCTTCGAGTGCTCGCGCTCCTCCGGCGTCATGCCACCGTCGCCGGTCGTCGTGCTCGTCCCGAGCTCACTCGCGCCACGACCGAGCGCCTCCTTCGCCGGCGCGGACAGCGCACCGAAGCTCATCCCGGCGATCGTGATCGGGATCTCGAGGTGGATCGGCTCTCTAGCGAACCGCGTCCCGATCACGACATCGGTGTCGCAGCGCTCCCGGTAGCCCTCCAGCGGGTAGCGCGAGACGCTCGCGCCGAGGAACAGCAGGTCGTCGAAGCACGGAACCCGCCGCTTGGCGCCGAAGCCCTTGATCGAGTAGATGCCCTCGCGGGCGGCGCGCTGGATCTCGGCGATCGTGGTGCGATCGAAGGTCGCCGATTCGCGCAGCCCCGGATGCCAGCCGGTTGCGCTCATCAGTAGCTCCCGACGTTGTCGATGTGGAAGTTGTACAGCCGTCGCGCCGACCCGTAGCGGCGGAACGACGAGGGATCGGCATCGTCGATCCGCGCGAGCGACAGGCATCGCGCGACGTGGTCGATGTGCTCGGAGCGCATCTCCTTCTCGACGCAGTCGGCCCCGAGGCGGCCGACCGAGCCGCGCACGAACAGCCGCGCCTCATACAGCGAGTCCCCGAGCGAGTCGCCGGCATCTCCGCAGACCACGAGTGACCCGGTCTGCGCCATGAACGCGCTCATGTGCCCGACCGATCCGCGCACGACGATGTCGGCGCCCTTGAGCGAGATGCCGCAGCGCGCCGACGCGTCGCCGTGGACGACGAGAAGCCCGCCGCGTGCGGTCGCGCCCGCCGCCTGCGAGGCGCTCCCCTCGACGATCACGCGCCCGGACATCATGTTCTCCGCGACGCCGACGCCGCAGTTGCCGTGCACGCGGACCGTCGCCTGCTTGTTCATGCCGGCGCAGTAGTAGCCGACGTGGCCGCCGATCTCCACCTCAAACGGTGCATCGATTCCGACCGCGATGCTGTGCTTGCCCTGCGGGTTGCTGACCCGCACCGGACCGGCGAACGCGTCGGAGTGCAGGTACAAGTTGAGCTCGCGCACGCGCTTGGCAGCGAGATCGAACGTCACGACGTCCGTCGCCTCGACAGCCGTCATCACGCCACCGCCACGGGAGATCCGCCCCAGCTGTACACCTTGCCCGGCTCGGGCTCCCACAGGACGGCGCCGTCGGCGCCGGGCAGGCCGGCGATCGCGCGGTACTCCGACGCCATCGCGACCCACTCGTCGGTCTCGGCCATCACCGCCGGCTTGCACGCGATCGGGTCACGGAGCACCGCGAACCCGTCGGCCGTCCCAACGGCGAACGTGTAGAAGCCGTCGAGATCCTCCAGGCATCCCTCGAGCGCCTGCTCGAGCGTCGCGCCCTCGCGCATGCGCCACGTGAGGTAGCCGGCGGCCACCTCGCTGTCGTTGTCGGTCTGGAAGCGGATCCCCTCGCGGCGCAGCGAGCGGCGCAGCCAGTTGTGGTTGGACAGCGATCCGTTGTGGACGAGGCAGAGGTCGAGCCCGGTCGAGAAGGGATGGGAGTGCTCGGTGCTCACCCGGCTCTCCGTCGCCATGCGCGTGTGGCCGAGCGCGTGCGAACCGTCGATCTCGCCGAGCGCGAAGCGGCGCACGAAGTCGTTCGGTGCGCCCGCCTCCTTGTAGATCTCGATCGACGTCCCGGCGCTCATCAGGCGCAGCTCCGGGTGGTGCTCGGCGAGCCACGCCTCGGCGCTGTCGGCGTCGGTGGCGATCACGAACGTCGCGTGCGTGGCGCGCACCGCGGGTGCGGACGCCTCACCGAACGCCGCGGCCAGCTCGAGGGAGAGCTGCTCCCACGCCGGCGCGGCGCTGTACAGAGACACCTTGCAGCTCCCCGCCGGCGCCGGGTCGCGGTAGAACGCCACGCCGGCGCTGTCGGGCCCGCGGAAGGCGAGCTGACTCAACATCCCGGCGAGCTCCTCGCCGAGCCGCTCCCGGAGCGCCGGCGTCTTCGTGTACAGCCCCGCGATTCCACACATGGCGGGCAAGGTTAGAGAGCCACCGTACCGGCGCCAATGGTGCGCGGAAGCACACTTTGCAAAGAGATTGTGTGGTCGGTGCTCACAGTGCCCGAGCGGCTCGGGCGGCCTACACCCAGGGCGAGACGCCCACGCCGAGCTGCTTCTGCGCGCGGCGCACGACGTGGAGCGCCTCGCGGAGGTCGGCGCGCGAGATCGGAGGCAGATCGGCGGGTACGATCAGGTTGTCGGGCGCGTGGCCCGCGCGCAGGCAGGCCGCGTGACGCTCGAAGCGGAGCTTCGCGATGACGTCGAACGCCTCCCGCAGCGCGTCGGCGGTGTTGCGGTGGACGGCGCCGGCGGCCGCGACGGCGTCGATGCGCTCGAGCGTGTTGGAGATCGTCACGCCGGCGGCGATCGCGTGGTAGCGGACGAGGTTGACGAGCGGGATGGTCGCGCCGCGCTTGAGATCGAGCCGGCCCTCACGGTCGGCCGCGAGCTGGCCCCGAAAGGTGAGCGCGACCCCGTAGCCCGCGGCGGTCCGCGCGAGCAGGCGCATGAACGCGGGCCGGTCGCGCGCGGCGCGGACGCGTCTGCCCAGATCCGGCGCGATCTCCAGGCCGCCGGCCGCCGGCCGGAAGTCGAAGGCAACGGTTGCGCGGATGAGATGGGACTCGTCCGGCTCGCTCAGGCACTCGTCGAACGTCCGCTCCCAGTCCGCCTTCGACATCCGCCACAGCCGCTTTGCGGCGATCACGCCGTTGTTGTCGAGGCCGAAGCCGCATCGCTCGAGGCCCTCGTTGACATCGGCGCCGAGCGTCGCGAAGTAGCCGTCCACCTCCTCCGCAGCGGCGTCGTAGGCGAGCGCGTTGTCCTGGTCGGAGCCGAGCGTGAACTCCCGTCGTGCGGCGCTCCCGAGATCGAGCCACGTCCAGGCCGCGGGGGGCTGCCCGTGCGCAGCGATCGAGAAGTCGATCAGCCGTGTGAGCAGCGCGTCGTGTTGGAGGCTCAGGACGCGACCGACGTCGCGCGGCGGCACGCCGGCGCTGACGAGCGCCATGAACAGGTGGGGGAGCTCGGCGGTGGCCCTGAGCAACTCGTCCTCGCTGTCCGCGGACAGGATCGTGTGGCGCAGCGCGATCGGGCTGCGGGCGTCGAGGCCGAGCAGGTCGGCGGCGGCGAGCACGCCGCACACGCCGCTGCCGTCGAGCACCACGAGATGCTCGGCGCCGACCGCGAGCATGTCGACGGTCGCCTCGACCGCCAGCTGCTCGGCGGGCACCGTCGGCGCCGGGATGCGCGCGATCGAGCTCACCGGCGCGTCGAGCGGGTGCGCCAGCGAGCCGCGGATGTCCGCGTCGGAGACGATCCCGAGGCGCCCGTCGTCGAGTGCCAGCAAGAGCTCGGAGACCCCGCGCTGCTCGGAGAGCCGCGCGGCGACCGCCCTGATCGGCTCCCGCGGATCGCAGAAGACCGGCGGGCGCATGATCGCGGAGACCGGGGTCGTGCCGACGCCGGCCAGCCCGTGAACGGTGTGGCCCGCGCGTGTCAGCCGGCCCCGCATCGAGCTCGCGACGTACGACGCTCCGGCCAGAGTGCCAAGGACGCGCCGGGCCGCGTCGACCGCCAGCTGCGCGCAGCCGCAGCGCTCCCGGGCCCGCACGGTGAACGCGGGGGCCATGCCCGTGAGCAGCGACGGATGGCCGAACGTCTCGCCCGGTCCGAGCACCTGGATCACCTCGCCGTCGTGCACGAGCTCCATCGAGCCGCTGAGCACGATCCAGATCGCGTTCGCGGGCGCGCCATCCTCGACGAGGACGCTCACGCCCGCGTCGAACTCACGCTCGACGGCGGCGCGCGCGACCGCCTGCAGCTCGTCCGGAGGCAGCGCGTCAAAGGGCGGATAGCGCGCCAGGAATGTGTCCAAGTGCTCCATGCTGCGCAGCGCAATTGTGTTCGATTCTCGCTTGGACGCGCGCGGACGACGTGCGAGTCTGCGTGGCGTCAACACACCGTAGTCACGGAGGGGCGCATGGCAGACGTGCAGGTAGTCGAACAGGACGAGCTGGTCTATGCGGGCAGCGGCCTGCCGAAGACGGGTACCTGGTGGAGCGCGTTCGTGATCGGACTCGCCGGCACGATCCTCGTCACCGGCATCGCCCCGGTGATGGTCACCTCGCTCGGCGCCGCGGCGATCCCGATCACCTTCGGGGTGACCGTCAGCGGCTGGTTGCTGTGCCTGTTCCTGGCCGAGTTGGCGGCCATGATGCCCGACCGCTCCGGCGGCTCGCCCAGCTACGCGTACGTGGCGTTCAAGGACCGCTGGCCGCGATTCGCCGAGCACGTCAACGGGATCACCGCCTGGGGGTACTGGCTCGGGTGGTTCCCGGTCGCGCCGCTCAACATGATCCTGGCCTCGTTCTATGTCGCGGACCTGTTCAAGCTGAACACCACGAGCGGCATCTCGCTGCTCGGCACGCCGATCGCCTGGTGGACGATCGGGATCTCCGTGGTCGGCCTGCTGCTGCTGTTCATCCCCTCCTACCGCGGCCTGCGCTTCGGGACGGTGTTCGCGACGGTCCTGGCGGTGCTGTCGATGATCCCGCTGACGTTCCTGGCGATCTCCTGGATCTTCAACCCGTCGGTGGTCGACTTCGGCCAGCTGACCCACTTCCGCCACGTCGACGGCAGCAGCTTCTTCGCGCCCCAGTTCAATCACGGCTGGCTGACGGTCTCGATCGCCTTCTCCTTCCTGCTGACCTGGAACGTGATCGCGATGGAGGCGGCCGCCTGCTACATCGGCGAGACGCGCGACCCCGACCGCGACGCGAAGATCGCGATGAACCTCGAGGGCGGCTACGGCGTCTTCATCTACACGATGATCCCGATCGCGTTCGTGATCGTGCTCGGACTCCACGCGCTCGGGAACCCGGCGCTCGTCGACCCGAAGACGATGTTCGTGACCTTCGCCTCCAAGGTGTTCGGCACCAGTTCCGCCTCGACCGTGCTCGACTGGCTGATCGGCTGGATGCTGATCATCGCGCTCGTGCTCTCGGCGCTCAACGCGATCACCGGCACCGCTCGCTCGCTGCACCAGATGGCAACCGATGGGCACTTCCCGAAGTTCTTCGCGCGCTCGAACTCGCACGGCGTCCCGGGCCACGCGATGGCCTTCAACATCGTCTGCTCGATCGTGGTCGTGTTCATGGGCGGCGCCGTCCAGATCTACACGTTCTCGAACGTCGGCTACCTGTTCTCGTTCATCCCGGTCCTGATCGGCTACTTCCTGCTGCGCAAGTACCGCCCGAACGTGCGCAGGCCATTCAGGCTGCCCGAATGGATGAAGTACGCGGCGCTCGCTCTGGCGGGTGTGTACGCGGTGATCTACGTCTGGGGCGGGCCGGTGTACGCCAACTGCGCGTGCAACGCGGCCGGGAAGAAGACGCTCCCCTACTACTTCATCGGGATCGCCGTCCTGCTCGCCTACCTGCCGTTGTGGTGGTATCGCAAGAGCGTCGAGGACAAGCGCCGCCCGCCCGGTGAGCTCGCCGGAGTGCATCCGCCGGATCACCCGGCGGTGCCGGCTGCGGAAGGTGCCGGCCCGTGAGCGTGCCGGCGTTGGACGAGCGCGACAGCACGGTGGGGGAGCAGCAGTTCGGGCGGATCCTGCTCGCCTCCGAGGGACGTGCGATCACCGACGCGGCGATCGCACGCGTGCTCGAGCTGCTCTACGAGTCGGACAGGAGCGTCCGCGTGCTGTCGATCGCCCGCGTCCACGGCGTCGCCTTCGGCCTCCCAAACCCCGGGTTGCTGCCGACCAAGCGCGAGTGGGACGAGCAGCGCGAGATGGTCCGCAAGGTGGTCAAGCGCTTCCGCCGCAAGGGAATCGACGCCGACGGTCACGTTCTGGGCACCCGCAACGCGACCAAGCGCATCTGCCAAGAGGCCGTGCTACAGGAGTGCGGGGCGATCGTGATGACGGCCGACGCGGACCGCCCGCGCCTCGTCGGCGACATGCTGTGGACCCAGGAGCCCCAGCGGGTGCGCCGCAAGTCGAGCGTGCCGGTGTACCTCGTGATCTGAGGGCCAACGAGAGGATCACTGAGCGATGGCGGCGCCTGACGGCCGCCCGCTCGGTCCGGGGCTCGCGGGCTCCGTACCGCGTTGTCGCAGTCAACGTTCAGGCGCCATCGCGTGCGCCGCCGGGGAGCCCGTGCAGGCGCGCGAGCTTGATCGCGAGCTCGAGCGACAGCAGGTCGGTGTCGTCGAGGTTCAACCCGGTCAGCTCCTCGACTCGGCCGAGCCGCTGGCGCAGCGTGTTCGGATGAATGAACAGCTCGCGGGCGGCCTCGATCACGCCGCGGCGCTCGGCGAGGTAGCGCTCGAGCGTGTCGAGCAACGCGGAGCGCCGCCGCCGGTCGTACTCGATCAGCGTGTCGACCGCCTCGCGCATCCGGTCGTGCGGCGCGTCCTGCTCGCTGATGTGCACGAGGTAGCGATAGGCGCCGAGCTCTGAGTACGCGATCGCGCCACCGTCGGCGAGGAGCGCACGCCCGATCGTCGCCGCGTCGCGCGCCTCGCGGTAGGCGCCGGCCGCCTCGGCTTGCTCCGCGCGCAGCTCGCTCACGCCGAACGCCGCCCCGAACTGGCGCCCAAGCTCACGGCACGAGCGCAGCACGTCGTCGATGCGCTCCGGGCGGCGAGTCCCGAGCGCCAGCAGCGCCCGCACCGGCCCGGGACCCGCTTCGATCGCCGTCCTCGGCGCGAGCCCCGCGATCGCTCGTCCGAGCTGCTCGGCGTCGGCTCGCCACTCGCCTGAGGCCTGCTCGCGACCGCGGGCCGCTTCGGCGCAGAGCATGAGATATGGCTGGCCGAGATCGCAACGGACCTCCGCCGCCTTGCCGGCGGCGAATCCCGTCGCCCCCGCCGCGAGTGCCTCGAACAGGTCCTTGACGGTGTTCGCGTTCGTCAGTCCCTCGATCAGCTCGGCCCGCTTCATCGCGACCGCGGCGAGATGGGCGACCGCGCGCACGATCTCGGTGCCCTCGGGGCTGAATGGCTGTCCCGGCTGCGACCCCGCGCACAGGAGCCCGATGCGCTCACCGCCGGCGGCGAGTGGCGTGACGAGCAGGGCCCCGGCCTCGATCGCCGGCCACAGCATCTGCGCGGCCGTACCGGAGCCGGGCCCGTCGAGCGCAGCGAGCAGGACGTCGGCGGCCGAGAGACCAGTGGGCGCGGGGGTGTCCGCCGGGCTGGAGGCGAGCAGCGTCGCGCTCGCTCCATCCTGGTCGATCCGGTAGAGCTGGCAGACCGGCGCGCCGAGCAGCGAGCGGGTCCCCTCGGCGACGACGGCCCCGAGCTCGGAGACGCTGCCGGCTCCCGCGACCTCCTGCGCGAGCGAGGACAGCTCGGTGAGCGCCCCCACCCGGTGGTGCTCGCGCTCGTACAGCTGCGCGTTCTCGATCGCGCCCGACACGAGCGAGCCGATGTGCACGAGCAGCTTGACCGTCTCATCGTCGAACTCGTGCGGCGCCTGTGTGTGCAGGACGATGACGCCGATCGTCTGCGCCGCGCGCGAGAGGATCGGCACCGCCACCATCGACTGGAAGTGCTCCTCCTTGAGGATCGGCACGTACTTCATCCGGGGATCCTCGAGCGCATGGTCACGGATGAACTCGGGCGTGCGGTGGCGTGCCACCCAGCCGGTCAATCCCTCCTCGATCGAGAAGCGGACCTTGCCGACGGCCTCGGCGAACACCGGGGAGGCGGCGCGGATCGTCAGCTGCTCGTTTTCGAGCAGGTAGATGAAGCAGGCATGGCAGCCGCTCGCCTCGGTGACGAGATCAACGATTCCCTGCAGCATCGTGATCAGCTCGAGCGAGGAGGACACGAGCTTGATGACGCCGTACAGCGTCTGGTTCTCCTCGCGCAGGCCGTGGGGCTCGGTGGAGTGGGCGGATGCGCTCATATGTGCACTACGAACATGCTATCCGCCGCTAAGGGGTGGCTGATGCCATTGCGCCGGTTCCGCGTGCGCCGATATACCTCGGTTCCATGAGCACGCCGCCAAGCACAGCCGATGATGTCCGCCAGATCGTCGCGACGCGGGGGATCGAGTTCCTGTTCGCCCAGTTCGTCGACATGCACGGCAAGCCGAGCGCCAAGCTCGTGCCCGCCCACCATCTCGATGATCTGCTGACCGAGGGCGCCGGTTTCGCCGGCTTTGCGGCCGGCGACATCGGCCAGGGTCCCGACGATCCCGATCTCGTCGCGATCCCGGATCCGAGCAGCTTCACGATCCTTCCCTGGCAGCCCAACGTCGCGCGCATGGCCTGCGACATCACGGTCGAGGGCAAGCCGTGGCCGTACTGCCCGCGCACGATCCTGCGCAACTCGCTTGCGCGTCTGGCGGAGCGCGGATATGAGCTCAAGATCGGGGCCGAGCTCGAGTACTTCCTGCTCAGGCGCCAGCCCGACGGCACGCTCGCGATCGCCGACGCGCTCGACACGCTCGAGCAGCCCTGCTACGACATGCGCGCGCTGACGCGCAGCCTCGACTTCGTCACGACCGTGTCGCAGGCGGTGACGGGTCTCGGCTGGGACAACTACGCGACCGACCACGAGGACGCCAACGGCCAGTTCGAGCAGAACTTCCAGTACACCGACGCGCTCACGACGTGCGACCGCGCGGTGTTCTTCCGCTACATGGTCGAGACGCTCGCCCACCAGCGCGGTCTGGTCGCGACATTCATGCCCAAGCCGTTCGCCAACCTCACCGGCAACGGTTGCCACTTCCACCTGAGCCTGTGGGGCGACGGCGAGAACGTGTTCGCTCGCGACCCCGGCGAGGATCCGCGCGGACTCGGGCTCTCCGAGCTCGCCTACCGGTTCATCGGTGGGCTCAAGTGCAACGCGAAGGCGTACATCGCGCTCACCGCTCCGACGGTCAACTCGTACAAGCGGCTCGTCGTGGGCGCGCCGACCAGCGGCGCCACGTGGGCGCCCGTGTACATCAGCTACGGCTACAACAACCGCACGCAGATGTTGCGCATCCCGGCGCCCGGCCGCATCGAGGACCGCACCGTCGACGGGTCGTGCAACCCGTACCTCGGCGCCGCCGGGATGCTTGCGGCGGGCCTCGACGGCGTCGACCGTGGGCTCGACCCGGGCGCGCCGAACGCGGCCAACCTCTACACGCTCAGCGACGCGGAGCTCGCCGCGGAAGGGATCGAGTTGCTGCCCGCGAACCTGCTCGACGCGACCCGCGAGCTGGAGCGCAACGACGCGCTGCGAACCGCGCTCGGCAGCACCCGCGGGGGCGACTACGTCGACTACTACATAACGGTCAAGCGCCGCGAGTGGCAGGCCGCGCACGAGCAGATCACGCAGTGGGAGCTGGACCGCTACCTCCAGCTGTTCTGAGCGCGCCCGTCCCGCAACCCGGTACGCGAACGCGAACGCGAAGCTGTGCCTACCTAGCGCTGAGCAGCGAGCCCACCGTCTGCGGCGAGACCGCATCGAGGTGGCTCGCCAGCGCGATGAACACCTGTGCGGTCGTGATCGCGTCGCCAAGCGCATGATGGGCCGGGTGCGTCGCCTGGCCGAGCGCCGACGCGAGGCCGGCGAGCGTCAACGCAGGGCGCTCGGCGTCCGAGCGCTCGCGCAGCCACCTGTGTCCGAGCACCAGCGTGTCCGCCGAGGCGGGGAGACGCACCCTGCGGCCAGCGAGCAGCGGTTTCAGGAACCCGCGCTCGACGGCCGCCGCGTGAAACACCGGCACGCGCCCCGCGAAACGCTCGAGGATGAGCTCGACAGCATCTCCGACGGACGGCGCGCCCTGGACGTCGGCGTGGCGCAGCCTGTGGGCGAGCATCGCGCCGTGACCGGAGCGGCGTGAGCTGCTCACAAGCGTGTAGACGCTGCCGCCGAGGACGACGCGGCCAGCTTCGATCGGCACCGCGCCCACGGCGATGATGTGATCCTCGCGCGGATCGAGGCCGGTCAGCTCGAGGTCGAGCGCGCACCAGCTCGCCTCGCGCCACGGCGTCCCGCTCTTCGGACGCCGGGCCTGCGCAAACGCGCCGGCGGCACCGTGACGCGTCCGCCGCAACCTCACGCGAGCGCTCTCCTCTGCACCGCCGCGATCGCGCGGAAGACGTCGCGGAGATGGTCCCGCGTGAGCGGGCTGAGCGCGGCCGACTGCAGCCGGTCGTCCGGCGGGCGGCCGTCCGCGCGCTGCCCGGCCTGGTGCGAGAGCGCCAGCTCCAACGCGAGCTCGAACGCGTCCGTCAACGTCGCCGCCTCGGCCTCGAGCAGCACGCCGCCACCGGCCGCCGCGCCGAGGCGCTCGACGGTCGAGCCCTCGAAGCTCCCAGCGGCGGCGGCGCCCCACAACGCGAGCGCCACGATCGGCGCGACCGCCGAGACTCTGATGTCGACCCAATCGCTGCGCGTCCCGTCCGCATGCAGCGCCTGAGCGGCGTCGAACCCCGTCGGCGGCCGGTGCGACAGCGCGCTGCGAGCTAGCAGCTCGACAACGCCCCCATCGGGGGTGGGGAGCGGATCGCGCGGCGTGCCCCACAGGGCGCGCCGATCGACGAGCGCCTCGAGCACGACCGGATCCCCGCTTGCGCCCCAGCGCGCCGGGACGAGCGTTGGTGGCGGCGCTGGCAGCCCGCAGGCTGCCAGCGCCGAGCAGGCGCTCCGGGTCCACCCGGGGGGCGGCGGCTCGCTGGCGATGAGCATGCCCCGCGGGTGTGAGCTCAGCATCAGCTCCCGCCGCGCGTGACTGCCGAGCGCGACCCAGACGACGCCGTCGGCGGGCAGTGCCCGTGCTCCCGGCGCGAGCTCGAGCGCACGGACCGTGAGCGCGTCGAGGAGGGTGGACAGCACGCGGGCGACCTCGAGCGCGCGGATGTTCGCCGCGTGCAGGTCGACGATCACGTCGGGCAGCTTGACGGCGAGCGCCGCAAGCGCCTCGATGTCGCCCGCGCGCGCGATTGCACGGCGGGCGCCGAACCAGGAGCGCGGGTGCGCTGCAAGCAGGTCGACATCCTCGAGGACGCCGATCAGGCGGCCATCGTCGGTCATGACGGGCGCGTGGCCGATCCCGCGCTCGAGCAGCTCGAACAGCACCTCGCCGCCCAGCCGATCCGGCGCGACCGTGAACACCGGGGTGGTCATCACGCGTCCCGCGGGAACGTCCGACGGCAGTCCGGCGCCGAGCACGCGGGTGCGGAGGTCGCGGTCGGTGATGATCCCGACGGCGCCTTCGCCGAGGTCGACGATCGTCGCGCTCGCGCCGCTCGCGGTCATCCGCCGTGCGATCTCGCTCACCGGCTCGTCCGGTTGGCAGCGGACGGTCTGCGAGCGGATCAGGTTCGTGACCGGCTGGTGGCCGGTCGCGGGGACGCCGACGGCGAGCTCGCGGCTGCGCGCGCGCTCGAGCAGCGGGCGCGCGACCGCCACCGGGATGCGGTAACAGAGCGTGTCCTCGGCGGCGCGGGCCTCGAACCCGGGCGGCAGCCCGGACAGCATCGCGGCGTGGCCGAACGTGTCGCCGGCGCCGAGGAGATCGAGCAGGCGATCGTCGTGCGTGATGTCGACCGCTCCCGAGAGGATGACGCGCAGGAAGGTGACGGGGCCGCCGTCCTCGGTGAGGATCGGCGCGCGCGCCGGATAGAACTCGATCTCCGTCTGCGTCACGACCTCGCCGAGCTCCTCGGGCGACAACGTGTCAAAGGGGGGACGCAGGGCGAGGAACCGTGCGGTCTCGCTCAGTCCACCGTCGAGCGCCACCTTGTGGACGTCCATGACCGTAAAGATACGTGCACGGAGCGTTAGTTCGCCGTCCGAATGATACGGAGCACGAACTACCGGCGGGGTAATTCGCTATCCTAACGATGTGGCCACCGAACTACAGCGCACCGAACCACCGCCGCATCCCGGACGTGTGTTGGCGAGGCTGGCGCGCCAGGTCGAGATCGCGCTTGCGAGCGCCGATCTGACGCTACCCCAATATCGTGTGCTGATTCTCCTGTGCGAGCGTCACCAGGAGGCCTCGGTGCTCGCCGACAAGCTCGCCGTCAGCCGCCCCAGCGTGACCGGGGTGGTCGATGGCCTCGTCGCCCGCGGCCTCGTGCAGCGCCGGCACGATCCCGATGATCGCCGCCGTGTGTGCCACTGGTTGACCGAGCAGGGCCGGCGGCTGCTCAACGCTGCCGATTCGGGGGTGCAGGAGCGCCTGCATCAGATCGCCGAGCTGCGTCCGGATGGTGGCGAGTACGCGTTCGCCGGACTCGAGAGCTGGCAGGCGGCGCTCGACATCCACCGCGCGCGCTGCGCCGCCGCGCGCTGCGCCGCCACCGCCGCCACCACGGCCACCTCCGCCGCCGCTACAACGGCCATCGCGATGGCCACCGCCGGCGCTACGGCCACCGCCGCCACTGCCACCGCAACGGCTGCGAGCACGCCGGACTCGACGGGGGTGGGTCGGTGAGCGCGTCGGCTTCCGGCCTGCGCCAGCCGATCTCCGCGGGCGCCGCGCGTCAGCGGCCGGCGCCACCGCGCGCGCGGTACCGCGCTCCCCGCGCGACGGTCGACCCGGACGTGAACCTGAGCTGGCTGCGCCGGGCGCGCCCGATTGTGCTCTCGCACAAGTGGACGCTGTCGACCGCGCTGACGCTCTCGTTCGTCGCGCTCGTCCTGCAGGTGCAGATCCCCAACGTCCTCAACCACGCTGTCACCAACTCCCTCGAGCGGCATGTGGTGCCGCTCTCGCACTACGTGTCGATGGCGCTCGAGCTGGGCCTTGCCGCCGGCATCTCCGGCTACATATCGCGCCTGTTTCTGATGCGCACCGCGTATGCGATGGAGTTCGACCTGCGCAACCTGATCTACGAGCACCTGACGCGGATGTCGTTCGGCTTCTACGACCGCGTCCAGTCCGGCCAGCTGATCTCGCGGGCGAACTCCGACATCCGCTCGGTGCAGATGTACCTGACGTTCGCGCCGGCGATCATCGTCCAGTGCATGGTGGCGGTCGTGGCGTTCGTCTACATGCTCTCGATCAACGTCCCGCTCGCGTTCGTGGCGATGTCGACGATGCCGTTCGTGTTCGTGCTCGGCGTACGCATGCGGCGCGTGATGTTCCCGGTGTCGTGGCTCATCTCCGCCCGGCTGGCGGAGGTCGCGACGATCGTCGACGAGAACATCAACGGCGTGCGCGTCGTCAAGTCGGCGGTCGCCGAGCAGCGCGAGCTGACGACGCTGGCGAAGGCCGCCGACGCGCTGCAATGGGCCTACGTCAAGGACGCCGATCTGCGCGCCCAGTTCACCCCGGCGGTGCAGAACCTGCCGCAGGTGGGGCTCGCGCTGATCCTCGCCTTCGGCGGCTTCCTCGTGATCCACGGTCACCTGCAGGTCGGCGCGATCCTCGCGTTCAGCGCGTACGTCGTGATGCTGCAGGCCCCGTTCCAGATGCTCGGGATGCTCGTCATGCTCGGACAGCGCTCGTCGGCCTCGGCGAAGCGCATCTACGAGATCCTCGACGAGCAGCCCACGGTCATCGACGCGCCGCGCGCGATCGACCTCGAGCAGTGCCGGGGCGACGTTCGCTTCGAGTCGGTCGACTTCGCCTACGCCGACGGCCCTCCCGTCCTCTCGGCCCTTTCGCTGCATCTGCATCCGGGTGAGACGGTGGCGATGGTCGGACGCACCGCCAGCGGCAAGACGACGGTCACGCGGCTGCTGCCGCGCTTCTACGACGTGACCGGCGGACGGGTGACGATCGACGGGATCGACGTGCGTGAGATCTCGCTCGCGAGCCTGCGCGCCCACGTCGGCGTCGTGCTCGACGAGCCGTTCCTGTTCTCGATCTCGATCCGCGACAACATCGCCTACGGGCGGCCGGATGCGGATCTCGAGGACGTGCGCGAGGCGGCTCGCGCCGCCGGCGCGGAGGAGTTCATCCTGGAGCTGCCCGACGGCTACGACACGGTCGTCGGCGAGCGCGGCTACACGCTGTCCGGCGGGCAGCGCCAGCGGATCGCGATCGCGCGCACGCTGCTCGTCAACCCGCCGATCCTCGTGCTCGACGACGCCACGAGCGCCGTCGACGTGCAGGTCGAGCAGGCGATCCATGAGGAGCTGCGCGTCCTCATGCGCGGCCGAACGACGCTGATCGTCGCCCACCGGCTCTCGACCATCGGCCTTGCCGATCGCGTCGTGCTGCTCGATCAGGGGCGCGTCGTCGCGCAGGGCACGCACACCGAGTTGCTGGAGTCGACGCCGCTGTACGTCGAAGTGCTCGCCCAGGCGGAGGATCTCGAGGAGCTCGAGCTCGAGCGCGAGGAGGCGCTCGAGCGATGAGCTTCGCAGGCGGCGGCTTCTTCGGCGGCGGGCACGGCCCGGCGATGGGCGGTCCCCGCTCGGCGGCCAACCCGGGAGGCGGCCTGCCGTTCGCCGGGATCCCCTCGGAGATGAAGCCCGGGGTCGACAAGCTGCTCTCCGACGAGCCCGATCACGGCGAACCCACCGCGCGCTTCAGCTACCGCGCCGGCGACCGTGAGCGGGCGCGCTTGACGCTCACCGGGATGATCTTCAAGCACTGGCATCTCGGTGTCGCCGCGGCGCTGTTCGTGACGATCGTCTCGGTCGCCAACCAGCTCGGGCCCGCCCTGATCGGCTACGCGATCAACAACGGGATGCAGCCCGGGCACGAGAGCATCGCCGTCGTGCTCGGCTGCGCCGCGATCTTCCTCGTCGCGATCGGGGTCAGTGCGCTCGCCCAGCGCGCGGAGGTCAAGGTCACGGGTCGGCTCGCGGCGCGTGTCATGAACGACCTGCGCATCCGCGTGTTCACGCATCTGGAGAGGCTCGGCCTCGACTTCTACACCGACGAGAAGGCCGGCGTGATCATGACCCGAATGACGAGCGACATCGAGAACCTGCAGCAGCTGCTGCAGGACGGGCTCGCCTCGTTCGCCGTGCAGGGGCTGACGATGATCGTGATCACGATCGTGCTGTTCACGATGAACGTGAAGCTGACGCTGATCACGCTCGTGCTCGTCCTGCCCGTGCTGGTGATGGCGTCGCTGTGGTTCCGATCGGCCTCCGAGCGCGGCTATGACCGGGTTCGCGACAGGATCGCTGACGTGCTCGCGGACCTGTCCGAGAGCCTGCACGGCGTGCGCACCGTCGCCGCGCACAACCGCCAGGAATTCAACGTCGTCCAGCACCGCAACGTCGTCGGCGACTACCGCTCAGCCAACAACTACACCGCGCAGATCAACGCGATCTACGGCCCCGGCACGCAGCTGCTCGGCTACCTCGCGCAGGGGGCGCTGCTGGCGATCGGCGGCCACATGGTCCTGCACCACGAGCTCAGCATCGGTGCGCTCGTCGCGTTCTTCCTATACCTCAACCGCTTCTTCGCCCCGATCCAGCTGCTCGTGCAGCAGTACAACACGCTCCAGCAGGGGCGCGCATCGGTGTTCAAGCTGCGCACGCTGCTCGAGCTGGAGCCGAGCACGCCGGAGCGCGAGGATGCGTCCACGTTGCCGCCGATCGAGGGGGAGATCATCTTCGACGACGTGACGTTCGGCTACGACCCGGCGACCCCGGTGCTGCGCGACGTCAACCTGCGGATCAGCCCGGGGGAGACCGTGGCGTTCGTCGGACGCACCGGAGCCGGCAAGTCGACGATCGCCAAGTTGATCACCCGCTTCTACGATCCGACCGGCGGACGGGTGATGATCGACGGACACGATCTGCGGTCGGTGACGCTCGATTCGCTGCGTCGCCAGCTCGGCGTCGTGCCCCAGGAGCCGTTCCTGTTCGCGGGCAGCCTGCGGTACAACATCGCTTTCGCGCGCCCGGACGCAAGTGACGAGGAGGTGTGGGAGGCGATCGAGGGCGTCGGGCTCGTCGACGTGGTCGAGCGCATGCCGGACGGCCTCGACACGGTCGTGCACGAGCGCGGCCAGTCGCTGTCCTCCGGCGAGCGGCAGCTGATCGCGCTCGCGCGCGCGTTCCTCGCGCAGCCGCGCGTGCTCGTCCTCGACGAGGCGACCTCCAACCTCGACCTGCTCTCCGAGACGAGGATCGAGGCGGCGCTGGACGTGCTGCTGCAGGCGCGCACCGCGGTGCTCGTCGCGCACCGGCTGACGACGGCGATGAAGGCCGACCGGATCGTCGTCGTCGACGGCGGCGCCGTCGCCGAGCAGGGCTCGCACGCAGAGCTGCTCGCGCGCGGAGGGCTGTACGCGCAGATGTACGCTACGTGGATCAGCCACACGGAAGCCCAGGCAGCATGACGAGATCGCCGGCTCGGACCAGCCGCCGCGGCCACGGCGGCGGCGAGCCGATCCCGCGCGAGGCCTGGCTGTGCCTGTTCGCGTGCACCGGCGCCGCGGCGCTGCTGCAGATCGACGGAACGCTGATCACGGTGGCACTGCCGTCGGTCGCGCACGACCTGCACGTCTCCAACGCCGCGACCGCGATCGTGCTGAGCGCCTACTTCGTCCCGTACGCACTCGTGCTCCTCCCCGCCGGACGCCTCGTCGACCGCCTCGGGGCCCGTGAGGTCGCGCTGCTCGGCCTCGGGGTATTCGCGCTCGGTGCGGCGCTCGGCGCCGTCGTCTCGAGCTTCCCGTTGCTCGTCGCCAGCCGGGTGATCCAGGGCGTCGGCGCCGGCCTCGTGAGCCCGGCGGCGCTGGCCGGCGCGGTCAGCGGCTTCCCGCCCGAGCGCCGCGGCGGCGCGCTCGGGATCTGGGGCGCGAGCGCCGGGCTCGCGAACCTCGTCGGGCCGCTGCTCGGCGGCCTGCTCACCGTCGGCCTCGGCTGGCGCGCCAACTGGTGGGCGCTCGTGCCGATGGCGTTGCTCGCGGCCGCCGGGATCGTCCGTTTCCTGCCGGCGCGCGAGGTGAGCGAGCCACAGGGCCCGCAGCGGAGCATCCTCAACCAGGTGGTGCTCGCCGCGACGCTGATCACCGGGCTCACATTCGCGATCATGATCGGGACCTTCTACCTCGCCGAGCAGTACCTGCAGAGCGCGGAGGGATACTCCGCGCTCGGGGCCTCGGCGGTGCTCATCCTCGTCGCGCTGCTGGTCGGAGCGGCGGCGCCGATCGCCGGACGGCTCGTCGACACTCGCGGCGAGCGGCTCCCGGCGGTCCTCGGGTTCCTCTCGGCCGGGATCGGTCTGGCGCTGCTCGCGATCCCGGGGATGCCCCTGCACAGCCCGGTCACGATCCTGCTGCTGATCCCCGTCGGCTTCGGCCTCGGGCTGCTGTTCGTGCCGCCCTCGCGCGCGGCGCTGAATTCGAACCCATCCTCCGCCCACGGCCGGACCTCGGCGGCGCTGTCGATCGGCCGCCTGCTCGGCGCGGCGGCCGGCGCCGGGCTTGCCGGCATCGCCCTGGCCGGCGGGCCGACCACCGCGAAGGTGCATGCCGCGCTGCTGGCCGCGGCCGCGATGAGCCTGTTGCTCGGCATCCCGGCTTCGATCGTGCTCGGCTCGAGGATCGATCTCGCGGACGGCCCAGCGCCCGCCGATCCGGGTCAGAGTGCGGATGGCGTCGGGTCCGACAGCGCGCTGGCTCTGCCGCGCAGCTCCTGACTGAGCGCCGACGAGGAATGACCCGGGGAGGACCCTGAGGGTCCTTACCGCTGCTCGCGGTGAGGGTCCTTACCGCTGCTCGCGGCGAGGATCCGAGCCCGGCGGGCGTGCCATGTCCGGCGGGAGCTTCTCGTCGAGCGCGTGCAGCGTCGCCAGCGCGGCGGCGCTGGCGGTCGGGTGCAGCTCGAGCGCGGGGTCGGACGGCAGCCGCGCCGAGTAGATCGAGTGGGAGCCGAGCCGGCGAGCGATCACGGTGGCGCCGACGACGGCGATCACGGTCGGCACGACCAGTGGTTCGAAGTGGCGGGTGAGCTCCAGTACGAGCACCGTTCCGGCCAGCGGCCCCTGCATCGAGGCGGCGAGGAACGCTGCGCCCCCGATCAGCGCGTAGCTGCCCTCGGGGGCGCCGTGCCAGATGTGGACCCACACGCTGCCGACCAGCCCCGCGAGCAGTGTGCCGATCGCGAGTGTCGGCGTGAACAGCCCGCCGGGCGAGCCCGAGGCGACGCAGGCCGCCGTGACGAGCGGCTTGAGCACGAACAGCACCGCGAGCAGGCCGATCGAGAGGCCGCCGTCGATCGCGAGCTGCACGATGTCCTTGCCGTTGCCGAGCAGCTCCGGATACGGGATCGACAGCAGCGCGAGCCCTGTGAATACGACCAGCGGTGACACGTAGCGTCCCCAGCGCTTGGGTCGCATCCTTCCGGCGCGTGAGATCAGCCGCGCCCAGCCGTAGGCGATCAGCCCGATCAGCGGCCCCATCAGCGCCGCCCACACGATCTGCGAGACGTGCACCGTGTAGGCGGGCGAGTGATACGTCGGGCCCGTCCCGAGCGCGAGCCAGGCGACCGCCGTCGCGATCGCGCAGGTGAGCAGCGCCGGCACGACGAGCGGCAGCGCCAGCGACCCGAGCAGCACCTCGACTGCGAGCAGCGTGCCGCCCAGCGGGACGTTGTACACGGCGGCGAAGCCGGCGCCGGCGCCGGATGCGACCAGCAGCCGCCGTTGCCAGATCGGCAGGGCGGCCCAGTCCGCCAGCTTGCTCGCGGTCGCGGCGCCGGCCAGCTGGGGGGCTGCCTCGCGGCCGAGCGAAACGCCCATGCCGACCGTCACGATCGAGATCACGCCGCGCCCGATGCTCGGCCGGAAGGCGACGTGACCGCTGCGCAGCCAGAGCGAGTCCGCGACCTCCGTGCCGCCGGTGGTCGCCATGTAGCCGAGCACGCGGAGGCCGGCGATCACGATCAGCGCGGCGAGCACGAGGACCACGACGTGCCGCCAGCCGGGCGCCGCGCGTACGGCGGCCAGATATCCGTAGGAGAGGTCGCCGTATGCGAGCCGCTCGACGAGCGTCAGCAGCGCGATCAGCGCCGCCGCGCTGATCCCGGCGACCACACCGAGCGCGAGCACGAGCGCCCAGAAGCGCCTGCTGTAGGCCGAGAGGATGCCGTGTCCGGTGACATTCGGCTGGGGCGAGAACCGAATGCGCTCGGGGTCCGGTGTCATCTCGGGGGCGCTCGGCAGCGCCGGCGCGCGATCGCCTGCAGCCCACCTTCTCACGCGAGCGAGCCTCGCCGGGGTTCTCATGCTCTCGTGCGGGCGCGTCCGATCACGAACGGGTTGGTCGGTCCGCACGCTGCCCCGACCCTGACCGCTCGCGCCTGCTCGACGTCGAACCCCGCTGCCGTCATCGCGCTCAGCGTGTCGCGTGAGCACTCGCAGCCGCCGGCCACCAGTGGCCACATGCGTGAACGGTCCAGCAGCATCTGGACGCGCGCCCGTGACGCAACGCTCGAACGGACGTGCTCGAAGAAGCGCAGCTCACCCCCCGGGCGCAGCACGCGCGCAAGCTCGTGCAGCGCGCGATCCTGGCTCTGCACGCTGCAGAGCACGAGGCTCGCGACCGCGCCGTCGAAGACGCCGTCAGCGAGCGGCAGCTGCTCGGCGACGCCGGGCGACACGCTCACGGGGACCGGCGCTCGCCGCGCCTCGCGCACCGCGAGCCGGCGCAGGTAGGGCTCGGGCTCGATCGCCACGACCTCCGTGGTCGAGGTCGGGTAGTAGCCGAAGTTCATCCCGTTGCCGGCGCCGATCTCGACGACGCGACCGCTCAGGCCGGCGAGCAGCTCCGAGCGGCTCTCGCCCAGCTCGCGCTCGATCAGGCGGCTCTGCAGACGGTAGATCCGCGCGAAGATCGGGTGGTGCACGGCGCCGGTCACATCGCCACGGTAGCGCCCGGGGTGGTCGTCGGTTGCGCCGCCGAGCTAGTCCGCCGGCAGTAGAGCGGGCGTGTCGTCCCCTTCCGAGCTGGGCTGGGCGAGCACGCCGAGGGGTCTCGGCGCAGCCCGCCTGCACCACGCTTAGCGGTCGTACGCGCCGCCGCCTTGAGGGAGCGGCGCCGAGCTCAACGAATTGACGGCCGGATGCCGGATGCGATTTCGCAGGACGCCGGATCGCCGGACGCCAGTGTCACGGAGGCGGCCTGCGCCAGGAATTGCTTCTGCTCGGCGTGCATGCTGTCCGGCAGGACCGTGAACCACGTCCCGCTGGTGAGAGCCTCGTTCACCGGCTGTGCATCGAACACGATCCCGACGGGCGAATCGAGCCCGTTCTCGTAGTGGCTCGGGTACTCGATGTAGCCGCGCATCGCCCCGACGCTCACCTCCACGCCGAGCTCCGCCGCGGCGACGCGCCTGACGGCGTCGACGAGTGGCTCGCCGAAGCGCACGGTTCCGCCGGGAAGGTTCCAGGTGCCCTTGCACGGTTCGACGTCGCGCAGGGCGAGCAGGACACCCCGCTGCGGCGAGGCGATCAGCACCTCGACGGTGAGCCGCGGCACCTTCGCGAAGATCGCGTCGAACTCGGCTTTCGGAAGCGGTCCCCCCATCTGGAGCAATGGTACGGTGCGGGCGATGAGGGCCCTTTGACGTCGGTGACACCGGGGGAGGCCGAAGTCGAGCTGCGCGCCGGCAGCGCGGTCGCGCTCGACGTGCGCGAGCGCAGCGAGTACGAATCGGGCACCGTCCCAGGCGCGCTGTTCGTGCCGCTCGGGCGCCTGGATCCGGCGGCACTCGATCCGGATCGCCGCTACATCACCGTCTGCGCGAGTGGATCGCGGTCGGCGGTGGCCGCAGGCAGGCTGCGGGAGGCGGGCCTCGACGCCGTCAACCTCGCTGGCGGGATGGCCGCTTGGCGGCACTTCGGACTGTCCGTCACCGCGTCCCGAAGCGATCCGAGCCCGTGATGTGCGGACGCGTCATCAACCGAGCCGGAAGCTGGGCTCGGACGCCCGTCCATGAGCGATTTTGGACGTTTGAATGAGCTCTGGACGTTTTACCTAATTTATGCTGGGCACCTTGTCGGGGTCTCGGTTTGCTCCGATGCAAGCAACGGGTCGCACGATCGGGCCTCGAGATCACTCACGAAAGCACTCCCTTGGCTCACGTTCTGATAGTCGACGACAACCTTCTGATCCGCCATCTCCTGCGCGAGATCCTCACCGACGGCGGGCACACGGTCGTCGGCGAGGCGAAGGATGGACTCGAGGCGCCGATGCTCGTCCGCGATCTCGATCCCGACGTGATCACGCTCGACCTCGTGATGCCCGGGCGCGCGGGCCTGCCGACGCTGAAGCACCTGATGATGATCAACCACAAGCTGCCTGTCGTCGTCTGTTCCGCGTTCCTCAACGAGAATCACGTCATCGCCGCGCTGAAGCTCGGCGCGAAGGGGTTCATCGTCAAGCCGTTCGACCGCTTCGCGGTGCTGGCCGCGGTCAGCGGCGCCCTCAAGGAGTCCCGCGTCAAGGAGCCTCCCGCCGCCTTCGCCAACGAGCCGGCGCCGCCGGTGCAGGCAATTGCGCCGGCAACGGAGCCGGAGCTCGTCGCAGCGGTGCTGGCCGCCGTCGAGAACGCCGACGAGCACCGCGAGTTCACGCGCGTCAACACGTCGATGCGGGTCGTCCTGGAGCCTCGCGGCGGCGTGCTCGACACGATCACGGTCAACGTCAGCGGCTCCGGCATGCTGCTGGCGACCGGAGCGCTCGAGCTGGACGACAGCGTCTCGTTCAAGCTGCATCTGCTGGATGGCGGGATGCCGGTCACCGGAACGGCGCGAGTGGTTCGCTTCGACGAACGCGGGCGCGCCGCGCTCGCGTTCGAGTACCTGACGGTGCTCGATCACGAGCGCCTCACGGACTACGTCCGCGAGCACCAGGCGCCGGCCCTCGCCCACGCATGGTGAACGCACGCGCTCCGGGTCACCGCGCGCTCCCGCGCCCGGTGAAGGTGCGCACGCCGGCTACGAAAGCACTTCCATGGCGAGCGTCCTGATCGTCGACGACAACCTGCTGATGCGGCATCTGCTGCGCGAGATCCTGAGCGACGGCGGACACACGGTGCTCGGCGAGGCGAAGGACGGACTCGAGGCGCCGGCGCTCGTCCGCGATCTCCATCCCGACGTGATCACGCTCGACCTCGTGATGCCAGGGCGCGCGGGACTGCCGACGCTCAAGCACCTGATGATGGTCGACAAGTCACTGCCGGTGGTTGTCTGCTCGTCGTTCCTCAACGAGAATCACGTCATCGAGGCGTTGACGCTCGGGGCGAAGGGCTTCATCGTCAAGCCGTTCGACCGCCGCGCCGTGCTGTCGGCGGTGAGCGGCGCCCTCAGGGAGGCCCAGCTCGACAAGCGTCAGCAGAACGCGCAGCTGCCCCCGATCGCGGAGCTGGACCTCGGGAGCGTCGGCGAGCAGCGCGAGTTCGCGCGCGTGGACACGTCGCTGCGGGTCGTCCTGGAGGCGCGAGATGGCGTGCTGAACACGTCGACGGTCAACCTCAGCGGCTCGGGCATGCTGATCGAGTCCGGGCTGCTCGATGCCGACGCCAGCGTGGCATTCAGGCTGGATGTCGAGAACGGTTCGCCGGTCACAGGCACGGCTCGGGTCGTGCGCATCGACGCGTGCGGCCGCGCCGCGCTCGCGTTCGAGTACCTGACGGTGCTCGATCACGAGCGCGTCGTGAGCTACATCCGAGCGCAACAGGTCACGCCCGCGCTCGCCTACGCCCTCTGAGCGGCCGCCGGCGGGCGGTCAGCCGGAGGTCTGCGTCGCGGTGGAGAGCACACGCCCGCCGCTCAGCGTAAGCAGCTCGAAGCCGTCGAGCCCCTCGTCGCGGTGGGAGATGACGAGCAGGCCGCGGTCGCCGGCCGCTACCGCGATGCTGCGCACCATCGCCGCGGCCGTGTCTGCATCGAGGTGAGCGGTCGGCTCGTCGAGGATCAGGTAGCGTGCGTCCGCCAGCACCGCGCGGGCGAGCGCGATCCGCTGGCGCTGACCTCCGGAGACGAGCTCGCCGTCTTCGCCGACGAGCGTGTCGAGCCCATCCGGTAGTGAGCGCACCCATTCGTCGAGCTGCGTTGCGGCGAGCGCTCCCCAGATCGCATCCTCGGTGGCGGCCCGGTTGGCGAGCAGCAGGTTCTCCCGGATCGTCGTGGTGAACACGTGCGCGTCCTGGGCCGCGAGCACGACTGCGCGCCTGACGGTGTGCTGCGGGAGCTCGCGCAGGTCGACGCCCCCGAGCGCCGCGCGCCCCTGCGCCGGATCGATGAAGCGTACGAGCAGCTGCGCGATCGTCGTCTTGCCGGCGCCGCTCGGTCCCGCGAGCACGATCCTGCTCCCGGGCGCCAGCCGCAGGTCGACCCCGTCCAGCAGCCACTCCGTGTCACGCTCGCCGTCGTAGCGGAAGCGCACCCCCTCCAGGGCCAGCGAGTCGCACTGGTCGAGCGCGAGCGCCCGCGGGTGCTCTGGCTCGAGCACCGCCGGTCGCGCACCGGCCAGCTCGTCGAGCCGCCGCGCGGACTCGGCGCAGCCTCGCAGCGAACGCGCCGCCGCTGGTAGCGGCATGATCCCCTCAAAGGCCCCGAGCACGAGGAACACGACGGCTGCGAGCAGCGTGGCATTGAGCGCGCCGCTGTGCACGGCGGGGACGCCGACCAGCAGCACCGCCACGATCGTCAGCCCGCTGAGCAGTGACATCAGCATGCTAGAGGTCGCCCCGGCGAGGGCGTCACGCCGCGAGATCCGCGCGAGCGTGTCGCTGAGCGCTTGCACGCGCCTCACGCGGTCCGGGCCGCGTCCTGCGACCGCGAGCTCGATGCTGCCGTCGAGCGACTCGACGAGCTCGCTCGTCAGCGCCGCCCGGGCCGGCGCCTGGCGTCGGCCTGCCGCCGCCGCCAGCAGCGCGGTGAGCGCCGGCACGGCGGTGGCGGCGACGAGCAGGCAGACGCCGATCACGAGCGCGGCCACGGGCAGCATCAGCCCCGCGGTGAGCGCCGCAGCAGCGATCACGAGCAGCGCCACGATCGGAGGTCCGAGCGCGCGCAGGTACAGGTCCTGGAGCGCGTCGACGTCGGCGACGAAGCGAGCCAGCAGCTCACCCCGGCGCCGGCCGCCGAGCGCGGTCGCTCCGAGTGGGGCCAGCACCTCGTAGAAGCCGGCTCGCAGCCGCGCGAGCACGCGCAGCGCAAGGTCGTGAGAGACGAGCCGCTCGGCGTAGCGCAGCACGGCGCGTGAGATCCCGAAGGCGCGGACGGCGACGATCACGGCCTCGAGCGAGAGGATCTCGGGGCGCTGCGCCGCGCGCGAGATCAGATAGCCGGAGGCGCTCAGCAGTCCCGTGGCCGCGACCACGGTCAGGAACGCGAGCAGGATCGAGAGCGACAGCTGGCGGCCCTCGCGGCCGCGCAGGCGGGCCGCGGCCCGCAGGCTCTGCCAGGCGGGACGAGACGCCGGCAGCCCGGGTTCCGCAGGCGGGGGTGCAACGCGCGCGGGCGCCGTCGCGCTCACCGGCGCTCCCGCGGGGTCGCGGTCGCGGCTACGAGGGGGAAGCTCACGCCGCCGGCGCCGTCATGCAGGGCGGGGGCTGCCGCCCCGTCGTTCGTGGCGCTGCGGCGCAGCTCGCGGGCATGCCCGCCCGCAAGCTCGATCACCCGGTCCGCGCGCCCGGCGAGCCGCGCATCGTGGGTGATCAGCAGCGTGCTGCGTCCGATCGACAGCCGCACGATCGCCTCGCCGACCGCCTGGGCGCTGCTCGCGTCGAGGTTGGACGTGGGCTCGTCGAGCACCGCCAGCGGCGCGTCGCGCAGGAACGCCCGGGCGATCGCAATCCGCTGCTGCTGCCCCGCCGACACGCGCCGGCCGCCGTCGCCGATCACCGTGTCCAGCCCGCGCGGCAGCTCCGTCAGAAGCTCGTCGAGCCCGGCCGCGTGGGCGGCCAGCTCGATCCGCTCGCGCGAGGCGTCGGGGTCCGCGAGCGCGATGTTCTCCGCGACGGTCGCGGAGAACAGCTGTGCGCGCTGCGGGACCCACGCCGCGTGCGCCCTCCAGTCCGACGGCGCCATCTCGCGCAGGTCGACCCCGCCGCAGCGCACGGCCCCGGTCGTCGGGTCGACGAGGCGCAGCGCGAGCGCGGCAAGTGTGCTCTTGCCGGCGCCGCTGCGCCCCATCACGGCCACCAGCTCACCTGGGTCGATCGTCAGCTCGACCGCGCTCAGGACCTCGCCCGGCCGGCCGGGGTAGGCGTAGCTCACGCCCTCGAAGTGCAGCGGCGCGCTGCGCGGGTCCGCGGCGGGTCGCGGCTGCGCGGGGGTGCTGAGCGGTGGTTGCCCGTCCAGGACCTCGAGCACGCGCCCCGCGGCCGCGAGCCCGTCGGCGCTGGCGTGGAACTGCTGGCCGACCGCTCGTAAAGGGTTGTAGAGCTCGGGCGCCAGCAGCAGCACCGTGAGTCCGGCGTCGAGCGAGAGGTCTCCGTCGATCAGCTGCAGGCCGATCGTCGCGGCGACGAGCGCGGTGCCGATCATCGCGCACAGCTCGAGCACCAGCGCGGACATGAACGCGAGCCGCAGCGTGCCCATCGTCTCGCGGCGGTAGCGATCCCCGACCTCCTGGAGGACCGCCGACTGAGCATCCTCACGCCGGTGCGCTCGCAGCGTCTCGAGGCCCTCCACGACGTCGAGGAAGTGGCTGGAGAGCAGCGACAGCGCGTGCCAGCGACGGCGCGTGCGCGCCGCCGCGCCCTTGCCGATCAGGATCATGAAGACGATCACGATCGGGATCGTGATCGCGAGGATCACGTCGCAGAGCAGATCGACCGGCGCCAGCCACGCAAGCACCGTCACGGGCACCACCGTCGCCAGCACGAGCGAGGGGAGGTAGCCGGCGAAGTAGCTCTCGAGCGCGTCGACCCCCTGCACGGAGGCCGCCGCCAGCTCGCCGGTGCGCTCGGCGCCGGCGCGCCCCGGGCGGTCGATCAGCAGCCGCTGCGCCAGCCGGATGCGCAGCTCCGCCATCACCTTGATGGCACCGAGGCGCCCCGACAGCTCGAACGCGCCGGTGAGCAACGCGCGCGCGCCGACCACGACGGCCAGCGCGATCATGGAGCCGCTCAGCGCCTGCAGCGACTTGTGCTCGAAGGCGGCGCCCGCGATGACGTGCGCCAGCAGCGCGGCCTGAGCGACGATGACCGCCGCGCTCACCAGGCCCAGCGCGCCGGCGACGGCGAACTGGGACCTGGCAGCCGCGCTCTCGCGCGCGAGGCGGCGGTCGATGCGCTGCGGTGCGTCAGCCTGTCGCCGGCGCACTGCTCTTTCCACGGGGCGGCTCCTTGCCGCCGCCGTTGGACGGGAACTTCTTCTCGAGGGCGGCGATCGGGGTGAGGTTGCCTTCGAAGTCGGCGCGTCCGAGGCGGTGGCGGAAGACGTAGTAGGTCCATCCGGTGTACGCGAGGACGACCGGGACGAAGATGATCGCGACGATCGTCATCACGGTCAGCGTGTAATGACCCGAGGCGGCGGTTGCGAGCGTCAGATCGAAGGCGTGGTTGGTAGTGGACGGCAGCGCGTTGGGGTAGAGCGCGGCGCACAGCACGACCACGAACAGCACGATCGCCAGTGAGCTCGTGACGAAGGCGATGCCGTCGGAGCGACGCTGGGTCAGCGGGATCGCGACCACGACCAGTGCCGCCACGATCGCGGGGATCAGCACGCCGATCTGGAAGGACTGGTTGGCCAGCGTCCAGACCACGAAGCCCGCGGTGAGCAGCACCGCGAGCGGCGAGATCCGCTGCGCGAGCGCCTTGGCGCGATCGCGCACGTCACCCGTCGTTCGCAGCGCGAGAAAGTTCGCGCCCTGGGTGAGGAACACGCTCAGGGTCACGAGCCCGCCCAGCAGCGCGTAGGGGTGAAGCAGATCCAGCAGGCTCGCGTGCACGACGTGCGCCGGGCCCATCGGGACCCCGTAGACGAAGTTCGCCCACGCGACCCCGAACAGGAGCGCCGCCGCGCCCGAGCCGACCGCCATCGCCCACTCCCACGCCGAGCGCCACGCCCGCGTGTCGAGCTTGCCCCAGAACTCGAACGACACGCCCCGCAGAATCAGCGCCGCGAGGACGAGGAACAGCGCCAGGTAGAAGCCCGAGAACGCGCTTGCGTACCACGCCGGGAACGCGGCGAACGTCGCGCCACCCGCGGTCAGCAGCCACACCTCGTTGCCATCCCACACCGGGCCGATCGTGTGGATGATCATTCGCCTCTCGACATCGTCACGGCCGAGCGCCTTGACGAGCATCCCAACGCCGAAGT
The DNA here is from genome assembly GCA_052148275.1 of Solirubrobacteraceae bacterium. Classification (GTDB taxonomy): domain Bacteria; phylum Actinomycetota; class Thermoleophilia; order Solirubrobacterales; family Solirubrobacteraceae; genus Palsa-465. The sequence goes on from JBKQIR010000200.1 coordinate 56,210, forward strand.
CAAACCCCTCGAGCACGAAATAGCCGGCCCACAAGACCCCGATCAAGAGGAACCACAGGCCTTCAAGGAACGTCGTGTGCATGTTTCCCTCTTTCCGATCAGTAGGCCATGACGAGCTCGGGGTGCTCGACGTCTGGCTGGGGCAGGTTGGAGCCGTCGTCGTCCACCGGATCCGGCTCCGGGCCGTGCTTGGCCTCGCGGTGCATGAGAACGCCGCCGATCGTGATCAGCACACCATAGATGAGGACGTAGCCGGCGAGCGTCAGGATGATGTCGAGCTTGGAGACGTTCGGCGAGTTCGCGACCGAGGTCTTCAGCAGCCCGGTCACGACCCACGGCTGACGGCCGAACTCGGTGAAGATCCAGCCCATCCAGTTCGCGGCGATCGGCAGGAGCACGCCGAGCAGGGCCAACCGCAGGAACCACTTGCTCGTCTCGACCTTGCGGCGGAACCACACGAGGTAGATCCCGATCAGCACGATCAGCGTCATCAGGATCCCGGCGCCGATCATCAGCCGGAAGGACCAGTACTCGACGCCGACGATCGGGATGTAGTTGCCGGGGCCGTACTTCGCGCGGTCCTGGGCCTGGATGTTGTCCATCCCCTTGACCGTGCCGTTCCAGCTGAGCGTCTCGATCAGCGACAGCAGGTGCGGGATCTTGACGTCGACGTTCAGGTGGCCCGGGTTGTGCTTCACAGCCCCGACGGCGAGGACCGATATGCCCTGGGCCGGGCCGGTGTGGTAGACGGCCTCGGCGGCCGCCATCTTCATCGGCTCCTGCTTCATCATCAGGCGGCCCTGGCCGTCGCCGAAGCCCATCGTCAGGATCACCATGACGAGCGTGATCGGGAGCGCCATCCGCATCGAGCTGGACGCCACCTGGCCGCCCTTGCCGGTCAGCATCAGGAAGGCGCTGATCGCGATCACGAGCATGCCGGCGGTCGTGAACGCGCCGAGGACTGTGTGCGGGTAGGCGAGCAGCACGGTCGAGTTGAACATGACCGCGAAGATGTTGGTGAGGACCGCCTTGTGGGTCACGTGGTTGATCGTGTAGCCGACGGGGTGCTGCATCCACGAGTTCGCGGCGAGGATGAAGTATGCGGACAGCGCCGTGCCCGCCGCGACCAGCCAGATCGTCGCGAGGTGCAGCCTCGGCGAGAGGCGACCCCAGCCGAAGATCCACAGCCCGAGGAACGTCGACTCGAGGAAGAACGCGATCAGGCCCTCCATCGCGAGCGGCGCGCCGAAGACGTCCCCGACGTAGCGGGAGTAAACCGACCAGTTCATCCCGAACTGGAACTCCTGCACGATGCCCGTGACGACGCCGATCGCCATCGAGATCAACAGGAACTTGCCCCAGAACTTGGTCATCCGCAGAAACATCTCGTTGCCGGTGCGGTAATACCGCGTCTGGCAGATCGCGACGAACGATGCGAGGCCGATCGAGATCGGCACGAAGATGAAATGGAAGAGCGTCGTGATCGCGAACTGATCACGCGCGAAATCCAATGTGTTCATAAGACCTGCTTCCTTGACGCGTGGGGCGCGCGCGTGGTGGTTGGCTGCCGTTCCGGTTGACGCGCCCCTCCGGGCTCGGCGCACGCTCCGCGCGTGTCAGTGTGCGGTGCCGGCGTCTTGTGCCAGCGGCTCCGATGGGGGAAGGGAACGTCCGTTCGCACAGCCTATAACTCGATGTGACGGGCGGTTCAGACCCTCGCACGGAATGCGCATGAGTAGTTTCCCCGGAACTTTTCGTCCGTGGTTTACCCGTAGGCAGCAACACGGGCCGCCCGCATGAGGACGACAGAAGTGCGAGGAAGGAAGCAATCCTCGCGCTCAGGACCCGGCGGCGTTGGCGCCGCCGGTGCTACACCTCGTTGGTGGAGGTGCTCGGTGCTACGGGCGTTCGATGTGCGACTTCGTCTTCTCGTAGCCACGCAGGCCGAGCGCTCCGAGGCCCAGCACCGCATTGGCGACGAAGAACACGATCGCGCCCGCTGCGAGCGCGAAGATGATGCCGAGGATCACCGGCGCGCCGGCGATCGCAACGATCACCAGAACGGGCAACGACACGATGAAGAGCACGAGGAGTGCGGCGATCAAGGTGGGAGTCTCCTTCCCCAAATTCCACGACGTTGCTGTGACTGCTTACGCTAAGACTACGCGCCGGATCGCACATCCGTACGCCGCTTCAGAGGTGCGCAGAAAAACCCCTACAACCCCATCCGTAATAACATGCAGGCGAGATGATCGGGCGCGAGCCGAGCGCCCTTTACTTGACGCCGCGGACCGGTCTGCCCTGCTCCAGGTAGACACAATGCTCGCCCGCGAGCGCGGCTGACACGCGGCGGCGCACCGGGCCGCTCAGCAGGCTCAGCGCGTCCGCGAGCTCGGTGAACCGGTAGGCCTCGATCTCGTTCTCCTGCAGGCGGATGGTGGCGAGCATGCGGCGGTCAAGCGTGCCGCAGTGAAACAGGAAGCGCATGCCTCCGGGACGGTCCGGCCGAGGCGCCAAGAAGTCGACGCACACGAGCCGGCCCCGCCTCACGTCGAGACCGCATTCCTCGAGCGTCTCCCGCCGGCACGCGTGCCAGGGCGATTCGCCGCTCTCCTCGATCTGCCCGCCCGGCACCGTCCAGCCCTTCTTGTAGGTGGGCTTGAGGATCAGGATCCGTCCGGCGTGGTCGAAGATGAGCGCGCCCGCTGAGGCGGGGATCCGCGGCACCTCCGGCGCGCCTGCGCCGTAGTCGGTCACGTCAGGGAATCAGCACGATCTTGCCGCGGTTGACGCCCGCCTCGATGTCGGCGTGCGCTGTGCCCGCGTGCACGAGCGGGTAGGTGCGCCAGACGGTGATCTCGAGCGCGCCCGTCGCCGTCTGCTGCGCAAGCTCGGGAAGCTCCGCGAACGCGCGCTCGCCGCCGCCGGCGCCACTGAAGCGGACCCCGTGGCGCTGGGCGCTCCCGTCGGCGATCGTGATCACCCGCTCGGGGCTCCCCGTGAGCTCGATCAGCGCCGGAAGCACGCCCCTGCCGGAGGCATCGAGCGCCCGGTCGACTCCCTGTGGGGCGAGCGCTCGCACGCTCTGCACGAGATCCTCGTCGTAGCCGACGTGCGCGGCGGCGTGTGCGCGCACGACGTCCGCGCCCGCCGCGCCGCTCACGCCGATCACCGTGATGCCGCGGCTCGCGCCGAGCTGCGTGGCGATCGACCCAACCCCGCCGGCGGCCCCGTGAACGAGCAGCGTCCCGCCGTCCGGAAGGTTCAGATCCCGCAGCACGCGTGCGGCGGTCTCGCCGACCGTCGGCAGCGACGCCGCGAGCTCCCAGCTCAAGTCGGCGGGCTTGGCGGTCACGACCTCGGCGAGCGCGAACTCGGCGTATGAGCCCGAGATGGCGAAGCCCAGCACGTCGTCGCCCACCCGGTGCTCGCCGTCGTCGGAGCCGACAGCGTCGATGACGCCCGCGAAATCGATCCCGGGTCTGACCGGGAAGCTCACCGGCATCACGGACGCAAGGTCACCGCGGCGACGCTTGATATCGATCGGGTTCACGCTCGCGGCGTGGACCCGGACGCGAACCTGATCTGCCGCCGGTTCGGGAAGCGGGATGTCGGTCAGCTCGAGCACCTCAGGTCCGCCATGACGCGAGTATGTGATCGCCTTCACGCGCTCAGGATACGACGGGATCCACGCCGCGCGCGTGACACGGCAGTGGCGACGCGACCGGCACCGCCCCCGTGAGACGATGGCGGCGTTCATCGCGAGGAGAGAAAGAGAAAAACGTGCCCCAGCTCGAGCGTCACCTGCTGAGCGCCGAGATGATCGACCCCGGCAGCGGCGAGGTGGTCCGGACGCCGATCGATCTGCGCGTCGATCCGCTGACCGGGCACAGCTCCCGGATCCTGCCCGACAGGGGGCTGATGCCGCCGAGCCGCTTCGACCTCGAGGCGTTCGCGACCGAGAGCCGGGCCACGTGCCCGTTCTGCCCGGAGCGGATCGAGCGCCTGACGCCGAGGTTGCCCCGACCGATCGACGCGGGCGGCCGGATCGTCCGCGGTACCGCGGTGCTGTTCCCCAACCTGCACGCCTACGGTTCGCACAGCAGCGTCTCGGTGTACTCGCCGGAGGCCCATTACCTCCCGCTGGAGCGCATCAGCGCGCGCCAAATGGCCGACAACCTCGCCGCGCAGGTCGCCTACATTCGGGCGGTGATGGCCAGCGACCCGGACGCGCGCTGGGCATCGATCAACGCCAACCACATGCTGCCCTCCGGCAGCTCGCTGTTTCACCCGCATCTGCAGGGGCTTGTCGAGCGCGTTCCCACGAGCATGCAGCGGCTGCTGTCGGCGGTGCCGGCGGCGCGTTTCGAGGACTACCTGCGCGCCGAGCGCGCCGCCGGCGAGCGCTACCTGGGAGACAGCGGCCGCGTGCAGTGGCTCGCGAGCTTCGCGCCGATCGCCCCCGCCGAGCTACGGGCGTTCGTCACCGGCGCGTGCTCGCCTTCGGAGCTCGCCGGCGATCTCGTCGACGAGCTGGGGCACGGTCTGTCGCTGGCGCTCTCGGCGTACGCCGAGATGGGTTTCCAGAGCTTCAACCTTGCGATCTACGGCGCCCCTCCCGGCACGGAGGCATATCCACTCAACCTGCGTCTCGCGTGCCGTTCGAACCTCAAGCCCCTATATCGCTCCGACTCGACGTTCCTCGAGCGCCTGCACTGGGAGGGCGCGGTCGACATCGCGCCAGAGCTCGTCGCGCAGCGCATCGGTGACCGTTTTCGGCGCTGACCGCGTCCGGCCCTTGGCCGGGCGTCCGGCCCGGGTCTGAGCGGGAACCCCCACGGGTTGCTCGGGGCTTGTAAGCTCGCGCCCGAACCCGGCAGAGCATCCGAACAGATCGCGGAGGTCCCATGAGTGCCATCGAACACACCCACGCCCGCCAGATCCTCGATAGCCGGGGTAACCCGACGGTCGAAGTCGACGTGCGACTCGCCTCGGGCGCGACCGGCCGCGCCGCAGTGCCCTCCGGCGCGTCCACCGGCACCAGGGAGGCGCTCGAGCTGCGCGACGGTGGCACGGCATTCGGAGGCAAGGGCGTCAGCACGGCTGTCGCGAACGTGAACGGTGAGATCGCCGCGGCCGTGAAGGGCCGCGACGCCTCCGACCAGCGCGGGCTCGATGAAGCGATGATCGCGCTCGACGGGACCGACGGCAAGTCGCGGCTGGGCGCCAACGCGATCCTCGGCGTGTCGATGGCGAGCGCCCGCGCGGCCGCGGCCGACGCCGGCCAGCCGCTGTGGCGCTACCTCGGAGGCGCCGACGCGAACCTCCTACCGGTACCGACGATGAATGTGCTCAACGGTGGGGTTCACGCCGACAACCCGGTGGACTTCCAGGAGTTCATGGTCGCACCCGTCGGGGCGAGCTCGTTCGCGCAGGCGCTGCAGATCGGCGCCGAGGTCTACCAAGAGCTGAAGCGCACGCTGCACAGCCGCGGCCTTTCGACCGCGATCGGCGACGAGGGCGGCTTCGCGCCCAACCTCGAGTCCAACGAGGCGCCGCTCGAGCTGCTCGTGACGGCGATCGGCAAGGCCGGCTACAAGCCGGGCGTGGATGTCGTGATCTGCTGCGATCCGGCCGCGAGCGAGTTCTTCAAGGATGGCAGCTACGTGCTGGCAGGCGAGGGGCGGACGCTCTCCTCGGCCGAGATGGTGGATGTGTGGGCGACGCTCGTCAGCCGCTATCCGATCGTGTCGCTCGAGGACGGTATGGCGGAGCAGGATTGGGACGGTTGGCGTCTTCTCACCGAGCGGCTCGGCAAGACCGTTCAGCTCGTCGGCGACGACATCTTCGTGACCAACCCGGCGATCCTGCGTGAGGGCATCGACAAGGGCATCGGCAACTCGATCCTGATCAAGCTCAACCAGATCGGGACGCTCACCGAGACGCTCGACACGATAAAGCTCGCGCACGACGACGGTTACCGTGCGGTGATCTCGCACCGTTCAGGTGAGACCGAGGACACGTTCATCGCCGACCTGGCGGTGGCGACCGGCGTCGGGCAGATCAAGACCGGTGCGCCCGCCCGGTCGGAGCGCGTTGCCAAGTACAACCAGCTGGTCCGCATCGAGGAGGAGCTGGGCTCGGCGGCGCGCTACGCCGGACGCTCGGCCGTCGCGCTCAGCTGAGCGGTGGCCGCCCCGGTCGACCCTCGACGCGAAACGCAACGCTCCGCGTCGAGGGTCCGAGCGGGTGCGTCAGAGCACCCTCGGCGTCGCCAGCATCCCGTCGGTGTTGCCGGAGGAGTCGTTGTAGAAGCCGACGATCCGGCCGTGGTCGTTGATGCCGTTGAGCGTGGTCGAGCCAATCCCGTCCGGGTCGTTGACGGTCGCGAGGCCGAAGCCGGGCGCCCAGATGAACCCGAACGTCATCGCGCTGCTCCCCGTGCCCACGGTGTAGGACCCGACGACGACGTCGCCGTCGTTGATCCCGAAGGCCTGCGTCTGGGTCGCCCCCGGCACGCTCAGCTTGATCACGTTGCCACCGGGGCTGAGCTTGACGAAACCGACGACGGCGCCGGCGGCATCGGTCTCGAAGCCCGCGATGTCACCCGCATTGTTGATCGCCGCCGCGGTCACGCTCGTCGCGCCCGCGACGCTGACCGTGCTGTAGCGGTGCTTGGTGATGTTGTAGGTGTAGCCGTGGGCGTTGCCCGACGCGTCGTTGTAGAAGCCGACGGCGAGACCGCTGTCGTTGATTCCGAGCAGCTGGTCGACGGATGGCTTGGCCGGCTTGTTGGTCGGATAGTCGGCGGTGAAGAAGCGATGGGCGCCAAGCGTGTAGAAGCCGAAGTTGTCGCCCTTCGTATCCGCCCAGAAGCCGACGGTCGTGCCGGTGTCGTTGAGGCCCGTCACCTGCGTCTGCGCCGATCCCGGCCAGTTCTCCGCCGTGTAGCGGCCGGCGCCGTCGTTGCCGAGCAGGTAGCCCTTGTTGGGATGGCCGGACTGCCCGGAGCCGAAGTAGCCGGCGATCAACCCGTTGGCGTTGATCCCGAGCAGCTGGTTGAACGTCAGGTCGGCCGGGTTGTCGAGCATGCGAAAGCTGAAGTTGGCGCTCGCGTTGGGGGGCGAGCTCGCGATGGTCGTCGCCGCCCTCGCCGCAGGAGCGGCGGCGGCGCTGGTCGCTGCGGCGAAGACGGCGGCGGCCGTTGCGAGCGCAGCGACTGCGGAGGCGGACCTCGAATGGCGTGATCGGCTCCGGATGGCGGTGCGGCTGACGTGCACGAGAAGACCTCCAGGGTCATGACGGGTCGGGTCCGGCGTCGCCCGACCCGACTCCTTGCATTGATACGGGAAGCTCGGCCTCGTCGGATCGGGCCGAGCGCAGGATCGTACTGTCCGCGCAGCATCGTACTGTCCGTGCCGGCGGTCCGCGGTACGTGATCCCGTGCATTCGACGCTCGGGACGGTCGTAGCTCGTGAACAGCGCGCACCGGGCCTGGCAGCGCGATGGGTCAGATCCGGGCTGACGCAGGCACATGTGATCACTCCCGAGTCGCGGTCGACACTTGGTAGGTTCGGGCATCCGCCCCGTCGACAATTGGTTGTGGGCCGGATTGAGATTGGAGCGTCGAGGATGGGTACCGGGCAGCGGGTCGGTGATGCAGTCGTGGGATGGTCACAAGCGTGCTCCCGCGATCGTTCTGCGGCCCGGGCCGACCAGGATCTCGCGCGCGCGGCCGTGCTGCTGGAGAGCGCGCCCGACCGGACGCTCGAGTTCGCCTCGGCGCACCTCGACTGCGCGATGGCCTACGGGTACCGGAACCTGTGGGAGCTGGAGCTCCTGGACGCAGCTCGACGTCGCCCGCCAGCGCGCCGAGGCGATCCTCACCCAGATCGCAGCCGTGCAGTGGGATCAGCTCAGCCACGGCCTGGAGGTGACCGTCAGCGCCGGCGTGGCAACGGGCGATCCCTCTGCGTACGAGAAAACGATGGACGGCGCCGACGCTGCTCTCTATAGGGCCAAGCGCGCGGGTGGCAACCTGGTGAAGGTCGCCGCGAGGGATTGATGCTCGAGCGTGCTCGTCTGACGTCGGCCAGGGCGACGCTGCCTGACGGTCACACGCGCTCGGGGCGCGGCGGCTGGCAGTGCGCGGATCGCACGGGCGCGCTCGAGCCGTACTGGGCCGCGCTCGCGCGCCGGGCCTCATCTCCCGTCGACCATCTGTGGGTCGGCGACTCGCTCACCGAGGGGGAGGGGGCAGGGGCGCTGGATCGACGCTGGGTCGAGTTGACCCTCGCCGCCCTGCGCACGCGGTTTCAGCCTGCCGGTGTGCCAGGAGGCGTCGGCTACCGCGCAACCCTCTATCTCGTCACCGAGCCCGGCGGCTCTCCATGGGTGAACGAGGGCTCGCCGCCGACGCCGGCAGTGAGCGGGATCGGGCAGCGCTCACTGGCGCTCGATCGCGCTGGGCAGGCGCTGAGCCTCGACTTCTCGGGTACCGGCTGCGATCTGCTTTACACGGGCGGTCCGTTCACGGGCGACCTGGTCCTTCGCATCGACGGCGGCGTCGCTGTGACGCTGGGCACGCGCACCGCCGACCTCACCCAGTGCAACGTGCACCGCGTCCGTGGTCTCACCGCGGGACCGCACGCCGTGCGGGTCGCGCGGGGGTCGGGGCGCGTCATCCTCGAGGGCGCGATGCTCTACGACGGCGACGAGCTCACCGGGCTGCGCGGCATCGAGTTCGGGCACGCGGGCTGGATGGCTTGCGATTACCTGCGGCCGCGGAGCCTGCAGGCGCTCCGCGCCGCGATCGAGACCTACCGGCCGGCGCTCGTCACGCTCAACCTGGGCACCAACGAATGCGCCGAGGGGGTACCCGCGACGAGGTTCGAGGCGGACCTCGACCGGCTCGTCAGCGAGCTTCTGGGCTGCTGCCGGACGCCGACCAGCCTGCTGCTGTTCAACCCCTACAACGGCGCCGGGCGCGCGATCGAGGACTGGCGGCCCTACAACACGGCGGTCTGCAACGTTGCGGCGTCGAGCTCCGGGCCCCGGACACCGAGCGTGGGCGTGTTCGACCTGGCAACCCTGTTCGGCGACGTGGCGAACGATGCGCACGGCCTCACCCATGACGGCACGCACCTGGGCGATGCCGGCAACCAGATGTGGGCCGATGCGCTGGCGTCGTTCCTCGCTCCATAGCCGCGGGCGTGAGCGCGAGCTGCCCGTTCGTGGCGACCCCATCGCGCGTGTTGCTTGTCACATGATCGCCGTCGGTTGATGTTAGTGCTCCTTGATCAAGCGAGTCCATTGTCGCAAGTGACACATTCGACATTGTTGCCACGTGTTGGATGCGGGGAAACCCCAATGGCGATGGGCATTCGACACGGAGGGCGAAAGCCGCATCCGGCGCTGTAATCGGAGAGGGGGATACAAGCAAGGAAGTTGATGATGGCTGTCACAATCGATCAGCCCGCGTTCGCGTATCACGCTCCGACCACCTACCGAGCGGCGGTCGTCCACGATTTTCACAAGCCACTCAGAATCGAGGATGTTGGCGCGCACGAGCTGGAGCCAGGTCAAGTACGTGTCAAGGTGGAGGCCTCGGGACTGTGTCACACCGACATTCATGCGGCGCATGGTGACTGGCCGGTGAAGCCCTCGCCGCCGTTCATCCCCGGGCACGAGGGAGTCGGGATCGTCGTCGAGCTCGGACCTGGAGTGACCGAGGTGGAGCTCGGGGACAGGGTCGCGATGCCCTGGCTCGGCTATGCCTGCGGGACGTGCGACTACTGCGTCTCCGGATGGGAGACGCTGTGCGAGTCCCAGCAGAACATGGGCTACTCGATCGACGGCGGGTTCGCGGAGTATGCAACCGCCTACGCGCGCTACGTGGTCCGCGTGCCGGACGGCATTGACCCGCTCGATGCAGCGCCGCTGACTTGCGCCGGGGTGACGACCTACAAGGCGGTCAAGGTCGCCGGAACGCGCTCGTCCGACTTCGTCGCCGTGTTCGGCGTCGGCGGACTCGGGCATCTTGCGATCCAGTACGCGGCGATCGCGGGTGGTCGCCTGATCGCTGTCGATCTGTTCGACGACAAGCTGAAGCTCGCGCGCGAGCTCGGGGCGGAGTTCACAGTCAACGCCACCAAGGAGGATCCCGCGGAGGCGATCAAGCGGCTGGGCGGCGTCGATCAGGCCGTCGTCACCGCGGTCTCGCCGAAGGCATTCGAGCAGGCGTACGGCTCCCTGCGCCGTGGAGGGAAGCTCGTGTTCGTCGGTCTGCCCGCCGACAACGAGGTCAAGCTGCCGATCTTCGAGACCGTGCTCGGCGGTATCTCGATCGCCGGTTCGATCGTCGGCACGCGCTTTGACCTGCGCGAGGTGTTCGAGCTGCACGCGGCCGGCAAGACCCGCGTGAGCCGGGAGGTTCGCCCGCTCGACACGGTGAACGAGTCGATCGCCGACGTCGAAGCCGGACGCGTCGCGGCACGCATCGTGTTCGAACCGTAGGACCCGGGCGTCGCTCGGAGCCGGGGTGTCTCGCGCGGAGGCGCACGAGGCCGGAGTGGCGCCCTGCGGGGCGCCACTCCGGAGGGCGCTCACACCCGGCTCGGCGTCAGCTCACACGACCTGCTCGACCTCTCGCTCGACCAGGAGCTCGAGCTGGCGGAGTCGTAGAGCCTGCAGCCGCGCCACCTTGAAGGTGTGGCCGACGTTCAGCGTCGGGACCGCGACGGCGAGGAAGCACGCCGCGCCGAGTGTCGTCGTCCAGTTGGAAAGGGCAGTGTTGACCAGCGAGCCGGTCGAGCTCACCGCGTAGCCGGCGACCGCCGAGATGCCGAACAGGACGCACCCGACGAAGTTCGCCGCCGGCTCCCACCACCCCTGGTGGTTTCGCTGCGGCAGCCAGCTTCGGCGTGGCGAGGCAATGTAGAAGATCGCGCCCGAAATCAGGAAGCAGACCGACCCGATCGCGTCCTGGCGCCACACGAGCATGTTGTAGTTCGGGCTCGACGTTGGGGTGGTGAGTGCCAGGAAGGTCATGACGTTGAAGAACACGGTGCCGACCGACTGGATCCAGGCGGTCCTCCAGACCGCCTTGCCGTACCCGTTGTCGCCGCGCTCCGGCCACGCGAGCCAAGTCTGCGCGGCGCCGCCGAGCGTGAACAGGATCGAGCCGATGAAGAACGTCAGCGCGTCGCCGTGGGCGCCGGCGAACGCCGCGTAGCCGGTCAGCGGGGCAACGACGAAGCACGTCGAGCCGATGGCGAAGAACATCGCCATGCAGCGCGCGCCGATCAGGTCATTGCGATGGCTCTGTTCGGGCACCGGCGCACAGGCTTGCAAACACGGGCGGAGCGTACCTGATAGGAGGCTCGATCGAGATGCCGAGCATCGCAGCAGAGGGATAATGAGCGGGTGCCCGATCATCATCCGGCGCGCGACGGCGCCGCCAAAACGGCGCTTGCGCCCGGTGAGCTGTTCCCGGATCTGGAGCTCCCGGACCACAACGGCTACCCGCGAAGGCTCAGCGAACTGGTCGCCGGCGATCCCACCGTGCTGCACACCTATCGCGGCTGGTGGTGCCCGAAGGAGCAGCGCTACTTCCGCAGGCTGCTCGAGCTGCAGGACGAGATGGAGGTCGGCTACGCGCGGCTCGTGTCACTGAGCGTCGACACACCGCTCGTGAGCGCCGCGTTCCGCGCGGGCCTGGGGGCCCGCTGGACCTTCCTGTGTGATCCTGACCGCGTTGCGCTCGCGCAGCTAGGGTTGCGCGAGACCACCGACACCGTTAACCATCCGTACGTTCCCGCCGTGTTCACGCTCGCTCCGGAGCTCCGCATCCATCAGGCGTACAACGGCTACTGGTACTGGGGCCGGGCGACCGTGGAGGAGCTCCGGAGCGATCTGCGCGCGATCAGCAGGATGGTCCGGCCCGACTGGGACGCGCCGACGGCATGAGCCGCTGCTGGCTCGCGCTCGTCGAGGCTGCGCCCGATGCGAGCGCGGTCGCACGTGTCCGAGATGCTGCAGGTGGGCACGCTGCGAGCGCGCTTGCGCGCGTGCGAGATCTCGATGGCCGGCCGCGAGGGGCGCTCGCCGCGTGGGTACAGGCGGCAAAGCCGATCCGCGCAGCGCGCCGCGTCGACCCGCGCGTCATCGACCGCGACGGCGCCGAGGCGCTCGTCTCGCTCGTCGTGGCGCCCGCAGGGGTGCGGATCCCGTTCGACGACCTCGCGGTCCAGCAGGCGCGTCGCGAGACCCTGCAGCGCGGCGATCAGAGCTCGGTGTCGACGCTGCTCTCGGACGCCTCGCACTACGAGGGCTCGCTGCTCGTCGCCCGCGGCCCGATCGCGCGCCGGGTGATCGCCGAGGACCCGTTCGCGCGCATCTTCCCGGCGCTCCTGTTGGCGGTCGAGGCGGGGCTGCTGGCGGCGACACTCCCGCCAGCCGGGCCGACGATCGAGCGCTACGGCAGCGACCAACCGTGGCCGTGGGACCGCTTCCTGACGGCCGGTGCCCGGCCATGAGCGGCCTTCTCCAGCGCGCGCGCTTCCGGCGCGATCACCGGTGGGCGCCCAGCCACATGTCCCCCTATCTCGAGGACGACGTGGGCGCGTCGGTGCGTGCTCGCCTCGAGCGCCACTGTGCCGAGTGCCCCGAGTGCAGTCGCCTGCTGATGAGCCTGCGACGGATGCTGGCGGTGCTCTCAGCCGTGCCGCCGGCGCGCACGCCGGCGGCAATCGACGTCGCCTCGGCAGTTCGCGAGAGGCTCCAGGAGGATCAGGACATCGGGCCGGAGCGCGGCAGCTGACTGCGATGAAGCCGCCGCGGCTGGGTTTTCGTGGGCCGAGAACCGTCACCGGGGCAGGTGGGGTCAAACCGGGCATGAACGACGACACCCACACCCAATCGAGCGACGACACCTCGGCCAAGATCGAGAAGAGCGACCGTGAATGGCGTCAGGAGCTGACCCCCGCGCAGTACGACGTTCTGCGCCGTAAGGGCACCGAGCCACCGTTCACGGGACGCTATGTGTTCGAGAAGCGGGACGGAACTTACCGGTGCGCCGCATGCGGCACCGCGCTGTTCTCTTCAGATGCCAAGTTCGAGTCCGGCACGGGCTGGCCGAGCTTCACGGAGCCGGCCAGCCGGGCCAACATCGAGCTTCACAACGACCACAGCTTCCTCATGCGACGGGTCGAGGTGACTTGCGCGGTCTGCGGAGGACATCTCGGGCACGTGTTTCCCGACGGTCCCGGCGAGACCGGCGAGCGGTTCTGCATCAACTCGGCGGCGCTCGACCTGGACGATCGCTGAGCGACGGCGGCGCCGGCCGGCGCCCCTCCCGACATGGGTTGGTGCGCCGGCCGTCGTGGTGTTACTTTTGGCGCCTGTCTCCCGGCGCCCCGGTTTCCGAACGCAAGCTGATCGAGCGTGCGAGGTCAGGTGACGAGGACGCATTCGCCCGCCTCGTGACGATGCACCAGGACCGGGTGTTCGGGGCGCTGCGGCGCTTCGGACTCGACGATGCAGAAGCCGACGAGGTGGCCCTGGAGGTGTTCCTGCGCGCGTGGCGCGGGCTACCCGGCTTCGACGAGCGCGCGCAGCTCTCGACGTGGCTGTACCGGATCGCCTTCAACGAGGCGCAGCGCCGGCTGTCGCGGCGCCGGCCGCGACCGGTGACGCCCGACCGTGGGCCGGGCGATCTCCTGGAGACCATCCCGGAGGCGCCACATCTGGGGCCCGAGTCCCAGACGCTGGGCAGAGAGCTCGAGGCGGCGCTCGATCGCTCACTCGCCGAGTTGCCGATCGACCTGCGCGCCGCGGTCGTCCTGCGCGACATCGAGGGCCTCTCGACCGAGGAGGCGGCCGCCGTCGTGGGGGTGCGGCAGGCGGCCTTCAAGAGCCGCCTGCACCGTGGCCGGATGCAGCTGCGAGCCCTACTCGAGCCGTACCTGGCACTCGAGCGGGGTTAGCCTCGATTATCGGTGAGGGGTTACCGGACCGACAATCCAGGTTAGCGACATACGGCCGGCGACCCCCTCGCACGTGCGGCTCGGGCGCGTGCCCCTGAGGGCACGCGCCTACCGCGTGGCGTTGCGGGGATATGCGCCTAACGCACTCTGAGCGTCTGCCGGTTGTGCTTCTCGAAGTAGCGCTGGTGGTGCTCCTCGGCCTCGTAGAAGGGCCCCGCCGGCGTGATCCGCGTCACGATCGGCTTCGTGAGCGACTCCTGCTCAGCGTCCCGTGAGGCCTTCGCGAGGGCCTCCTGACCGGCGTCGTGGACGAAGATCGCCGAGCGATACTGGTCGCCAAGGTCCCAGCCCTGCCGAGACGGCGTCGTCGGGTTGTGGATCCGCCAGAACGTCTCGAGCAGCTGCTCATAGCTGACCAGCTCGGGGTCGAACCAGATCTCGACGGCTTCCGCGTGACCGGTGTCGTGGCCGCACACCTGCCGGTAGCTCGGACTGGGCGTGTCGCCGCCGGTGAATCCGACACGGGTGCTCAGCACCCCGTCGATCTCGCTGAACACGGCCTCGACCCCCCAGAAGCAACCGGCGGCGAACGTCGCTCGGCGCGAGCGTGCGAGCCGTTGCTGCGGCGCGCTCTCTGGGGCGCTTGCGGGCTCCGTCTCCGGTGCGGTCTCCGCTGCCGCCGACGGACCGGGCTCCGGAGCCGAAGGTCCAAGGTCCAACATTTGAGTCTCCTTTCCTCATCACAGCATCAGGCGGCGCCGGACGTGCCGGTCGCCGCACGGACGGCGAGTCATGGAGGTGCGTCCATCCCTGATCGTCGTTCGCTGTGTGGATAGACCACGCGAACGGCATGAAGGGTTCATCCCGCGCCGGGACGGTCTCGGGATGCGCTCACGAGCTTGGTGATCGTCTCGGCGACGCGGTCGGACGGCACGACCGCGTCCACTGCGACGCTCGCAAGGGCGCTGGAGGGCATGCCGGAATACAACGCCTCGCTCGGGTCCTGGACCACCGTCCGGCCGCCGCCGGCTTTGATGCTCGCAAGGCCCGCGGTCCCGTCATCCTGTGCACCCGACAACACGACCCCCAGCACGTGCTCGCCGTACGCGCTGGCGGCCGAGCGGAACATCACGTCCACCGAGGGACGGTGCCCGTGCTCCTGGGGCTCCGTCGTCAAGCGCACATGTTCGTGCTCGATGACGAGGTGACGGTCCGGCGGGGCGACGAGGATCACTCCCGGACGCAACGCATCCCCGTCTGCGGCCGGCCGGCATGGCAAAGGCCCGGCGAGATCCAGGATCCTCGCAAGTGCGCTCGGGCTCGAGGGTGCGAGGTGCAGAACGATGCACACGGCCGCGGGCAGGTCGGGCGGAAGCCCGGCCACGACCCGCTGGAGCGTGACCACGCCGCCCGCCGATGCCCCCATCACGACGAGGTAGTCTGGCCCTGCCTGCTGGGTCACGGTAGAGGCTCCACCTCTGACACGGTAGATGCAAGCCGATGGCGCTGTCGCCGGATTTGATTCCTCCGTCTCATCGGTGGCTGACACCAGAGCGCGCCATCGGCGCCAGCGTCGGCTCGCTGACGGGCGCATCCCCGAGCGCCTCCTCGATCGCCGTCAGCGTGTCAGGCGAGAGCTCGACCCCCGACGCTCTGGCGTTGGCGTGGACCTGCTCGGGGCGAGAGGCACCGATGATCGCCGATGCGAGCTCCGAGCGCCGCAGCACCCATGCAAGCGCCATTTCGGCCATCGACAGGCCCGCCTGCTCGGCGATCGGTCGCAGGCGGTCGACAGCCTCGAGCGTTGCGTCGTTCATCACCAAGCCCATCGCAACGCCCATCTCGCTGTGCGCCGCGCGCGAGTCGGCCGGTGGCGCCTGGCCACGCCGGTACTTGCCGGTGAGCAGCCCCTGCGCCAGCGGCGACCAGACGATCTGTGAGATCGCATGGCCCGCGCAGAGCGGGAAGATCTCGGCCTCGGGTGCCCGCCAGAGCATCGAGTACTGGGGCTGGGAAGAGACGAACCGGTCGGCTCCGGCGATCTCGATCGCGGCTTGGATCTGCTCCGGCGTCCATTCGCTGAACCCCAGGTAACGCGCCTTCCCCGAGTCGACAACCTGCTGAAGCGCCTCAACCGTCTCCTCAATCGGAACGTCCGGGTCGAAGCGGTGCGCCTGGTAGAGATCGACGTAGTCGGTCTGCAGACGCGCGAGCGACGCGTCGATCTGCTTGGCGATCTGCGCCGCCGACAGACCCCGGTCGGCAGGGTCGTCGGACATCTGCCCCCACACCTTGGTCGCGAGCACGTAGGAGTCACGCGGGCGACTTGAGAGGATCTCCCCCCACGCGCTCTCCGCCGCGCCCCGGCCATAGACATTGGCCGTGTCGAAGAAGTTGACACCGGCCGCGAACGCGGCATCGGTGCAGGCGCGCGTCTGCTCGAACGCCACGCCACCGGAGAAGGTCAGCCACGAACCAAGCGAGATCTCAGAGACCTGTAGATCCGAGGAACCGAGTGTGCGAAATCTCATGGCCATGACAGTAGAGCCACCGCGGCCTCGGAGGGAGACCTTCGCCTCGGAGGGAGACCTTCAATACCCGCCTCAGTCAGAGTTACTCCCGGGCGCGGCGGTCCCCGCGAGCGATACCGCGATCGCAGACGCTCCTCCGCGCAAAGACGTACGCCCAACTCGGATTCCGCGCGCGATCTCAGCGTCCGAGATTCGTTGCGGTCGCGCCATCATCCGCGAGCAGTCCAACGTGTAGATCCCCTACGGAGGTGCACGGCCGCGCGTATCGGTGTGCGCACAGGCGCGGCGGTCACCGATGGCGTGGCTCCCCGGTCGCCGACGCCGGTTTGACGCGTGACGCGCGTGTACCTTCGATGTGGTTATCGTGCCCCATCGCGACCCGCTCGAGCATCGGGGGACACCCGAGCGCAGCCTGGATCAGCGCATGACCGCGCTCAGCACTTGCCAGATGAAGCCGCTGGCCGACAGCGCGCCGAATCGCGGCGGCGCACCATAGGGTGGCGGGCGGTATTGATCCGCGGATGCTGACGCCATCGGAGATGATCACGCCGGCGCCGAGGAAGCCGACGCCTGAGCCGACGTATGCGGTGACCTGCGTCGGGTTCGTCCCGGCTGGGGTCATGTGCGAGATCAGGACGAAGATCGCGGCGCCGGTCGCGACGAGCGTGTTGGTGCGCAGCCCGGCGCCGCGGCTTCGCGATTGGCGCTCAACGCCGATCAGCGCGCCGGCGAGGACGGCGACGCCGAGGCGCAGGAGGAAGTCGTACCAGTGGACCACGTTCATATGAATCGTCTGCCAGTGGGAGGTTGGCCGCGTGAACGGGTTGTGAACGCGGCGTGCGCCGGGTTGGGGGGCGCACGCTGCGTTCTCGGCTTAGGCGTCACGAATGAGCGAGCTCGGCGAGCGCAGCGACCCAGGCGCGGAGATCGCCTCGGACCGAGAGTCTGCCTGCTCGATGATCACGTGGGCGCTGTGGCGTCGTAAGATCGGTTGCCGGGGATTTGCCCACTGCAGCCCCCGGTCCCGTGTAGTGGGCGGTCCCCGGCGAGCGATACCGCGATCGCTGACGCTCCTTCGCGCAAAGGCGAATGCCCCAACTTGGATTCCGCGATCTCAGCGTCCGAGATCCGTTGGGGTCGCGCAATCATCTGCGAGCAGTCCAACGTGTAGATCCCCCTACGGAGGTGCACGGCCGCGCGTTCGATGTGCGCAAAGGCGCGGGGGTCACCGATGGCTGGCGTGGGCTTCCCGGTCGCGGCGCCGGTTTGACGCGCGATGCGCGTGTACTCTCGACGTGGCTATCGTGCCCGACCACGACCCGCTCGAGCATCGGGGGACACCCGAGCGCAGCCTGGATCAGCGCATGGCCGCGCTCAACGCGGCCAACCAGATCCGCATGCTCCGCGCGCAGCTCAAGCGCGACCTCAAGGCCGGCAAGGTGTCGATCGTCGCGCTGCTGCTCGACCCGCCCGCGTACCTACAGACCGCGAAGGTCTTCGACATGCTGCTGGCGGTCAGGCAGCTTGGGAGGGTCAAGGCCACGAAGATTCTGGATAGCTGCAGGATTTCGCCCAGCAAGACCTTCGGCGGCCTGAGCGACCGCCAGCGCGCGGAGCTCGCCGAACGCCTCAAGCAGTAGTCCGCTG
>JBKQIR010000201.1:0-2824 GCA_052148275.1 Solirubrobacteraceae bacterium
TAGATTCGCACTCGTCTCGCGTTCTCTCTCCGCGCGCGCCCGCGCGCGCGGTAACAGTTAACGGCCTGTTGATAACTCTTCGAGTTACCAACAGCACCACCACTACTACTACTACAACAACCTCAAACCGTGGGTGTTGCGATCACCGTTCGAACCCAAGCTACGCAGAAGGAGAAGGTCGGCTTCGAGCTGGCGAACAGCACGATCGAGTGCCCCGGCAGCGGCACGGGGAGGCTGTGCCTCTACCAGCTCGACAGCCAGTCCGCGAATATCAACCTCACGTGCCCCGATGGCACCCAAGACGGCGTGCAGGAGCTAATCAATCCAGTCGTCCTGCCAAGCAGCGGTGTGCTACGCAAGAGCTTCGGCCAGGTAGATGTCGCCGGCCGCCTGACCTACTACATCAAGGTCCAGCGCAGCGACACCCTTACCGGCTGGTTCGAGGAGTCATTCTCGTCCGGCGGTGGCCCGACCTGCACGAGCGGCAAGGTGACATTTTCAGCGAAGCGGACCGGTGGCCCGAAGCACTAGCGAGCTCAAACGAGTACGGTAGCGTCCGAAGGCGTGCCCGAGCCCGTTTTTCGTGTCGTCTGCCCGCCTTCGGCGCTGGAGGGCGCGCCGGCTGGTTGGGCTCGTGAGATGCTCCGTGATGGCGAGATCGCGCTTCTGGGTGACGAGGAGCTCGCCGCTGTCAACGAGGTCGCTCACGAGCTGGGACAGACGAGCATCCTGCTCGTCCGCAGCGAGGCCGACGCCGAGCAGCAGGACGCGACCGTGATCGACTACGCCGGGTCGTTGCCGATCGTGTGGGTGGCTCGTGCGTTTCGCGACGATGTCAGTCGTTGGGCCCGCAACCGCGGCCCGATGACCCTCCTCGTCGAGACCGACGGCCCCCTGTCCGTCGATGAGCGCAAGCGGATCGCCCGGTTCGTCGCAATCCTGGGACGCCAGTCCGAGTAGGCATCCGTCCGTCTGCTCACGCGGTCCGTTGACAGCCCGGAAAGCCGAAGGGTCGCCAGAAAAAGGCTAGCTATCGCCTAGCCAAGGCGCCCACCTGATCGGACTCCAGCAACGTGCTGGTGCTGATTGGGGGCCGCCGCTGCGGGCTCTCCGGTTTCGGCGCCGGCCGCTGACGATCGCATTGGCATTTGAGCGCCGCGAAGCTCGCGATCGCCTTGACCGATTTCACTCACCGCGGGTGGCGAAGCCCCGCCATCTCGACTTATGTGCAGCTGGTTGCGAACGTGCCGTGGTTGCTGGGGGTTGGCGTCGTTCAGCAGTGATCGACGTGGAGCGGCTGGCTGGCCGGGTTGACGCAGCTGGGGATGTACGACCGGAACGACCGAAGCCGGGCAAGGAGTCGCCGCCTGAGGCCGTCAGCCTTTGCAAGTGAACGCGTCAATGCACGCGCCGTACGTCACCGCCTGGGCGCGCAGGACAGCGAGATGGCCGCCGGGCATCAGGTAGATCTCGGCGCCGGGGATGAGGCGGGCGAGCTCGCGACTGTCGGCGATGAGCGTCAGAGTCCGCACCCCGCTCCGAGCGGGCGAGGCACAACTCGATGGCGATCCGCGCGCCCATCGAGAAGCCGACGATGTCGGCGGCGCCGACGCCGGCGGCGTCCATCGCCGCGAGCGTGTCCGCCGCCATCATCCCATAGCTGTACGGCACGTCGGGCTTGTCGCTTGAGCCGGCACCGCGATTGTCGGCGGCGAGCACCTGGTGGTGGCGGGCGAGCGCGTCGATCAGCGGCCGGTTACTCGCGTGGCCGCGACCCTCGCCGAGCGAACCTCCGACATCGCCCGGAGAGCGCGCGACTCGGATTGGACCCGATCCCCGACGAGCAGCGCGGCACCCGTCCTCGGCATGCGCCTCCGGACATAGCCCTTGCGTGGGCGGCCTCCGCTTTGCTCGTGCCGCATGGTCATGACCGCTAACGCTAGGCGCAGCCGGCCTCGCGCGGAACGCAGGGCTCGTCGCATATCCGACCCCCAAGCGGGCGCCTTCGGTGCTCCGCAGAAGGCGTCAGAATGCCGCCCCCGAGATGGCCGTTCGGCGCAGATCAGCCGATCCAGCCCGGCATGTCTCCGACGTGCGCGGTGCCGGCAATCACCTCGAGGTCGTGCTCGAGCGTGTTGAGGCGCTCGTCGCCTAGCTCATGCGCCCAGCCGGCACGGAGCTGGCCAAAGATCGGCGCGCTCAGCGACAGCGGCTCTTCGCCGCGTCGGCTCAAGCGACGCAAGCTCATCGCGCTCGGCATCCCCGAAGGCGACGCCCACAGATGGGCGTGCTCCCGCAAGGGTTACTGGCGTATCTCGAGCTCCCAAGTCCTCCACACTGCCCTGCCCGACGCCTACTGGACCGACCAAGGCCTGGAGGGGTTCCTCGAACCCTACCGCCGCTTCCGGGATGCCAAGCGAACCGCCGGATGCGGACCCGCGCGTCCGGTGGTGTGCGGGGCGCCGGGGGAAGCCCGGCGCCTACCCGATCCGAAATGACCGCGATCCCCGGAGAAGCGACACAGGTCTCAGCAGCTCCCGCCCGGGTCAGATCTAGTCAGAGCAAGTACGGTCGCGCGCTCTCGCGACCTCGGCCTCTGGGCTCTCTGAGCGTTCCCCCCGATGAGGGCTTGCGCTCGACGGACGGCGTGTAGCGCTCGCAAAAGAGCAGAAGGGCATTTTTGCAGAGCAGTAAGTCACTCGGGTTTCGCACTTTTCGGGGTGGAAGTGGCGGCGGCGGCCTGTCGGGGCAGGGCTCGGGTTTGAGGCTCTGAGCAGGCGTTAAGGCAGCCGCTCTGAAGGAGCATCGGCGGTTTCCCCGAACA
>JBKQIR010000202.1:0-13711 GCA_052148275.1 Solirubrobacteraceae bacterium
GACATCCGCACTTGGGTCGCTGTATGGAACGAGAACCCCAGGCCGTTTATCTGGACGAAGTCCGCCGAGGAGATCCTGGCCAAGCTCGCACGACTTCTACAACGAATTAACGGCGCGGGACACTAGAAGGTAGGCGCTTGACGGATCACGACCTGGGCTCTTCTACCGATAGTCGCAGCGTCAAGCCCGCCATCCAGTACGGCGCGGGCGGACGGGCGGTCAGGAAGTGAGCAAGACGGCGCCGTCGTCGGCGATCGTCGTCTGGCCAGGCGCAAACCGGGCGCCTTGCAGGTTTCCTAGATCCAAATCGCGTCGAGGTACTGGAGGCAGTGCAGTAGGCTCGTCCGGCGGCTGGCAGTCGTTGAGCGCTTTGGTCACCACCGACCCGCAGGTGCTCACCCACGTCTGGTCGGCGCGAGCGACGGGCGCCGCCGAGTTGGCGGACCGTTGTTTCGGGACGCTCACCCTCGAGTGCTCGACGTGCAGCGCCGCGGCGACATCCGCCGACGGCAGCATCTCGCTGCCGCGGGCCTCGACGCCGAAGGTCTGGCCGCCGCCCGCGCTCACCTGCAAGCGCGCATAATCGAGTTGCGTGAGCAATACGCCTTTTAGAGCGAAGCCGCGAACGCCGGGTCGGTACACGTAAGGCGATCGCGCGGTCGCCGATCGCCCAGAATGTGGGCTAGCGCGTGGAAGTAGAGACTCGTACCGACGATCTCAAGCTCTCCCGCACCGTCCACCGACGACAGTTCCGGCTGCCGCCGGGGCTGGGTCCAGCTTCCGATGGTCGGCAGGTGCCTTTTTGCGCGTCGGAGGTGACGTCCGCGCATGATGGCCATGCGATGCGTGCGATCACGCGTGCGCTAGCAGCGCACGCTGGGATCTGTGCGGGGGGCGGGTCGAGCCATCAATGGTGAAAGACTCGTCCTTACCGCGATTAATGTCGCGGACGTACAGGTAGTCCAGCTCGCGGGCCTGCTCGTTGAAGTACGTGCACCCCTCGCACTGCTCCGGGGCGGGCCTGCCGGCGTACCACATGTGGTAATGGGCGATTCAGCTGCCGACGGCCTTCGAACACGTCCAGCAGCGCGATCGGCCCGTGCGGGCCGATCCGTCCGATGGTGGAGTCGACCTACCATCGGGAGTCGGCGCCGGGCAGCGGCGATCGCGTCGCCTTCGCGGGAGTGCGCCTTCTCTTGGATGCGCAGAGCATCGAGCTCGGCCTGAAACCTCGCCCGGTCGACGACGGCGGGGATTTCTGCAGACGTGATGTCGGATTTGGGCTCCAGACCAGTGTTCGCTTGATCGTGCCTGGTCGCTCCTTCGCTTGGTGTGTGATTGGCGGTAGGCCCTATTTCATCTGCATCGACGTGGACTTCGCCATGCCGATGTTGTGGGTCTTCCGCATGCCCGTGCCGTTCTTCATGCCGTGCATGCCCATCGCTCGCATTGCATGGATCGCCTGAGCGCTCCCCGGTTGGGTCAGGCCCGGAACGCTCGACGGTGCGGCGGCGACCCAGACTCCGGCGAGCACGAACGCGGCGGCGAACACGCGCGAGAGGCGCTCGCCGAACGGCAGCACCTTCTCGGCGAAGATCAGCCCGGCAACGACCAGCATCCACACGATGCTCATCACCCCAAGCGCGAACAGGATCACCATCAGCCCCCAACAGCACCCGATGCAGAACACGCCGTGCTCGAACCCCATCCGCATAGCGCCCGACCATCCCTGGCGCCAGCCGGCACGCACGTAGCGCATCGGGGAGCGGCAGCGCCGCAGGCAGCTGCGCTTTAGCGGGCTCAGCTGATAGAGCCCCGCTGCGATGATCGCCGACGCCCCGATCAGCGGGCCCTGGGCGTGCCACGACAAAGCATGGATGTGTGCCGACTGGATGACGTGAAAGATTCCGTACGCCAACAGCCCGTAGGCGGTCCAAGCGGCCAGATAGCCGCCGATGAACACCCACGTCGGGACAAAGGTTCCGCCGCGCCGCCGATGCTCGGCGCTGACACGGGCGAAGACGAGCGTCGTTGGCGTCAACGACGGGAGCATCATCGCCGCCATCATCGTTGCCCACACGCCCACGAACCAGCCGAGGCCACCGAGACTGGTCCCTGGCCCCGCATCCATTCCCTGCATCCGGTCGACCGTCACTACCCAGGTCACGAGCGTGGTCGCCGCGATCGCCACCGGCACGAGAACCGGCGAGCGTCGAGACAGGCGCTGCGCCCGCCGGCGGCCGTCCGGAATCACTTCAGCCATCTGCGCTCCTCAGGTGAATCGTGTGGTGTCTGAATTAGCGGATCCCAGTGGCGGCCCGTCAGTCGCAGGCAAAGTTCCTGCAAGCGGCTCACGTCAACCGCCAGCGGCGGGGCAAGATCACCGACCTCCATCGTCACTCGCTGCCTTCGTCGTGGCTGCGCCACCAGGGGCCGGTCGCGTTGCGTCCGCATGGCGCGCGGTCGAGCCGCTCAGGCGCTCCCGCCGGGCGTCAGAACGATCATCGGGATGACCCGGCTCGTCTTCCGCGCTACCTCGGCGAGCTGCGGGTATCGCCTGGCTGCTCTTGCGAAGAGGCGCTCGCGTTCTGCGCCGGCCGCCTCCTCGGCCACGACATCGATCGTCTCGCTGCCGACCTCGATTCTCGTGTTCGGGTGTGCCATGAGGTTGTGGTACCAGTCGGGGTTGTTCGGTGCGCCTCCATTCGCGGCCCAGATCAGGCAGCGCCGATCGTCGGGCAGGTATGCGACCGGGTTGACACGGCTCATGCCGGACTTCGCCCCGGTGTGGTGGAGCAGCAGCAGTGGCGTTCGGTCCCACATCCCGCCGACGTGTCCTTTGTTGGCGCGGAACTCGTCGATGATCTGGGCGTTGTAGTCCGCGGAGGAGGTGGACATCGTGCTCCTTGCGGGCGGTCATGTGGTCAGTGGCTGACGCGGCATCATCTGCCTGCTGCCCGGTTGGGCGGCTGCTCGTACTCGTCGTGGCGCCGCACCCACAGCGGCTCCGAGGCGCTCTCGTCGCGCCCCTTCGGCGTCCGGTCCAGCAGGCCGTAGTAGGCCATTCCGACCTCGAGGCCGCGGGCGGTTGTTACGTAGGTCCGGTAGACGGTCCCGTCCGATCGCGCGTACACGCTCAGGCCCGGTCCCTCGGAGACGTACCCCAGCGCGTCGGTCCCGCAGATGCGCGCGTTTTGCTCGACCGTGAGCGGGATTTCGCCCTCCAGGAACGGCTTCAGCTCCTCCTCTGTGGACAAGAAGCCGAGGTCGCGGTTGAAGTCGCTACGGCCGCTCGAGACCCAATCGACGCCCCACCCCATCCGCTCGCAGTAGGCGAGGAGTTTCTCGAGTGGCGCGCGTGACGCGAGCAGCAGGGTTGTGTCCCTGGCCTTTAGGTGGGGGACCTGGGGATTGAGCGTGTCCGTGATCGAGGAGCAGACCGGGCAGCCCGCCGTCCAGGTCGGCCCGAACATGAAGTGGTAAACGACCAGCTGGGAGCGGCCGTCGAACAGCTCCGCCAGGCTCTTGGATCCGCTTGCGGTCTGGAACGTGTATTCCGTCTCGACCGGGACCCAGGGCAGCTCGCGCCTCTTCCTGGCCAGCTCGTCACCGCGGCGGGTCAGCTCCTTCTCCGCTTTCAACAGCTCGTCGCGTTCCGCCTTCCACTGCGCTTGCGTGCCGATCCTGTGCTCCGCCATTACCGTTCCATCTCCTGTCCGGTCCGAGGGGTCGTCCTATACAGTTAGCAGAATGGCTAACGAAACGTTCCGCGCCCTCTCGCATCCGCTCCGGCGCGAGATCGTTGAGCGCCTCAGCACAGGACCGGCAACTGTCGGGGAGGTGACGCGCGACTTCGGCGTCTCCAAGCCGACCGTCTCACGGCACCTGAAGATGCTGGAGCAGGCGGGCGTCGTGAGCCGCGTGATCGACGGCAGGACACATCGCCTTGCCCTGAGGCCCGAAGCGCTTGCCGAGGCCTCGGATTGGATCGACATCCAGCGCACCCGCTGGGAGCGCCTCTTCGATGCCGTCGGCGAATATCTCGAGGAACGGAAGGAGCGACGATGAGCGAGGAGTCCGGCCGCGTGGTGCGGATCGAGCGCACCTTCGACGCTCCGGCCGCGGACGTCTTCGACGCCTGGACGACCCCCGAGGTGATGCAGCGCTGGTTTCACTGCGACTCCGACTGGGGCACGCCGGAGGCCGAGGTCGATCTCAGGATCGGCGGAAAGGTTCGGGTGGTGATGCGCAAGCCCGACGGTTCGGAGGTCGAAGGGCGGGGCGAGTACACGGTGATCGATCGGCCGCACCGGCTGGTCATGACCTGGGCCTTCGACGACGATCCCTCGAACGAGCAGCTGATCGAGCTCTCATTCTCGGAATCCGAGGGCTCGACCACGGTGCTGATGGTCAACAGCAGGATCTCGACCGACGAGCGCCGCGGCGCCCAGCACGAGGGCTGGCACGGATGCCTCGACCAGCTCGAGCGAGCGTTGGCCGACTGAGGCTACGAACGCGGAGAGCGCAGTCGTGGGTCATGGCTGCTCGTCGGGGTTGACTGTGTGGGCGTGTTGGTCGCTTCGCTGTTGCCAGACCGCTCCGATCATGGCCCCGATCGCGATGACGGCGCCGATGAGGATGAACCAGGTCAGGAGTGTGAAGACGACGCCGATCGTTCCGTGCAGCCTGCTGTCATCGATGATCACCGATGAGAAGTAGAGCGAGGAGAACCCCGCGAGGGCGACCCACAGAACGCAAGTAATGAGCGCGGGGCGGACCACCTGGCGCCATTTCACGCGTCCAGCGAGTAGAAACCGCATTGTCCACCCGAAGACGATCGTCGCAGCCACATAGCCCAGGACGGTTTGGATCACGGGGCCTGCCCGGCTGCGCAATGGAGTGTCGATGTTGCCCTCGGCGACCAGGACCGCGAGCAGCACTCCCATCCAGACCACGAACCGCGGGAGGTCGCGCCAGCCGCGATGGTTGTGCTCGAAGACTCTCTCGTAGAGTGTCTGGAGCGAGCCGACGACCGCGATGACACCGACAAGCGCGAAGATCAGACCAGTCACGATCGGAACGAACGCGTGCGCTGGGGAATGGCGGAACAGGCTTCTGACGATCCCAGCGCCCCGGCTGTCGAGGCCGATGTGCCGGCTGATGTCGTCGTCGATCCGCTCCTACCTCGCCGCCCAGTACCAGCGCCTCCGCGGCCGCCGCGGCCACAGCAAGGCGATCACCGCCGTCGGGCACTCGATCCTCACCGCCGCCTGGCACATGCTCACCACCGGCGAGCTGTTCCGGGATCTCATCGGCGACTACTTCAGCCGCCAAAACCCCGACCGGCTCACCAAACGGCTCGTCCGCCAACTCGAAGCGCTCGGACACCAGTTCACGCTCACAGCCAACAACAACGAGCCCGAGCCGCTAGCCGCCTGACCTGAACCACGACACCCAGCCCTCCCCAGCACCCAGAGCGCGCGAGCCCCGCCAGCGCTTCAGGCTGGGCGCAAACGCGGGTCGTTGACGGGATTTCGCTACAGGGTGACTCATACGCGCCGCTGAGCCCGTGCCGGTGAGGGAGGCAGTCGCCCCTCAACGCCGCCTCAACCAAGCTCGATCCCGCCGCCGAGCACACATGGTCATGTCTGATCGCAAGACCACGATCGCGTCACACGAGTCATGCTCACGCTCCGCCTCGAGTACCCTTATCATACCGATTCTCGTGCAATCTGGATCGTGATCCCGCGTGCGTCAGCAAGAAGCGGTCCGTCGTGTGGGATCCCCGACGGGCGCCGCAGCGCTCCCGCTGCTCGCGCCTCAGGAGCTCGGCGAGTTGAGCACGAGCCGTCAGACATCGTGATCCCGGCGGCGGGCCGGTGACAGTGCTGAGAACGCTTCCAGGGGCGCGAGCGCTCGCCGGGTATCGGGCGTCGTGGCTGCGTCGCGACGTGGTGGCTGGTTTGGTGCTGACGACGTTGTTGGTGCCCCAGGGCATGGCGTATGCCGAGCTCGCGGGGTTGCCAGCGATCACTGGCCTGTACACGACGATCCTGTGCCTGGTCGGCTATGCGATGTTCGGGCCATCACGGATTCTGGTGCTCGGCCCGGACTCGTCGTTGGGGCCGATGATCGCCGCGACGATCCTGCCGATCCTCGGCGCCGACGGGAGTCCAGAGCGGGCCATCGCGCTGGCGTCTATGCTGGCGCTGATCGTTGGGGCGATCATGATCGCGGCAGGAATCGCCAAGCTCGGGTTCGTCGCCGACCTGCTTTCCAAACCAACGCAGATCGGCTACATGAACGGCCTCGCGCTGACGATCCTGATCGGGCAGCTCCCGAAGCTGTTCGGGTTCTCGATCAACGCGAACGGGCTGATCGGCGAGGCGAGGGCGTTCGTGCATGGGCTGGCATCAGGCGAGGCGGTCGGCGCGGCGGTTGCGATCGGCGTGTTCAGCCTCGCGTTGATCCTGGCTCTGGGGCGCTGGCTACCGCGGATCCCAGGGGTCCTGGTCGCGGTTCTCGCCGCGATCGCGGCGAGTTCGGTGTTCGGTCTGGCCGACCACGGCGTCTCGCTCGTCGGAACCCTCCCCCAGGGCTTCCCCCCACTGACGATCCCGAGTCCGATCAGCGACCTCCCACTGCTGATCGCCGGCGGGCTCGGGATCGCGCTCGTCGCGCTCACCGACACGATCTCGACCGCGTCGGCGTTTGCCGCGCGCACCGGCCAGGAAGTCGACGGGAACGGCGAGATGATCGGGATCGGCGCCGCGAACGTCGCGGCCGGGTTCTTTCAGGGCTTCCCGGTCAGCACCAGCGGGTCGCGGACCGCCGTCGCCGAGCAAACCGGCGCCAAGACCCAGGTCACCGGTCTCGTCGGAGCCGCGGCGATCGTGCTGATGCTCGTGCTCGTGCCCGGGCTGCTGAAGAACCTGCCCAACCCTACGCTCGCTGCAGTCGTGATCGCCGCGTCGCTCTCGCTCGCTGACCTGCCGGGGACGATACGACTGTGGCGTCAGCGTCGCGTCGAGTTCGCGCTGTCGATCACCGCGTTTCTCGGCGTCGCTCTACTCGGCGTCCTGCAGGGCATTGCGGTCGCGGTCGCGCTCTCGATCCTCAACGTCTTCCGGCGAGCATGGCGTCCGTACCAGACGACGCTCGGGCGCGTCCCCGGACTGCCCGGCCAGCACGACCGCGACCTGCATCCCGACGCCGAGAGGCTGCCCGGCCTGGTGATCTTTCGGTTCGACGCGCCGCTGTTCTTCGCCAACGCGAGAACCTTCCGCGACCAGATCCGGCGCCTGGCGGCCATCGACCCACGCCCGCGCTGGATCGTCATCGCCGCCGAGCCGATCAGCGATGTCGACACCACCGCGGCCGACATGCTCGCCGACCTCGACGAAGAACTCAACGCCGCAGGCACGTTCCTCGTGTTCGCCGAGCTAATGGAGCCTGTCCGCACCAAGCTCGAACGCTACGAGCTGATCGGACCGCTCGACCCCAATCACTTCTTCCCGACCCTCGATGCCGCCATCGACACGTTCCGCCGCGAGACCGGCGCAGACTGGACCTCGACCACGGACGCAAGCCCGTAACCACAGTCCTGCGACCAGCTCCATACCACAGAACCGCCAGCCCATGGACCTCACTCTGACGGCACCCCGCTCGGCGCACCGGCGACGCGCACCCGCTCGTGGCGCCCTCGCATCGCCGCTCGCCTTCGCGCAAGATCTGCGACGCCCGTGAACAACATCTTGCTACTCGCGCTGGCCGCCGCCCTGAACCCCACGCTTGTTGCGGCATCGACGGTTATGATGCTGCTCCCGAACACGAAACGGCTGATGCTCGGGTACCTGCTCGGGGCGCTGATGACGAGCATCACCCTCGGCCTCGTGATCGTCTTCTCACTCGAAAGCTCAGACGCGGTGACCACCACCGAGAACACGCTGAGCCCAGCCGCGACGATGATCCTCGGCGCGATCGCACTAGCTGCCGCGTTCGCGCTCGGCACCGATCGTCACAAAACCGCCGCCGAGCATAGGCGCGTGCGCAAGCAGGACAAGGCGCCGCCCCGATGGCAGCAGGCCCTCAGACGAGGCTCGGCGAGGACCACTTTCGTCGTTGGCGCGCTGCTCACCCTGCCCGGCGCCTCCTACCTCGCCGGGCTGAGCCGGATCGACAAGCTGAACGACTCGACCGCCGACACCGTCCTCCTAGTCGTCGTCTTCAACCTGATCATGCTCGCCCTGCTCGAGATCCCGCTGCTCTCCCTCACGATCGCCCCACGATGGACCGTCGCAACGATCGACCGATCAAAAGCATGGATCAGCCTGCACCGTCACCAATTCGCCGTGACCACTCTCACCGCGCTCGGAGCGCTCCTCCTCATCAAAGGCCTGATCGAACTGCTGAGCTGACAGAGCCCAAGAGCGCAGTCATGTCATATCCCGCCCAGCAGCCCGGTCAAATGAGGTGCTGTCAGCAATCTGGCAGGCACCAGGGCTAAGAGTTGACAAAGGACGCTCGTTCATTGGGCGATGAGCGGTGTCCGGCAGGGCTAGACAGAGGTCGTGGCGTTCCGCGGTTGGGCGTGTTGGACTGATCGTCTCGGTCGGCGGTATACGCTCGGGGTTGAGGAGGAGTTGATGCTCCTGCAGCCTGGTCGCTGGTCTCTGGCGCAGTCAAGCGATGAGGTTCTGGCGCGGCTCTTGGACGGGTTGTTGGCGCACGACCGCGGTGGTGGAGCTGACGACGGGTATCCACACGGACGTGGACAGGGCCGTGGCCGAGATCGCTGGGCTGCGGGGTTGTCTGACGCGGGAGCTGCGCGCGATGAGGCTAGCGGTGGCTGCGGCGGGCACCCATCCGCGGATGGTGTGGGAAGAGACCCGGGTCTCCGGCGCGGCGCGCTACCAGCGGGTTGCGGAGTCGATGCGGCTGTTGGGGCGGCGGGAGCCGACGATGGCGCTGCACGTTCACGTTGGCATGCCGGATCCCGAGGACGTGATCCGGCTGCTCAACGGACTGCGTGGTCACGTGCCGCTGTTGCTCGCGCTGTCGGTCAACTCTCCGTTCTGGCAAGGGCGAGATGGCGGGTTTGCGTCCGTGCGCGCGCTGATCTTCCAGGCGTTTCCGCGGACCGGGGTGCCGCGGTTCTTTGCCGGCTATGGCGACCATGTGCAGGCGGTCGATGTCCTTGCCGCTTCGGGCGCGGTCCCGGATCAGAGCTTGTGTGGTGGGACGTTCGGCTGGCGCCGGCGCTCGGGACCGTCGAAGTGCGCGTGATGGACGCGAAGTCGACAGTCGATGACGTCGCGGTGTTGGTGGCGCTGGTCCAGTCGCTCGCGCGCCTGCAGCTGGAGGGCGAGCGCTCGGCGGCTGTGCCCAGCTTCGAGGTTCTCGCTGAGAATCGGTTTCTGGCGGCGCGTTACGGGGTGGACGCGCGGTTGATCGACTCTTCCGGGCGGTGTCTTGTCCTCGTGCGCGAAACGCTGATGCCCTGCGCTGGATGAGTGCAGGCGGCATGCGCTCGCGCTCAGGTGCGCCGTCGCGTTGGACCGGGTGCCGCGGCTCGCGGGCGCGACCGGAGCTGAGCGCCAGCGCGTGTTCGTCGCCCAGGACGGCGATCTGGATCATCTGACCGTCAAGGCCGCCGGCCAGTTCGCCAGTTCGTCTCCGCGGCGGCTGGTCGCAGCGGGCGCCCGGGACGGTGCGAGGACAATGAAGCCCCCGACAGGAAGGAGCGGTCCATGTGCCGCTGGCTCGCCTACTCCGGCGCCCCCGTGCTCATCAGGGAGGTGCTCTATGGAGGCACGCAATCGTTGATCGACCAGAGCCTGCGCTCCCGGCTCGGCGCCGAGACGACCAACGGCGATGGGTTCGGCGTCGGCTGGTACGGCACTCGGGCCACTCCCGGCGTGTTTCGCAGCATCGAGCCGGCCTGGAACGACGCCAACCTGCGCGAGATCTCCGGCCACATCAGCTCGCCGCTGTTCTTCACCCACATCCGCGCAGCGATCGGCAGCGTCGTGCAGCAGACCAACTGCCACCCCTTCCGCCACGAGCGCTGGCTGTTCATGCACAACGGCTACCTCAACGAGTTCGCGACGATCAAACGCGACCTGGTCCTGGCGATCGACCCGTCGTTGTACCCGAACATCGAGGGCCAGACCGACACTGAGGTGCTGTTCCACCTCGCGCTGACGTTTGGCCTCCAGGACGACCCGCCGACAGCGGTCGAACAGGCGATCGGACTCGTCGAGGCCGTCGCGGAGCGCCACGGCGTCCCGAACCCCTTCCAGGGAACCGTCGCGACCACAGACGGCGAGAGCATCTGGGCGTTCCGCTACTCCAGCGAGCGAGAATCGCGCACGCTCTTCTACAGCACCGACATCCCCACGCTGCGCAAGCTCTACCCCAACCGCGAACTCTTCACGGAGTTCTCCGAGGACGCGCGGCTGATTGTCTCCGAGCCTCTCAGCGACGTCGCTGGCGTCTGGAACGAGGTGCCCGAGTCCAGCTACGGCATCGTCGGCCCAGAAGGCGAGGAGATGCGACCATTCCGACCCCAGTCACCGCCCACCTCGGTACCCATCACCGCGTGAGGCACACACGAACCGACACTGCTCCCAACCCCGGTCGCGGCGTCATCGTCAAGCACCGTGGTATTTGCCATCGACATCAGCTGACCATCGCGGTACGCTCACAACGCCCGGCGCTATCGGCGCGACCTAGCCCGGATGCGCCGTCGCTCCGACTCCTGATCCAACCGCGAGTCACAATTGATCCGGTGTGACTCTATCCGCCAAGCTACCAGAATCTCGAAATACTCTTAATGAGGGACACATCAATTGGCTACGACGCGCTCGAGTTGCCGCCGTCCTGCGGACACGCGCGTCTTTCGCTGCTTCCGGGTGTCCCGATGGCGGCCGCGGGCGGGGAGTGCCGGACTTATCCTTTCGGGAGTCCATTCGGCCCGTTCGCCCTTTTGGTTTGCGAAGCTTGCGAGAGCGGCTGAGCGCTGCCTGAGGATCGCGCTCCACGCCACTTTGCAAGCGACAGCGCCATCGACGGCTTTTCCGCGGTCGTCTGGTTCGGCAGAGACGGCCACCGTATTGGGACGATCGCTATCGACGGCAAGCGCTTGTACGACCTCGCTGGTTGGCGTGATCGTAATGCCACAAGCCGAGTAGTGGCGGCCGGCTAATGCTTACTGGTTTGCCGCTCGCGCAGCCACGACGGATCGGCGCTGAGTTAGCTTAGCTCACCCGCCGCCCGCCGCCCGCGAGCTAGGACCCCGGGGAGCGCTCGCTCGGGGCAGCGCGGGTTGCGCTTTGCCACGAGCCGAGTAGTGGCGGCCGGCTACTGCTTCGCCAGAATGCAGTCGTCCATGATCGGGAACGAGGTCCTACGGCAAGCACGACCGCCGTCGCCAGGTCGGGATGGACGCCTGGGGGTGGACGGCGCTCGGGCCGTGGCTGTCCCAGCGCGCGACGTTGCCGGTCGGGCCGTTGTTCTGCGTGATCGCGGACCCACTGCCGGGGCACGCCTGGTGGGGCGCAAAACGCCGGCGAACCCCCGCCTCGAGCGCGACGTGCTGTAGCTGCAGCCTGGCGGCGCCGGCCTACCAGCTCCGCCATGCTCATGCTGTCGAGCTGCTGCGTGAGGGGATTCCGCTGCCGTTGATCCAACGCCAGCTGACTTTCTGACGTTCCCGAGCGCGGCGACGGTTAGCTGGGGTCGGGCGTTGCGGGCGCCTTTTCGGCGGCGCCAGCGGGGTCGGCTTCGGTGACGAGTTGTGCGAGGATCTCTCGTAGTCGTCGTCGGGTGGCGCCGCGCGCCAATCGGCCGTCGTCTTTGAATGCTTCGTGGGCGGTCGGGACAGCGAGCTCTTGGTCAAGGACACGAGCGCCGGCAAGCCCAAGGGCCTTGCGGAGCTCGGCTTGGGCCCAGACTGCGCCGAACATGCTGGTGCTCGCCCCGATCACAGCCACGGGCTTGTTGGCCAGCGCGGAGGTGGCGGGCGTGGGTCGCGATGCCCAGTCGACGGCGTTCTTGAGCACACCTGGAATCGAACCGTTGTACTCAGGTGTGACGAACAGGATCGCGTCAGCGCCGCGGATTGCGGCAATCAGTGCGTCTGCGCCCGGCATGCCGCCACCGCTCTCGTGCTCGTCGCTTTCGTCGAACGGCTCGACGGCTTTCAAGGTCTCAAAGGGCACGAGCTCGGTGCCGGGCGGCAGCTCGTCAGCTGCCGCCCGGAGCAGGCGTCGGTTGTGCGAATCGGCGCGCAGTGACCCGACAATGCCGAGAACGCGCACCGACTAGTCCTCTGCGTCGGCCAGCGCCAGCTCGAGGGTGACCGAGATCGTGACGTCTTTACCAAGGGCGAAGCCTCCCTTGGGTAGCGGGGCGTTCCACTGCAGACCGATCGTGTCGCGGTCCACAGTGGTCTCAAGGTCCAGGCCGATCTTCTCCACGTCACCGAGCGTCACCACGGGTCCGGCCAGCCGGCCGCTGGCGGTCACGGGCGTGCTCGCCCCTTTCAGCGTGATCGTGCCTTCGCTACTCAGGAGCCCGTCGTTGACGGTCAGAGACGAGGACTCGTAGATGATCTCGGGATAGCGTTCGGCGTCAAAGAAGTCTGGTGAGAACAGGTGTCCCTTGAGCCGCTCGTCCTTGATCTGCAGCGAGGCGACCTTGACCTTACCCACCAGCTTGCCGTCGCTCAGCGTGGCGTCGATCTCGTTGAACTCGCCGCGGAAAGTGCCGACCATCATGTGGCGCACAGCAAAACCGGCCACGGAGTGAACCGGGTCGACGCTCCAGGTGCCAGGTGGTACTTCGGTTGCGCCCGGCGCTTCGGTATCGGTAGCCATGTCGCTCCTCTGATCGATTCGGACCGCAGTCCGCTTGTCATCACGAACTGTACCATGAGATGGAACTGCGGTCCGCTTGAATCGTCAAATGCCAATGAAACCGATCGATCTCCCCGTGCTCGGCGCGCCCACCGAGCGAGCCGACGCGGCGCGCAACCGGCAGCGAATTCTCGACGCAGCGGAGAGGTTGTTTGCCCGCGACGGCGTGGCCTGCACATCGATGGATGCCATCGCGGCAGAGGCAAGAGTCGGCAAAGGGACGTTGTTTCGCCGCTTCGGTGACCGCGCATCGCTCGCGCTCGCGCTCCTGGAGTCCTCCGAACGCGCCTTCCAGGACGCCTTCATACGCGGCCCCGCCCCGCTCGGCCCCGGAGCACCGCCCAGCGAACGGCTCATCGCCTTCGGCCGGACCCTGCTCCAGCACCTCTCAGACCACGGCGACGTGCTGCTCGCCGCCCAAACCGCCGGGACGCCGGGAAGCCGCTTTGGCGTCGGACCCTACGGCGCCTACCGTGCTCACGTCACCATGCTGATCCGCGACGCCGCCCCGTACCTCGACGCGGCCTACGCCGCCGAAGCGCTGCTGGCAACCCTGGGTGCCGAGGTCGTCCTACATCAACTCCGCCAACCCGGCATGACACTTGATCGACTCGCCGCCGGATGGGAAACGATCGTCCGCCGACTGACGTCCGTCCGCTGACCCGCTGCCAGCGAGCTAGCGTTAGCGAGCGAGCCTCATACCGCCGAGCGGTTGATCAAACGCCTCGCTGATCCTGGAGGCGGTCGGGGTTCGGTATGAGCCCCGCTCGCGGGGCGCTCGTTCGGAGCGCTGG
>JBKQIR010000203.1:0-10098 GCA_052148275.1 Solirubrobacteraceae bacterium
CCAGCCCCGCCAGCTCCTCACAGCTCGGCCGTAGCGCATCTTGGCTTGCATCCGCCACAAACGCAAGATTCCGTGCGTCACGCAGGAACCCTCCTCGACTCTTGCGACACCCCGTGAACCTCTACCAGGGCGAGGATCTTGCGGGACGCGCCGAGATGGGAGTGAAGAGCGTCGAAGCGGGTGATCCCGATGAACAGGTCTCTCAAGATCAACGCTGTCCACGGCTCGCCCAGCAAGGCCATGGTGCGGGCGATCGAGCAGTCAATGGTCTCGAACGAGGTCCGCGGCGGCATCCGCGTAGCATAGTTAGTTGCTCCAAGAAACTCGGTTGCCCTAGGATCTGGGTATCTTCGAGCAACTCAGGAGGAGCCATGCCGACCGTCCCGACCGACGAGGAGTTCCGGGCCTACAACCAGGGCGTCATCAACGAGTTTCGCGCCAATCGCGGCGTCGTCACCCAGCCGCCGTTCCCGATTTTGCTCTTGACCACGACCGGGGCTCGAACAGGGCGCTCGGCCACCGTGCCACTCGGGTTCGTAATCGATGACGGCTGGCGGGTGTTCGTGGTGGGCTCGAAGGCGGGCGCCCCGAGGCATCCAACCTGGTTCCACAACCTTCGGGCCAACCCGTCGGTGACCGTGGAGCTCGGCGACGAGACCTTCCAAGCACGGGCGGTCGTGACCGCCGGGGAGGAGCGAAACCGTCTCTACCGCATGATCTCCGACGGTCTCTCCGAATACGAGAAGAACACCGACCGGGTCTTCCCTGTCATCGTCCTCGAAGGCGTCCCCGCCCCTGCTTGACGCTCACCGGGAGGTAGTTCAGCCACGCACCAGGGATCGACCCGATCGCAGTCTGTCCGGCGAGAACGGACGACGACATCGGTCCGGGGGACCGCCGACCGGCTTCCGCACATACCGGACTCGTGCTCCGCCAACCACCGCGCTCGTCGTGTTCATCGTCGCGGGTGTGTTCGGCGGCCCCACCGTGGGGCTGCTGAACGCGCGCAACGGCTTCCAGGATCCCGGATCGCAGTCCGCCCGCGCGGAGAGCGCGATCGAGCGGGCCACTGGGGCGGAGTCGAGCCCGGGGGTGCTGGCGCTGGTCGCCGCGCCGCCGTCCAGCCCGGCGGTCGCCGCGGTCGCCCATTCGATCGCCGCCGTGCCGGGCGTCGCGGCGGTGACGCAGCCGAGCGTGCGCACGCCGGGGCTCATCTCCCGCGACGGGAGCGAGTCGGTGGTCGCGGCGACGCTGTCCTCTACGCCCGACCCGAACACCGTTGTCAAGCGGATCGAGTCCGCGCTCCAGGGACGCGGTGAGGTGCAGCTCGGTGGTGGCGATGTTGCGGGTGAGCAGGTCAGCGCCCAGGCCAGCAAGGACCTCGGGTTTGCCGAGCTGCTCGCGTTTCCGCTGCTAGCGCTGCTGGCGGCCCTGATCTTCCGCGGGGTCGCCGCGGTGTTGCCGCTGGCCGTCGGTGGGCTCAGTGTGCTGGGTGCGTTTGTCGTGCTGCGGGTGGTCAACTACGCGCTGCCGCTGTCGAGCTTCGCGCTGAATCTGGTGATCGGACTCGGGCTCGGGCTCGCGATCGATTACAGCCTGCTGCTCGTTTGGCGATTCCGGGAGGAGCTCGGTGGTGGGGTCACTCCGGCGCAGGCGGTGCGGACGACTGTTGGTACGGCCGGGCGTACGGTGTTGTTCAGCGCGGTCACGGTTGCCTGTGCGATGGTGACGCTGACGCTGTTTCCGCAGCGGTTCCTGGTTCGGCCTGTGTCTGGTCGCGTTCTGCTGCGTGATCGCCGCCGGTTGGCGGCTCGGGTCCGCTTTCTGAGTTCTGCGTTCCTTTCAGGGCAACAACACCGGCGCCACGATCTGTGCTGCATCCAGCCGAGCGAGTTGAAGCTCGGGGGCGCGGGGCTGCTCCTTGACATCTGGCGTGTCAGCTGTGGGTTGTGCCTCCGGCATCCCGTGAGGGCGGCATCGTGGATGGCGAGGAAGTTCAGGGGTTCGTGGATGGCTCACGCTCGATGTTTGTTGTCGGCTGCGTGTTCGTGGTCAGCTGCTGCCAGGGAGATCCCGGCGAACCAGAGTCCGATGCCGCACAGCCGGGACCGGGGCGACCGGCGCGGCGGCCGCTCCGTCTCGAGCGCTCGCGCAGCTTCGGTCTCCGGTGCGGCTATTCCGGAAGGGTTCGTGGCAGTCCGAAGTGGGCGAAGAGGCTGCGCTCACTGAACCACGTGATCGCCGAGATTCGTTTGCAGGTGAGTGTGAGGACGATGAGTCCGTAGGCGCGCGCGAGCGGCGCCTGCGGGTCGGGGAGGTAGCAGCCGAAGGCGGGTTGGCGGTTGGCTCGGGTGGGCACCAGTCGGAAGTTCGCGCCGCGTCGGGCCGCGCGGTCTTGTAGGAACCTTGCGATGGCGTGCGCGCCCCGGTACTCGTACGGTTCGGGCGGCATCGTGAGCCAGGCGTCGTCGGTGAGCAGGGACACGACGCCTTCTGTATCGCCGCGCTCGACAGCGCCGGCGAACAGGCCGACGAGCTCGCGCTCGTGGGCTGAGCTGGGCAGTGGTGCGCGCTCGTGGCCGCCGGGCGGCAGGCGTTCGTCGAGAGTCGCGCGTGCCCGCTGCAACGCTCCTTTGATCGAGGCTTCGCTGCTCTCCAGCATGTCGGCGACTTCGTTGCGCTGGTAGCCGAGCACGTCGCTGAGCACGAGCGCCGCCCGCTGGCGGGGCGGTAGGTGCTGCAGTGCGGCTACGAAGGCGAGGCCGACCGACTCTATGGTCTCGTAGCGTGCTTCGGGCCCCGGGGCCGTGTCGGCGACTGCCTCGAGCAGGAGGTCGGGGTATGGCTCCAGCCAAACGGGCTCGGCGAGCCGAGTGGGTTCGGGGGGCTCAACCATCGGGGGGGCCTCCTGTGGGCGGCGTCCGCGGTCGCGAAGCGCATTCAAGCAGCGATTGGTTGCGATTCGATACAGCCAGTTGCGTAGCGAGGCGCGTCCCTCAAAGGCGTTCAAGCCGCGCCAGGCCGCCAGCAACGTCTCCTGGACGGTGTCCTCGGAGTCTTGGAGCGATCCGAGGATCCGGTAGCAGTGCAGTTGCAGCTCCCGCCGGTAGGGATCGACCAGCTGCCGGAAGGCGTCCTCGTCGCCTGTTCGGGCGCGACTCAGCGAGTCCGGGCTCACGACCACCTCCCGGTTTGTTGGCCATCTGCTGGTCGCATCGCTTGTAAGGACACCACATCCGCTCGCGACGGACCGGTCGCGGTGAATGGCCGATCGACCGTTCCGTTTTTCGCTCACCCGGTGTCCAAACGGGCACAAGCTCAACAAGACACTGGAGGCCCAATGACGTCTGTATCCTCGAATATCAACCGCTGGCGCGCCTTCGCCCTACTTGCGGTGGCGTACTTCATGACGACCATCGATCTAACGATCGTCAACGTATCGTTGCCGACCATCGGCCGCGATCTGCGCTTCAGCGAGACCGATCTACAGTGGGTCGCGACCGCGTACTCGCTGACATTCGGGGGTTTCCTGCTGCTCGGTGGCCGCACCGCGGACCTCCTCGGGCGCCGCCGGAGCCTGATGCTCGGACTCGCTCTGTTCAGCATCGCCTCGCTCGGAGGCGCGCTCGCCACCGGCGAGGGGTTCCTGATCGCGATGCGGGGAGCCCAGGGACTCGGCGCCGCCATCATGATCCCGGCCGCACTCTCACTCGTGATGAGCATGTTCCAGGATGGCGCTGACCGCACCAAGGCGCTCGGCATCTGGGGCGGACTGGGCGCCGGCGGCGGGACCGTCGGCCTGATCGCCGGCGGAGTCATCACCCGCTACATCGGGTGGCAGTACATCTTCTATCTCAACGTTCCGATCGGGGCGGCCGCGCTGGTGCTGGCGCCAAGGATCGTGCCCGACACGCGAACCGTCGTCAGCCGCCGGCGCTTCGATCTGGCAGGAGCGATCACCGGAACCGGAGGTCTGGTCCTGCTAGTCGACGCCATCTCACAAGCACCGCAATACGGGTGGGGCGCCACCAGAACAATCATGCTGCTGGCGGGCTCGGTCACCATTCTCATCGCGTTCCTGGTGATCGAGAGCCGGGCCCAAGACCCCCTGCTCCCGCCGCCAATCTTCCGGCTGCGCAACCTCGCCGCCGCGAACGTCGCCGGCCTGCTGCTGGGCGCCAGCTTCTTCGCCTTCGTGTTCTCCGGCACCCTTTACATGCAGCAAGTGCTGCACTACAGCGCCCTGCAGACTGGGGCTGCATGGCTGGCGGCATCGGTGACCTCGATGGCGCTCGCACTGGGCGGCGTCTCGCGCCGACTCATCATCCGGTTCGGACCGAAGGTCGTGATCGGAATCGGAATGACCCTGATCGGCACCGGGATTATCTGGGCGGCCCAGCCTCCTGTCCACGGGCACTTCGTGACCAACCTCGCGGGACCGTTCCTTGTCGCCGGAGCCGGAACGGCATTCTCGTTCATCCCGATCGCGGTTGCCGCTCTGGCGGGCGTGGCCGAGCACCAGTCGGGGGTCGCCTCCGCGCTGCTTAACACCTCCACGCAGATCGGCGCCGCGATCGGGACCGCGATCGCCTCCAGCGTGGCAGCTGGCGCCGCCAGCGCCCTGCTCCGCGCGGGCGAGTCAGTACCCAGCGCGCTGACCGGCGGCTTCCACCAGACTTTCTTGGTGCTCGCTGCGATCGCGCTGATCGCGCCTCCGGCGGTCTTCGCGCTCCAACGCCGAACCAGGCCGACGCGGGCGACGGCCAAGCCCGTCGGCGCGGACACGCAGTCCGTCCTCGCCACCATCAACTGAGCCAAGCCACGATCAAGCGACTAACAACGAACGCGGAGGCAGCCATGAGCGAGAACAGACACAGAGTCGAGCCGCGGGAAACCGGCTTCAGCGAAACAGCGGCGACGCCCGCGATCGTCGACCGGGCAACTTGGCAGGCGGAGCTGGACGCCCTGCGCGTCCAAGAGAAGGCGCACACCCGAGAAGGCGACACGATCGCCGCCGCTCGCCGCCGACTCCCGATGGTGGAGGTCGACTCCAGCATCGGGTTGGTCGGCGCGAACGGCCCAGTCACCCTGCTCGACGCGTTCGAGGGCCGCCAGCAGCTGATCGCCTACTACTTCATGTGGCACCCGGGCAAGCCAGCGGCCAAGCAATGCGAGGGCTGCACGCTCTACAACGGGCAGATCCGTGAGCTCTCCTACCTCCATTCGCGCGACGTCACGTACGCGACATTCTGCTACGGCCCTTATCAGGAGAGCCTGCGCTACCGCGGCTTCATGGGCTGGGACATGCCCTGGTATTCCTTGCAGCCCTCGGCCGAGCAGCTGCTGGCCGGACGCCCATTCAACCGGTTCATGCTGGTCTGCTACCTCCGGGACGAGGCCCAGGTGTTCGAGACCTACTGGACCACGGGACGCGGCGTCGAGCCGATGGCTCCCGGCTACCGCTTACTGGACCTGACCGTCTACGGACGGCAGGAAACGTGGGAGGACTCACCCGCCGGCTGGCCGCAGCGATGGGGACACACCACGGCAGAACCCAATCCCTACCGCACGAACGGGCGTCCCATCTCCCAATGGTCACGACTCGAAGCCGGGCGCTCCGACGACCTCGGAAACGCACCAAACTGACAATCCCTGAACCGGGTGTGTAACAGCACGACAAGCAAGCCCGTCCACGGCTCGCTCACCCGTGTTGCCAAAGCAGGCAAGAGTCGCCGCCTTCGGCAGGTCTCCCCAATCGGCTCAAAACGCGCACACTTGCGCATCCCAGCGGTCGTATGCGATCCCCGGCCGCGACGCCAGGTCACTGGGCCGGGTGCGCGCCGCCGAACTCTCGGGGGCGTCAGCGGCGTTCGTCTCGGCTCGCGACCCAGAACTCAAAGCACGCGATCTCAACGCAGGTCCTACGAACGACCGCGCCGTGTGATCGGCGAAGTGCTTGGAACTCGCCTGTCATCACGTAGATGATTGCGTGGAGCACGCGTTCGACGTAGGCGCGGTCGGTGAACGAAGCAGGTGGAAGCGACGCCGAGGTGCGCCCGGCCGTGAGTCGATGGACTCCCAGCGGAATGCTTTCCGGATCGCGTGCGGCTGCTCGGACCGCTGTCTAGGCGATCCTCGTCAGCACGGGGTTCGTGGCGGGGCGGTCCGGTGGCACGCAGACCATTCCTTCGCTGAAACCGGCCGAGCCGATCCCGAAGGCGGCGTTGAACCGGTCTAGGTTGACGACCGTCAGCAGCGCGGTGATCTCGACGAGTTGCTCGTCGCTGAACTGCTCGTGCATCCGGGCGAACAGCTCGTCGTTGACCTCGACCGGCGTACGCATTACGGCGACCGCGTAGTCGAGCGCCAGCTTCTCGCGGTCGGTGAACAGGTCGCTGTTGTGGTAGCGGGGCAGTGCCAGCAGTTCGTCGTCGGAGAGCCCGGAGTTGCGGCAGATCTGCGAGCCGAGATCGACGCAGTACTCGCACCCGATCATCTGCGCGCCCTTCAGCTCGACGAGGTTCTTGAGCCGCTCATCGACGGACTTTCCCTTGCGCACGGCCTGGTTGAACCTGCCCATCCCAATCATCATCTTCGGTTGGTGGGCCCAGATCTCGATCGGCTCGATCCCGCTGCCGATCTGTGGCGGCCTGCCGGTCAGCTTCTTCATCATCCGCGGCCCGAACCTGTAGACGAGCCTGACCATCGGCCCAGCGCCGCTCTTCGATACTCCCTGGATGCGTGCCATCACGCACCTCCTGTCACATTGGTTGGCGTTCAGGGGTCTATCCACTATGACCCGCGAGACCCGAACGGTGTGACAACGATGAACGGGCTCGAGCTCGCCAACAAGTTCGATCGCCGCCGGCCGCAGCTGCGCGCGGTCGGATATCGGATCCTCGGTTCGCTCAGCGACGCCGACGGCGCCCTGCAAGAGTCGTGGCTCGGTCTCCAGCGAACCGACGTCGGACAGCTCGACAGCCTCGAGCGGTGGCTGACGACAATTGTCGCCCGGCCAGCTCGCCAGCCGGGCGCGGTGCCGCGTGCGCGACGCCGCGCCGCCGCCCGACCCGGACCTGACCCGCCAGCAGGCGGTGGTCGACGCCTAGTTCGCCACCGCCCGCGAGGGCGACATCGACGCGCTCGTGGCCGTGCTCGACCCCGCCTCGAATGAGCCGCTGCGGGGCGTGAGCGGCTCAGTTACCGCCGAGCGCTGCGACAATGGGCGCTATCTCGTCTATGAACGCAGCGCCGACGATCACGTAGGAAACGCCGAACTCCTCGCGGCGGCGGCGGAGCTCATCGGCCATCCCGCTCGCGTCGCCACGCAGCATCACCGGGGAGTCGTTCTCGATCAGCGTGCGTGCGTCGGTGCGCAGTGACTGCGCCAGCCGCGGCGGCACCTCGTCGCCGACGACCATCACGCTCATTGCCAGCTCAGGTGCGCGGCGGGCGGCCTCGCACGCGTCGGTGAGGGCGGCGACGCGCTCGGCGGTGGCCGCCCGCGGAGCGGCGGGCTCGATCGCCAGCGTCACCGTGTCGGCCATCCGGGCGGCGAGCGCCATTGCGCGGGGGCCACCGGCCGCCATCAGCACCGGAGTCGGCGTGTCGCCCTCAAGCGCTCGGAGCGCAGTGACGGTCCGTTCGACGTCGGCGAGACGCTCGGCCGTCGTCGTCGCGGGTCGCCCGAGGCGCTCGACCGCATCTCGCACCACGCCCGGATGGCCGGTGCCGATCCCCAGCTCGAACCGGCCCCCGGTGAGGGCGGTCATGCTGTGCGCTTCCCACGCGGCGAGTGTGGGCGGGCGCAGCGGGCCGCCAAGCACGAACGTGCCCACGGTCAGCCGCTCGGTGACGGCAGCGGCGATCGCCAGCGACGGGAACGGCGCCGGGAGCTGCATGCCGTCCGGCATCACCAGGTTGGCGAAGCCCAGATCCTCCGCGTGGCGGGCCGTCGCGCGCCAGCGGTCGGGATCCTGGGGCGTGGCCATCACCCCGAAGCGGAATGGACGCGCATTCATGGATTCGCCAAGATCGCGATCTGCAGCACGTGGTGCTCGGGCACGTCGGGTGCATCCTGGCCGATCTTGGCCGCTGTCCAGCGAGCGGTGAGCTCCTGCACAAACTCATCGAGCGTGTCGGTCATGGGACTTCTCCTCCGGTAAGGCGGTCCCGCGAAAGCATAGACATCGAACGGTATCAAGTCAAAGCCTTTGATATCTATCCTTATGCTAGGCTTGGAGTATGCAACCGACGCGCGCGCCGATCGGACTGACCGTGGCTCGCGTGGCGCGCTTGGTCAGCCGCGGCTTTGACGACGGTCTGGCGCAGGCGGGAGGCTCACTCCCGATCTGGCTGGTGTTGCTCAACCT
Organism: Solirubrobacteraceae bacterium; assembly: GCA_052148275.1. GTDB lineage: Bacteria > Actinomycetota > Thermoleophilia > Solirubrobacterales > Solirubrobacteraceae > Palsa-465. The sequence goes on from JBKQIR010000203.1 coordinate 8,373, forward strand.
CAAGACCCGCCAGGTCGCTAACCAGCGCGAGCTCGCGGCGGCGGTCGGCATCCGCGAAGCGACGCTCACCCACCATCTCAACGCCATGGAGACCGACGGGCTGCTCACCCGACACCGCAGCGACACCAACCGCCGGATCCACGAGGTCACGCTCACCGACAAGGGCGAGCAGGCATTCCTTCGCATGCGTAAGGCCGCGGTCGCGTACGACACCCAACTTCGCGACGGCCTAACCGCGGGGGAGATCGCGGAGCTCGCCGCGCTGCTTGAGCGGTTGGCCGCAAACGCGAGCCCAGGCGATGACAACGAGCCTGCCTGGGCCGGACTCGCGGAGGCCGACGCGTGAGCGAGACCGCCCGCCGACCCCTCTCGCGTCGCCTCCAGGTCCGTCGGCATTCCGCGGGACCAGGACGGACACCTCGACCGCGCGCGGCTCGCCACCGCCGTACATCACGGCTTCCGCATCATCCGCTGGCAACCCGCCGACACCGGCGAACACCACATCCATTAGTCGCGCTTCAGCCAGGCGAGACCTGCAGGCAAAGAGATGAACTCTCCAAACGTCTCGGCCGCGCAATCGGACCGCCGCTGGAATGAACTCGACAGCGTCGCCGCTGTTCGAGCGTCCAAACGTCAGGCTCGGATCTTGTCCAGCAGGGTTCTCATCTGCTGTCGAAGGTGCTCCAGTTCGTCGGTTCCGATCAGCTCCGCCCACCGGTGCTCGACGGCGGCCGCCGCGGCGTGCGTCACCGGGGTCACGGTGCGGCCGCGCTCGGTCAGGAAAACCAGGCGTGAGCGGCGGTCGTCGCGGTTGTCGCGCCGTTCTACGTAGCCGCCTCGTTCCAGCTGCTCGACCGCCTGCGCCATCGTCTGCTTGCGGACCCCGGCGAGCTCTGCCAGTGCCGAGATCGTGATCCCCTCGGACCGCATGAACGGAAAGACGTTTCCTGCGGATGGCGCGATGTCGTTGAATCCCGCGGCCCGCAGAGCGGACTCGATCGCCTGTGAGTGGTGCTGGTAGATGACCCGAAGCAGCAGGGCGATAGATGGGCGGTGTGTGGTTTGCGGATCCATCGGTAGACAGGTACCTGACGAACTGGTAGGTTGTCAGGTACCTGACGAGCCTATCGAGATGGGAGGAAACGATGTCCGACGCAGTGGAGATCTATGGCCAATTCGGTCAGACGCTAGCGTTCGCCGAGGCGACGCTGAACAAGGTTCTGGAGAGCCATCTCGCGGCGCGCGCCACGACGCCGGACCGCTGGTACGCGCTCAAGCTGACCGCGCAGGCCGAGCCAGTCGCCCGGGCAGCCGTGGTCGACGGCCTTGCCGCCGGTGGAAAGGTGCAGCCGGTCGATGCCGAGCCCCTACTGCACCGGCTCGAAGCCGATGGCCTGATCGAGGGAGGCGACGTCCTGTCCCTGACCGAGGCTGGCCGCAGCTACTTCGCGGAGCTCCGACAGTACGTGATCACTCCCACGACCCGCCTGCTGAGCCAGTTCGAGCTTGCCGACATCGAGACCACGATCCGAACGTTACGCGAGATCGCGGCACGGGCCGCACAGGAGCAACTCGCGTCGCCCGGCGTCTAATCCAAATGGGTGTAGATCTCCTGGAGGGACTTGGAGCGGTAGATCCAGCTGGTGAAAGTTCGCTGGAAATCAGCAGTTTTGTTTGGTGCTGGCGGCGTTGGGCGGGTGGTCGGCCGGTAGCGCTTTGGTGTCTG
>JBKQIR010000204.1:0-6080 GCA_052148275.1 Solirubrobacteraceae bacterium
ACGACGACTTCAACGCCTACTGGGAATATCACCTCGCCCAAGAACGACACCGCAACCACGACCTACGCTACGCCAACAGCGTCATCCCACGCGAGGCATAACGTCCCTCCAGACGAGCCGCACCCAAAAGAAATCGCCTGCTGGACGACGCGTGCCGGCTTAGCGCCTGTTCGTAAATAAGTGAAATAGGTTGGGTGGTCGCGGAGTCGAACATTGGTGTGTGGTTGACGAGATGGCGATCGGCTCAGAAGTCCCGTGCGTTGGCGGGTGAGTTAAACGAGCGCCAGCGGCGGTTGTGGGCTGCGTCTGAGGCGAGGGCGGGGGGGGCCTGGTTAGTCCGAGTTCCCAGTGTAGAAGCCGGGTTTGAGGCCGGGATCCCTGTAGTGGTGCGGGTTCCGGCCTTCTTGTTGTTGGTTGTGTACCCACTACTACCCGTCAGGTTGGTGCGCGATATTCCCGGCATGGGACTCATGCCCAGACCAAGCGGCGAGACGCATGTGTCCACTACTGCGCGGCGGGTCGAGGAGAGCGTCTACACGGCTACGCTGTTGCGGCGCTCCTACCGCGAGGACGGGAAGGTCAAGAAGGAGACGCTCGCGAACCTCTCGCATCTGCCGCCGGAGGCGATCGACGCGATCCGGCGGGTGCTGCACGGCGAGACGTTGATATCAGTGGAGGACGCGTTTGAGATCGAGCGGTCGCTGCCCGCGGGCATGTCAAAGCGGCGTTGGTGATGGTGCGGCGACTGAGGCTTGCGGGGTTGTTGGATCCGCGGGCGTGCCGGGAGCGGGATTTGTGCATGGCGATGATCTTCGGGCGGGGTGATCGAACCGGCGTCAAAGCTCGGGACGGTTCGTGCGCTGGGTGGTTTGCGTCCGAGTCAATGACACAGATCGGGGTGCAGGGCGGATGACCTGTACGACGCGGTGGACTGGTTGGAGAAGCGGCAGGAGCGCGTCGAGGACCGCCTCGCGCGCCGGCACCTCAAAGATGGGGAGATGGTGCTCTACGACGTGTCCTCGAGCTACTTTGCGGGACACTCGCGTCCGTTGGTGAAGCTGGGGTACCCGCGCGATGGTAAGCGCGGACTGTTGCAAGTCATCTACGGGCTGTTGTGCGACATGGCCGGCCGGCCGGTCGCGGTGGAGGTGTTCAGCGGGGAGTTGCATGACGATAAGACGCTGCCGTCGCAGGTCGAGAAGCTCAAGGGCCGCTTCGGTCTCTCACAAGTCGTGGTCGTGTCTGATCGCGGATGGTGACCGAGGCGAACATCGAGCTGATACGCGCCCAGGACGGGCCTTGACAGGATCACCGCACTGAAGGCGCCTACGATCAAGAAACTCGCCCGGAGCGGGGTTTTTCAGCCGTCGTTGTTTGACGAGCAGAACCTCGCGATGATAGAAGCTCGCGATGATCACTGACGCGAGGGACTTCCCCGGCGAGCGGCTGATCGTGTGCCGCAACACGCTGATCGCTGCGCAACGCGGCCGCAAACGCGACGAGCTGCTGGCCGCGACCGAGACCGACCTCGCCCGGCGCGTTGCGAACGGCACCCTCGCTGGCGCCGGCCAGATCGGGCTGGCTGTCGGCCCGGCAGTCAAGCGCTATCGGATGCGCAAGCACTTCGAACTCACGATCACCGACACGACGTTGACCTACGAGCGCAAATGCGAGCTGATCGCGGCGAAGCCGCTTTGGACGGGTTCTACATCCTGCGGACCAGCCTCCCGGTCCAGACGCTCGCCCAGGAGGATGTCGTACGCGCCTACAAGAATCTCGAGCAGGCCGAGCGGGCGTACGGGTTCTTCAAGGGCCCCGACCTACAGATCCGTCCGATCCATCACCACCTCGCCGAGCGCGTCCGCGCGCACGTCCTGATCTGCATGCTCGCCTACTACCTCACCTGGCACCTCAAAGCCGCGTGGAAGCCGTTGACGTTCACCGAGCTCGTGGCCCGTTGAAACGAAGCCACTAGAGGCGCTGTCGGATGCCCGCTAGGCGCTGTCAGATGCGGCGTTGGCTTTCTCGCGCCTGACGGGTTCTCCGTACCAACGATCCCCGACCTGAGACTGGTCCTGAGTGACAGCCTCAATGGCCGAACGCTCACGCGCGACGCTAACATGGAGCGGCCAGTGGGCCTCAAGATGACGGCTCTTCCAGTAGCCGAGGCCGATGAGCGCGCCGTAGATCAGGTGACCATCGAGGCTGAGGACCAGCGTCGTGGGCGATAGCGGAAAGAGCTCGTGACCTCGAGGGGCAAGCAGCTCGGTCAGGATAAGCCCGGTCCACACTGGAAAGACGCCGTAAGCCACGCCGAAGCCGATGACGCTCCGTCTAGACCACGCGCGCGCCCCAAGTGTCGCGGCCAGCGCGAAGAAGGCGACCGCGATGCCTCCTCCGTCGCCGACGTACCGCCACAGGTAGCCAACGAGGAAGTTCGACTTCGAATCGGTGGCCCAGCCGCCGACGGATCCGAAGAAGTCGTTCCACCAGTGAAATGCGTAGATGGTAGGTAGTCGGAGGGCGTCGTAGCCTGCGCACGCGACAAGCCCCCAGAGGAAGCCCGCGAAGAGCAGGCGGTCGGAAGCATGCGGCCGACCTAGAACCAACGCTGCCAACGCGAGTAGGAGCGGCAGCAGAACCGCCACCGCCACAGTCTCGAGAGACAGCGACGTGAAGACGTGCGCCGAAATCGCGAGCACCGGTATGGAGGCCATCGCGAGATGTGTGTGCAGCCGCGCGTACCACTGCCCTCCCGAGCCTGGTCCCGCGTACTCGACGGTGGGTATTCCGGTTTGTTTAGGCAATTCGAGCCCCGTTCTTCTCGTTATTACCGACCTCGGTCAGCAGCCGTGCAGGTGCGTGTAAAAGTCGCGGCTGCCGGTGTCATACGAGTAGAGCCAAAGATGTGCGGGCCTGATACTAGGGTCGCTGGAGTTCGCAACGCAATGCTGCCGAGAGGTGGTTGCCGCCGATTGCGTATAAAGTTGTTGGCCGCCGCACCTGTTTTGCCGACATAATTGGCGTAACGATCATTAGCTGCGGCTTGCAAGGATCACGCGATGTAGCGATCGAGCCAACGACCGAGGCATATGTCACGTATCAGGGCGCCCGTCTTGCGGCTCTTAACAGCGTTGGTGCACCGCGGCGGTCCCGGACGGTCCATGTCAACCAAGCCGCACGCGGTCGTAACTTCCGTCGTGGTTGCAGCGGACGGTCGGGAGTGCACGGCGGGCGTAGACATTACAATTGGCTCCGCACAGGGGCATGAAAGAGGCAACATGTACGGGTGCTACCTGAAGCGCTACGGGAAGTTGTTCATCGTATTGGGGCTCGCGACGATCTTCGCGCCTACTGGCGGAGTGTTCGTGCTGATCGGCGCGGCGATGCTGGCGGAGGCGGTGGTTATCTCTGTCGCGTGTCACGCGCGCTACGGCATAGGTCACGTCACGCGTGGAATCGCCGCTAGCCGCAGCCGATCTGGCGTAACTCCGACCACAAATCTGCGCAGTCGAACGTAAGCCTGGAATCAGCGAATAGCAGTGCAGCGACTTTCGCTCTCGAGATGAGTGTCCATGGCCATCAAGCTTGTTGGCATCAGTCATCGCACCACCAGTTTCGAACTGCTCGCCCGGGTTACAACCGCCGCCGAATCGATCTCTGCTGAGCTCAGCCACTCGGTCGACGAGTCCGTTCTAGTGCTCACATGCAACCGCGCCGAGCTCTGGCTCAGCGGTTCGCTTGGAGCGGACGTTGTTGCCGACGAGCTCGTGCGACGCTCGAGGCTCGCGGCGGAGGAGCTTCTCCCCTGCGTCTACTCGCTCTGCGGGATCGATGCGGTGCGTCACGCGATGCGCGTGGCGGCGGGTCTCGACTCCTTGATCGTGGGCGAAGTGCAGATACTCGGACAGCTCAGGCGTGCCCTCGAGCGCGCGCAGCGGGACGGGACCGCGGGCCCGCTGCTCTCGCGCCTCTTCCTCGCAGCCGTCCAGGCCGGCAGGCGCGCGCGGACCGAGACCGACATTAGCCGTCACAACGCGTCAGTGTGCGAGGCTGCCGCGCACGTGGCTCTCGCCGGCATGGCCGACCCGCGCGCCGGGCTCGTCCTCGTTGTGGGCACGGGCGAGGCCGCCGAGCTAGCCGCTCGCGCGCTGCATCGCCGCGGGGTCGGGCGGCTAACGCTGACGGGTCGTACTCCGGCGCACGCTGAGGAGGTCGCCAATCGGCTTGGCGCGACCACCGTGCTCTGGAGCGACCTGCGTGACGCGATCGCGGCTGCCGATGTCGTGGTGTCGGCAACGAACGCGCCTGGCCCCGTCATCCGCTCCGAGGATCTTGGGCCGCGGACAGACCGGCCACTGGCGCTGGTGGATCTCGCGGTGCCACACGACGTGGAGCTCGGGACGGACGGAATTCCGGGCGTTCGCCGGTACGACCTCGACGACCTCCGTTCGCTCGTGGACGCTGGGCTCGCCAGGCGCCAAGCCGCGGTGCCGGAGGTGGAAGCGATCGTGGAGGATGAGGCCGAACGCTTCTGGCGTTGGCTCGAGAGCCGCCGGGTTGTTCCGGTGATTTTGGAGCTACGTGCGCAGATCTTGCGCGTGGTTCATAAGGAGACACGAGCCGCGCTCGAACGTCTCGGAGTCGAGTGCGACGTCGATGGGACTGCCGACCGCCTCGCGGAGCGGATCGCCACCAGGGTGCTCCATGAGCCGACGTTGCGGCTGAAGGCCGGCGCCGCGCAGGGAGGCGCGGCGACTTACGTGACGACCTTGCGCGACCTGTTCGCACTCGAGGGAGACGAGCAAGCCTAGACGGTCGGGTTCACGCGTCGTCGTTGGCGTGCGAGCTGCGCCAGGCTCGGGTTTGTGCCATCGTCCGCGCGACATCCGTCGTCGCCCGCCATCTGGCTGCGGACGCCCGTCGGGTGAAGAGCTCTCGCGAATGCCTCTGAAGTCGGCCGAGCGCTCGGGTGGGCGTCACCAGTGCTAGGTAGGTAGCGTGTCCTATTCGACTTTGGAGGTCAGGTCACGCCGAGTTGGGCGGTCGGCCCGAAGTCGAGGTGGAGTGCTCGTGTCGATGTGAGGTCTTCCGCCTCGCTGAAGAGATCAGCAAGACGGTCGCACCGCCCAAAAAGCGTCGTGTCGCGATCCCTCTGCGGTGAGCTCACCGCATCGCGCTCAGAAATGGGTTTATCGCGCAGAAGTGTCGATAAGCGGGGTCAGGCTCGCTGGGACGCACGCACTCGAGTTGCCATTGCTCGATCAGCGCGATAGGCACGCGGTAATTGATGTGTGCGTTCGTGCCAGCGACGGCGAACCGGATCGGTAGGACCCAGGGCGATGGCGGACCTCGAATAAGACTTAAGACGTAACTATTCAGGTCGCTGCTGACCGGGTGTGGGCTGTCAGGGCATGGCTAGGTGCTCATCTTCGTAAGTAAGGCAACGTATTAGCGTCCGATCTCGGCCGTAGCGTGCGTGGCATTCTGTCCTCTCGTGAAGGGGAGTTGATGAGGCATAGCCCGTATCGGATCGAGCTCGGCAGGGAGGAACGCGCAGTGTTGGAGTCGTTTGCGCGTTCGTATACGTTGCCGTATTGGCAGGTGACGAGGGCTCAGATGGTGTTGCTGGCGGCCGACGGGCTGCGCAACGACCAGATCGCCGCGCAGTTGCGCTGCGGGCGCGATGTCGTTTCGCAGTGGCGCAAGCGGTTCTTCGAGCAGCGTCTGGCCGGCCTGGAGGACGGTCCCCGGCGCGGCAGACCGCCGACTTTTCCCCCCTCAGGTGCGTGCTGAGGTGATCCGCTTGGCTTGCGAGTGCCCGACGGAGAGCGAGGTGCCACTGGCGCGCTGGTCATCCGTCGAGCTCGCACGCGAGGCCGTCGCTCGCGGGATCTGCGAGCAGATCTCCGGGGTGACTGTGTGGCGCTAGCTAGTTGATCCGGAAAAACCTGGGGGCTCCGTGCATGTTCGTAGGTGACTCGGTGGGAGCTGCCGGGTCGTATTTGTTGGCGTGAGCGGGGATTCTTCCCGCTGTTTGCAGGCTCAGAGCCGGGCTTGGGTGACGCGCACGGCTTTAT
>JBKQIR010000205.1:0-5242 GCA_052148275.1 Solirubrobacteraceae bacterium
ACGACGACTTCAACGCCTACTGGGAATATCACCTCGCCCAAGAACGACACCGCAACCACGACCTACGCTACGCCAACAGCGTCATCCCACGCGAGGCATAACGTCCCTCCAGACGAGCCGCACCCAATACCAATCGCCGCGGATCTGGGCATCGCCGAGTCTGCCGCAGAGGTGATCCAGGGCGCCGTCAAATCGTTCGGCAAGCTCGACATCCTCGTCAACAACGCCGGCGTCACGGCATGGGGCCCGCTCGCGCGCGTCGCCATCGAGGACTTCGACCGCCTACTCGCCGTGGACGCCCGCGCGCCCTTCCTGCTCATGCAGGCTTGCGCCGAGGCACTCTCAGACCTACTTCAGTGAGTAGAGGCTCGACTGCCTGCACCGGTTAGCAGTTAATTGGCGTTCGGTGGCTGTCGTGTCTGGTGAGCGGTGTCGCGGCCTCCAGCAGATACCCGTGAACGCGGGATTGCGTGTCGAGGGTGGCCGTTTGGGGCGTTTTGCGGGTCGCGCAGGTAACCCGGTGAGGCGGTGGGACGCGTGTGAACGTGACGTGGGTCGGTGCGCTGCCGTGTCAGGGCGGCGGTAGCGCGTAGACCGCGTCGAGCGTCTTCTGGAGGATGTCGGCGTGTTGGTAGCCGGCGGGGAGCCGCAGGATCAACTGCCGGCCGGTGCGGATGATTCTGGCGGGGACGTTGAACAGGATCCGGCGTAGTGTTGTCGCGTGGCGGCGCAGCGGCGTGCGCGGGAGCGCTTGGCCGGATGCGCTGGCGGCGGGTGAGAGCTCACAGCAGTAAGCGGTGAGGTTGATCGCGAGCATCGCTGCGGTCAGCCAGACGCGGTTGGCGTTGATGTCCCCGGAGGGCAGGTGCCGTAGCGCCTGGCCGAGCTTGATGTCTTTGAGACGCTCTTCGATCTGCGCCCGGTGGCGGTGGAAGTGCTCAATCCACGCGGTGGGCTGGTGGTAGATGTCGCTGAGGATGAAGCTATAGCCTAGAGGCTTGAGAGCTGCCCGTCGAGCGCCATCGCCAGCTGCTTGGGATGCAGGGTCGCCAGCCGCCGGGAGCCCGTCAGACGGGTGATCTGCTCGGCGCTGAACGGGACCCGACGGACGATCAACCGCAGCGGCTCGTGCTTCCAGCCGCCGGGGCGATAGGTGGTCTCGGCGACCTGCGCGCCCGGCATCTCGAGCGCGTCTTCCCAGGCGCTCTCAGGGATCCGCTCCAGCGCTGCCCACATCGCCTGGCTGCGCGGAACCGACACCGTGAAGCGCGTGCGCTCCTCGCGCAGGCGCTGGAGCAGTTCGATCGCGTAGTAGGCGGAGTCGATCCGCATCGTGACCTGACCGTGCCCGGCGGGCAGCAGCGCGAGCGCGCGTGAGGCGATCCGCGCGTACTCGCCGCCCGTCAGCCGCTCCTGGTTACCACCAACGAGCTCGGCGCACAGCGCCCGGCCGCGCTGTGCCCAGAACGCGAGATGCGGCGCGTAGCTCATCTGCCCGGTCCGGCAGCGCGCCGCGCCGTCCTTCTTGCGGCCATACACAGTGACCTGCGTCGCGTCCAAGTCGACCGTCACCGCCTCACCCACATCGCGACCCAACGCGCGGTCAAGCGCCTGACCAGCGGTGCTCATCGCACGCTCGACCCGCTGACAGTGCACACGCCGGAAACGCTTCGCCAACTGCAACGCTGTCGCGGGCGAGGGCACCTCCGCGACGGCGCGCAACACCGCGCCCGCCTCATCAGCACGCAGCTCCCCGAGATGCTCGAAGAACGCGCCGCCGACCAGCTGACACTCCGCCAAGCTCATAACCAGCCCCCCGGCCGTCGCACCGCGCCGCCGGACCTTGATCGCCCGCGCGCGGTGTTCAAGCGCAAGCTGCGCGTCGATCTCTGCGATCAACCCCAGCCGCGACTCAAGATCGCCGATCACCGCCAGCCCACCGTGCCCCGTCAACGACGGATCGTCAGCCCGCACCACGATCCGTCCGACCCGCCTGCCATCGTTACCCACACGCACCCGCTGGGTGATCACGGTAACTCGTCGATAGTTCGTTGTTCACACCCGGCACTATGACAGTCACACCGGACAGAAAGCCTCGCGTTTGCGGGGCTTTCTCGTTCTCGGCGCAGCCACCCCGATACGAAGGCCGCCCGGAAGCACCAACATCACCGCACCCTTACCCACTGATATAGGTCAGAAGGCGGGCGCATCGTGAACATCTCGTCGGCCGTGACCAGCACCGCCCTCGCCGGCGGATCGCTCTACTCGGGCGCGAAGGCCTTCATCGACCAGGTCACGAGGGTCGCGGCGATCGAGTTCGCCCCCCGGCGGATCACCGTCAACGCCGTCGCGCCCGGAACGACCGCGACCGGCCGGCTCGCGGACCCAACCCCTGAGCAGAGCGCCCAGATGGGAGAGTCATTCACCTTGGGGAGGGTCGGCGAGCCGGCGGACACAGCCGCACTGGTCGCGTTCCTAGCATCCGAGGAAGCTGGCTTCATCACCGGGCAGATCATCTACAACAACGGCGGCCAAATACGACCCGTCGGACGGGCCGCGTGAGCCGACACCGGGAATGACCGACACGCAACCCCAGGCGACGGAGCAGATCATCGCGACCGTCGCCGCCTGGCCCGGCGTGCAGACAGCCCCGCACCGCTTCGGGGGTACCGAATTCCGGCTCGGCCCCCGAGAACTCGGGCACCTGCACGGGGGCCACCTCGCGGACCTCCCGTTTCCCCGCCGCGTACGCGACACGCTGATCGCCGAGGGGCGCGCCCGTCCCCACCACATCCTCCCCAACTCCGGATGGGTCTCCGTGCCCATCAGAACACCCGATGACGTGGACGGTGCTATCGACCTGTTCAAGCTCTCCTACGACCACGCACAACAGGCAATGGCAAAACGACAGCGCACGCCGGCTGATCAACCGCCAGCCTGACAATCCAGCACGCCCTCACAACCGCGCGGGCTCGAAATGCCGGCGCTCGGCGCGTGAGTGACCGCTCAGGACGATGCCGCGGCCGGACAGCGCTGCCGTCGGCCAAACGGCCAAACTGCATCTCACCGAGACTACTGCGACGCGCGCCCACGCTGCCACACACACGCGACCCCACTACGCACGAGTGATCGATTTGCTCACCGAAGTCGTCTCGCGTCGCCGCCCGCAACGCTCTAGGCGTGATCAGATCGCGCAGGACGGTTCTTCATCATCAAGGGGGACAGCGTCGGAAAGCTGTTCACGGGCCGAGCGATGAGGTTCGCCGCGATCGGCCGTCTCAGTCGAAACAACACACAAAAGGAGAGCCAGTGTCCGCGACCGTCCTCTACATGTCCATGTCCCTCGACGGATTCATCGCCGGTCCCAATGCGGGAATGGGCATTGGGCTCGGCGACGGCGGGGAACGTCTGCACGAGTGGATGCACGTGAGGAACGCCGATCCGGACTCGGGAATCCCCGGCCGTCCGGCAGGCATCAACGGCCAGCTCTTCGACGAGTTCATGGCTACCGGCGCAGTAGTCGCGGGCCGGGGCACCTTCGAGCCGGCGGGCGGCTGGGGTGGCGACCACCACGACGGTGTGCCGATCTGGGTGCTCAGTCGTCGTGCGCCGGGCATCGATGTCAGCAACTGGCCGCTCGTCACCTATGTGAGCGATGTCAGGATCGCGATGACCGAGGCCAAGCGGGCCGCGGGCGACAAGAACGTGCTGGTCCACGGCGCGGCAACGGCGCAGCTTGCGCTTGCCGCGGGCCTCCTGGACGAGCTCGAGATCCATCTCGTCCCGGTGCTCCTCGGCGAGGGCCGCCGCCAGTTCGAATACCTCGGTACCGAGCACGTCGAGCTGCAGCGCACCCGAATCCTCGAGGGCGAGAACGGTGTCACCCATATGCACTACCGCGTCACGCGCTGAACACAGCGCACCCCGCCTTCTTGTGCGAGCGATAGTCGCCACGCCGAAGACCGCCTTTCGTCCGGCGGCAGTGATGGCGGTCATCCGAAGCACGCACCCGGTTTGCGCGGCAAGCACGAGCCTCGGTGCACTCAGCTTCTGACGCCGGTGCAGAGGACTTCTGAAATTGACAACGTTCTCGGTGAACGAAGCCGCAACGACGCCGGCGTTGCCGGCGGCGCGGAACCGAGCGCAGCGAGGGGAAGGGAGCCTGCGACCTTGAAGCGCCCGGCCGGCCGCCGGCGACCGTCAAAGGCAAGTCACCCGAACCGCCAGCCGCCTGACGAAAGGGAAAGCCGTCTACAGCACCGCCACTCGAGGTGGTGGCTCCGTGACCCCCGCGCGCGAGCGACCGGAGAGCGTCCGACGCGAGCGCCTCGGCGTGGGTGAGCAACAGGGTTCGTGACGGCGTCGCCGGCGTCGACTTCGCCATGGGGACGTGGAGACGCAGGCGTGCGGGAAAAGTGCACGCTGCTCGCCGTCGACGGCCACCGGCGCTACAAGAGGAGGAGCGACGCGCCCACCAAGAGGCGAGAGAGCGAGCGGAGCAGGCGCGAGAGCGCTTTGAGCGCACGGTCGCGCTGCTGGCGTCCGAGCGGCCTGAACGCGAGGACTGGCACGCGTTTCCAGGCGCGGTGCCCCGCGAGGAGCTGCTGAAGGAGTCCGGGTTGAGCACGCAGCAGGTGCACCGCCTGATGGAGCGCCAACGGCGGCCGCCGGCGACACGTCGCTCAAGGCCTTGAAGCGAAGCGCGCGCGGTCCCCGTGAGACGCGGCCAAGGCTCCTCTCCCGCCGGCCTTCGCTCGTGCTCACGCCTCCTTTGTGCCTAACACGAGCGGGCCCCGTCACCTTCCCTTCGCGCCTTTGGCCGCCGACTGCTGCTTGAGGCGTTCCGCGAGCTCTGCGCGCTGGCGGTCGCTCAGGCCGCCGAAGGTTTTGCTGGGCGAAACCCGGCAGCTGTCCAGAATCTTCGTGGCCCTGACCCTCCCAAGCTGGGGGACCGCCAGCAGCGTGTCGAACACCTTGGCGGTCTGCATCCATGCGGGTGGGTCGAGCAGCAGCGCGACGATCGACACCCTGCCGGCCTTGAGGTCGCACTTGAGCTGCGCGCGGAGCATGCGGATCTCGTTGGCCGCGCTGAGCGCGGCCATGCGCTGATCCAGGCTGCGCTCGGGTGTCCCCCGATGCTCGAGCGGGTCGCGATGGGCCACGATACCACGCGAGAGTACACGCGCCTCGATCATCAAACCGGCGCGGGCGACAGCGGGACTATGGGCGCGACGTGTCGTTT
>JBKQIR010000206.1:0-2632 GCA_052148275.1 Solirubrobacteraceae bacterium
TGTTCGGGGAAACCGCCGATGCTCCTTCAGAGCGGCTGCCTTAACGCCTGCTCAGAGCCTCAAACCCGAGCCCTGCCCCGACAGGCCGCCGCCGCCACTTCCACCCCGAAAAGTGCGAAACCCGAGTCACTATCGCGCGTCCGAAACCATCCGCATACCGACCTGCGCGGTGAGCAGGCCGGGCACCACCGGTTGCCTCGCCACGGCGGCGGACCGCAGCTCGGCCCCTGCCGTCGTCGTTGGTAGCCCGACGATGACAGCGAACGGATCAACGAACAGCACCCTCTCGCCCGGCGCCCCAGCATCAGATGCGATCCCGTGCAACGGTCAGGTGCAGGCACGTCCGGTGTCTATCGGCAGCAATCCCACGCTGGTCAACGCTCCCATCCAGGTCCACTTCGCCCTACACGAGATGTGGGTGTATGTCGCCCCCCCGTGGGTGACTATCTCGGCTGAGACGCCCCCCGCTGTGACACCCGCAGCGGAATGCCCGCCACTCGGCGGCCACTCGATCTTGCAATGGCGCTACGGGCCCGTGACCGACCTGAATAAGGTCCTTCCAAAGACGTTCACGTACGTGCCCCCAAGCCCACTTCCGCAGGGGGTATCCGAAACCGGCTTGAGCACGATCACTATCACAGGCGGGGCGTGTACCTGCGTGTGTGGGACCACGACCCAGCCGCCCGCGACAGCCGCTCGCGCCGACCAGGGAAGCCCGCTGCAGGTCCACGCTGTGGCGCGCGCCACGCGGGGCTTGGAGAGCGCAGTCCAACGGCGGCAGCGTGCGCTGGCGGCTGCCGATGACTCCGGTCCGGGGAGCGCACATGCAGCGGGCGATGGTCCGGTGTTAGTCCACTTCGACCTTCCCGACACAGAGATCAAGGGCTTCGGCTTGAGCATTGTCGCCACACCAGCGAACGGCTGTCCGGACTACACCTACCTCTGGAAGCTCCTGAATGTGGAGCACCCGCAGTCGACGCGGAACTACATCAACGTCAGCCCCACCGTAAAGGTGGTTAGCAAACCTGCCAAGCAATCAACCCTGCACGTGACGTTGAAGTGCACCGTACCCGCGTCTGTCCGGCGGGTACAGCCGGATTACTGGACGCGCCCGTGCGAGAGCACAATCACGTTTCTCGTCAAGGTGACCGACAAGCAAGGCAAGAAGAGTCTCGACAAGGACTCAATGGTCAAGTTCAACTGGCGACCTCAGTGCCTGACAAAAGATGCTGCCGTGCTGATCGAGAACGACGAGAACCGGATCGAAGAAGAGGCGCGTGGCGATGCGGCCGTCGACCTGGGAAGCGAGGGTGCCCAGCATGCGCTGACAACCGTCGCTGAGTGGGAGTCGCTCGGTGCGGCTCTTCTTGCAAGGGGAGCGCTCAGCGCAGAGAACAAGATCGGCAATCTCTTCTGGTCTTGGCAGCTGGACCAGGCCTGGCTGCAGAACAAGTGCTGATCAGCGCGCTCGTCGATCCTAGGGGCGGCGGCCGTCCAGGTGGGGCACTATCGCTTTTCCGCGCGGGGCCCGAAGACGCCGGCTGCTGCCTTGGCGACATCCCGACAGCTCAGATCGAAGCCAAGCGGCGGAGGGCGCGCGAGCGCTTTCGCACCAAGCGTTGGCGAACCGGGTACACGGACCTGGGTTTGGCGAAACGCGAGGGCCGCGGGCGCCGGCGGTCATCGGATGAGGCCAAGCCGAGCCTTGCTCCGGGACGGCGAGCTGCGATCAACCCAACGACCAACCACACGCGCGGGGCGCTCCCGTGCCCGGCCGTGCGATCGTTGGTTAGGCTCTCGGCCATGGCGCGCGAGATGACACCAGAGCAGGCTCGCGCGTTCATGAGCCACGGCACGCGAACGGCCAAGGTCGCGACGACGATGAGCGACGGTCATCCGCACGTGATGCCGGTGGTTCGTGCTCGACGGGGACGTGATCGTGTTCACGACCTTCGGCAAGTCGGTAAGGGGGCGAGCACTTCGCCGCGACCCGCGAATCGCGTTGGTCATCGACGAGGAAGTGCCGCCGTACGCCTTCGTCCACGTCCGCGGCCGGGCAGAGATCAGCGAGGATCCCGAGCAGTTGCTGCGATTCGCGACCGAGATCGGCACGCGCTACATGGGCGCCGCCCGCGCCAAGGAGTTCGGCACCCGCAACGCAGTCCCTGGCGAATTGCTCATCCGAGTCACGCCCGAGCGCGTAATCACGAACGCCAACGTCGCCGGATACTGACGCCGCGCAACACAGGCTACCGACCGAGCACGACTCCTGGGCGATCGCACGGTCGCCCTCCTGCCTTGCGCGGAAAGCAAGGCTGTCGCTGACGATCGCTTCAATGCTCGGGACAGCGCGGACCGCGCGATCGCAAGGAACACGACCCGTGCGCCCCGCGCGGCTACTCGGTCGCGATTTGCAGCAGCGCAGCGATCTTCGGGCGCAGCGCCGGGAGTTCGCGCTCGACGACGTCGCATACGAGCGCCAGGTCGACGCCGAAGTATTCGTGGAAGGGGGGTCTCCATCTAAATCAGGTCGGCCTGTCTCGCTACTCAGACGGGCATCGGGTGCGAGAGCCGCACCGGGCACCCGACGATGCCGGCTGGTGGCACATCACGCTGCGTGAGAGCCCAGAGA
>JBKQIR010000207.1:0-3141 GCA_052148275.1 Solirubrobacteraceae bacterium
CGGCTGGTGGCACATCACGCTGCGTGAGAGCCCAGAGACGGACGCCCCACCATCAGCGGCCCAGCCATGTGCGACCAGAGACGAGGCCGCCTGCAACCAACCTGATTTAGATAGAGATCCCATTTCGTGGATTAGCTTGTCGCGCATTCCGGCGATCTGCCGCCAAGGAATCGACTCGTCGTGTGCACGAGTCTCGGCAGAAAGCCCCTTCACTGCCTGACCGCCAACCTCGATGTTGCGGATCACGGCGTGCTGCGTCTTGCGATCCCAGAAGAAGGGGTCCCGGCCGCCGTCGGTGTATTCGAGCACGGCGTCGATCGCGTCCGGTGCATGCAGTAGGTACGCTCGTTGGCGGTTCACAGAGCGGTCCCGTGTTGAATCTTTGGTACCCGCAGCGGCGGACTGGCGCTGTGCCGCGCGGTGCAGCCGTTGCTCGGAAGTCGGGCCGTGAGCCGCGCCCGCAGTCCGCCCGGGACCACACGGCTGCGGTACCCGCGTCATGCTGTGCGCATGGTCACGACCCTCGGCTCCTTCCCCTGCCTCGTCAGCGGTGAGGGTCCACCGCTGGTGGTCCTGGCTGGCCTGTTGCCCAAGACCGGCGTGGCCAGCTGGCAGAAGATGCACGCGGCCACGGCCTCGCCGTACACCGCCCGGCGCCGAGTGCACTACCTCAACCGCCGTTCAGACCTTCCGCCGGGGATCACCTTCGCTCAGTTGGCCGCAGAGCATGCAGAAGCGATCCGCCGCAGCTTTGACGGCCCTGTCGACCTGCTCGGCCTCTCCACGGGTGGCAGCATCGCCCAGCAGATCGCGGCCGACCACCCTGACGTCGTCAGGCGCCTAGCGCTGCTCAGCACCGGCTATCGCCTCAGCGATCAGACCCGCGCGCAGATGCGCAGGATCGCGGCCCGGATCCGGGCCGGCGCGCCGCGCCGCGCGATGGCGCTGGCAGCCGCCGAGCTGGTCCCCGACGGTCCCTGGCAGCTCCCCGCTGCCCTGGCCGCAGCTGCCATCTCCAGGCCAGCGCTCTCAGACAATGACCTGGCTGATCTGGCGACCACGATCGAGGCGGAGGACAATTTCGACCTGCGCGCCTGCGCCGCTCCTATCCAGGCAGCGACGCTGGTGATCTCCGGCGGCCGGGACGGCTTCTACCCAATGGCCTTGATCGAGCAGACCACGGCGCTGATCCCCAACTCGCGCATGGTGGTAGAGCCCGAGCACGGTCACATGACGGTTACGGGCGTGCCGGCCGTGCAGGAGGCGATCCTCGATCACCTCGACGGCGGCTGACCCACGCCCAGCGCCGCGCCGCTCGAATTACGTGTCCGTCACATCGGCAACCGCATGCCCGGAAGCCCGCCACGAATCACGACTGCGTTGCCACGATCTGGATCGCGAAGTCGAGGGCCGGACGCCACTCCTCGACGCCTATTGGGGGCACGCCGACATCGTGGCCGCATCGCGCAAGAGCGGTCACGCGAGCTGAGACCTCGCGGCGGCGTCACAGGTGGCCGCAGGAGCGGCAAATCACTGACGTCCACGACCCGAGCCGATCCTGCCTCCGCTCGTCAACGGGCACGATTGGCGCTCGCGCAGTCCGGCCAGGTCTTCAGACACCCAGCCAGTCGTGCCGTTTCGCGGCCGGGTCGCCCGTAGGCTTGCCGGGGGTCTCATTTGGCGATGGTGCGACTGGACGTGCACAGACGCGGCGTCGGGCTGGCCCGAGGCGTCCACGGTTGGCTAGGGTTCCGCGCGTGGAGCTACAGCAGCGCATCGCCGACCGGATGGGTGAGTTCTTGATCTTCGCGGTGACGCCACCGAGGCTGGCGACCGGACCAGAGCAGACCAGGCAGATCGCTGAGGTCACACTCGCGCGACTCCGGTCGGTGGGGATAGATGGCCTCGTTCTTTACGACATCGATGATGAGAGCGACCGTAATCCCAACGCACGCCCGTTCCCGTTCCTGCCGACGATGGACCCGGCCGAGTACCTCGCTCGTGATCTCATCGGCCTGGACGTGCCTGCGATCGTCTACCGAGCGGTCAGCAAGCACGCCGAAGACGCCCTCCGTTTATGGCTCCGCGACCAGGATCCAACCCGAGCGTTGTCGGTCTTCGTCGGGGCGTCATCCCGCCACAAAGCGGTCGCAACCTCGCTCTCGCGGGCGTACGAGCTCCGGGCCGAAGTCCGGCCGGACCTGCCGCTGGGCGGAGTCGCGATCCCCGAGCGGCACGCGCGCGGCGGTAAGGAGCACCTCCGGCTCATCGCTAAACAGGCTGCAGGCTGCTCCTTCTTCGTCACGCAGGTCGTCTACGACGTCAACGCTGCAAAGGACTTGGTCTCCGACTATCACTACGAGTGCGCCGCCCAGAACCTGGAGCCGGTGCCGATCGTGTTCACATTCTCAGTCTGCGGCTCAATGAAGACATTGGAGTTCCTCCAGTGGCTCGGTGTCGAGGTGCCGCGCTGGATCGCGAACGATCTGCGCCATGCTGACGACACCCTTGACGCGTCCTACGATCAAGCGGTCGCAACGGCGATCGAGCTGATCGCCTTTTGCCGGCGGGTCGGCGTTCCCTTCGGCCTGAACGTCGAGAGCGTCTCGATACGCAAAGTCGAGATCGAGGCCTCCGTGCGGCTCGCCGCCCGGCTCAGGGCCGAGCTCCGGCGCTAGAGGCCCGCAAACTCGCACTCCAGCGAAAGTGACCGTGGCGGGAGCGTATACGCCCACAGCCGTACCCGCTTCGCCGCTTACGGAGCCGCCCGGCGAGGTGGCCGCTTCGCCGGACGCCGGCAGCGAAGAGGCCACCGGCGCTAACGACTCCGGTGCGCTCGGGAAGTCGCGGCTGGAGGCTGGACGAAGTTCCGTGGTTGGGTCACGATGCTGATGTGAGCATCGCTGGCGCATACCTCGCGGAGATCGACGCTCCGGATGTTGGGTGGGAGCGCGAGAGTGTGTCCGAGGTCTTGGAGTCGCTCAGTGATGAGCCGGGACCGGTCCGTGACGAGCCCCTCTCTGTCAATTTAGTTTGAGACGTTGTTAACAGTAGTAATTTTTTCTGTTGATTGTGTTGATAAATGGGCGGAGAAAGGACATGCCGAGCAAGCATGAAGGAGATGAGGTCGAACGGGACAGA
>JBKQIR010000208.1:0-6631 GCA_052148275.1 Solirubrobacteraceae bacterium
CCCGGTGGGCGCCGCGGACCGGGCACTCAACCGTCCGCGGCATCGACTATGGACGCCCACCAGTTCGGGGAAACCGCCGATGCTCCTTCAGAGCGGCTGCCTTAACGCCTGCTCAGAGCCTCAAACCAGAGCCCTGCCCCGACAGGCCGCCGCCGCCACTTCCACCCCGAAAAGTGCGAAACCCGAGAACCGAGAGGAGAGCCGAAAAACACACCTCAAGCGCTTGAAGTCAAGAGCGGCGGCAAGAAATTCTTGGGACGGTCGGCTCATCGAGGCGGCAGCGTCCTTGAGGCGGTTGCGGAGAGGAAACCGATGAGCACAAGCAGCAGGGCGTGGGGAGATGGAGAGCCGGCGCTGTCTTACGGCGCCATGGGCGCCCGTCGCTCCACGCGACCAGCCCCGGGTCCCGAACCGCGAGCGGGCATCGGTGAGTTGCCGCGCGAGCCGCCCGCGAGCTCGGGCCAACGAGCAGGCCGGGCAGACACCAGGGCTCGCTTGGCGCCGTGCAGAATCGCGCGATAGTCTCGGCATGCCTCAAGCGACGCAGTCTCGGGTCTCGCGAGCAACAGGTCGCGCATCGGGCCCGCGGCACGGCAGGGATGATGCTGGCGCGGGTATTCGGTGATGTGTTTCGTATTGCACCCGTTTTGCCAGCCTGGTCGCGGGCTCTGATGGAGAGGGAATTGACCAGTTCGCTGTCGGGAGCGACACGGGCGCCGGAGTGCGCACCACGTCCGCTCGGCGAGCGGCTGTGCGCCGCCGATTCCGCCGCCGCGAACGCGCGGAAGCTCCGCGTCGCGTGTGTCCGCGCCGCGAGCACGTGACCGCTCGGTCTGCATCCAGGGCGAGGGTGATGGGACCCGGTGAGGCAGTTTTCGTTGGGCCGCTCGCCGCTCCGCCGTCGGTGGGACGTTACGATCCGCATTTCACCCAACCGGAGGAGAAGCGGATGTCTATCATCGCCGGCAGGATCGTCGCTTTCGCGGCCGCTGGGTTGCTCGCGCTGGCAGGCGTTGCGGTCGCCGCACCATCCGGGCAGTACGGGGGTCCGACCAGCCAGAAGGTGGGCGGCAGCCCGTTGCGAATCACCCTTACCGTCGCTGGCGGAGCGCTCGCCAAGGTCAGCGTCGATGCCGTCGTCGAGCAGGGCGGCGCGGCCTGCTCGCTCAACGGCGCAGGCGGGAGCACCTTCGACTTCAGCAGGGGCACCGTCCGGATCGACCGGCAGGGGAAGTTTGACGGCACGCTTAAGGATCCGAACAACGAGTCGGTGACGATCAGCGGTCGCTTCAAGGGCCACACCGCCGCCGGCTCGTTCGAGATCGAGACGCCTTCCGTCGGGCAGGGAACGGCAACGTGCAGCTCCGGAAGAGTCACGTTCACCGCGAACGCCGCAGGCGGGCAGGCGAAGAACGCCAAGTACTCGGGGACGGTCGGACCCGGCTATCCGATCAACTTCCGTGTTTCTGCGAACGACAACGCCGTCGAGGACCTCGCGGTCGCGATCGAGGCGACCTGCCAGCCTGGCGCGGGAAGCATCGCGCCGGTGTACGACTTCAAGACGCTCAGGATCACCTCTGGGACGTTCTCGGGGAGCGTGTTCGCGCAGCACGGCTCAACAGTCTCCGACTTGGTCCGGATCAGCGGGACGTTCTTCGGCCGGGTCGCTGTCGGAGCGGTGACCGACTTGTCGCACATCACGAGCTTGCCGGACTGCACCAACTCAGAGCCTTTCACGGCCACGGCGATGTGAGTCGCCGCGAAGGTCGTGATCCAAACCGGGGAGACGGTCGCCATGGGCGGCGGCGCTCGAGCCGGGATGCCGCGGACAACCGAACGGCTCGCAAGGAGCCGAATGGCGTAAGCGCCTGACAACGCGCGCGCTCCCATGAGCCCCCTCCGCGCAAGCAGCTGCTCAACCACGTCGCGACGATCGCTATCGACAAGGTCCAATCGACCCGTCGGGATCTCGATGGCGACGTTGCGATCGTGGCGCACCAAGCGCCCGAGCCGCCCACCGAGGTCTCGGCGCCAGAGCAGCCCGAACCGGCGCATTATGCAGCCAGACGAATCTGCACAGCTCGCGGGGTGCCCTGCATTCGGCGAGACGACGCACGGCGGGACGAAGGCTTCGTCGCAGTGGCGATGGCGAGTCCCTCGCCCGCGAGAAAGACCAATGCGATCGTGGGAGTCGGCCAGCCGACTACGGACATCGGGCGATGTCTGACGAGCGGGGCGACACTGTCGCTTCGGCGTCGGTGCTTGCTGCGAACCTGCAAGCGCTGGAGCGACCCGGTCCGGTGCGACCCCCTCGAACGCGATCGCATTTGGCGGCCAGGCGGTCGATCGCATCGCCACTGGATAGAGTGGGGGGGCCGCCACGTCGCGGCGGGACGTCTCGTCTCTTCGGCGACGACTGAGCAGCGACCCGGCCGGTCACTCTGTGCTCGATCACGCCTATTCGGCTCACGCCGACGTGCTGGCCGCTTCGCTCCAACACCAGCAGTCAGGGCGCGCCCGCGCCGGCACTGCTGCTCTCGACTGACCGTATCTCGCGCAACGCTTCGATCGAGGAGATCTTGCCTGCCTGATCGCTGCCGAGCAGCGCCAGCGCGCCCTAACGCGGAGCGCTGACCGGCAGCTCTGCGTCGGCGCGTCCGATCAGCTCGGCGGCGCCGTCTTGGTTACCGAGTTCGGCGAAACCGCACTTGATCTGGCTCGGATCGGGGTCGCCCGCAAGCGCAGCCCGGATGGCGCCGAACCGTTGGTGGGCATCCTGGATCGTCGCGCCAGGCATCGCACACAGAAACTCGTCGCCACCGAGGCGAACGATCACGTCATCGGTCCGCAGATGACTGCGAATCTTGCGCACTACACGCGCAAGCAGCGCGTCGCCAGCAGCATGACCGTACGCGTCGTTGACAACCTTCAGACCGACGACGTCGACGTACGTAGCCACGAGCAGGCCGCTCGTTCTGCGGGCACGATCGATCTCGCGGTCAATGTCCCCCAGGCCCGCCGCGCGCGTGCGTGCCCCGGTCAGCTGGTCGGTGTGAGCGATCGCCAACTGCTGCACAAGCCCGTAACGGATCCTCTGAGCTGCCAGCCGGTCACGGATCGCATGCTCGCGGTCACGCGCCGCGGCCTCGCGATCTGCGGCGGCCGCGGTTCGGTCTTTAGCCGCCGTGGCGCAGTCAATCGCATCGCGCGCTTCAGCCTCGCGATCACGCAACTCGGCGGACTTGTCACGGACTAGCGCCGCCAGATCGCGAACGCACGCAGCCTCGTGCCGGCCAGCAGCCTGAGGGGCTGGCCGCCTCTCGCCCGCGTCGCTGTCCGACGGTCCCCCGACCTGGCCATGAAGATGCGCAGCTACAGGGTCCATACACATCCACTTATCGGCTATGGCGACCAATAGCTTGACGCCAATCCATCCTCATCGGCGCGGGATCCCACATCGCCTGTCTGGCTAACCCACGGTAGACGAATGGACGAATGCGGTGCCACGCGTGGAAGCCCTCTTCCCTCCAAGGCCAACCCTGATCGCGCCGACCGGGTTTTCTGCGCCAGGCAGGTGTCTCGTTCGCGAGATGCTCGCGGACAGCCTGAGCCTCGCTCGGGCTCCGAGGGCGATCTGAAGGGCAGGCCCCGCGCAACTGACGGTTTTGGTTAGCACCAAATTCTGTTGCGTTCTTGGCCGCAGGGTTTCGCAGGTTGCATCGGACTGCCAGGTTTCAGAAGCACGATCTACCGAGCGTGGCGCAAACCGAACCGGCCGCCCGATTAGCGACACTGGTGGCCTCTCACAACGTCGCGGCGGCAACGACAGCGGCTCGTAGCGTCGTGGCAGCGTGACCGGGTCCTCACCATCGCGACGACGGTCGCCAGCCAACCTAATCCTTCTTCTGATCGGTGAGCCTCATTTCTCCTGGTAAGCCAACCCGTGGCGGTCTGCGCGAGCGTGGGCTCTGGATTGCTCTCACCAGCCTGATCCATGCCTTGCAGCTCAACGTCTCGTCGGCTCGGCCGTGGTTACTACGGACCTGGTTGGCACGGTTCTACTGGTAACAGATGCCCGCTCGCGGTGTATCTGTTGGTACATACGAACATATGTTCGGAAAGGAGTACTAGATGTCTGAGGTCACCACCAAGACCCGCCCAGTCGTGACGACCGAAGCGGATCGTCAGCTCGGCATCATGCCAGCGGTTGGGAGCGTTGTTGACAGGACCGCGAAGCTGTCGGAAGAGGTCCTCAAAGGGCTCGAGGCCAGCGAGCGGGCAGCGATCGAGGCGGTAGGACAGTTCGTGATCGCGATCGAGGAGGCATTTTCCCAAGAGGTCGCGGGCACGTCCGACGTGGCAAAGAAGGTCACCGAGTCGTGCCTACAGATGGCCGATCGTCTGGTCCACGCCCAGCATGACTTCGTGCGCAATGCCATCGACAGCACCGCCAAGTCGCTGAGTAGCAGTGACGGGGCAAAGCGCTAAGCCGCCCAGTCGCTTATCGACTACATAGAGCCGGCGCCTCGGAGCGCGCGCGGATCAGAGTTGGGGGCTCGTGCTTGGCGCCGGCTGGCGTGCGAAGACGGCTCGCGGGTCGCCTATATGCGCGCGCGACCGAGTGCGGCCGGACCCGAATCGAGCTCCAGCGCGAGCGAATGCTGTCTCTCCGTGAGGCTTGATCGCACCGAGTCGAGCCCTGGACCGACGAATCGACCGCGATGTTCCGCTCCTGGGTTGCGACCGCAGCAAGCGAGTCGCGATGAGCGAAACCAGAACAGCTATCGAGTTGCGTTTGATAAGAGATTTCGAGTCTCCGAGCGAGGGTCGGCGCGAGACGACGTTCGTGGTTGGTTTCTCGGCCAGGTCGACCGGCCCGCATCCCTCTGGTTCACGAAGGCAGGCCATCAACGACTCCCAAGGAGGTCAATCATGAGCCACCAAACCGCAGTCAGTTTCGCGATGACGAGCACTACCGACGAGCGGCTGTCGTTCGCAGCGGTTCGCGCCGCCCGTGACCGCCAGGACTGCGAGCAGGAGGAGCGTGAGCTCCCTTCCGAGAATCACGACTGATCTCAGCTTCTCATCGACGGCCGCCGCTCCTGACCCACACCTGCTCGCGGTGACGGCCAAAGACGCTCGGCAAGGTGAGCCGTTGTTGGAAGGCCGAATCGAGCCGTCCTCGACGTCCTCGTGCACGCCTGGGTTATCGCGTTGCGGATGCCGGGCGCCGAACCGCCTCTCATGCCCAGTCGCGGAAGCATTGTCGGCCATTTTGGCCCCGTTACTCAGACGACCCTGATCTGTCGTTGCACGACACCCTGCGCTCTGCGATCGTCGCGCGGGAGCAAGCCGCTGGCGGGCCGACTTCTCGGAGTGTGGGACCAAGGCCGGCGCTAGCTGGGCAGGTGTCGGGCGTGGCCGGCCCGCTCGGTTGCTCATCCGATCGCGTTGGTCTGCTCGAGTGTGGCGCTAGCGGGTCTGCTCGCGGTTGCGCGTGGTCTCGTTCCGGCTGGACGGAGCTGCGGGGCTGAGGTCCAGCCGGGCAGGGGGGTCGAGTCGCCAGAAATCTGAGGACTGCTCGTCGAGCCAACGCTGTGCGTCGGCTTGGCCGAGCCGCCGCATTGATGTTCGCATGTCGTCGGCGTGTGACACTCAGGACCAGCTCGGTGGTGTCGGCGTCCTCGAGCCGCGAGCGACGCTCGGTCTCGTCGCTCACGAGAGCGCCGATCGCTTCCGGCGCGGCGTGCCAGTGATCGACCGCGACGCCGGCGGTCGTGTCGGTCCGATACGCGACGCGACCAAATCCGGCACGACTGATGTCCCTGCCCGCGAGCACGAAGGAAATCTGAGCGCCGACGGGCAGCCGCAGGCCGTCGATCAGTATCCCGTGCTCGCCGACATTGAGCACCCGATGGCGGCTCGCGGCGGCTCGCGGCGAAGCGTCGCTTACGATCGATAGCCCGCTGGGGGCGCCGCGATCGCACTCGCGTGCATTCCACAGCGTCGGGAGCGCGGCGGGCAACCTGTCAGCAGCCTGCCTTCCCGGCTGCCCGCTGGACAGTCGCGCAGCGACCAGCGCGCGGATCGAGCGGTCGACCGGACCCGTCCAGGTCACGAACCGCAGACCGATCGACCCAGCGGTCCGATGCGCGACCGCGGCAAAACCAACGTAACGGAAACCTGGCCCGGCGAAATCGAAGCCCGCGATCTCGCCGACCTCGAGATCGCTGCTGCCTTCCACGAGCATGCCGTCCTCACACAGATTCAGAACGCGGCCCACACACACACGGCGGCTGTCGAACCGTAGGCTCGCCGTCAGGTCGTTCGTGTCAGTGGTGCGCGACGGTCGGCGAGCGCGTTCAGCGAACTTGCCGACCGGTACCAACAGCGAAACCCAGTCGGGGCGCAGATTGCCGGCCAGCTCGGCGGAGCTTTCCGGAACGTGCAGGCAAGCCGTCCCGCTAAGGCGTTTGTCTTCTGGTATCAGAAACATCACATGAACTCATTTGGGTGTGGCTCGTGTGGAGGGATGATGTGCGCCCTATGCGGTGAGGATTCGCGGCTGGTGCGGGCTGTGAGCGCTGGTTTCCTGCGGGTTTGGCCGCGCGCGGGGTTGTAGGTCGCAGGA
>JBKQIR010000209.1:0-11560 GCA_052148275.1 Solirubrobacteraceae bacterium
ACAGAACCCGCACCGCCAACGACCCACGCCCCAATTCCGGACCGATCGGTACGGCCGTCAGACCCCCACGAAAGCTCGTTCGGAGTGCGAGCACCGTCGAGGTAGCGCCACAGCCACGCGACCTGCTGCTCGGGCTTGCGGGGGTCGCCGTAGTCGATCCGCAGCGCCCCGCGAGTGCCGTCCTTCTTGGTTTTCGTGACGTCCGTGCGGAACTCCTCGACCACCAGCCTGAGCCCGCGCGCAGCGAGCTCAGCGACCCGGTCCCCGGACTGGGTGTACGGGCTCTGGTCGTAGTCGGCGCCCAGGAGGGCATATGTGAACTATGCCGACGCTCTGGCTATGCCGATAGTCGCTGGGAATGCCCCGCGGATGGGCCGGTTGTGGCCGGGTCCGATCGGCATAGTTTCGTGACGTGGTGGCGTTCGTCTGGTGGCTGTGGTCAGGCGTGACGATGCCGTTGGCGCAGGCCGACCGGGTGGGCGGGTGGCCGGTTGAGGATTCAGAGCGCTCGCGCTGGGCGCTGCGTGACAAGAACCAGTCTTACTTTCATCGGTCGCGGGGTTACAATCCGCCTCTATGGCGACGAACATCCGGAGCGGGTGGGCGGATTACGCTCGTGGGGTGCTCGACCGGGCGGGGCATCACAAGGCGCGGGCGCGCGACGCGTTGATCGATCTGCTTGCCGGCGAGCCGTGCGCGTTGAGTGCGCTGGAGATCGAGGACCGGTTGCGTGAGAGCGACCAGCGGGTCGCGCGCGCGAGCGTCTATCGGATCCTCGAGCTGCTTGGCGAGCATGGGCTGGTCGCGCGGTTGGAGCTCGGGGATGGCACGACTCGGTATGAGTTGATCGATCCGGGGGGCGAGCACCATCATCACCTGCTGTGCGACTCGTGTGGGCGGGTGGTACCGTTTGATGATCGTGATCTGGAGCGGGCGATCGAGCGTCTCTCGCGCCGTCTGGAGTTTCGCACCGACGACCACGAGGTCGTGTTGCACGGCGCCTGCCGCGCCTGCCAGAACTAGGACGATCCCGTGGTCCGGCGTGCAGCGCCCGTGGCTGGGGGTGTCGACGGTCCGCTCTTCGGTTTTTGAGCGTCGCGGCACTCGGCGCAGACCCCGTGAAGGACGAGTGGACGCGGGTCGACTACGACACCCAGCCGGCTGGCCTCTCGGCTGATCGTCTGATCCAACCTGTCGAGCGCGAGCGCTACGAGCCGGCCGCACTCGCGGCAGAGCAGGTAGTGGCGCTCGGGGTCGCTCGCGTCGGCCGGAAGGTAGCGGGCTTGGCCGTCGCCGAGATCGAGTCGGTGCACGAGCCCGTGGCGACCCAGCAGCTCGAGCACCTGATAGATGCTCGCCCGTCCGATATGTCCCGACTGGCGGATCTGCCGCTCGAGCTCCTGGGCGGTGACCGGGTCTGGCGTATTGGCGAGCGCGCGGACCACGACCGGACGGGCTGAGCTGCGGTGATGCCCATCGCGGCGGAGCGTGTCCTCGACCTGCTCGATCCATTCCTGGCGTTCCACCCGACATAGTCTAATGAGAAGAAGTCTTACTCTTATGTATGCTGTTGCTCGTCCGGCGACTTGCCGGCCTGCGAGCGTCATCGATCAGAAGAGGTTGTGCATGAACCCAATCCGATCCGGCACCCGTCAGCGCGCGCGCATCGCGGCTCTGGTCGCAGCGGGGCTGCTCGCGCTCGTGGTCGCAGGGTGTGGCTCATCGTCGTCGGCGAACGTCCCGAAGGGCGTGATCTCGGCGATCGGTGCGGAGAATGAGTACGCGAACGTGTTGGGGCAGATCGGCGGCCGGTACGTTCAGGTCTCCTCGATCCTGAATAACCCGAACACCGATCCGCATACCTTCGAGTCGTCCCCGAGCGTCGCGCAGCAGGTCAGTTCGGCGGAGCTGATCGTCCAGAACGGGGTTGGCTATGACACGTTCATGAACAAGATCGAGTCGGCATCTCCGAACTCGAAGCGGAAGGTGATCGTGGTTCAGAACGTGCTTGGGCTCCCGACCGACACCCCGAACCCGCATCTGTGGTACGCGCCGCGGACGATGCCGGCGGTCGCGAAGGTGATGGCCGCGGACCTGTCCGCGTTGCAGCCCTCACACGCCTCCTACTTCCAAGCGAACCTCGCCAAGTTCATCGCGTCGCTGGCGCCGCTGCACGCTGCGATCACGGCGTTCAAGGCCAAGTATGCGGGGACGACGGTCGCGACGACCGAGCCGGTCGCGGACTATCTGCTGCAGGCGATGGGGATGAACAATCTGACGCCATTCGCGTTCCAGGCGGACATCATGAACGGTGTTGATCCCTCTCCCGAGGACATCACCTTGGAGAACGGGTTCTTCACCAAGCATCAGGTGAAGCTGTTCTGTTACAACCAGCAGGTCGTCGATTCGCTGACGACCTCGATCCGCGAGACCGCGCTCCATGCCGGCGTGCCGGTGGTCGGGGTGTATGAGACGATGCCAACCCCGGGCTATGACTTTCAGTCCTGGATGCTGGCCGAGGTGGGCGCGATCGAGAAGGCCGTGACGGCCAAGATCTCCACCCAACGGCTGTGATCGCCGCCGACCACAACGGCGCAGCCGGCGGCCCCGTCGAGAGGGAGGTGCTCGCGGTCGACGGGGTGAGCGTCGCGCTCGGCGGCCGGCAGATCCTCGACCGGGTCACCTTCAGCGTCGCGGCGGGAGAGTTCACGGGTCTGATCGGCTCAAACGGCGCTGGCAAGACGACGTTGTTGCGGGTGATTCTCGGTCTTCAGGCGGCGGGCGCCGGCCAGGTGCGTGTCGGCGGTCGCGCTCGCGGCTGGCGGAACCGGTCGATCGGTTATGTGCCGCAGAAGGTGCTGCTGGACCCGGATATGCCGATGCGCGCCCGCGACCTGGTCGGCCTCGGGCTCGACGGGCATCGCTTCGGGATGCCCGTCCCGTCCGCTAAGCGAAAGGCGCTGGTGGACGAGATGTTGAACGCGGTCGACGCGCAGCGGTTCGCTGATGCCAGGGTCGGGACGCTGTCGGGCGGGGAGCAGCAGCGGGTGCTGATCGCGCACGCCCTGATCTCCCGTCCCCAACTCCTGCTCCTCGACGAGCCGCTCGCGAACCTCGACCTGCGCTCGGGCCAGGAGATCATCGCGCTGCTGCACCGCGTCGCGGTCGCCGATCGGATCGTAGTGCTGCTCTCCGCGCACGAGATGAACACGCTGCTGCCGGTCATGGACCGTGTCGTCTACCTCGCCGACGGCCGCGCCGCTGCCGGAACGACCGACCAGGTGATCCGCACCGACGTGCTCAGCGACCTCTACGGCCACCCCGTCGAGGTCCTGCGCGTCAACGGCCGGATCCTCGTCATCGCCGGCGACGCCGACCCCGGCGCAACCCACCACGACCACGGCCCTCCAGGCCCAGTCGTTCACATCGGCTGACCATGCGCTGGCTGTTCGAACCGGGATTCTTCTCAAGCCAACCCGTGCACACCGCGTTCGTGATCGGCGGCGTTGTCGCGGTCGTGTCCGCAGTGGTCGGCGTGTTCACCGTCCTTCGCGGACAGTCGTTCGCTGGGCACGCGCTGACGGACGTCTCGACGGCCGGCGGGTCGGCTGCGTTCCTGCTCGGGATCAGCCCGCTGCTCGGCTTCGTGGGGATGGGGCTGATCGGCGCCGGAACGATCGACGCGATCGGCACCCAACGCGTGAAGGGCCGGGATCTCGCGACCGGGATCGTGCTCGGCGCCGCGACCGGCCTGGCCGCTCTGCTGCTCTACTACGACACCACCAACAGCGCCACCACCGGCGCGACCCAGACGATCCTGTTCGGGTCGATCTTCACCATCGACCGCTCCACGATCCCGCTCGTGATCGGCTTCAGCCTGATCGCCGTCGCGGTCATCGCCGTTCTCTACCGGCCGTTGCTGCTGGCCTCGACCAGCCCGCAGCTCGCCGCCGCGCGCGGCGTCCCGGTTCGCCTGGTCGGCCTGGGGTTCATGGCGGCTCTGGCGGTCGCGGTCGGTCTCTCGGCGATCGCGATCGGCGCGATCCTCTCAACCGCGCTACTGATCGGCCCGGCTGCGACCGCGCTGCGGCTGACCAACCGGACCGGCGCCGCGCTGATCATCGCGGCGGTGATCGGCGTCGTCGCTACGTGGCTCGGGGTGCTGCTCGCCTACGACAGCTACTACTGGGGATCCAGCCACAACGGCTACCCCGTCAGCTTCTTCATCGTCGCCCTCTGCTTCCTCGCTTACCTCGCTTCCGGACTCCCGTTCATTCGAACCCTCACGAGCCGGCGCGCCTCAGCGCCAACCGCGATCGCCGTCGTTCAGCGATGAACCGGCCAACGCGTCACCCCGCCACCAGTCGCCTCCCGATGCCACCGCGAACCGAGGGATGACGTGTTCGCTAGCTTCATGGCCAACACCTGGATCGTGGCCACGATCGTTGCCGTGATCGCTGGAGTCGTCGGGTTCTTCGTGGTCCTGCGCGGCTCGGCGTTCCCCGCGCACGCGCTGCCCAACAGCGCGTTCGCCGGCGCCGCGGCCGCGAACCTCCTCGGGATCAGCGCGCTGATCGGGCTCGGCGCGTTCGCCGCGGCCGCCGCGATCGCGATCGCGACGCTCGGTCGCCGCGGCCGCAGTGACGTCGCGACCGCCCTCGCGCTCGTGCTCGGGCTCGCGCTCGGCGCGCTGTTCCTGAGCCGCTCAGAGGAATACGAACCGCAGCTCTTCTCGCTCCTGTTCGGCGAGGTGCTCGGCGTCTCCACGACCGAGCTGCTGCCCGTCGCGCTGCTCGCGCTCGCCAGCATCGCCGCGATCGCCGTCCTCTACCGGCCGCTCCTGTACTCCTCCGCGATCCCCGATATCGCTGAAGCCAAGGGCGTCGCGAGCCAGCGGATGGAGCTCGCGTTTCTGCTCGTGCTCGCCGCCGCCACCGCGCTCACCGTTCCCGTCGTCGGCGCCCTGCTGATCTTCTCGCTGATGATCGGCCCGCCCGCCGCCGCCCGCTCGTTCACCAACCGACCCGCCGTCGCGATCATCCTGTCGGTGATCATCGCCCTGATCACCGTCTGGGCAGCGATCGCGATCTCCTACCAGACCAACTGGCCGATCGGATTCTTCGTCGGCACGCTCAGCGCCCTCGCCTACGCCATCGGACGAACCTGGGCCGCCTGGCGACGCACCCGCACGGCAAGGCAGCCACCCCGACCGGATATCGCGCTCGCAACCTAACCCCGGGCCGCGATCAGCGCTCCCGGAGACCGGTTCCCGAGCTGCGACGCGCCGGTCGGTCTCCGAATCCGGGTCCCGTGCGCGCGGGAACGGCGGTCCTCTGTGCCGGCACGGGCGTCCGGCCCGTCGCCCATTGGGTGCGTTCCTCTCGGCGTAGTCCAGCACCCGATTTGTCGATCGAGATTGGAGCCGCGGCTCCGTCGGGAGGTTTGGATCATGTCGGGATCTCGCAGGAAGCCCGGCCCGCTCGGCCCCTTCGTTGAGGGATACCGCGGGTGGTTGCTTGAGCGCGGCTACAGGCCGGTGACAGTTACGAAGTCGCTGGTCGCGCTGGGGCACCTCGGTCGTTGGATGGAGCGCGAGGGGATCGACGTCAACCGGCTCGACAACGAGGCCGTGCGCGCGTTCGTTGGCACCCAGGTCCGGGTTCGAGGGCGGTTGCCGCTCGCGAGCGTGAGGCCGTTGATCTAGTGCCTGCGCGTCGCCAGCGTTCTCGCGCCCGAGCCGGCCCGTTCGGGAACCAAGGTTGACGAGCTCGTCGATGGCTACCGCGAATGGCTGCTGGTCGAGCGGCGGTTAGCGCCGTCGACGGTCCGCAGCAGCGAGCGTCTTGCGCGCCGGTTTCTCACCGAACAGATCTCCGCGCACGTCGCGGTCGGCCCGGTGGAGATCACGGGTGCGGATGTGACCGGGTTTCTCTTGCGGGAGTCCGAGCGGGTGTCGCCGCGCTCTGCGGGCTGCATGGCATGCCAGCTGAGATCGCTGCTGCGCTACGTGGCCGCACGCGGCCTAGCCGATCCCGGGCTCGTGGACGCTGTGCCCAGGATCGCGCTCTGGCGCGATTCCGCGATCCCGCAGTTCCCGGTGCCGGCCGCGGTCGGTGCGCTACTCACCTCCTGTGACCGATCGAGCGTGGCCGGCGCGCGCGACTACGCAGTGCTCTTGCTGCTCGCCAGGCTCGGGCTGCGCGCGATCGAGGTCTCGCGGCTCGAGTTGTCCAACCTCGATTGGCGGGCGGGTGAGATCGAGCTCGACGGCAAGGCCCATGAACGCGGACGGCTACCGCTGCCTGCCGACATCGGCGAGGCCCTCGTCGCCTACCTACGGGTCCGCGGCGCGACCGATCGGCGGGTGTTCCTGACCGTTCGAGCGCCGATCCGCCCGCTCGAGCCGAGCGGCGTCAGATCACTGGTCCGCCACGCCTATCAGCGCGCTGGCCTTGAGCCGGTCGCTGCTCATCAGTTGCGCCACGCGTTGGCCAGCGATCTGTTGCGGGCGGGTGCGTCGCTGGTCGCGATCGGTCAGGTGCTGCGTCACAAGCGGCTGGAGAGCACGACGATCTACGCCAAGGTCGATCTGGAGCGGCTTCGGTCCGCCGCGCGGCCGTGGCCGGGAGCGCCACGATGACCAGCTTCGCTGAGCATGCCGATGATTACCTGCGTCTGCGGCGCTCGTTCGGGTTCAAGCTCCACGACCACGAACGTCTACTTCGCCGGTTCGCCGCACACCTGGACGATCTCGGCGCTGACGCGGTGACGATCGAGCTCTCGCTCGCGTGGGCGACCGAGCGCGACGTGCCAGCTGGCAGCGTTGTTCCGGCGATGCGGCTGCTGGTCGTCCGCGGGTTCGCGCGCTACATGATCGGGCTGGACCCCAGGACCGAGATCCCGCCGACCGAGCTGATCCCGCTGCGCCAGCACCGCCGAGCGCCGTTCATCTACAGCGACGCGGACATCGCGGCGTTGATGGAGCAGGCCCGCACCCGCATCCGCCAGCCGGTTGTCGCCGCGACCTACGAGACGCTGATCGGGTTGCTGGCCGCGACCGGCATGCGGATCAGCGAGGCGATCAAGCTCGACCGCGCCGACATCGACTGGACCGACGGGGTGCTGCTCGTGCGCGAGTCGAAGTTCAACAAGTCGCGCTACCTGCCCGTCCACCACAGCACCCTGCAAGCGCTCGAACGGTACGCCGGCGTGCGGGACCGGCTCTGCCGAAACCCGAGCGCGCCCAGCTTCTTCGTGTCACTGCGCCGCGCGCGGCTCGATGACTGCGCCGCCCAGGCAACGTTCCGCCGTCTGTGCCGGCAGACCGGCGTCGGCGCCGATGCGCCGTTCCCGCCGAGACTGCATGACCTCAGGCACACGCTGGCCGTCAGGACGCTGCTCGGCTGGTATCGCGAGGGCGTCGACGTCCAAGCGCGCCTGCCGGTGCTCGCGACCTATCTCGGGCACCTGAACCCCGTCTACACCTATTACTACCTGTCCGCCGCTCCGGAGCTGCTCGCGCACGCCGCCGGAATGCGCGACGCGTACTGGGAGACCACATCATGACCCTGATCGCCCCCACCCTCCAAGCGTTCTTCGCCGAACGTCTGCTCAAACAGCGCAACGTCAGCTCTCGCACGATCGCGTCCTACCGCGACACGCTGCGACTGCTGCTCTGCTTCATCCACGACACCACCAGCCGCCCGCCATCGAAGTTGGAATGGGACGAGCTCGACGAACCCGTGATCGCGGCGTTCCTGAAGCACCTCGAGCACGAACGGCACAACAGCCCACGCACCCGCAACCTGCGGCTCACCGCGATCAGATCCCTGTTCCGCTACGCCGCCCTGCGCCACCCCGAACACGGCGCAGTGATCCAACGCGTGCTCAGCATCCCACCAGCCCGGTTCGACCGGCGGACCATCACGTTCCTCAGCAAACCCGAATGCCAGGCGCTGATCGACGCCCCCGATCCGGACCGGTGGGAAGGCCGCCGCGACCGCGCGATGCTGACGTTCACGATCCAGGCCGGCCTTCGGGTCTCCGAGCTGATCGGGATCAACTGCGGCGATCTCACGCTCGGCACCGGCGCGCACGTCCGCGTCCGAGGCAAAGGGCGAAAAGACCGGGCGGTCCCGATCACCGCACAGGCGAAGGCCGTGCTCGCGGTGTGGATCACCGAACGCCGCGACGATGCAGCGGACCCGCTATTCCCGACCCGAACCGGCCGCCGGCTCAGCCGTGACGCCGTCGAGCACCGCCTCCAAGTCCACGTCGCGACGGCTACACAGCACTGCCCAACGCTGCACGGTAAGCGCGTTCATCCGCACGTCCTCAGACACAGCTGCGCGATGTCGCTCCTCCAAGCCAGCGTGGACAGCACCGTGATCGCGCTCTGGCTCGGACACGCCGACACCCGCTCCACCCAGCCCTACATCCACGCCGACATGACCATCAAGGAACGCGCCCTGGCGCTCGTCACGCCCGCGACCGTCCAACCCGGCCGCTACACGCCCAACGACGACGTGCTCCGTTTCCTCGACAGCCTTGGCTGACTATGCCGACAACATCGACTCAAGGACGACCAAGAAGCCCACCTCGCACGAAGCAGCGCCGGCCTGGTCGGCATAGCCGCAGCGTCGGCATAGTTGGCTTATGCGGTTCTGAGTGCGTCTGTGGGTGAGAGGCGGGCAGCGCGGATTGCAGGCATCAGTCCGGCGATCGCGCCGATCAGGATCGCGGATGCGATCCCGCCGGCCCATGCCTCGGTTGGGATCTCGACCGCCCAGTGCTTGGTGTGCGCGTAGACGATCGTGGCGAGCCCTCCTATTGCAACGCCGACGGCGCCGCCGAGCAGCGCGAGCAGGATCGCCTCTGAAAGGAACTGCATGCGGACCTGGCCTCGGGTTGCGCCGAGCGCGCGTCGCAAGCCGATCTCGGAGCGGCGCTCCAAGACGCTGATGATCATGATGTTGGCGACACCGACGGCGCCGACGAGCAGCGCGACGGCGCCGAGGCCGAGGAACAGGCCGTTGAACGCGCCTTGGGCGTCGGCCCGAGCGGTGAGCGCGGATGACGGTTGCGATACGTCGACCTGGCTGGGGTTTTCTGGATTGGCGGTCTGCGCGAGCACGGAGTCGACTGCCTGGACTTGGCTGTTTTCGGCGCGTATGTAGATCTCGGTTGGCGGCCCGTCTGTGGTGTTGCCGTTAGCGGCGGTGCTGGTGTAGTTCAGGTAGCGCTTGGCGGCCGTGTAGCCGATCAGGGCGCTCTCGTCTATTTCTGAGGCGAGCGCGGCGGGTTTGAGGATGCCGATCACGTAGAACCACATCCCGCCGAGCCAGACCCGCTCCCCGCGATAGAGATGGTCGATCCCGAGCCGTTGCGCGGCCGCGCCGACGAGCACGACGGCGGGCTCGGTCGCGGTCGTGGCGTTCAGGTACGAGCCCTGGGCGATACTGGTGCCGACCGCTGAGAGCAGGTTGAGGCTGGCCGCTTGGACGCTGAGCTCGTTGGTGTCGATCGACGGGATCAGCGGGCTTCGGTACACGTTGACGCTCGATAGCTCGCCGGTGTCGGCGACCTCGGTGACCGGGTCGATCCGTCCGATCATCGCTGGGGCGGTCAGCGGCAGGGTCGCGGCCTGCCCGGTAAACGCCTGCCCGTTGGAGACGGTCAGCAGGTTGGTGCCGAGCCGGTCGATCTCCGCCAACAGCCCGGCCTGACTTGAGGATGAGAGGCCGAGCACAGCGACGATCGCGGCGACGCCGATCGCGATCCCCAACGCTGAAAGCGCCGCCCGGAGCCGGCGGGTCCGCAGGCCGACGCTCGCGACCCGGGCCATGTCGCCCGCCCTGAGTCGTGCCGGGATCAGTTGCGTGGTCGCGCTCATCGCTGATCCTCCGTTACGTCTGCGTGGACAGGCTGTGGGGCGGTGGTGGTGTCGGAGACGATCAGGCCGTCGCGCATGTGAACCTGGCGGTGCAGCCGGTTGGCGAGGTCCTGGTCGTGGGTGATGACGATGATCGTCGCGCCCTGCGCGTTGAGCTGTTGGAGAAGCTCGAGGATCGACTGGCCCGTGGCTTGGTCGAGGTTGTCGGTGGGCTCGTCGGCGAGCAGGATCGCCGGATGGCCGACGAGCGCGCGGGCGATCGCGACTCGCTGACGCTCCCCGCCGGACATCTTTCCCGGTCGAAAGCGATCGCGGTGCGCGAGCCCGACCGCACCGAGCGCGTCGGCGGCCCGCTCGCGCCGCTCCCGAACCTCAATCCCGACGTACAAGAGCCCGTCAGCGACATTCTCCAGCGCCGTCTGGTGCTCGGCCAGGAAGAACTGCTGGAACACGAACCCGATGCTGCGCGCCCGCAGCGCCGCGAGCTGGCGATCATCCAGGCCGGCTACATCGATTCCGTCGATTCGCACGGTGCCGCTGGTCGGACGCTCGAGCGTGCCGATGATGTGCAACAAGGTCGTCTTGCCCGACCCGGACGGGCCGACGATCGCTACCAGCTCGCCCTGGCCGATGGTCAGGCTGACGCCGCGCAGTGCCGGGACGGGCGGCTGCGAGCCGTAGGTCTTGGTGACCTCGCGCAGTTCCAGGACCGCCGGGCGGGCGCCGATCGCGCCCGTCCGGTAGCCGCCGGACACCGCCTCGTCTGTATGGCTGGGGACGCGCGTGATGGTGGGGTATGTCGGCTGTCTGCTCATACGTTGGGCACCACGATCCGCTCGCCGGCCTGCACATCGCCCCTCACCTGCACCGTCCCGGCAGCGTCATCGAACGTGCCGAGCGACACCGCCACGAGCTGGTGGACCCCGTTTGCGTAGACGGTCTCGACCGCGTAGCCGCCGCCGGAGAGCGCCAGCAGCGCGTCGATCGGGACGATCAGCGCGTTCTTGACCTGTGCGCCGGTGATCTCGACCGTGACCGGCGCCTGATCGAGCGTGCCGGCAGCCTGCGGGTCCTTGAGCGTGATGTACACCGGCAACGTCGGGTTCGAGCCGCCGCTGGCGACGGTCCCGATGCCGCTCACGACCCCGGGCGTGGCGTCCCCATCGGGCAGCGTGATCTCCACCCCGTTGCCGACCCTGACCTCCGACTGCTCGGATGCGTCGAGGCTCACGACCACCTGGCGGCTGGTCGAGGTCGCCTGCATAATCGGCGCGCCCGCGCCCGCGTTTGTTCCCAGGGTTGCGCTGACCGTGGTGATCCTGGCCTGCCCCGGCAGGAAGACCGCCTGCCCCTCGGCAAGCGACCCGGTCTCATCCTCACCGAGCTTGTACTGCAACCGCTCAAGCGCATAGGCGGTCTCGTAGTTGAAGTAGTCCGAGAAGGGGTCAAGCTCCGGGCTGGTCGCATACCCAAGCGCGACCAGGTTGCGGTTCAGCTCCCGCACATCCGGGCCCGTATCGCCCTCGTACAACGAGCGATAAACGGGACTCCTCGTCATCTGGGGGTGAATTGATGGGGTCCGGAGGCCGGGCTGTTGATTTTCGGGGTGCCGGGCGGCGTCGGCGAGGCGCTGCGCCAGTCCGCCTGCGGGGACGGGCAGGGGTGATG
>JBKQIR010000210.1:0-39267 GCA_052148275.1 Solirubrobacteraceae bacterium
CCGTGGCCGTGCTCGGCGCATCGCTGGTCGCGGCCCTTGTGGCCTCCCTCGCCGGGGCCTGGGGAATCTCCGAGGTGCTCGGCTGGAGCCACACCCTCAACGAAGGAGTCAACCGCAAGACCGCCAACTTCTACATCATCTACATCCTCGCGCACGTCTTCGGCGCGATCGTGGTGCTGCTCAATTTCGCCCTGGTCGACCTCGTTGTCGATGTCGAGGTCATGAACGCCCTGCTGCTGCCGATTGTGCTCGGCTTCCTGCTCGCGCTCGAGGCCACGGCCCTCCCGCCCGAATACCGCATGCACGGCACCTACCGCACCGTCACGACGCTCCTATGCGTGACCACCATGGCTTTCGGTCTCTACATCGTCCCGTCGATCCTATGACCGGGACGGAGCCGCGAGCCCGACCACGTTCAGGATGCGGCGCTACCTACCCGCAAATTGAGGTGGGCCGGGTTTGGCGGAGACCTCTAAAAACAAGGGTGGTCTCTTCAGATCTGAAATCTGGAAGCAGTAATGCCGTCAGAGTGGGAGGCGGTGGATGCACGGCCGCTGGCCCCGGGGCCCCGTCCCAGATTTCGCCGGCCCGGCATATTCATGGCTGGCGCTGTTCCATCTACTGCACTGAACTGAGATGGAGAGCCCGTTCGACCAAATTCCGTCAGCAGCGTCAGCAGACCCCTCTGATTCTCATCGGTCGTCCACGGAGCAGTCTGGGCGGTGATGTGCGCACGTCGTCGAGTCCTGGCCCGCATGGGTGTCGAGCACGAGGAAGCTGTAGAGACGGACAATATGGCGACATCCAGGCTCTCCAACGAAAGGACGCTCACAATGCGACTCAGCGCGCGCAACCAGCTTCAGGGCAACGTCATCAAGGTCAATAAAGGAGGTGTAATTGCTAACGTCGAGATCGATGTGGCAGGCCAGCGGCTGGTTGCCTCAGTGACAGTGGAAGCCGTCGAGGAGCTTGGCCTGAGCGAGGGGACCCCGGTTACGGCCGTGATCAAGGCCTCGGACGTCATTGTCGCTACTGACTGAGCTGAGACTGAGATGCGGGACGTCAGTTCCGATCGACGGCGTCCCGCTCTACGCTCTGGCTTCACCTCTCTAAGGAGGCGGCGGAGACGGCCGCGTAGGAGTGGACGGATGTGGATGCGGATCGGCTAGTGCTCGCGGGCGGTCAGAGCGGGGGCGCGGTGGATCGCGTAGATGATCGCCACGGCGGCGAGGAGGCCGGGGATGGTCAAGAGCAGGATCGATGAGCGCACGCCGATCGGTCCGACGAGTCCGATCGCGAGTAGGGGGCCGCCGATCGCGCCGAGGTTGTCCATCGCGCGTTCGAATCCGTAGGCGCGGCGGTAGACAAGGGTGGGGACGACATCGGCGAGGAGCGCGTTGCGGGCGGGGACGCGCAGCCCGCGGGGGGTCCATGCGCCGGCGCGCAGGACACCGACCTGCCAGACGCTGCTGGCAGCGCCGATCAGTCCGGAGAGCGCGGCGGTGGAGCCGCCGACGGCGATCGACAGGCGTCGGTTGGGTCCGTCGGCGCGGGCGCCAACTGTCTCATCCGACTTGAAAGGGCTCCGCGCTTGCGGCAAGAGGCACGAGCGACCCTCTCGCCGTGACCTACGTCCGTACACTCAGCTGTGTGAGCTTCAGCGTTGGGGCTGAGGAGTACGACCGATTCATCGGCCGCTACTCGTTACCGCTGGCGCCGCGGTTTGCGGAGTTCGCGGGGGTCCAGTCTGGGCAGCGAGTGATCGACGTGGGCTGCGGTCCCGGGGCTCTTGTTGCCGAACTGATCAGGCGGTTGCGGCCCGACGCCGTTTGGGCGGTTGATCCCTCTGAGCGCTTTGTAGCAGCGGTTGGCGCTCGGTATCCCGGAGTACGGGTACAGCCGGCTGCAGCGGAGGAGCTACCTTTTGAGGATCGGCTGTTCGATGCTGCGCTGGCGCAGCTTGTCGTTCACTTTATGGCTGATCCCGTCATGGGGCTGAGCGAGATGGCGCGTGTGACCCAGCCGCGCGGCGTCGTTGCAGCTTGCGTCTGGGACCACGCTGGCGGACGGGGTCCTCTCGGCCTCTTCTGGGCAGCGGCGCGCGAGCTCGATCCTGATGTCGAAGACGAGTCGCAGCTGGCCGGTGTCCCACCGGGGGCACCTCGGCGAGCTGTTCCGGGCGGCAGGTTTGCGTGACAACGAGCCGGCCGAAGTGCGGCCACCTTTGTCGTCACCCTACTTGGCGACTGGTGCCCCTGTGGGGTCGTCTCGGCGCTCG
This sequence comes from Solirubrobacteraceae bacterium, assembly GCA_052148275.1. Lineage (GTDB taxonomy): Bacteria > Actinomycetota > Thermoleophilia > Solirubrobacterales > Solirubrobacteraceae > Palsa-465. The sequence goes on from JBKQIR010000210.1 coordinate 2,279, forward strand.
AAGGTTCACCCGCGTCCTGCGTAGCACCGGAGGCGGCGTTGTCTGCGCTTTTCGATTCCTCGTCGGGCGGGTGTGGTCGTCACATGCTTTGAGTTGGTGGGATTGTTGGCGGGTCTGGGCCTGCTGGCAGGACACGGACATTGGCGGGCATCGCTTGCAGGCCAACCGTTGAACCTTCTGCGATGCGAGGTTGGGCGTTCCCGTGCGGCGCGGTCTGGATCGTGAAGCGTGTGAGGCGGATGAGAAGCCCGCCGCCGTCGTGGCGCACACTGAGCACGTTGTCGGTGAGTGTGCTGAGCTCCGGGTCGGTGAGCTCCAGCTCCCACGGGTGAACGGCGATCTGAACCGGTCCGTCGGCGGGAGTGGCGCTCGCCAGTTCGCCTCCGCCGTGGAGCTGCACCGTCGATCCGAAGGGAGCTGGTGTCGCGTCGCCGCGGAGGATGTTGGCGCCGGTGAGAGCGGCAACCATCACGTTGGCCGGGCTGCGGATCAGCTCGGCCGCGGCAGCGAGCTGGACGAGGCGGCCGTTGTCGATCACCCCGATGCGATGCGCCAGGGCGGTGGCGTCTTCGAAGGCGTGGGTGACGAGTAGCGTGGGGAGCTGCAGATGATCGAGGATGTCGGCGAGCTCGTCTCGGACGTGTCGACGGGTGATCGCGTCAAGCGCGCCGAACGGCTCGTCGAGCAGCAACACGCGGGGTTCGCGTGCGAGCGCGCGTGCGAGCGCGACCCGCTGGCGCTCGCCGCCTGAGAGCTGCCGTGGTCGTGCCCGGGCTAGGTGGGCGATCCCGAGGCGTTCGAGCAGGTCCGGGCGGTCGCGGTTGGCGGCGAAGCGCACGTTCCCGGCGACGGTGAGGTGTGGGAACAGGCCGTAGTCCTGCGGTAGGTAGCCGATGCGACGTCGTTCCGCGCTCAGGCGAACCCCTCGTTGCGTGTCGAGCCAGAGCTCGCGTCCGAGGGCGATGCGTCCGGCGTGTGGGCGTTCCAGGCCGGCGACGACTCGCAGCAGCGAGGTCTTGCCCGAGCCGGACGGCCCGACGAGCACGACCGTCTCGGCGGCGAGGCTCAGCGCGGCACGAAGAACGAACGACCGCCGCGGGAGGGTGATGTCGATGTCGAGGACGTCCATAGGCGTGCGAGCAGCTTGGAGGTGAGCAAGATCGCAGCGCTGACGGCGATCAGGAGCACGCCGATCGCGATCGCTTGGTCGAGGTTCGCGTCAAACTCGCCGTAGACCGCGAGCGGCAGCGTCTGGGTGGTGCCCTGGAAGCTACCCGCGAACAGGATCGTGGCGCCGAACTCGCCGATCCCGCGAGCGAATGCGACCGAAGCCGCCGCGCCGAGGCCGCCGGCGGCGAGCGGGATCGCGACGCGCAGCATCCGTCGCACGGGCCCGGCACCCAGCGTGCCCGCCACGTCGATCAGCGTCTCATCGATGGCGTCGAAAGCGGCGATCGCCCCGCGCAGATAAAACGGGCTGGCGACGAGCAGGATCGCCATCACGACCGCGGCCTGGCGGAAGACCGGATTGGGAATCCCGAGCGTGCTGAGCGTCGGCCCGAGCAACCCGAGCGGGCCGAACGCCACCAGCAGTCCGAGCCCGGCAACAGCGGGCGGCATCACCAAAGGCAGCTCGACCAGCGTGAGCACGACGCTCCGCCCGGGAAAGCGCCGACGGCCCAGGACGTAGCCGAACGGCGTCCCGAACGCGACCATCAGCACGAACGCGATCAGGTTCGTCCTCACTGAGACCTTGATCGCTGCGATCGCGACCGGTGTCCCGAAGCCGTTGATCAGGTCGTGCACCGGCTGGTAGGTGACCAGCGCGATGATCGGCAGCATCAGGAACGCCAGCGTGACGGCGATCAGGATCGCCGTCACGACAGCAACGGCGATACGCCCGAGCATGGGCACCCACGCTCGGGCGTCGTCGCCTTCGATTGGTGCGCCGCTGCTAGCGGCCGAGCTCACTACGGGCGCGGACCGAAGCCGGCCGCGTGAAGCGTGGCCTGACCTTGAGCTGAGAGCACCGTCGCAACGAACGACTTCGCCGCGGACGGATCGGGGGCCTTCTTGACAACGGCGATGACGTCGATCGTACCCGGCTTGGCGGCAGCCGGGAGGGCGACAGCCTTGACCTTGCCCTTCGCCGAGTCGGCATCGGTGATGTAGACGAAACCGACGTCAGCGGCACCGGACGAGACGTCCGCCACGACCTGGGTGACGTCGGTCGCCTGGCTGACCACGTTCTTCATCGCGGCGGTCGTGATGCCCAGGTTCATGAACGCCGTCCGGGCGTAGTCACCACACGGCACCGTCGCGTTGCAGATCACGATCTTGACCCCGGGCTTGGTGATGTCGCTGACCGACGTGATCTGCGCCGGGTTGCTCTCCGGCACGATCATCACGAGCGTGTTAGTGGCGAAGTCGACCGGCATCTCGACAAGCCCCATCTTGTACAGCATCGCCGGGTCCTTCGGGCTTGCCGCGGCGTACACATCGGCCGGGGCGCCCTGCTCGATATCCGTCGCGAGCGTGCCCGAACCGTTGAACGTGAACTTTGCGTTCGGGTCGATCATCGGAAACACGTTAGTCAGCGACGCGGCTGCGAGCACGATCGGCTTGGCGGCGCCCGTGCTGGCGGTGGTCGTCGCCGGCGTCGAGGTCGTTGCCGTCGCAGACGTGGCCGCGACCTTCGAGCTCGTCGAACTCGAGCTGCTGCTTCCACACCCCACGGCGAGCACCGAGAGTCCGATCGCCACGGCCACGGCGACGGCACGTCTGGTCGGAATTGCGGCAGACAACAGATCCTCCTTCTGTGGTTCTACAGAATACCGTCGACATGACAGGATACTGGCAACCTACCGGCACAACGATTCTCGTGCGTTACGGTCGTGCACGTTTCCTGGCCGCCGACTAGGATCCTGGTGTGGCGCGCATGTCTTCCCTACGCGAGCGCCGACGGGAATGCGGACTCACGCAGGCCGAGCTCGCGGCCCGCGCAGGCGTCAGTCGCCAGCTTGTCGCGGCAGTCGAAGCCGGCCGCAACACCCCGGCCGTGGACGCCGCACTCGGCCTCGCGCGAGCCCTCGGAACGACCGTCGAGACACTTTTCGTCGACCAGCCACGCGAGGTCGTCGCCGCGCTCGGCGGTCGCCTTCGCGACGGTGCGCCGCTCCGCCTCGGACGCATCGGCGACGCGATCGTCGCCGCGGAACTCGCCGATCACGGCGTTGCGGGAGCCGTCTGGGCGAACCCCGATGGCGTTCTGCACACCGGCAAGCTGCGGCTGTTTCCCGGCGCGAGCCCCGCGGGCATTGTCCTAGCCGGATGCGACCCCGCGCTTGGCGTAGCCGAGGCGATGCTCGCCGGACTCGGATCACGGAGCCTGCTGGCGATCTCCGCGTCAACCGGGAGCGCTCTGCGCGGGCTGGAGCGCGAGCGAACGCACGCCGCCGTGGTTCACGGCCTCGCGCACGCGCTTCCCAAACCGCCCATCCCGGTCGCCCGCTGGCACCTCGCGCGCTGGCAAGTCGGACTCGCCGTAGCACCCAAGCTTCGTGAGCAGTCCTTCGAAGCCGTCCTGCGCAGCAACGTGCCAGTCGCGCAGCGCGACCCCGGAGCCGCCAGCCAGCAGGCGTTCGAGCGAGCCCGGATCGCCGCCGGGATCGACACCCTCCGACCCGCTCCACAAGCAGCGGGACACATCGACGCGGCACGCATCGCAGCAACGCTCAACTGCGCTGCAGTCACCACCGAAGCAGCCGCCCAAACCTTCGACCTACGGTTCATCGCGCTCGAAGAGCACACCGTAGAAGTCTGGATCAATGAACGCTGGCTAGAACACCCCGGGATCAACGCGCTCGGAGAGCTCCTCGCCACCACAGCCTTCACCGAACGCGTTGCCCAGTTCGGCGGCTACGACCTGACCCACTGCGGCACGCAAGTCCACGCAGCGTAAAACAAAAGGAAGATCACGAGTCGCGATAAGACTCTGCGGCAGCTGGATCCGTCGCTACGCCTCGTCACGCTCGACCATCAGGCCGTCGCCTTGATCCGGCCATACACCCGCTGACCTAGACGAATTCCAATTCCTCCACCGAATCGCGCGTGATCGCTCCGGTAATCGGATCGTTGTAAGGAACGTGTCACCAGCCGCAACGATCGACGGGGCAGGAGGACCGCAGCACCATCCCCGTAGTCGTCTCAGAAGCCTCAGACGGCGAATATGCGAGACGATGGCGGTGAGGTTTTCGGCGTTCGTGGGCCCAATTGGGTCCCTTGGATGAGTCGCGCCGCGAAACGAAAAGAGGTAACCGTTCAGCCCCGGGGTCCGGGCTGACCAGGGCGGCCGCCCGTCGCGCGACGCACCGGGCGAGTCTCGCGTTTGACGAGTAGCGGGTGCCACGCGCCGCGCGGGCTGAGACCCGCATTCGTGCATGCGCGAGCATCGGAAGTTGGTGTGGCTCGTGACCGCCTGTGTCCGAACTGAACAGTCTCAGGACCGAGCGTCTGGTGGCCGCTTTAGCGACGAAGGGGCCCCTTGAGTGCGATACCCGGCTCAGGCATCGTGTACGCAATGAGGTACACTTGCCGTGTGGCGAAGATCGTCCCTGTTCGAGAGTTCCGGACCAATCTCAGCGAGCTCCTGAGCGACGTCGCCGACCGTCGCGACCACGTGCTGGTCACGCGTAACGGCAAGCCCGCCGCGGCACTTGTCCCGATCGACGAGTACGAAGCACTCGAGGAGACCGCGGAGATCCTGTCGGATTCCGCGACACTCGCTGCGATCGAGGCCGGGGTGGCCGAACTCGCGCGCGATGAGACGATCACGCTGACCGCTCTGCGCGCCGAACTGGCCGAGCGTCGCGCGGCCCGCTGAGCGCGTGGCCAGTGTAGTCCTCGCGCGCCGCGCGCGCCAGGAGTTGCTCGATCTCAACTGGCCACTGATCGATGCCGTCGAGGATGCACTCGGTCTGCTCGAACGCGACCCGCTGGCGGGACACGCGCTCCAGGGTCGGCTGCGAGGTCTGCGCTCGCTCCGGGTCGGCACCTACCGCATCATCTACCAACTGAGCGGCGACCAGCACACCGTGCGCGTTGCCGCGATCCGCCACCGGTTGATTGCCTACCAGACCGATCCGTGCTAGCCGTACACCCGGGCACGTGGCTGCTCATGAGGTTGCGAACGAGAAAGGGGCCATGTCGCGATCCAACCCGGCCGGCGGCAACGCGGCTACGAGTTCCGGGCGCCGCGCGATGCCGTTGGCCGGGGGTCGAACCGAACAGCCGTCAGGCGCCGAGCCGGCGGGTTCCGTCGCGAGGGATGATCGCTCGGTCCCGGATCACGTCGACAACGGTGAGCCACCGCTCCCCGGCGCGTACAGACACGAGTGTGCCGTTGAATGTCGCGTCGGGATCGGCGACGAGCCTGAGACCGATCTGCCCACCGACCCTGACCGCATCGCTATTGGCCGCATGCACGGTCGTGGGGACCGGCTCCCGCCAGCCGGCGCTGAGCGGCCCGAGCACGCCGAGCTCGACGATCACATCGTCTGACTGGTGCGCGTCGTGTCCGGCCGACAGCCGGTCATAACGATCGGACAGGAGGGCGATCTGGGCGTCCAGCAGTTCGCGCAGACGAGCGTCGGTTGCCGTGTCGCGCGCAAGCCGGAAGTAGTGGTCGCCGGGATGACGGAGCACCCAGCACGCCATGCACGCCAGCGGCGGGATCTGATCGCGCGTCTCGCGCAACCGCATCCGACGCTCGCGCCCGCGCTGGCCCGCGTCCAATAGTCCGTCGACCCGGGAGCGAACCAGCGACGGAAAGCCGTTAGCGTCCCAGTTGCCGATGTGGGCCTCGACCCAGTCCAGCACGGCCAAGGCGAGTTCGGTGCTCGCACCCTCGATCCCCGCCTCCTGCCAGACGGTCAGCCGACGTCGCGCGAGCGCGGCGGTTGCCGCCCATTCGGCATCCTCGCCGACGTGCTGCCCCGGTCACCGGCCAGCCGCGAACTTGATCGCGAACGGCACCACCGGGCCTGCCGCAGCTCGGACCAGACGCTCGTCACGGACAAGTACCGGCTCGTGACTCAGCGACTTCAAGACCTCGGGGACGCTCTCGCGCTCCCACCCGATGTCCGGAGCGTCGATCTCCGCGAGGTACCCATCAGCGATGCCCACACGAGCATCGTGCCGCAACCATCGACCTTCGTCCAGCGTCCCGGCCGAGGTTTCCCAGAACTGGGAGGTTCACGTTGACCGGACTGCTTTGACGCGCGTAGCCGCTTCGCCGCTTAAGCAGACGCCCGAACGGATCGCCTCATCCCTCGCCGTACGTAGGCAAACCGGCGCTCCCGCACGTCCACTCGCCAGCCCCGCAATCGGCGAACACCGGCGCTCAGGCTGCCATTGGCTCGGTGGGCCAGGGACGCGGGGTCGAGCATGCCCCTCGTTTGCGGCGTTGGTGGCTAGCGCGATGGTCGACGCCATCGTTGGCGCCAGCGTGTGGCGGGTGCCTCCGGAACGTCAGGCTCAAGGAGGCGTACCCCGCTCGGTCGTCCGTGCTCGTGCAGTCGCACGATCTCGTACCCGTTGATCTCGAGCTCGCTCAGAACGACCGCGGGAAACGCGATTCCACCAGCCCGCAGCTCCTCGAGCGTGACTGGCAGCTCGCCCGCGCCTCGCAAGAGCTCGAGCATCCGCAGCTGTTGGGTTTCGACAAGCGCCATCAGACGAGATTGTCCTCCTCGCCGCGTCCCCAACCGGGTGTGTGCTGTGCACCAGCCGAACCCCCGCGCAGCTGAGCCCGCGGCCGCATCGAGACGATCGCTAGGTCGCGCTACTCATGCAGGCCGCAGGCTGCGGCAACTGCGTGGCGGAGCGACCGTCCGGCGCAGCCGACGCGCGCGATCGGCGCGGCGATCAGGGTCCGGGTCGATGCCTCTGGCGCTCGGTTCGATCCGCGGTGCGGCCTTTCGATGGTCCATGCACGCTCCGAGCGCGGTCCCGTGATCTCGCGCGCGTGGTGGATGACACCTCGACCGTGCCGACGTGGTTGCTTGGCGCCACAAGCGACGACGTGGTGGACGGGTGGTGAGGTCGTTCCTTTCAGCACCGGGCTGTGGCGCCGGGAGCCGAGCTCGTCGCTGCATTCCGTCGCCGACAGGGGTGGGCGACGCGCGCCCATTGATAGGGCGGACACGAGCGCGGAGCTGGTCGTGGTTGACGCCCCATCGCCGGAATGTCATTGAACGGTCATACGGGAATCCGTCTGCAGCAGAGCCGAGAGAGGTCGCCTGGTGGATGCGCAGCGCCCGCAGACGGTTCCGCTTCCGGGCGGCCGAATCCTCCTGCTGCCCCAGCGTCCAGAAGCGGCGGCCCGGTACATGGACCTCGCTTTCGATCGCTCGTGCCGCGTCGGCGCTCCCAGTTGGGCGCGCAGGGGATTGATCAGGCGGTTGACCGGACGGCGCCGCCGCGCGTAGCCTTTCGCAGGTGACCGAGGGCGTGGTGCATTGGGACGCTGGCTGGACGTGGTATCGCGTGGTCGGCGATCTGTCAGGCGCCGCGCTCGCGCCGCTGGTGCTCCTGCACGGTGGGCCCGGCTCCCCTCATGACTATCTAGACCGAAGTTCCCCAGCATGACCGGCCCGCCCCGGTCGTCGAACGTGCCTGCGCGTCCGTGAAGCTGACCGGGGAGAAGTCCGCGAACGGAAACGATTGGCAGACAGTTGAGCGCTGGATCCTCGACGATCCAATCGGCGGAGGTCTCGTCGACGGATCTGGCACTCCACCGCCGGACGAACGACCAGTGCTCGGTGGCGTCCGCCAGGGCCAACGTGACCGTGTGACCGGTCAGGTCGAAGGCGGCCCTACGCGGACAACGCGATCGGCTCATCGCCCTGCCTGCCCGCCTTGTGAGACGCGTGGTGGTGAGCCGCGAGCAGCTGCGAGAGCCGCACCTGGTCGGAGCGGATCAGCTGTCCGAAGGCGATCCCGATGCCTTCGGGGATCACGCGCCTGCGGATCGCCTGGGCACGGATCGGCGTGCGCTCGTGCGGCAGGAAGAGCTCCAGCTCAAAACGCGCGTGTTCTGAGAGGCCGGGGCGCTCGGAGACGAGCGCCCCGCTTGCGCTGAGATCACGCGTGAAGGTGTCGATCGGCTTGCACGACACGCCGTCGCCGTTGATCGGGGTTAGGCGCACAGATATGACGATCCGCTCACGGCGTCCTCGGCGCCGCTCGCGAACCTGGATGCCGTCGTTGACGACGAAGTCGATGACCACGCCCTTGTGTGGGGCTGCGACGGCCATGCCGTGCAGGACGATCTGCATGCCCCGATAGGCGAAGATGAGGTAGCAGAGGACGCCGCGATCGAGCCGCTCGCGAACCCCGGGATCGAGTTGCACGTCGTAAGCGAACGACGCGATCGACCCGTAGACGTCTGCGACGCGGCACGCGACGCTGGCCCGCGTTTTGCCGTCGTCTAGTTGGAGCGTGACGGGCTGGTCCCGTTGGAGCCTCCTCATGTGGACGATATCGGCCAGGATAAGAAGGTCGTGAGTGTTCAACAAGAGGGCTGGACGCCGTGGGCACCCCACGCAGCGGTCCGATCTGCACAGCTGTGAGAGCTGCCGGAACAAGTCGCCGGACTGTCGTGAGGCCCCCGCGAGCGATCACCCATCTTGAGCGGCAGGTTTTCGACGCGTCGAGTGGGGCAGCACCATGGCCCAGGGGTTCGTCTACCGCAATGGCGGCGTCCAGCCCTCCTCCGCGACGACACGCACCCGAGGTACGTAGGCGGCTGCAATGCCGCCCATGCGGCCACGAACGCTGGTAGCCGGTTCGCCGCTCACGAGGCCACGCAGGCCGAGGCCGGGAAGCGGCTGCTCGCCACGGAATGCAGCCACGACATCGACGCCGGCCGCGTGACTCGTCCGGGCATGGGTGAGCCACGATGTGGGCGCAGATCCTGGCCGCGGCTTTCGAGAAACCCGCGGCAGTCGCTCGCGCTCCAGTCGCGAGCGACTGCCAGTCCACCGAGGCCACCGCATTCGAGGGGGTCGCTCTGGACCCTCACGCCCCGGTGCTTGCAGGCCGACAGCAAGCACCGACACCGCATCGACAGTGTCGGCGTGCTCCGCCAACGTCGATGCTTCTGGCGCGGAGCGACGACGTTCCTCGGCGCTACTCGGCGACGCCCGGACCACGCCAACGAGTCGCTCTTTCGCGTAAGCACGAGCATCGTCCGTCGCATGGTCCGGTCCTGGAGTGCGCGGAACCCACGCGGCCATTGCTAGCTGCCACCCGGTTCGGCGGCAAGCAGAAGGCGGGAGAGCGGCCGTCTCGGCTCGGCCAGTGAGACCGCCGCTTTGGCCGCTGAAGGAGCTGTCGCCCAGGTGCTTGCTGATCGCCCAAGACGAACTGGCCAGCAAGCACTCCCAGACGTCGTCCTTGTCGACGCTGGGCTTGCCGATGCCACGAACACGGACCGATCGGGCCGCTTTGCGCCGCGCGTGCGGCTAGGGATAGGCGAAAAACACGGGTGTGTTCGTCAGCCGCGGATCGGCCAACAGGCTCGTTGCGGTCTCGACAGCCCCGCCGCCACCGAAGACGATTGCGGAGGGAACACCTCCGGAACGTAGCGTCTCGAGCGCCGAGTCCACATCACGAAACTAATGTGTCTGCTGACCCAGCAGTTGCTGCAGATACCACTCCGATGTGTCATAGCAAGGTGGCCGGCCGCAGCGTCGAACACCCAAACAAAGCGGGAGCCACGAAGCATGTGGCGCCGAGTCTACACCACAACATTCGACTTGACTTCGGTGGATTCTCGAAGCACTACGGCACGCGCGGCCTTGTCAAGGTGCGAGGGACGATCGACGGGCGTCCATTCCGAAGCTCGTTGATGGCTTTTGGCGATGGTCGTAACAATCTGCGGAGCTGCGCCGCCTCATCGCGAAGGAGCCCGGCGAGGCCGCCACGGCGCAGCTCCAGGAGCGCCTCAGCTGACGACAGTCGCGGCGACTGTCGCTGCCGCTTCGGACGAATTGCGGGAGTCATTGTCAGAGCCACACGGGCCGCCTTGAGTTGGGCCGGCGCCGGACGGTATTGTCGTCCGCGATGGCGACCGAGCGGTTTGCGACAGTGAGCGCGGTTGGCTTGGGATTCGATGGCCCGGCCCGAGGTGCGTGCGGATGAGCCCGTCATCATCAAGAGGGCCCGGGATCCGGGCCGCCGTCGCAAAGCAGGCCCTTCAAGCCGTTCGTTCGCGTGCGCCGCAGGGTGTAGAGGTGATCGTCGTAGAGGATGGCGTTGATCTCGGTAGCATCGATTTTCTAGTCCCGCCGTCGGGAGATCGCGCTGTCGTGGATGCGCTTCCCACTCTTGACAGGCTCGCCGTGGTTCAAGTGCTGTCGGCCGGGACGGATTGGATCGAAGCTCACGTACCCGCGCAGGCCATCCTGTGCAGCGCTCGCGGCGCGCGCGACGGGCCTGTGGGGGAGTGGGTGCTCGGTGCTCTGCTTGGCGCGTCGTCCGGGCTGCTCGATTGCGCGCGTGACCGGAGCTGGCGCGCGCGGCATCTCGCTGATCTCGCAGGCTGGACGGTACTCATCCTTGGCATGGGATCCATTGGCCGTCATCTGGAATCCTTGCTTCGCACTTTGGGCTCCGAGGTGATCGGCGTCGCGTCTCACGCACACAACGGGCTGTACGGCGTCGGAGAGCTTCGAGATCTGTTGCCGCGTGCCGACGCGGTTGTCGTTCTGACTCCGCTCACCGAAGCAACCCGCGGTCTTATCGGTGCTGCCGAGCTTGCGGCGATGGCTGACGGCGCGTTGCTTGTCAACGCCGCTCGCGGACCCGTTATCGACGCCGATGCCCTCCTGCACGAAGTCAGCACCGACCGGCTGCGAGCCGTGCTCGACGTCACCGATCCCGAGCCGTTGCCTGAGCATCATCCGCTCTGGAACGCTCCCGGCGTGTTGGCGATCACTCCCCACCTAGCCGGCGACTCGCCCGTCGGCAACGCCTGCGCAGCTGCTCTCGCCGGAGAGCAGCTTGCTCGTTGGTGCGCCGGCGACGAGTTGCACAACATCGTGCACCCAGGCTCTGCTTGACCACGCACGGCACGGGACGAATAGTGGTGCAGGAGATGGCAAATGTGTTCCGTGAGCGCGGTTGACGAGGTGCACGAGCGGCGATCGAGCTCAGCCATCCTCGCTGGGCCGAGCGCTTCTCGGCCGTCCCGTTTCGGCACCTGTACCGCGACCTGTTCGGGATGGTCCCGCGCAACTCCGAGGGGCGACAGGCGACGTCAATGTCCCGGACGAAGCCCAGGCGGGCGACTACGACCTCGTGCGCATCGGCTCGCCCACGTGTTGGTTGAAAACCAGCGTCCCAGTCCGCTCTTACCTCAAGTCCGAGGCGGCAGGCCGGATTCTGAAAGACAAGCGGGTCACGTGCTTTGTCGTTTCCCGGCGCTACTGCAGCATCAACCTTGACGCGGTCACGACGCTCGGCGCCGCGCAGGGAGGCGCGTACGTCGACGGTACTCACTGGGCGTTCGCCGGTGGCCAGATCAGGTCGCTTCTCTCGTTGCTGAGCTACCTCGGGAAAGGCCAGCAGAACGATCATTACCTCGGGGTGAAGATCCCCCCCACCAACCTCCAGGCAGAGGCCGTAGAACAGGCACGCACATTCGCGACAGGGCTCGTAGACCGGCTCACTGTGAGCCAGGCCGCGGAAGCGCTGACCAGCGAAATGGCGGCCCAGGGCTCCTATACGGCCGACTGCTCAGTTCTCGTGTCAGCTCGGTGGTCCGGGAAGGCCGAGGAGCTGCACCGCCGATACGATCAGCAGCACGGACGCGATTCCGATCAGGCCGTAGTGTGCCGAGTGGACCGGGAAGTGGCTGGCGATCTCTACCAGGAACAGCACCGCCGCCAAGAAGACTGCGAGGCGCACGTAGTTTGTCCGCCGTCCACGCGGCCGACTGACCGTCTTTGAACTCGGTTTGGGCCTGGGCGTTAAGGGCGTGCGCTTGGGTCTGCTGCGGGATCTTGTATTGCGGCATGCAGGACGGGTCAGGTGGTGCGTGCGGGTTCTTGAGGGGGTGGGTGGCTATCCATGCGTTGACGGCGACGCGGTAGCCCGGGCGCAGTCGATTGAGCATGAGGCGAAAGAGCTTGGGATCGTGCGTCTCTAGGCCGCGAACAGGCCGTTGAACGCCACCGAGTCCAGGGTGCGAATCTGAGAGGCTTGAATGCTGTCGAGCGACACGCAGGGTGGTGAGGAGGGCCGCGCGAGCGAAAGCGACGAGTCGCTGCCCCACTTGGCCGCCGAGTATCCCGACCAGGCCGCCATGAGCGTAACGATCGACCACACCGCTTCGGCGATGGAGATCAAGCGATCCCGCCGCGCGTGCGCCGGTGGTTCCTGCTCCGCGTGCTCGGCGATACCTTCGCCGACCTCCGTTGCGGACAGGCCCTCAGCCACTCAAAGCTCCGTTTGCTGATTCCTAGCGATGCACGCAGAGGTTTGACGTTGGACCGCCCGCGAGGCGCGGAGAGTCGCGCAAGCGGAGCCGCTCCGCATCGTCACCGCGACTACGACCCGCTGCTTTCAATATCTCGACAACTCCCCACCCGATGAGTCCTCGTCCCCACTCCCCGCGAGGTGCACGACGCGCCGGTCCCAGCAATGCGTGCCGTCCTGCCCTTGCCTCAACTCGGGTACGTGCCGAGCGGTGCAAAGGAGGTCAGCTGAAACGCTCCCGAATCATCCAGGCGGGCGAAATCGGACGCCGCTTTCTGGCCGAAGTACGCGTCGTCGGAATCGATCGTCGGCACGCGTGTGACGGTGCTTGCTGGAACGGGTGCTTGCTGGAACGCCTAGCGTCATCTCGCTGATCGTCGGGTGCCTACTCGGGGGGCACCCGACGACGAGAGGCCGGCTCGGTGTAATACTCGTACTGCGAGTCAAGCCCGCCGCGAATCAGCTTCGCTCCCAGGCGGTGCGGCCAATTCACGAGCAGATCGAGCGCTCCCGCACGAGCGAGATACGCGTCACGCCGAAGGCGTCTCTCAAGTTGACGCTCGAGCTCGGGGTCGGACTCATCGCTCGCGCCGTACAGGTCCCTCAGCTCTCTGAGGTGGCGCTCACGCTGACTCCACTCGCGCTTCTCGGCTTCGGTTGGCCCATCGAGCCAGGCCTCGCGCCGCTTCTTCTCGCGCACCGCCCAGTCTTCAATTTCTTGGTCAGTAGGCTCAGCGGACAAAGTAGGCCATCCCCTTTCATTCCTTGGCAATGCGCTCTGTCGGCAACCGTCCGTGCGCCTCGCGACGCCCGCGATCTAGCTGCACAACCGAAACGCTATCCCATCGAAGCGCAGCCTTCAAGGTACGATACCGGCTGCCTGGCCGGAATCGAGCTGCTCCCGCGCCGCCCTTGCCGCGCTTGCTCGCGAGCTTCGAAACGTTGAATCTCGTGATCCTGGGAGCCAATTCACCACGGCCCTTCGGGAACGAGCCGGCCTAGTTGACATTCCCTGACGCCCCGACCCATTCAGCCGCACGATCTTGAGGATTAGCCTGCTCGATGAAGACATTTGTTCGCCTGATCCACGTCATTCGGGCCGCCCTCAAATACGGTCTCCTCCCTGAGCTCAAGCTCACGAGACTTCGCAGGCTGCCACGCCCTATCCGGCTCCGCCTCGCGCTCGAGGAGCTTGGTGCAACGTGGATCAAGCTCGGCCAAGCCCTGGCACTACGGTTCGACGTCCTTCCCCCGAGTTATTGTCACGAGCTCTTTCAGCTCTTCAACGAAGTCAAGCCGTTTCCGTTCGCTGTCGTGCAGCAGATCATCCGCAGTGATTTTGGGCGAGACGTGTCCGAGGTGTTCTCGTGGTTCGATCCTCAACCGTTTGCCGCCGCATCGATCGGTCAAGTTCATCGAGCGACCCTCCCATCGGGGGAGACTGTCGCGGTGAAGGTCCAGCGGCCGGGCATTGAGGGCCTCGTCTCGATGGACCTGCAGCTGATGTATCGGATGGCCTTTCTGCCGGACCTCATGCGCCTCTTCGGTGGCACGCACACGCGCGACGTGATCGACGAGTTCGCTCGGTGGCTCGATGATGAGCTCGACTACGTGACCGAGGCAATGAACGCTTACACGCTCCGCGAGAACGCCCGCTACGATGCGATCGAATACAACCCCAAGGTCTTCCTTGCCTACTCGACGCAGCGCGTTCTGACGTTGGAGTACATCGACGGCATACCAGTGAGCGCGATTTTGACCGATATTCGTCGTGACCGCAGCGAATGCGTAGCCCGCCTGCGAGAGCAGGGCTACGATCCCGATCAAGTTGCCGCCAACCTCGTTTGGAACTTCCTCAATCAGGCGTACGTCATCGGATTGTTTCACGCCGACTTGCACCCCGCGAACTTGCTCGTGCTTCCTGGGAATCGCATCGGATACGTGGACTTCGGCATCACCGGCCGCCTTCCGGCGCATGTCCGCGAGTCGCTCATCCTGTTTGTAAGCCGCCTCCTCAGGGGCAATGTGGATGGCGCGATTGTCGAGCTTACGCGATGGGTCACGCCGTCAACGAGAACTAGCCAACGCGACGCGATGGATGAGCTCAAAGCACTTGCCCTGGGCTTTTTGTTCGAGCTTCGCGCGACACCGGAGACACGGCAATCAAAGCAGGCCCTTACGGCAGCGTACCAGATCGCGTTAATGAGTGCGATTCGGCGCCATCGCATGAAGGTGGACCCCGTGATCCTTAGTTACGTGAGGGCTGTCATCACGATGGACGTGATCACGGGTGAGCTTTCGCCGACACTCGATGTTGTCAAGCTCGAAATGCGCTTCTTTAGCGGCCTCGCCATGGACACAGTTCACGATTTGCTCAGGCCAGCCGAACTCGTGAACATCGTGACGGACTACCGCTATCGGATCGACCGTATTCTCGACTTCGTCGATAAGGTCATCATCGAGGAGCGGGCCGTCTCCGGCATCTTCGGCACCGCGAGGACCTGGATAGAGCGGCTGGCGTTCCTGGGCGTGCTCGGTGTGTTCGGGGTCTGGTTAGCCGAGCGCTTCACCGGCCACACGCGAGGTGTGTTCAGCACCAACGCGGGATTCGTTGTGATCGTCGTCGGGGTTGTGTTCGTCATTGCGGTCCTGCGGCAAACCCGCAAGCTACCCGACACAGGAACCGCCGGACACAAGAGCCGCAAGCTCAAGCGAAGCGCCACGGCGCGATTGCGAAACGGCTGGCCCCCCCAACAAGCCACGCCGACACCGCCGAGCGTGTCCGCGTCAGCACCATCAGAACCAGGCGACTCACGCACCCAATAGTTAGGCTATGTTACATTCTCGCGGTGCTGCCAGCGCGTGCCCTGCAAGCTCCCGATCTCCGTAGCCCTCAGGCTTCGCGCGTCGCGGTTTGGGCTTGAACGAGCGTAGCGTGGCCACTCACCGAGCTTTCGATCCGCTGCGCGTCGGCCAACTGGAGTGTGTAGTCTCGGTCGGGTACTACCGGCGCGAGTGGGTGTCCTTTCTACGCTCTGCGCTGTTCCTAACTCGCCATATTTTCGGGCTGTCATGGCCGGCCGCGGTTCGCGGCTCATGGTTTGTGCGGCGGGCCGCTCAGCTGTGGGCGCCATTCCCCGACAACGACCCCGCTGCGGCGCGCCTGACGATGGAGCGGTTCTACCGCCTCCTCAAACAACACTCCGATGAGCCGTTCGACCCCGGTGACGCAGCGAGGCTCGAGATCGAGTGGTGGCGTGTGCACCGCGAGCTGCAACACAACGAGCATGACGGGGACGATCGAGCGCTCGTCGATGCCCTGGCTGCGCTCTATGCACACACCTACGGGGTTCCGGACACCGCCGTTCGACTGGCCGCGGAGCAACGTGCGCTGGCGATGCGGTACTCCGATCAATGGGTTCGAGAGGGATGCGATCGCGAGAGCCCGCTGATCGCCCGGGAGCGAGCGGCGCTCGTGCATGCTTACGCGGGATTACTTGCCGTTGTCCACGAACCCTGACAGCGCGCCGGATCGTAATCCGGGATAGAGGAGAGCGTCGTGGATCGCGAAGCCATCAGGAACGCCTCGATGAGGATCGCCGAGGTGCAGACTACGCTTGACGACGTCCAGCGCGTCCTGCGCGCTGCTGAGCGGGTCCAGCAGACGCCGAAGAGAGCATCAAGGTGATGCGCCCCGTCGCGTTAGCCGCCGCGGGCGGTCTGGTCATTTTCGCGATCGTCGCTGCCGTGCGCGGAAGGCATCGCTGAGCACGACGAAGCGCGGCAGAGCGGCCTCGATCAGGATGGGTGGCCGAGCGCAATGCCGCGACACGCGTCGGCTACGGAGCGATGACGAGGACCAGTCGCAGTGGCGTCAGTGCGGAGTCTGACCCATCACCGGACATTACGCTGGGGAGAACGAGGGCCGCTCGCAGGCGTTGGCCGTGGCTCTCCCGCTCCGGGCTGATGGGAAGATTGCCGTCCCGTGAG
Organism: Solirubrobacteraceae bacterium; assembly: GCA_052148275.1. GTDB lineage: Bacteria > Actinomycetota > Thermoleophilia > Solirubrobacterales > Solirubrobacteraceae > Palsa-465. The sequence continues at coordinate 18,809 of JBKQIR010000210.1, forward strand.
CCAGCGACGAACGCCACATCGAAGATTCGGTGAACTACCGATTCAACCAAGCTGCCGACCGGCGAGCCATTCGGCGTCTCGGACATCGCGTTAGAGTGCGACAGCGTCAAGCTAACCAAAGCAGAACCCAGGATGGCAACGTTGATTGCGATCGGCTACGCCGACCAAGCGACCGCCGAAGACGCCAGGCAGACAGTGCAGCGGTTGGAGTCCGAGCTGATCATCCAAGCCGATCAGGTCGCCGCGATCGTAACCGTTCAAGGGGTCGTCGGGCTCTTCTGAAGGATTCCTGGTAGTTGCAGCGAATCTTGCGTGTGTGCGGCGTGATGGCATTGATTTGGTGTACCGCGCGGGTCCGGACGCGGTCGCGGCGGTGATCGCGGCGCAGGCGGCGAGGATCGATGAGTTGATCGCGCGGGTTCAGGAGCTGGAGCGGCAGATCGGTCGCAACTCGCGCAACAGCTCGTTGCCGCCCTCGCGCGATTCGCCGGACGCGCGCAAGACGCGGCCGCGGAAGAAGGGGTCGGGGCGCTCTCAGGGAGGTCAGCCCGGGCATCCCGGCCAGCACCGCGAGATGCTCGCCGATCCGGATCGTGTCGAGACGAGACCGTCGACGGGAACCGCGCCGTCGAACGGCTTCTCACGATCCTCGAAACGTGCCGTCTCCAACGCCGCCGCCTGCACACCTACGTCACCGAAGCGATCACCGCCCACCAACACGGCCAACCAATCCCCTCGCCCCTTCGAGCCTGATCCAAGGTCAGACCCCGTGAACGATTACGCAAAGAGGCGCTTTTGCAGGACAATCAGGGAGTGGCGAGACCCGGACTTGAACCGGGGACACCACGATTTTCAGTCGTGTGCTCTACCAGCTGAGCTATCTCGCCGTTCAGGATGCGATCCTACCGGCTCGCTGCGCACACGCGACGTCATGCGCCATGGCGTTGAACGCCGTACAGCGGTCGTGTGGAGCGCCGCAGTCCGCCGCCGACGTGGCGACAATACGCACATGAACGATCAGCGACGTCTGTATGTCCTGCGCCACGCGAAGTCGAGCTGGGAGAACCCCGCGCAGGACGACCACGACCGGCCGCTGGCGCCGCGCGGGCAGCGCGCGGTGATGGCGCTGGCCGCCCACATCGCGGCGAGCGACATCCGGCCCGAACTGGTGCTGTGCTCGTCCGCCCGGCGCACAATCGAGACGCTCGAGGGCGTCGGGGTCGCGGGTGAGCACCGGATCGACCGCCGTCTCTATGACCTGACGTGCGGCGAGTTGCTCGAGTACCTGCGCCAGGTTCCCGCCGGGACCGGTTCGGTGATGGTGATCGGGCACAACCCGACGATGCAGATGCTGGTGTTGAAGCTCACCGGCGGGACCGGCCCGCAGGTGAACGGCATGGCGGCCCAGAACCTCGTGGACATCGAGCGCAAGTTCCCCACCGGCGCGCTCGCGACCCTCAGCTTCGACTGCACCTGGGCGGAGCTCGCGGCGGGCGCCGCCAAGCTCGAGACCTATGTGCGCCCGAAGGCGCTCGTCTACGTCGCCGACTGAGCGCCACGACGGGCCACCGGCCCGCAGGCCGGTGGCCCCGACCCACCCGTCACCCCGATCCGAGCGCGTCCTCCGCGCGCTTGAGTCGCGCGAGCAGCTCCAGCGCCCCGGCCTTCGAGAGCGGGTCGTTGAGGTTGCCGCACTTCGGCGATTGCACGCATGACGGGCAACCGTCTCGGCAGCCGCACTCGCCGATCAGCCGCTTTGCGTCTTTGACGAGCCGCCCGAACTCCTGATATCCCCGGCGCGTGATGCCGACCCCTCCGGGATGCCCGTCGTAGATGAAGATCGTCGGCCCGCCCGTCTGGGGGTGCGCGTCGATCGACAGCCCGCCGATGTCCCAGCGGTCGCACATCGCGATCAGCGGCAGCACCGCGATCTGCCCGTGCTCGAGCGCGTGCAGCGCGCCGAGCATGTGCTCGGGAGGGAACGGCTCGGACTCGATCAGCTCGTCGAGCTCGTACCACAGCGCCCGTGTGGCGAACTCGTGCGTCGGCATGTCGAGGGCGTTGAAGTCGATCGCCCGCTGGTCGGACAGCAGCTTGCGCTGGTAGCCGATCACCGTCTCGGAGTAGACGACCGAGCCGAACGACAGGGTCACGCCGTGCGTGAGGCGCTGCGCCTCGAGGCGCTCGATGTAGACCATGCTCTCGCGCTTGGTCTGCGTGAAGTAGTCGCCGCTGTAGGGCTCCAGCAACGCCCGGCGGGCGGCCAGGTCGAGCTCGAGCACCTGGTAGGAGCGCCCCAGGTGCAGATAGATCGCGCCGTCGTGCACGGTCGAGTAGGCCCGGGCCGCCTCGATCGTCCCGAGCACCTCGCCCGAGCGGGCGTCGATCAGCACGAAGCTGTCCGCCGACGCGGAGCGCAGCGCGACGCGGGCCGCCGGGTAGTCGTCGGCGCGCGCGGGCACGAAACCGGTTGCGCGCTCGCGCAGCAGCCGGGCGTCGGCGAGCCGCTGCGCGCCCTCCATCACTCCCGGCCCGAGGATCTCCTCGTCGGCGACCGTCAAAGGCGCCTCGTGCGCGGCGCACAGCAGGTGCTCCGCGTGGATCTCCGGGCTCGTGGGGTCGATGATCGCCGCCTCCACCGGCCGAAGCAGGAACTCCTCGGGATGGCGCGCGAAGAACTGGTCGAGCGCGTCCTCGCCGGCGATGTAGACGGCGAGGCCGCGGCCTCGCCGGCCGGCGCGTCCCCACATCTGCCGCAGGCTCGCGACCGTGCCCGGGAACGTGACGCAGATCGCGGCGTCGAGGTGGCCGATGTCGATCCCGAGCTCGAGCGCGTCGGTCGCGACCACGCCCAGCAGCTCGCCGCCTGAGAGCCGCTGCTCGATCTCGCGCCGCTGTGCCGGCGTGTAGCCACCGCGGTACGGGGCGATCCGCTGCGCGAGCTCGCTCGGCAGCCGGTCCGACGCGTGGCGCAGGATCATCTCGACGCCCTTGCGCGACTTCATGAAGCAGATCGTCCGCGCCCCCGAGCGCACGAGCTCCGAGAACACCTCGGCCGCCTCGTACAGCGCCGAGCCGCGCGTGCCGAGCTGCTCGTCGAGCAGCGGCGGGTTCCAGATCGCGACGCGCCGCTCGGCTCGCGCCGCGGCGTCGCCGTCCACCAGGTTGATCTCCGGCAGGCCGGTGAGGCCGCAGGCGAGGTCGAGCGGGTTGGCGATCGTCGCGCTGGTCAGCAGGAAGCGCGGCGTGGTGCCGTAGATCGCGGCGGCGCGGCGCAGCCGCCGCAGCACGTTGGCGACGTGCGAGCCGAACACGCCGCGGTACACGTGCGCCTCGTCGACCACGACGAACGCGAGGTTGGCGAGCAGCTCGGCCCAGGCGGAGTGGTGGGGGAGGATCCCGACGTGCAGCATGTCGGGGTTGGTGATGATCAGGTTGCTGCGCTTGCGGATCGCGGCGCGCTCCGCGCGTGGCGTGTCGCCGTCGTAGATCGCGGGGCGGATCTGCCTGGTCAGGCCGAACGCATGCAGCGCCCGCGCCTGATCCTGGGCGAGCGCCTTGGTCGGGTACAGGTACAGCGCGCGCGCGGTTGGGTCGCTGACGAGTACCTCCAGCGTCGGCAGCTGAAAGCACAGCGACTTCCCGGAGGCGGTGCCGGTCGTGACGATCGTCGGCCCCTCCCAGACGGACTGCAGCGCCTGCGCCTGGTGCGCGTAGAGGGCGTTGATCCCGACCGTGTGGAGGGCGTTGTGGACGAGCGGATGGAGGTCGTCGGGGACCGGGACCAGCCGTGGCGACTGGGCGGCGTAGAGGTCCTCGTGCACGAGCCGCGCGTCGCTGCGGCCGGTGTCCAGGAACGCCTCCCAGGGTGCGGACTCGCGCGTCGTCGCCATGCATCCAGTATGGCGGCGGCCGGTGCCGTGATCGCTGCTGCGCCGAGCTGTTCTGCGTTCGCGGGCCACGGCCGCTGCGGTTCCGGTGTCGCCGCCCTGCGGGGCGGCGACTGCTAGGTTCGCGTCCCGTGCTGCGCTGCATGTATGTCGATCTGGACGGGACGCTGCTCGGCCCCGGGGGCTCCCTGCTGTGCGGCGCCGATGGCTCGTTCGCGCTCGACGGTGTGCGGGCGTTGCAGGCGTGCGCGCGCGCCGGCGTCGAGGCCGTCTTGTACTCGGGGCGGATGTACCGCAGCGTGTTCGAGGCCTCGCGCCTGATCGGCCAGAGCTCGTTCATCTTCGAGCTCGGGTGCGGGCTGGTGGTCGACGGCGACCTCGAGTGGCTCACGGGCGGCCTCGAGCCTTCGCCTGAGCTCGGCTCGATCTTCGACCAGATCGAGGCAACCGGCGGTCCGGGACTGCTCCTCGAGCGTTTCGCGGGATCGCTCGAGTACCACACCCCCTGGTCCGTGGGGCGCGAGGTCTCGCACGTGTTCCGCGGCTCGGTTCCGATCGCGGAAGTCGAGTCGGTGCTCAGCGGCGCCGGTCTCGATTGGCTGCGGCTCGTCGACAACGGGATCGTGCGGACGGTCAGCGAGCCCTCCGGCGACGGGCATGGCTGGGGCGTGGCCGGTCGCCTCCACGCCTACCACCTGATTCCGGCGGTTGCCTCGAAGGCTCGGGCGGTCGCGCGTCACATGCAGAACCGCGGCTACGCGCCGGCCGAGTGCATCGCGGTCGGCGACTCGCGTGAGGATCTCGATGCCGCCGGCGTCGTCGGGATGTTCTGGCTGGTCGGCAACGCGATCGAGCGTGATCCGACGCTCGCCGGCGACGTCGCGGGCCGCGCCGGCGTGCGGATCGCCGAGGCTGGCTACGGCGCCGGCGTCTACGAGGCCGTCGTCACGACGCTCGCCGGGGGGTGATCGCGGGGCGGCGCCATGTTCGAACCGCTGGACGTCGCGCGCTTGTGAGCGCGCGTTCGACTCTCATGCGGCGCCGCGGCTGCGCGTGCGTGACTGAGCCTCCCTGATGATCGCGTCCTCCCGTTCCACCGCTTCGGCAAGGTCACCCGCGGCCTTCGACATCGCGCCGAAGGCGTGCGCCAGGTTGACCGCGCTCGATCCCGCGATCGCCCGGTTGAGCTCGGCCACCGCCGCATCGAAGGTGCTCCACAGTTCCTCCGGTCCCCGTCGTCCCGTTCCGGGTCGGAGCTCGTAGGGTGGCTCGGCGGACTCCGCGCCCGGCACCGGCCGCCACATCAGTCCAGCCGAGTGCGCGTGCTCCCACGCCACCTGTTCGGTGGCGGCCGCTTCGGCAAGCGTTCTGAGCCGTTCCGCGAAGCCCGCGTCGGGTGGCGCGAGCTTGTGCGCCCGCATCGCCTCCGCCCAGCCCGCGCTGGCGTGGCGGACGAGCTGCGTGACGTGCGCGCGCTGGAGCTCGAGCTCGTCGCTGAAGGTCATGGGCGTGGGGCCGCGGTCATTGGCGCTCGGCCACGGTGGCGACCTCCGCCTCCGGCGCATCGTCCACGTCGCCGTGATCCTCGCCGAGGATCGCCGGCGTGCTCTCTCCGAGCGCCGCGGGGTCGATCTCGGCCACGCCGACCGGCTCTCCGCTCCAGAAGTCCTGGGCGCTCGGTCCGGATGGCTGCGCGTGAGCTCCAGTCGTCCGATAGCCCTGCTCGACCAGGTGATCCAGATCCTTTCGCTTGATCCGCACCCGGCGCCCGACCTTCACAGCCGGCAGCGAGCCCTGGTCGATCCAGTTGCGAACCGTCTGCTGGTTCAGCTTGAGCACGTCGGCCACCTCGGCGACTGTCAGAAACGAATCTTCCAAATCGCGGTGTTCCATGCTCCCTTTTCCAATTGAGGACAACTCATTCCAATCAAGTGTGGTTATACTAGCGCTCCAATCGGACGGGCTGGTTGGGTCGCCAGGAGGCTAAGGACAGGCATGGGGTCTGACGACGGGCATCGGCAGGGGACGGAATCGGACGGTGCGACGGACAACGTCGTGCGATTTCCGCGCGACTGGATCGGTCCGTTGGAGGATCTCGTGCCGATCGGGCCGGCCGCGGATCGGGCCGCCGCCGCCAAGCGCGAGGCCGCGGATCGGGCGGCGGCCGCGAAGCGCGAGGCCGCGGATCGGGCGGCGGCCGCGAAGCGCGAGGCTGCGGACAGCGCGGCCGCGAGCCGGTCGGGCGCCGACGGACGGGTATCCGGCCGTGGGGACGTGAACCGCACCGGGCCGTCGAGGGCGCGAACCCTCAGCGCCGACGCCTTCTGGGGCGAAGAGGCGGAGTCCTTGCACGAGGTACTCCAGGCTCCGCGAGCCGTCCAGCCGTTCGTTGAGCCGGTTGCGCCGCCCCTTGGCGACGAAGGCTCAGATCGGTCTACCGCGCGGCCGGCGCTCGTGCGAGAACCACGCTGGAGGGTGCCTGTGCCGAGGAGGCGCATGCGAGGACCCAGGGAGCGCGTGCGAGAACCCACTGCGCGGATCCGTGGATTCGGCCGTCGCGTGCAAGGCTCCGGCCGACGCCTGCCGGCCCTCAAGATTTTCGCGTTCGCGCTCGTCCTGCTCGCGGTGGCTCCGCTCCTCGCCTCCGCATTGGAACACCGCACGCGCGCGCATGAGATGACGCGGATCGCAGGGACGGGCCATCCCGGTTCGATGACGCGGATCGCAGGGACGCGCAATCCCGGTTCGCGCTCCTCCGGCTCTGCATCGGGTGCCGTGCACACTCGGCTGCCGTCTGCGAGCGCCGCGGTCTCCATCTCGGGCAGCGCCGCGGGTCGCGCCCGCGGGGGCAGAGCGCACGTGCCCGGACGGACTTCGCGCGCCGCGCGCCGCGTCAGGTCGTCCAGCCGCGCCCGCACGACCAGTTCGGGGTCAGTCCCGAGCTCGGCAGCTTCGAGCTCGGCAGGTTCGAGCTCGGCAGGTTCGAGCTCGGCGGAATCCGGCGGAACGCAGAGCTTCTCGTCGCCACGGACCTACTCGGGTACCAGCGCATCCAGTCCGGCTCGCTCAACGGCGCCGGCGCAGTCCGCAACTTCGGGTGGCTCGAGTGTGTCGGCAGGTGGAACGGTCGCGTCCAGCGGCTCCTCGCAGTCAGGCTCAGCCGCGACCGGCAGCTCCCACATCTATTCCGAAAGCCCGTTACCGGTTCCCGGTGAGCCGCCCGCACCCTGAACAGCGAAAGGACCACACATGTCGAAACTCCGATCTCGATTTCTGCCGGTCGTCAGCGCCGCGCTCGCCGGCGCGCTGCTCGCCGGCGGCGGCTACGCGCTCGCGGGCGGCTCCGGCTCGACGATCTCGGGATGTGTGGTTCTCAGGAATCACGACGGGCTCACCGCGGGCGAGCTGCTGATCCAGAGCCGGTGCGGCAGGGGCGAGCGCGTGATCGATTGGAACGCGCAGGGCCCGCGGGGGATTCAGGGGCAGGTCGGGCCGCAGGGACCTCCGGCGGCGCGCGCGTGGGCATGGGTCGCACCGAGCACGACGGCTGCGGCGGTGCTGGCGGGTGAGAATCTGGCGGTTCAGCGCATCGGCGTGGGGCGCTACGAGATCACGCCGACGGGTCCTTGCCAGAGCAGCAGCATGGCCACTGGAGCGTTGTCGGTGACGCCGCTTGACCCGAGCGACGGCGGCGGTCAGGTGCCTTTCTCGACCGCGAGCTATCCGGTCGCGCTCGTCAACATCTATGCGCCCGGACCCAACAGCTTCGATGTGCAGATCGACAACGACGCCGGCGGGACGCTGACGCCCGAGGACGACATCGAGTTCGAGGTCAGCTACGGCTGCGTGTAGCGGCAGGAACGGAGGCTCCCGATGTTCAACATTGGTGCAATCACGCGGTCCGGCAGGGTGCCGCTGGCCGTGCTGGCGGCGGTCTGCGCCGTGGCCCCGATGCTCGCCTACGCGTCGCCGGCGGCGGCGTCCTCGAGCTACACGGTGGAGATGTGCGGCCCCGCCGCGGTCAACGACACGTTCGGTTTCTACGCGGGGGCGGGAACTCCGATCGATGAGACCACGTATGGCTGTGGTACCTCGCTCGCCGGGTACGGGCCACAGCTCTCCCCGAATCCGTCCGTCGACAGCTCACCCGGGGGCGATGCGGCCAACTGGGGGTTCAGGCCGCCGGCGAACACGACGATCAGCGGCCTGCTCTACCTCGGTGGCGATTTCTATGCAGCCAGCGGCTGGGCCGCGGGGTGGGCGACCACCGGCAGCGGCTCTGGCGACCCGGTCGCCGGGCAGGACTGCAACCTCAACACGATCTCCTCGCCGTGCAGCGAGACCGGCAACGCGTGGGTGACCGTTCCGGGGAGCGCGACCTGGATCGGGTTCGGGCTGTGGTGCCGCGCCTCGTCCTGTCTCAACAGCGGCCAGGCATTCGCGAGCGTCGCGACGGCATACGTCGCCGTGAGCGACCCGGACACGTCGCCGTCGATCTCCGCGGGCGGGCCGCTGTGGACCCAGAACGGCTGGATCAGCGGCCTCAACGCCGGCAGCGGGATGACCCTGAACTTCGGCGCGAGCGACCCGGGCGGCGTGTGCGACCTCGACGCGACGCTCAGCGACGCGAGCGGCGACATCGTCGCCTCCAGCACGCAGGATGCGCAGAGCATCGGCTTTGACGGCGTCCACGACACGTTCCTGGTGAGCGCGCCGTGCGGCGGGCCGAACCGAAACTTGACCTATTGGAGCCCGGATCTGAGCCAGTTCGCGACCGGAACCTACTACGTGAACGTGCGCGCGAACAACCCCGCCGGGTGGGAGGCCGGCAGTTACGGATATGCGACCGGCAGCAGTCCGCAGAGCGGCGTGCCGCTGCTGATCGACAACTCGCATCCGAGTGTGAGCGTCGCGGCGGCGCAGGCCCCGAACGCGTCAGGTTGGTATAGCTCCGCGCCGCAGAGGATCACTGTGACCGCCAACCCGGCGCCGAACGCATCGCCGATCGCCTCGATCGCGTGCTCGGGACCGGGCGCGCCGAGCGGCCAGCAGCCGGGCTCGCAGCTCACGGTGCCCGACGGTCAGCAGGGAGCCTCGACGATCCAGTGCACGAGCACCTCCCAGGCCGGTAACAGCTCGGCGCCGGCGAGCGTCACGGTCAACATCGACACGCAGACCCCGACGGTCTCCTTCAACGGCGGCGCGCCGGCGCCGGCGTGGCTGAGCGGCCCGCAGACGGTCACTGTGACCGGCGGCGAGCCGCAGCAGTTGAGCGGGATCACGAGCGTCTCCTGCCAGGTTGACGGCAGCGGCTGGACCACCACCAGTGGGAGCGTCGCAAGCGTGCCGCTGAGTACGGACGGGGTGCACACGATCCACTGCTACAGCGCCACTGGAGCGGGCGTGCAGAGCCCGACCGGGAGCTACACGGTGCAGATCGACTCAGTTCCGCCAGCGATCGCGTTCTCGAATGCGCCCGCCCAGTCGACGTGGGCCACGAGCGCGCAGTCGATCGAGGTCACCGCGACCAAGCCGCTCGGCACATCGGGCGTCAAGGCGATCGTGTGCTCAATCGACGGTCAGACGACGACCTACCCCAACACGTCGACGACGGATCCCGACAGCGAGACCCAGACGATCACCGTGGAGCCTCCCGGCGGGGACCTCACCTGCAAGGCGCAGGACAACGCAGGGAATACGTCGTCTTCGCAGGCGTGGAACTTCGAGATCGACAACACGACCCCCACCGGCGAGTTCCTGCCGCCCGACCCGAGCAACCCGACGCAGATCGCGGTGAAGGTGGCGGACGACGTGTCGGGTGTCGCCAAGGTGCTGATCGAGATCCAGACCGGGGACGGCTGGGATCAGTTGACCACGAGCTTCGATCCGAGCACCGGGATTGCAACCGCGACGATTCCCGACGACGGAACGCTGCCGGACGGCACCTATCAGCTCGAGGCCTTCGCGTGGAGCGTCGCCGGAAACGTGGCGACGATCACTCAGGCCGCGGACGGGATCGCCGGCGCAACGCAGCCGGCGGAGGTGACGCTGCCGCTGAGGATCGTGACCCAGCTGCACGTTGGGCCCGTGCAGGCGTCGGTGGCGCGCGCCGGTTCGAACACGCTGCCACCCGGCCGCACCGTCGCGCTGTCGTTCGGTCAGAGCGCGACCGTGACGGGAACCCTGCAGACGGTCGACGGCACTCCTGTGGCGGGCGGGACCATCCAGATCACGCAGCAGGCGAACGGCTGGAATGTCCAGGCGCTCGGCTCCGTGACAACTGACGGCCAGGGACGGTTCAGCTACATGCTGCCCGCCGGCGCCTCGAGGACTGTGATGTTCTCGTACCCGGGCACGGCGGTCCTGCGCGCCGCGAGCGCGACGACCGGCGTGAACGTCGTCGGTAAGGGCACGATGACGGTTGGCCGTCATGCCGTTGCGGGCAAGCCGTTACGGATCACGGGCCGGTTGTACGGCGGCTACATCCCGTCAGACGGCGTGCTCGTGCAGTTGTGGTACCGCGTGAAGGGCATCCCGGCCGGCTTCGGCCCGTTCGACCACGCGATCCACACGAGCAGCAATGGCGCCTGGAGCATCACGTTCCCGGTCTCGATGGGAGCCCGTGGATACACCTACCTGTTCAAGGCCGTCATCGCCCTCCAGACAGGCTGGCCGTTCCTGGCAACATCGACGAACGTAGTGGAACGTCATGTGACCTGAGGGCCGAAGATCTTGTTGCCGCCCAGGCAAGTTTCGAATATGCACCGTAGTTTGGAACGGTAGCGTCTAATGTGCAACGCACATTAGACAGGGCGGCGGCGCAGCAGGAAAACACTGGACCGAGTGGTAGAGCAGCGTGGTCGGACTCGCGCCAAGCTGCCGCCGAGACCGACGGCTGCTCGCACGAGGCTACGTCGTGCGTCCCTTTGCACAAGCCCGCTCGAGGCCGATGAGCATCGCGAGAGTGCCGCTGTTTCGTGGAAGCGGGAGTGAGTGGTGGTGCGTTTCAGGCCCGGTGTCGCATCGGGCGAAATGCGTCGCGTAGGCTGCGGGCCAGCAGTTCAGGCTCGGCGACGGAGGGGAAGTGGCCGCCGGTGGGGTGTTCAGCCCAGGAGGTGACGTTGTAGTAGCGCTCAGCAAGCTCTCGGGGTGGCTTGGGAAACGCGACTCGTTCACCGCCGAAGATGCTGATCGCGCTGGGGACCGGCGACGCGTCTCTATCCGGGAGGGCTGCGCCGGGGAGGTGGCGGTGGGCCCAGTAGGGCAGCAGCGAAGTCGTGATCGTATTGGTGGCCCAGTAGAGGGTGAGGGTGCCCAGAAGCAGTTCGCGATCGAACGCCGGGCTACCATCTGGGCGGGTGCTGCTCCAGGCGATGATCTTCTCGCCGATCCATGCGGCCAGTCCGGCGGGACTGTCTGACAGGCCGACGGCGAGGGTCCCCGGCTTGGTGGCGTGCTCGTGCATATAGCCGCCCTCCTCCGCGGTCCAGTCCTGCACGGCACGGGCGAAGTCCTCCTCTTGCTCTGTCCGCGGCCCAGGCGCAACGGCCAGGCCAGGAGTCGCGAGGTGAATCGCCACGACCGCGTCAGGCTGGTCGCGGGCCAGCCAGGCGGTTACGCCGGCACCGAGGTCGCTGCCATGCGCGACGAAATGGTCATGTCCCAGCCCCTTGGTCATCAATCGATGCCAGAGTCGCGCGACCTGACGTCCGGTCATCCCCGTGGGTGGGGGTGGTGTGCTGAACGCGTAGCCGGGCAGCGACGGGATGATCACCGTGAACGCGTCGGCCGGGTCTGCGCCGTGCCCGCCTGGGTCGGAAAGGAGATGAAGGACTGGCAGGTACTCCAGGAATGACCCGGGCCACCCGTGGGTGAGCAGCAAGGGAAGCGGGCTTGGCCCGCGACCTTCAGCGTGCACCAAGTGCAGAGCGTGACCCGCAACCTCAGCACGCTGTTGGCGCAGGGCGTCGAGCCGGAGCTGAAACGCGTCGGCGTCAAAGGCACGCCAGTCCTCCAAAAGGGCGTCCAGCCAGTCGCCGGGCACGCCTCGCTCCCAGCCTGACCCGAGGTCAGTGGACTTCCGGTAGCCATCTAGCCGGCGGCTGAGCTCGCGCAGCGCATCGGCGTCCAATCGACAGCGCTCCTCAACGACTCGTACGCTCCTGTGATCGTTCACGCGAGTCATCGTGTCACGCGCCCCTGCTCGGAGAACAGCTGCCGCGCGGCGACCACGAGTCGCTCGCGCCCATGAAGCGAGACATGCATTCGTCGTCGAACATGGCACCGGTGCGACCTGCTCTGCACAAGAGCCCGCGGAGGTCGCCCAAGTTTTAGCGCTCATGGACGCGGACCCGAGGTGCGCGCACAGGACTCGCCGGCGCTAGTCAGGGCGGGTGTCGCCTTCGTCGAGCATCGCAGCGAACCCTTGGAACACGTGCGGGACGCCCGGTGTGACTTCGAGCCTGACGGCGACACTGGCCGCGGCAGCGCGGGCGGCGAGCCCGGTGGCGTCGTCGAGGAGGATCTCGTGTGAGCCGGCCTGGATCAGCAGCGGCGGCAGGCCGGTCAGGTCGGCGAAGATCGGGCTGACGAGCTCTGCCTTTCGGTCGTCTCCGGCCACGTAGTCGACGGATCGTCGGCGGAGACCTTCGGGGGTAAGCTCGGGGTCGCCCGCGGCCTTCAAATTGCTCTCACTGGACATGGTGATGTCCGCCCAGGGGGACATCAGCGCCGCCGCGCTCGGTTGCGGTAGCCCAGCGAGCTTGAGCGCGACCAGGGTCGCCGCGGGTAGGCCCGCACCGGCGGACTCGCCAGCAATCGCGATCGCGGAGGCGGCGACGCCGCTGTCGAGCAGTCCGCGGTAGGCCGCGACGGCGTCGTCGATCGCGGCAGGATGCGGTGTTCAGGTGCCAACCTGTAGTCGACCGTGACGAGCCGGGCGCCGGCGCGACGTGTGAGGTCCGATGCGAGACCGACGGACGAGGCGGCCGTCCCGATCGCGTACGCCCCGCCGTGCAGCTAGAAGATGATGCCGCGGCGGTCAGCGCCCGCGACCTCGACGTTCACGACGGGGGATCCCGCCGACGCTCCCGGACGATGTAGTACGTCGGCCGGACTCGGGATCGCCGCCATCATGTCCTCGAAGATGACCCGCTGCGCGGCCACGTCGCCGCCGAGATCGAGCGGCGAGTCACGCAGCAGTTGGTCAAGGGCGTCGCGCTGTTGCTGGCTCACCGGCTGTCTCTTTTGGCTTCGCTGATCAGGGCTTCGGGTCGCCGAGCAGGAGCTCGGTCCGGTACTTCGGGGCAAGTGCGATCGCCTTGGCGATGAACGCGCCGGTGGCGGCATCGTCGAGCGCCGGCGGAGCCTCGGTTCGGTGCGCGACCGGAACGCCGACCTCCTTGAAGAACTCCTCCTGGCCTGCCGGCGAGCAGAGACACAGCAGCCGCGCAGGCTGTCCGGAGACGTTCCGAAACACGTGCGGGGCGTTGGCCGGCACATTGATCGTCTCGCCGGCCGTTGCAACGGCGCTGACGCCGCGGAACGTGAACTCGATCTCGCCGTCAAGGAGGGTGAACATCTCCTCGAAGTCGTGACGGTGGGGCGGCGGCCCGCCACCAGGCGGTACGTGCATGTCGATCAACGTGTAGCGCCCAGCAGTGTCGGCCCCGGACACGAGGATGGTGTAGGTGTCGCCGACCACACCAAGGTGAGGCAGGGACTCATCGCTGTCGGGGCTCACGTGCGTCAGGAGCCGCCCGGGGTCATCGGCGGGGACCGGTCCTGGAGGCTTCGAGTGGGTGGGCGGGGTGTCGTTCATCGGCGCTCCTCTATCGTAGGCTAAACGGTCGAAATCGTCCGCTTATGTTCGGGGAGCCTACAGAAGAAGACCCCCGTGTCGCTGCCTGGCACGATCACCTCCGGGAATGTCCGAAGCACCCACAAACGCACAGCCCATCGCGCAGCGACTGCGAAGTGACGCCGCCGCCAACCGCGGACGCATCCTCGCCGCCGCCACGATCGCGGTCAGGCGCGACGGCGAGAGAGTCCCGATGGCAACGATCGCCGAGGAGGCCGGTGTTGGGATCGGAACCGTCTACCGCCATTACCCGACGCGCCCGGCCCTCCTAGCCGCGCTGACGCTCCGCTCCTTCCACCTCGTCCTTGAACACGCGCGTACCGCCGCGCAAAGCGACGAGCCCGCCCCCACGGCCCTCACGCGGTTCCTCGAACAGACGATCGCGGCCCGCGACGAGTTCGTCCTCCCCCTCCACGGCGGCCCCGTCATTCATGACGAGAAGATCGTCGCGCTCCAGAGCGAGATCAGAAACCTCCTCGAGCAGGTTCTCGCCCGCGGACGCTGCGACGGAACCATCCGGCCAGACGCCACCCCGATCGACATCATCATCACCGGAGCGATGCTCGCCCAACCACTCCCGCACGCAGCTGACTGGGACCAACTCGCCCGCCGGCAAGCCAGAATCTATATCGCCGGCCTCGCTGCCACCGATCCACCACTTCCCGGCCGGCGACCCACCCGCGCCCGACGCTAAGACGAATCCGTGCGCAACAGACCTCGATTGATGACATGACGAGCTTGACGGGTGAAGTGGGACCGGCCTTGACAAGCCTGAGAGCTCGATCTTCCAACGTCGCCAGTCCGGCACGCTCGCTCAGGCACCTGATATCCAAGGAGTATCGGGACCGTCTCACGGCATTCGCCAGGCTGCCGCGTCAGGCACGCAACGTTTCGCCGATTGTGGGCCATTCGAAAGTAGCTCCCACATTCGAAACCATCGTCAGCGGCAACAGATCTTGTCGCCGCTCAGGCACCGATGAGATCGGTGCGGTGGTCCGGTCCAACCGAACGACACCAACCAACGAGAAGGGAACCGCGACCGTGAAACGGACGACCACGACGAGGTCTCCGTCGATGGAGTGATGCAGGGACCCGGCGGCCCGGATGAGGACCGCAGCGGCGGATTCGAACGCGGCGGATGGGCAAGGTCGCGCAAGCTGTTTGACGACGAGGCCTGGACGTTCGTTCATGAGGTCTATCGCGCGCCGACGCGTTCCTGTTCGGCCGGTGGACCTTGTGCTTGATCCAGGGGCGTTCCGGCTACGTGCGACGTCGTGTTTCGGCGCCCGGTGTGGTATGCGGTTGGTTGCCGGGGAATAGGGTCATATGGACGACGATCAACCCCAAGCACGGCAGGAATCGCTGTTTGCTGCGCACGCGGCGGGATTGTCCGTGATATTTCACCTGGCTCGCCATCGCATGCCGATTGCCGTTGTCGTCGCGTCCGGCGTGCTGGTGATCGCTGGCTGCGGGTCCTCGAGCAAGCCGAGCAGCGCCAGCAAGAGCGCGACCGCATCGAGCAGCGCCAGCGAGAGCGCGACCGCATCGAGCAGCGCCAGCGAGAGCGCGGCCACTTCGAGCAGCGCCAGCGAGAGCGCGGCCACATCGCGCAGCGCCAGCAGGAGTAGTCCTCCGAGCTACGCCAAATCCCAGCTCGCGGCCGCGGCTTGCATACGTTCGCACGGGTTTCCGAGCTTCCCGGATCCGACCTTCGGCGCTGGCGGCGCTCAGGTCAACCTCAGCACCACCATAAATATGACCTCGCCGGGGTTCATGCTGGCCCAGAAGGAGTGCGCAAAGCTAGGCTTGGAGCTCGCCGGCTATGCCCCGACCAGCACCGCGACCGCCGCCGAAATCGCGCAGGCGCTGGCGATCGCCAAATGCATGCGCGCCCACGGCGTGCCGAACTGGCCGGATCCGACGACAACCATTCCCAGCAACCTGAACGGCTACGGCGTGCAGAGCGCGGTGCCGGGCACGCCAGGCGGCCCGATGTTCGTGATCCCAAAGTCGATCGACCTCGAGTCGCCCGCGGTCAAGCAGGCCATAGTCGCCTGCCAGGATGACTGATCGGGTGGCGGTTCACCGATCGGCGGCCGACGCTGAGGGAGCCTGCGGTCGCGAGTGCACCGCTCGCCCCTGCGATCCGGGCGAGGTCGTCCCATACCTCCGCAACCTGGTTGTCTGCCCGCAGATGCTCGGTCGGAGAGCCCGAGGGAACCGGCCCCTCTGGCTGGCTCGTGGGTTCTGGCGGTCGCAGCCGCCTGCGTAGGGTGGATCGGATATGTGGTATTTGGCGGCCTCGGCGCTTCGGCCACCTGCTCAACTGCGTGATCGGAGCGATCTCAGCGCCGCCTCGACCCGGACCAGCTCGTCGAGCATCGAGGTCGCCGCGTCGCTGATGACCGCGTTGGGCTCGATCCGCGAGTCGTCGTCAAGGAACTGCTGAACGAACGGGATCGAGACCGCCTGCGAGATGACGAACATGTCGAGCGCGGTGACGACCGCCTTGGCGACCTCGACGCCGCGCGTGCCCGCGGACACACCGCCGTAGCTGACGAACCCCACCGGCTTGTACGTCCACTCCTGGTGCAGGTAGGACAGCGCATTGAGAAACGCGGGGGCCGGTCCGTGGTTGTACTCGGGCGTGACGAACGCGAACGCGTCGGCCGCCTCCACACGCATACTCCAGTCGCGCGTGTGCTGGTGGGTGTAGTTGCGCAGGCGCGGGTGGTTGGGCTCGTCCAGCAGCGGCAGGCCGATCTCGACGAGGTCCACGACGTCGACTGTGAAGCCGCCGTGGCTCCGAGCGTGCGCCGCGAACCATTCGCCCACCGGCAGCCCCACCCGGCCCGGGCGGGTACTCGCGATCAAAACCCGCAACGTCGGCAAACGGGGCCTCCTCGATGCGCTGGTCGTGGGGATCTCGGTGCGTAAGGTTAGGCGCGCTCGCCGCCCACCAGCCACTCGACCCCGAATTTCTGCGCTGCCGGCGTCAGAGGTCTAAGCTTCAGTGCGTGATAGGAGACATCCTCCAGCCAACTCACCTGATCTTCATCCTGGTTGTCGCGCTGATATTCCTCGGGCCCAAGCGCCTCCCGGAGGCGGGAAAAGCGCTCGGCAAGGGCATCCGGGACTTCCGTGGCGCCGTGGCGGGCATCACCGAGGACACCACGTTGCAGGCACCCGAGCCGGCCGCGGTCAACCAGCCGCAGCCGGTCGCCGATCCCGTCGCGGCGCCGGTCTCTCCGGCTGCGCCCGCGGCGGCCTCCACGCAGCATGAGGTCTTCGCGATGGCGCCGCAGCCTGTTGCGAACGCTGCGCTGCTGACCACGCCGACCGACAGCCCACCGTTGGCGTTGACGCCGGGCTCCGTCGCCGAAGAGCCGGAGGCGCCGGTCACGTCCTGGGTGGACATCCACAGCACGGCGCATTCGGAATAGCGCCTCTTGTGTGCCGGCCTGCGGGCCGGCACAAGAGAAGTCCGTGCCGATTCGATCCGGCGGATTCGAGCACGTCGAACGAGAACGTCCGTTCGCCTCGATACCGTCGGCCCATGACGTGCCAACCTGAAACTGTCGCCCTTGTAGCGCTGTTGCGCGGCTGCCGGCGGTCTTTGCGAGAGCAGGCCAACGAGGCTCTGGCGAGCGGCAACGTGATGGCACAGCTCGAGGCTGAGCACGGCCTGTTCGCGGACGACGCGCTCGCGCGCGCCTGCGCCGAGATCGCGCTGTGGGAGCGGCGCGGGATCCGGGTTGTGTCGCCCGCCGATTGCAAGTATCCGGATCGCATGCGAACGGTCGCCGAGCGGCCGCCGTTGCTGTTCGTCGCGGGCGCGCTCGAACCGGCCGACGAGCGCGCGGTCGCAGTCGTCGGGTCTCGTCAAGCGACAGCGGCCGGCATCCGGGCGGCGCAGGCGATTGCCGCACTCCTGGTCGAACGCGGGTTCACCGTGATCTCCGGGCTGGCTGCCGGCATCGATACGGCGGCGCACGCGGCGGCGTTGCACGGCGGTGGGCGCACCGTCGCGGTGATCGGCACCGGGCTCGACCGCTGCTACCCCGCTCAGAACGCGGTGCTCCAGCGCCAGATCGCGGCGCGCTGCGCGGTTGTGTCCCAGTTCTGGCCCGAGGCGGCGCCGAGCCGCAGCAGCTTCCCGATGCGAAACGCCGTGACCTCGGGGCTCGGGCTCGGCACGGTGGTCGTCGAGGCCTCCCAAACGAGCGGAGCTCGGATCCAGGCGCGCTACGCACTCGCCCAGGGTCGCCCCGTGATGCTGCTGGAGCGACTTTTGGAGCAGACATGGGCGCGCGAGCTCGCGGCCCGCCCAGGCGTGCACGTCGTCGCCTCGCCCGCCGAGATCGTCTCCGGGTTCGAGCGACTGTGGCCGCCGTGGCCCTCCGATGCGTCCGCCGCCGCAGCCGGCGACCTGGCAGCGAGAACCTCGCCCGCGGGCGTCCCACAACAGAGAGCCTCCAAGGCGCGCGTTTCCTCACAGACCGTGCCCGCGGACGCAGCCGCGGCATGATGACGGCCGGACATGGCACCGGTCGCTGAACTCACTGCGCGATACGAGCCCGTGATGCTCGCGCCGCGTCGTGGTGCCGGCGTCTGCGCCGACTGTCTGAATCTGACGCGCGGCTTCGAGCGCTGCTTCGCCTGCTCGAGCGTGAGTCCTCAGCTGGACGCGATCGTGCCGATCTCCTACAGCGTCGCGCACGAGCAGCTTCATCAAGCGTTGGCGGGATACAAGCGCCTCGAGGGCATGTACGCGAGGCGCCTCACCTGCGACCTCGCGGCGATCCTCTGGCGCTTTCTCGCGGGGCATGAGCACTGCGTCGCGTGCGCAGCAGGCGCGGCGAGCTTCGATGTGGTGTGCACGGTCCCGTCGACCGACCGCGATCGTGACGAGCGCCACCCGTTGCGGTTGATCGTCGGCGCGCTCGTCGCACCCACGAGGACACGTCACGAGCGGCTGCTCCGTCGCTCTACCGCCGAGGTTGCGCCCCGGACCTTCGATCCTCGCCTGTTCGAGCCGGTGCGTCAGCTCCGAGGCGAGCGGGTGCTTCTGATCGACGATACCTGGACTACCGGGGTCAACGCCCACAGCGCTGCGGCGGCCCTGCGCGACGCCGGCGCAAGCGTCGTCGCGGCCGTCGTCATCGGTCGGCATCTCAACCGGGAGTGGCACCAGAACGATGTGCGACTACGACAGATCCCGCGGCCGTTCGATTGGTCGCACTGCGCCCTCTGTGCCGCTTCCGCGGCCGATTCAGGCAGACCTTGCGACCGGCAGGCTGCCTGACCCGAGCCTCTCTTGGCATACTGGGTTTTCCCGAGGGGGCGTAGCTCAGTTGGTTAGAGCGCCGGCCTGTCACGCCGGAGGTCGCGGGTTCAAGTCCCGTCGCTCCCGTAAGTCAAGGTGAGTCAGAACACGCCAATAGCAGGCACTTTCTGGCTCGCCGCGCACCAGCTGATCGCCACGGCGAGCCGCTCGAAGTCAGATCGAGACGGAAAAACGGTGACCAAAACGGTGACCAGCTTCCGTCCTCGGAGCCGAGGTGGGCGCGATGAGCGACCGCCGCGCGTGGCTTGAGGAGTGGTGTCCGTACTGCCGGGCTGCGCCCGGCTCGCGCTGCCGGCTCGGTCGGTATTCATCTGCGAAGCGCCCAAGCCCGGTGCAGAGCCTGCATGCTGCGCGGGGATGGCGAGAGCGACCGTGCCCGACGTGCAGGGCGCGCCCCGGCGACCCGTGCCACACGCCGTCGGGTCGTGAGGCTTCCCAGCCGCACACGGCCCGGCTGAGGCCCGGGCGCAGCGAGCTGGCGACTCGCCAGGCGGTGTGGGAGGAACTCGGCCGCCGTGGCGCGACGGTTGCGGTGGTGCCGTTCTCCGGCCGCGCCGGCCAAGGCGGCACGACGGGCACGATCACGCTCAGCCGCCTGGAAGGGCGGCAGCTCGTCCACATCGATGATTGGAGCGTTTCTGAGGAGCTGGTGTCCGCGCTCGAGGCGCCGGTCTGGGACCGCTACGGCCAGTTCGCCGGGCATCCGTGGATCCGTGGCACGGTCACGTGGACGCTCCTCGAGCGCCGCATCCTGATCTGCGGTCACCGCGGCGGCATTTCCTTCGAGGAGACGCTCGCATGAGCCCGAGGACTGGTCGCCGGTTGGGCGGGTTGGAGTGCGTGCCTGTTTGCAGGGGACCACCACGCCGGTTCTCTGGGAGAACGAGGAAGACCGGGGTTGCAGCCCGGTCTTCCGAAACATAGGCGTCGTCAGCGCCGCAATAGAAACCCTGCTGCGCAGTCTAGCCGACTGGCGGACGGACTTATCGCTACGCCGTGCTTGTCTGCGCTCTCCGCTGGCTGGTGAGCGTCATCGCGAGCGCCGCGCGCGCGGGCGCTGGCGATGGCTTTCAGCCACCAGCGAGGCCTCCCTCGGCTTTCTGCGGTCACGCGTTCGCGTGATCTCCAAGGTCGGCGGGCGCAGCTCGCCGCGGCGTCGCCTTCTCCCCTTCTTCAGGGGGGGTTTGCGTGCGCCCGGCTCGGGTGCCGCTGGCGACCCGTTGTCCAACGACCACAAGGAGCGCTCCGATGCCAGTTGTTCCACCAGGCTGTAAAGACGACCGTAAAGACAGACATGTAGACAGACGTACAGACGGAGGTGTAGATGGAGGTGTAGACGGACGTAAAGAGGCGTGTAACGACG
>JBKQIR010000211.1:0-10925 GCA_052148275.1 Solirubrobacteraceae bacterium
ACCACGAGCAGCCAAAACGCCTCGCGTGCAACGACCACCACCACCGCGATGCTTGATCAGACGACGACGGCCGCGCTACCCCGCGACCGCGTTCACCTCACCCACGGAACATGCAGGGGAGCCCGAAAAGTGCGAAACCCGAGAACCCATGTGAGCGGTCGGAAAACTGGCTCTCCTCGTCGATTGGGGGTGACTCATCGGTGCGGGAGCGCGATCTGGATTCCGGCGCAGCAGAGGTAGATCATCGCGATCAGTGCGTTTGCGGAGTGGAATCCGTAGGCGCGGTGTGAGAGCAGCCTGATCTTGCTGTTGAGCGCTTCGAGGCGTCCGTTGCTGAGGCCGAGTTTGATCGCGGCGAGCACGCCCTGTTTGTGTTTGCGGATTGTGCGCGCGTGCTTGACGAACGGTTTCAGCCGGGAGCGCGACGCCCACGCCAGCCATGCCTCCAGACGCGCGGGCGCTTCGTCTTTCGGGAGGCGGTAGATGTAGCGCAGCTCGCTGTAGAGCAGGAACGCGCGGTACAGGCGCTTGTTGGTCAGAATGACGTCGGCGAGCTTGAGCAGTTGCCGTGCGCTCTGCTTGGAGGTGTCCTTGAGCAGGCTGTAGCGGGTGCCCTTGATCCACTTGCCCTCGCTGCTCGCGGAGCGGCCGTGCTTGTTGTACTCGTCGCGGCGGACCTTGTCGAGCGCCTCGCCGGCGAGCTTGATGACATGGAACGGGTCAAAGCACACCTCGGCGTGCGGGAGACCCTGCTCGGAGCGGATCGCCTTCTCATACCCGGCGGACATGTCGATCGAGACGGCCTTGATCGAGGCTTTCTGCGCGTCGGTGAGCTGGTCAAAGAACGCCTGCAAGCTGGCGGCGTTGCGGCCCTCAGCGGCCCACACGATCCGGGGTTTGGCGTGGTCGGCGACGCAGGTCAGGAACTTGTGATCGGCGCCGTGGCTGACCTCGTCCACGCCGATGTGAACGAGCCCGTCCAGCCGGGCGCCGTCGAGCGTGTCGGCGACGACCCGCGCGACGATCTTCCCGACCGACTCCCACGCGATCCGCATCAGCCGCGTCACCTGCGTCTGGCTCATCTGCGCCGCCAGCCACGCGACCAGATCATCGAAATCGCGCGTGTACGACGAGCCCGCGCGTGCCCATGGGACCGCCTCGTACACATCACCGCAGCCGGGGCAGTACAGCCGTCGCAGCCGGCACTCGATCCGGCAGCGCATGCCGCCCTGATCCAGATGCCGCCACGGTTTGGTGCGATGCTCCTTGATTCTCAGGCCACACGCGCCGCAGCCCGAACAGACCGGCTTCTTGGCGCTCAGCGCGACCGTCACGATCACCCCCTCAGCGCCGAACGCTACGTCCCTGACCCACGCACCCGGTAGCCCGAGCATCCGGTTGAATGCCGTCGTGACCCGCACGTCGCCCTCCTTCGCAAAGCAGCTGAACTTCGACATCCAGCAGCCTGGCAAACCAGGGCGGCGGCGGGTCTCCCGAACCGGCGCGACTTCCTGGTCTCGGTTCCGCCGACCCGAACGGGCTTAGCGGAGCCGCGCGCCCGCGTCAAGCGCCAGCACCCGTACGACCAGCCATCCCGAAACCCAAAGCCTTTACAGGAAGTTCGGCCGCTTGACCCGCGCTTCGGCCCCCCCGCGAGGCCGCGCCCTTCGGCGCTCTCCCGGCAAACGGCGCATCGAAGGGGGATTGGGAGCTCGGCTCGTCCTTGAGGCGCTCGCGCCCGAGCCCGCTGAGCGGTGAGCCGGGATGCTTAGGGCGCCCTGCGGGCGAGTCCCGACTTCATCCGGATTTCAGCCGCGGCCTCCGTGCCGCTCGACACGCGATCGGCCCTCAGAATCCGGGGCGGGTCGCGGGCTCTCGCACAGCAGCGCGCCGCCGCTCATCATCACCACCAGCCTCCCCACGGCTCTGCGGCGCCCCTCGCCGAATCGCAGTTTCATCACCCCTGCCCGTCCCCGCAGGCGGACTGGCGCAGCGCCTCGCCGACGCCGCCCGGCACCCCGAAAATCAACAGCCCGGCCTCCGGACCCCATCAATTCACCCCCAGATGACGAGGAGTCCCGCGTTATGTCTACAGCGGCCACCGGCGAGATCGAACGGCCGTTTATGTCAACTATCGTCTCGCGTGCGTCATGTGCGGTCCGCCAGTCGTGCTGGTGCTCGGCTGGGGGTCGGTTCCCGAGCGAGGAGTGCAAGCGGATGTGGTTGAACCAGGCGACGTACTGCACGACGGCGAGCTCGAGCCGGGCGCGGGTGCGCCGGACGCGGTCGGCGATCAGCTCGGTCTTGAAGCTGTCGAGGAAGCTCTCGGCGAGCGCGTTGTCATAGCATTCCCCGATGGTGCCGATCGACGCGAGCACGTGCTGGTCGCTCAGCTGTTGGCGACAGTCGTGGCTGGTGTAGTGCGAGCCGGCGTCACCGTGGGCAACCAGGGCGACATCGGCGCCCCGGGCGCGGAGCCCGAGCGCCATCCGCAGGGCGTCCAGGACGAGGTCGGTGCGCATGTGGCAGGCGAGCTGCCAGCCGACGATCATCCGCGAGAACACGTCGATCACGAAGCTGAAGAACGCGCGGGCTTTCCAGCTGCTCAGGTACGTGAAATCAGTTACCCACAACCGGTCCGCCGCCTGGGCGGTGAAGTCGCGCTTGACCAAGTCAGAGGCCCGCTGCGCCTCGGGATCGGTGCTCTGCCACGGCTTGCCGCGGCGCTTGGCGCCCTGGATGCCGCTTGAGGCCATCAGCCGCGCGACCTGGTCCCGGCCCGCGGTCTCGCCCTCGCCCACCAGCGCGGCGCGCGTGCGGCGGTAGCCGTAGCACTCGTAGTTGGCCTGATGGACCTCGCGGATCCGGACGGTCAATCGCTCGTCCTCGACCATACGGGCGCAGCGCTCGCCGCTCGCGCGCTGGTAGTACGCGGACGCCGACACGTCCAAGGTCCCACAGATCGGCTCGACGCCGAAGCGATCGCGATGCTCATCGATGAACACGCTCACCTCGGACGGTCTGCGTCGAGCTCGGGCGCAAAAACACCGAGGCGGCCTTCAGGATCTCGTTCGCGCGATGCAGTTCAGGGTTCTCGCGCCGCAGCTTCTTGCTCTCCTCGCGCTCCTCGGTGCTCGGGAGATCCGGCCGCAGGCCACCGCCAGCCTCCGCCTGACGAACCCGCTTGCGCAACACCTCCGCGCCGATACCGAGATCCTTCGCCACGTGCGCGACCGGCCGGCCTGACTCGAGCGCCAGCCGCACACCACGCTCCAACAGCTCCTCTGGATACCTCCTGGCTCCGGGCATGAACTTCCAGATCCTTCCACGAGGCCAAAAACCTCGTTTCAGAGCCCACGTCAAACCCAGGGCAGCTCAGCCTGCCCTCGCCTGTGCGACGCTCGGCAGATCGAGCACGTCTTCCCGTCTTTGTCGGTCGCCGGCGGAGTCTGAGGACCTGCGGGCGGATCGATGAGCTGGGACTTCGTCTTCCTTGACGCTTCACACCCCCCTTGCCGTGATAGACGAGGCCGCCCGGGACGGTGGGCGTCTAGCGGGCATCTGCACTCCGGCCAGACTGGTCTGGCGACGTCTCAAACGTTGCATAGCCTCGGCTCCTGCTGAGTTGTGAACGCGCGCACCGATGAGGTCAACACGCCGAAGCCGCCCGAGTGCTTGGTGCCGGATGTCCGTGCCCACCGAGAGGTGAAGGCGAAGCTCACATCTACGGTGCTCCTCGCCGGCGCCGTCGCCGAGGAGGTGGCGTGATCGCGACCCGGCGCAGGCCAGGAGATCGCCCGTCACAGGTTCCGCAATCAGGGCCTGCCGGTTGTGACGATCGGCGGCGAGGAAGTGGCCGAAGGTGCGCGGGTTGGTCTACAAGCCCGAAGCCGGCCGCGTCGTGGGCCTCACTCTCAACAAGCGCGGCTTCCTCGCCGGTCGGCGTCGCGCGCTTCTATCGGCAGCGAGCAGCCAGGTTGCCGGCTCCTCATCGAGAACATTGTGATCGGCGACCGCGATTCGCGATCGTCGAGCGGCGGCCGGAGGGGCGCTTTCGTCGGCGCTCATCACCGCGTCCGCGCCGACGGCATGGATCGTCCGCGCCACGACGGCGCCGGCGGCGGAAGGCTCGAGCACCCTGGGAACTCGGTCGCGCTGGCCGAGGGCTAGGCTGTGGTCATCGTGCTGGGCAGCGGTCATAGCGTTCATCGTGGCGGCTCCGGCGAACCGCTGGTGCTGATCCACGGCTTCTCGGCCACCCGGCTGACCTGGGAGCCGGTCGTCGAGACCCTCGAGCGCTCGTTTGACGTGCTTGCCGTCAATCTTGCCGGCCACGTGGGCGGGCCTGTGTTCGCCGGCACGCCCGTTTCGTTGAACGCTCTAGTCGACGCGGTCGAGCGGGATCTCGACGCCGCCGGTTTCGAGACCGTGCATGCGGTTGGCAATTCGCTTGGCGGCTGGATCGCGCTCGAGTTGGCCGCACGCCGCCGCGCGCGCTCGGTCGTGGCGTTGTCGCCTGCCGGCGGTTGGGAACGGGGGTCGCGATCTGAGCGTCGCCTTGTGACGCTGTTCACGCGCAACCACAAGCTGGTGATCGCGAGTTGCCGCGGATCGAATCCCTGATACGACGTCCCCGGCTGCGCCACGCGCTGTTGTGGCAGGTCGCCGCTCATGGAGAGCGGCTGCCTGCGGGTGCGGCGGCGCAGATGATGCGCGACTCGGTCCTCTGCCCGGTGTACTTCGACCTGCTGGAGGCCATCCTTTGCGACGGACCGCCGCGTACATTTGATGGGGTCACGTGCCCTGTGCTGCTGGCGTGGGGCACCCGCGACCGCATCATCCCCTCCCCGCGCTATTCCCGGCGCCTGCGCAACCTGCTTCCCAACGCCGAATGGGTGGATCTGCCGGGTGTCGGACACATCCCGATGGTCGACGACCCCGAACTCGTGGCGCGGACGATCATCGGATTCGCGCGGCCCGCCCGCGACGCATCCGCTGCTGGTGAACTCCTCGAAGCTCGAGCAGGTCTCGGCGACGCGTCGGCGGTGTCGGGATGAGATGAGTCGCCGCGCCAATCGCGGCGCCCAACGCAAGCGCGAGGATCGCCCGCAACCCGGCGCGGCCGCGAAATGCCCGTGATCGTTGTCGGCGACGGTCTCATAGCCTCCGCCCTGCGCTTGCCCTCGCCAAGCCGCAGCCGGATGGCAGCTGGCGACCATGCGCTCTCTGTACGATCGTTTGTGGCGTCGCCTCACGCTTCGGCGGGCCCTGCTTTCCTGCTCCAGGTCTCGGCCGGCGGTTTGTGCGTCGATCTCAGTGGTCGACCGAACTGCGAACAGTCGGGAGCCGAATCGGATGGGTCGCCTAGGCGAAGCAGCAGATCATGCTGGTTTGTCCCCGCCACGTGAAGGATTACGGAACAAGGCGATGATCGCCTTCGATGTGGTCATCGCGGTCGTGCCGCTCCTCGTGCTCGTGTCGTGGCGCGGATTGCTGCTCTCCATGTCGTTACGGGCGAGCAAGCTGTACGAGCGGGTCGTGCTGTTCGGGTTGGAGAAGGTCAAGGTAGCGCGCGGGGACCCGGGGCTGATCGTCATCATGCCGCTCGCTGATCGCGCTCATCAGCCCGACGAGAGGATGTCGCAGACCGGCGGAGTCGACGTATGGCCTCGTCTGACGGTTTGCGGGCGGCCCCGGGTCTGTTCCAACCATCCACGCAACAGATGCCACTGTCATCTCGCGAGACGACCTGAGCTCCCGCGAAGCACCCGCCAAGAAGATCCCGGTACTACCGGCAGCCCCAAACGGCGCGCCGCCTTTGCCGACGGCACCGATGCCCGAAGCCCTAGCGTCGCTCTAGGCGTCAGTGATCCGCCCGCCGGCGCCGCGTGATTTCACGATTCCCACGCCTCATCCGTGGCAGGCGACGCAGCTGGGCGGCGGCGCCCGCGTCTCGAGCGCCGTGACGGAGATCGAGGCGGTCGGCGA
Source organism: Solirubrobacteraceae bacterium (assembly GCA_052148275.1). Classification (GTDB taxonomy): domain Bacteria; phylum Actinomycetota; class Thermoleophilia; order Solirubrobacterales; family Solirubrobacteraceae; genus Palsa-465. The sequence continues at coordinate 5,989 of JBKQIR010000211.1, forward strand.
CCGCCTCTCGATGCGGCGGCGGGTTCTGATCGTCGCACTTGAACTCGGCGGCGACCTTCTCGACGTGCAGGCGCAGGCAACGGATCTCCGCAGGCATCGCACCGTGAGTTGGCTGACCGGCAACCAGCCGGGGTGATAAACCGCGGGCTCGAAATGCGCGAGCTTGCGACGCAGCAGCTCGGCCTTGCTCTGGACCTCGTCAACGATCTCGGCCCGGCAGGCGAGCTGCACGGCCGTCGAGATTACGCTCCGACGGTCATGCCGCTCTCGCAGTTCGAGCTCAGATCCGCTTGCGCAGCTCCTGCTTGGCGATCTTGCCAATCGGGGTCACGGGTAGGTTGGCCTCGATGAAGATGGCGCGCGGAACCTTGAACCTGGCCAGCGCTTTCGTGCAGTGCTCGATGAGCTCCTGAGGCTCGGTGGCAAGGCCGGGACGCAGCACGACGAAAGCAACCGGCTCCTCACCGTATAGCGGATCCGCCCGGCCAACGACCGCTGCGTCGAGCACGGATGGATGCGCGTACAGGACGTCTTCGATCTCCTTGGGGTAGATGTTCTCGCCGCCGCGGATGATCATGTCTTTGAGCCGGTCGACGAGCGTCAGGTAGCCGTCCTCGTCGACGCGCCCGACGTCGCCGGTGTGCAGCCAACCTCCACGCAGTGTCTCGGCCGTCTCGGCGGGCTTGCCGAGATAGCCACGCATTACGTTCGCGCCTCGCACCGTTACTTCACCCACCTGTCCGCAGGGCAACGGCTCGTCGTCTTTGCCCACGATGCGGACCTCCTGCCCCGGCAGTGGCAAACCGACCGTTCCGGGCTTGTGCAAGCCATTCAGGGGATTGACCGTCGTTGCAACCGTCCCCTCGGATTGGCCGTATCCCTCGAGGATCGGAACGCAGTAGCGATCCTCAAACGCGTGGATTGCCGCGGCAGGCATCGGCGCGGCCCCGCAGATCACGCATCGCAGCGAGGTGGTGTTCGGCTGGACCTCCGCCGGCAACCTCGTCAGCATCGCATAGATCGTCGGCACGGCGGAGAAAAACGTTGGCCGGACTCGCTCCACGAGACCCCAGAAGGTGTTCGGGTCGAACCTCGGTGCGATCACCGTCGAGCCGCCCGCGACCAGCGGCGAGATGACGCTGACCATGATCCCGTTGACATGGAACAACGGCAACACCAGCAGACAGCGATCGGCGGCGGTCATCTCGAACCACTCCACGACCATCGCGGCCATCGCCACGAGGTTGGCGTGATCCAGCATCACGCCCTTCGGGCGTCCGGTCGTCCCGCCCGTGTAGACCACCAACGCGAGCTCGTCGGGATCCGTTTTCGGCGGCGGAGCGTCAGTCGCGGCGTCTTGTCGCAGGAGCTCGTCGACAGCGCACACGCGTGCAACGCCGCCCTCGACCTTCGACAACGACGCATCATCCGCCACGACCAGCCGAGCTGCCGAATCGGTGAGCTGGTATTGCGCCTCGGGTCGTGTGAGCGCAGGGTTCACCGGCGTCAACGTCGCGCCGAGCCGCCAGGAAGCGAACATGATCGTGATCAGCTCGACGCTGTTGGGAAGCACGACCGCCACCACATCACCACGCCCGATGCCCATCTCGATGAGCGCGCAGGACGTCCGGCGGACCTCCGCTGCGAAAGTCGCATTGTCGAGCTCTCGCCCGCCGTCAGCAAGGCACCGCCCTCCCGGATGTGAGGCGGCCCGCTCGTCGGGCAACGTTGCGAGGTGCATCACCATGTGGTTCTTCTCCTCCAGCAGGACATTGCAGCCCATAGTAGGCCGTCGCAACCCGACGGCTCAGCGTGGCTCGTCAAGCAGCATGCCCGGGCTCTCGGCATCACCGATGCTCACGGCGTCACCGATGCTCACAACCGCCGAAACATCCGTCGGACGCGACAGGCTACACGATCCCGCAGCACGCAGTCGCAGACCGCCTGCTTTGGATGATCGATCGTCAACCGATCCACGTCACCGTCCTGGCGCGAGCCGAGCTGGATGCTGGTCAGCGCACCGCGATCTCACCATCGCAAGAGCGAGTGGCGAGACGAGCTTGAGGCGGTCACCACTCCAAAAACGGCCCGGGTGAAACCAGCTCGGCGGTCGATCGCTCGGGAGCAGGCCCATGTGCTGGTAGGTCGTGGACGACCAGCTCGGCGCAGTAGATCGTCTCCAGTGATGTTGCGCGACGCACGCCTCCTTGGCCCATTGCACGATGAGCCCGGGTTTGTGGGAACGCTCGACCGTCCAAACGGGCGATGGGTGCTGCCCGCCGCAGACGCGATGCGTGTCGCAACGCGTCCTCGGTAAGGACCTCGATGGCGCGTTCGTAGCTTTCCGGCCAAAGTAAGCGCCCTGGCGTTCGCCTCGCGAGCGTTATCGGGGTCAAGGCCCAAAGTCTCTTGATCGCATCAGGAACTGAGATGAGACGTAGACTGCGCTCATGTCCGGAGGAGTGACTTGCGCCAACTGACGGGCCTGGACGCGCAGTTCTTGGCGTTCGAGACAACGCGCCAGTCGGGTCATTTCTCGGGTCTCACGATCCTCGACCCGAGCGCGCGGCCGAACGGCCGGCTTGAGCTCGCCGATGTGCGGGGCATGATCGCCGAGCGCCTGCCGCTGCTGGCGCCGTTCCGCTGGCGTCTGAGAGAGGTCCCGCTCGGGCTGGATTATCCCTACTGGATCGACGATCAGGACTTTGATCTCGATTACCACGTGCGGGAGTTGGCGCTGCCGCCGCCGCCAACTGACACAAAGCTCGCGGCGCAGGTCGCGCGGATCTTCGAGCGGCCGCTCGACCACTCGCGGCCGCTCTGGGAGCTATACCTGATCCACGGCCTGCAAGACGGCAATGTCGGGTTGATGACGAAGGTTCATCACTCGGCGGTCGACGGGATGTCGGGTGCGGAGATCATGGGCGTGCTGCTCGATCTGGACCCAGAAGGGCGCGAGGCACCGCCGGCAGGACCGCCGGCGGACCGCGAGCCGGGCGAGGTCGAGATGCTCGCGCGTGGGTTGCTTGGCGTACCGCACTACCTCGGACGGGTGCTCAGGAGCTTCCCCTCGACGCTCTCGAACCTGCAGGACACACCGATCGTCCGCGATGTGCCTGGCGCGAAGACGCTCGGGCGGACGGTCGCACTAGGGTTGCACCGGCGCCATTCAGACTGGGCTCAGCCGCCCGCTCTGAACCGTCCGCGAACTTCGTTCAACGGCCACGTGTCGGCGCATCGGCGGTTTGCGTTCGGCCAGCTTCCGCTCGATCAAGTCAAGGCGATCAAGCGAGCGTACGGGTTCACGGTCAACGACGTGATCGTCTCACTGGCCGCTGGCGCGGTGCGGCGCTGGTTGCTTGAGCATGATGAGCTTCCAGAACACCCGTTGGTGTCACTGGTGCCCGTCTCGCTGCGCACCGAGGAGCAGCGCGGCACCTACGGCAACCAGGTCGGGACTATGAGCGTGCCGCTGTTCACCAACGAGCGAGACCCGGTGACGCGGCTACGGCTCACGCACGAAGCCCTACGGCGTGCCAAGGAGCACCAACAGGCGCTACCGGCGCAGTTGCTGGTGGACGCGACCCAGTTCATTCCGCCGGCGCTGTTCGCGCGCGCGTCGCGGGTGACGTTCTCGCTGGCCGCGACCCGCACCCCACCCTTGTGGAACCTCGTGGTTTCAAACGTTCCCGGGCCGCAGTTCCCGCTGTACTGTGTGGGCGCTCGAGTGCAGGCAACCTATCCCGTCTCGGTGGTGACCGACGGGATGGGCCTCAACATCACGGTGATGAGCTACTGCGGGCATCTCGACTTCGGGATCGTGGCCGACCGCGAGCAGATTCCCGACGTGTGGAAGCTGATCGGGTGGCTGCGGGATTCGCTCGAGGAACTGCGGCAGGGCTCCTCGGGGGAGTAGCGCGGCCGCCGCTCACCATGCTCGAGAGAAGGCAGCTCGTCGCCGGCGACTCAGCCGCCGTCGGCGCTCGCACGCGCCGCTTCGCTTCCGTAGAGGGCTCCGGCCCACAGCTCCGTCAGCTGGCTAATCTCGGTCGCCCCGGCCGTGCGGCCGAGCGCGAGCCAGCGGTTCGCGAACTCTTCGACCATCGCGGTCAGCGCGATCGCGGCGATCTCCGGGTCGAGTCCTTGATCCACTTGTCCGTGCTCGCGCTGCAGCGCGAGCACGCGGCGGAGCTGCTCGACGATCGAGCCCCTGATGCGCGCGCGCAGTTCTTCAACCTCGGGATGGAGCGCGCTGGCGTGGTCCCACGTCCTGACGACGTCCCACCATTCGCTGTAGGCACGAAAGAAGATGGCCATCCGTGCTCGCATCGCTGCGCGCGCGGACCCTTGCGGAGCTTTGGCGAGCGGTGCAACGGCGGCGCCAAAGATGGCGCTTGCGGCCTGGTCGGCCAGCGCTAGGAAAGCATCGCGCTTGTCGTCGAAGTACGTGTAGAAGGTCCCGTGGCTGGTGCCCGCCAGCGCCACGATGTCGGCAACCCTGGTCGAAGCGTAGCCGCGTTCGGCGAAAGCCTCGCGCGCGCCCCCCAAAAGACGCTCGCGCGTCGGTCCGCTCGCACGTTTCACCGGCCGCGGAATCTGTCGATCCGTGCTGGCCGTGGTCGCGGCGTTTGTCTCTCGAGCGTTCACAGTCATTTCACATAGACTACTCCTCAGCATCGACGATGACATCGACGTCAGGACGAGATCCAGCAGATTCCTTTTATCGATTTGACATCAATCCCTAGAGCTGCGAGCCTGGTTGATACTGACGTCAATCTCGGAGAGGGGATTCGTACCGTGGCCACAACGACCATAAAGCAGAGCACCGCTTCACAGAATGGCAATCGGACGCGGGCGACTCCCGATCCGACGCCAGTCGCCAAAGCCGCGAGCCGCCCACCGCCGGGTGGGCTCCAGGGGCTGATCGCCAAGCGCGT
>JBKQIR010000212.1:0-46391 GCA_052148275.1 Solirubrobacteraceae bacterium
GCTCGCGCAACGCCTCCCGCGTCTCCCCAGATACCCGCCGAGCGTCACTCCTCACACACACATACTAGCACGCCGAGTGTGTTACAACACTCACTAGTCACGTATTATTTGCCACGCGCCGTGATACTCGACGGAATCTAGGGTCATCGCGACCGATCCCTCGCCGGGAATCGGCACTGTTCGGCCGCCGGCCAAGGCCACGGTTTCAAATGCGCGCCATATGGGTGTCGTTCGTGCTGCGCGTGCGGCGCGAGCTTCGCGCGCCTCGTGGTCGGGAATTCGCGGATCTCGGTTCTGACCTAAGCCGAGGGAACTTAGGCCTACGTCAGTGAGTAGATATCCGTCCTCCGAGGCTACCGCCGCTCGACTGGCCCTTGGGCGGAGGGGCCCTCTGATCTGATGTGTCCGGCTGGCCGTCCGGGCCCGCCTGCTGAGATCAGGCGGGGACCGGCTCGGGTACCGGGAGACCCGGCATCAGGTCGACGGCGACGCGGCCGCGGCTGGCCATCAGCTCGCGGGCGCCGTCGATCGTCGTCTCGCGCTCGGCGCTGCCCTCGCCGTTGCGTCCGATCAGGACCGAGAGGATCCGCGTCAGGCTCGCGCGGAAGAAGTGATGGCCCTCGTCGGGGTCCAGGAACAGGCGGCAGCGAGGCAGGTTCGCGGCGAGCGCGAGCGCATGCTCGACCGGCACCAGGCGGTCCTCGAGGCCATGCCAGAGCTGCACCTCGCTCTGCACCTCCGTGGCCGAGAAGCCCCAGTCACGGGCGTAGGTGAGGTAGTCCTCGATCATTCCGCGCACGCCGCTACGAGCAGCCTCGAGGAAGCCGTTGCTGGCGGCGGCGCGCTCCTCGGGGCGCGCGAGCAGCCGCCGCTCGCAGGAGGCGGCGTGCGCCGCGATCACACGGTTCAGCAGACCCGGGTGATGGGCGATCACGGGCACGATCGCGTCGCCGAGCGCGATGCACGCGCCCGGCAGCCGCGTGACCAGGACTCCCGCGGCGCGGGCGCGTTTCTGCATGCCGGGCATCCGATGCGGCGCCCGCATCGGCGACAGCGAGCTGCAGACCGCGACGCGGCTGACGCGATCGGGGAGCTCGCGCCCGAGCGCGAGCGCGTACGGACCGCCCGCGGAGACGCCCACGACGGTGAACCGATCGAGCGCCAGGTGGTCGGCGAGCTCGCGGGCGTCCGCGGCGAAGTCGAGGATCGTGCGGCCGGGAAGAACGTCCGAGCCGCCCACTCCAGGGCGGCTCGGCGCGATCATGCGCACACCGAGCCTCGCGGTCAGCGCTTCGAGGTCGATCGCCTTGCCCAGCGCGGTTCCGATCGCGCCGTGGCAGTACATGACCGGGACACCGTCTTCTGGTCCGGTCGCCGTATACGACATCCGACGTTTGTCGGAGAGCTGCAGGATCTGACCCATTGGGTGTGCGGATGGTGGTGTGGCGCGTGCGGCGGACGCGCCGCTCGTTCCTCAGAAGGAAGTTCTAATGAGATGCGCGGACAGAATTGTTTAGCTTTTGGGAAGCTTCGGCATCCTGGAGGACGTGCTCGAGGGCGGCGACGAACGCATCCGGGCGCTCCACCATCGGCACATGCCCGCAGTCGGCAAGCATCACGAGCTCGGCGTCAGGGCGGATCTCCACGATGGCGTCGGCGACGCTCGGCGGGACGGTGCGATCCTTGTCGCCCCAGATCAGGCCGAGCGGAGCCCGAACGCCGAGCAGCAGCGGGCGCAGATCGGAGCGGGTGATCGTGGCCAGCGCCGGGGCGCTGCGTCGCGCCGTCGCCGACGCGTTCACCATCTGCCGCGCGACCGACGGCGGGATGCTCGCGCCGTCGGCCACCGTGTAGGCCAGCAGCAGGCGTCGGCCCCACGCCACCTCGGTCAACGGCACCAGCCATCGGTGCGCCGCGAGCGCGCCGTCGACGCCGGCGGCGAGCAGCGACGACAAGCTGTCCGGCATCGCGTGGAAGCCGGCGGGCGCGACCAGCACGAGCCGCTGCACCGCGCCTGGACGGGTGGCCGCGAGCGTCGTGGCGACGCCGGCGCCGAGCGAGTGCCCGACGAGCGCGAACGGCGCCCTGATCCTCCGGGCCGCAAGCCCGCGGGCGATCCGCTCCGAGACCTCGCCGAGCTCGAACGAGTCGCTGACCGGAGCCGATCCTCCGAAGCCCGGGAGGTCGATCGTGACCACCTGGTGCCGGCGTGCGAGCGCCGGCACGACAGCGCGCCAGATGTTGCGGTCGGTGGCGAGTCCGTGCAGCAGAACGAGTGGCTTCCCGGACCCGGTGACGTCGAGCGCCAGCAGCGGCTTGCGGCGCGTCACGCGGTTCCCGACCACGGCTCTGGCGATGATGTCCTCACGAGCACCAATCATCTCGCAAGCGGCTGCCTGAGCGCGCGTCCCGCCCGCCTGCAAGCGTCCCTACCTACAGCGCCGGCTTGCGGGCCTGCAACTGGTAGACGGTCGCCCAGTTGGTCTCGAATGCCTGGCGCGCCGAGCGCAGGTACAGGCTCCAGATCCGTACGCGCTCCGCGCCGACAGTGAGGATCGCCGCCTGCCGGCGTTCGTCGAGCCCGGCGATCCAGTGCTTCAAGGTCTTGACGTAGTCCTCGGGGAACGCCTCCAGATGGGAGGTGGCGAGGCCCGCACGCTCGAGGGCGAGCTGCACGCGGGAGATCGGCAGCGGCACCCCGTCGGGAAACACGAACCGCTCCGAGAACGGGCCCTCGTCCGGTGTGTCGAAGTCCTGCAGCTTGGCGATCCCCTGGCAGACGAGGCGGCCACCGGGGCGCAGCGCGCGCGCGAGGCAGCCGGCGAACTCATCGACCCGCTCCTCCCCCACCGCTTCGATCATCTCGATCGTCGCGATCGCATCGAACTGCTCGCCCTCGAGCTCGCGGTAGTCGAGCAGGCAGATCTCCACGCGGTCGGCCAGGCCCGCAGCGACGACACGCTCGCGCGCGAGCTCTGCCTGCCGCTCGGAGAGCGTGATCCCGACGACGTTGACGCCGTGATGCGTCGCGGCGTGCAGAGCGAAGCTCCCCCAACCGCAGCCCACCTCGAGCACGCGCGCTCCGGGCGACACACCGAGCTTGCCGTAGACGAGCTCGAGCTTGGCCGTCTGCGCCGCCTCGAGCGTCTCCGCGCCGGACGCGAAGCGCGCGCAGCTATAGGTCATAGTCGGATCGAGGAAGATCGCGAAGAAATCGTTGCCGGCGTCGTAGTGGTAGGCGACGGCAGCGCGGTCGCGTGCAGGCGTGTGACGCTCGCCCCGCAGCCGCAGCTCGGTTCCTGGTACGCGCGGCGGCGCCACGATCCCGGTCGCTCGCAGCAACGCGAGCCCAAGCCGCGCCCGCGTGCCCAGATCGATCGGGGGCGGCTCGAAGTGATCGACCACGAGCAGGGCGGCGTCGAGATCATCGACCTCGATCAGCCCGCTTACGTATGCCCGTCCGAGACCGAGCTCGCCGGGCGCGCGCAGGACGTGCGCGAGCGCTTGCGGGGAGTTGATCGTGAACGTCGGCGCCGCGGGCTCCGTGGCGCGAACCTCGCTCCCGTCCCAGAAGCGAACGGTGAACGGTCGCTCGGGAAGCGCCAGCTCCAGTTGCTCCCTGAGCGCGTCGGTTCGGCCGAAGGCCACTAGTGGTCCATCCTTTCAGTCAGTGGGCGCTGAATTGCCGGATGGCCCACTGTCAGACGGACTGCTCGAGCGCGCTCGAGGAGCCGCGCGCCGGCTTGCGAGACTCGGGATCGACGCGGACTACGTCCCAGGCGAGGCCGACCTTCTCCATCAACACGATGAACGCCGCCGACAGGTCGACCTGCCAGCGCTTCAATCCATGGCGGTAGGAGGTCGGGAAGGCGTGATGGTTGTTGTGCCACGCCTCGCCCCAGGTCGGAATCGCCAGCCAGGCGAGGTTGCGTGACTCGTCGGCGGTGTCGTAGTCCTGCCGGCCGAAGAAATGACACAGCGAGTTCACGCTGAAGGTCACGTGATGCACCAGGAAGATGCGCGCGGCGCCGCCGAGCAGCACCGCCGTGACGCCGCCCATCACCGTGCCGCTGACCGCAACGCCGAGCCCGAACGGCACGGCGAGGCCGAGCACGACCCACAGCACGAACGTGTCGTTGACGAACATGATCAGCGGGTCCGCCATCAGGTCCTTGGCGTAGTGGCGCTCGTCGGCGACCTCCATGTCGGTGAACACCCAACCGAGGTGCGCGTGCACGAGCCCGCGGACAGCGCCCGACCAGCCGGTTCCATGTCCGACGTGGGGGCTGTGGGGGTCGCCCTCCTGGTCTGAGTACTGATGGTGGCGGCGGTGCGTCGCGACCCAGTCGAGCACCGGGCCCTCGGCGGCCGCCGAACCGAGCGCCGCCCAGCCGGCACGGACCCAGCGGTTGCATTTGAAGCTGCGATGGGTGAGCAGGCGGTGGAAGCCGACGGTCACCCCCATGCCGATGCTGACGTACATCGCGAAGAAGATGACGAAGTCCTGCCAGACGAGCAGATGGCTCGTCCAGCCGAGCACGAGCCCGACGAGAAAGATGACGAACGGGACGCCGGTGACGATGGCGCTCGCAAAGCGATCGACGTTCGGAGCCTCGACCGGTCGCACCTTCGGGGTTGGGGCGCGGCGCCTTGGCGCATCCGTGGACGCGGCCGGGATTGGACGCTCGGTCGGTATGATTGAGATGGGTTCGGGCAGCAAGGCGCTGGATCGTAGCGGATCAATCTAACGTCGGCCGTGCTCGCGAGCGAGCCGAAGTCAGCGCCGGCACCGGGCACGAGGAGCCGTCAGTCGATCTCGACGTCGAAGTCCCACTCGACGATCGGCTGGCCCGCCGCGGGAGCCCAGATCAGCCTTCCCTGGCCGGTCGGCAGCACGGCATGCATCGTCAGGGTCAGGGTGTGACCGGGCGCCACCCGCGCCGGCACCGGACCGCCGCCCACGACCTTCACCTCCAGCGAGTGGAAGTGGCCTTCCTCGTCGAACGTCGTGAAACCGCTCGGGTCGAGCGGGACGACTCCCCTGGCGCCGGTGAAGCTGGCCATGAACGTGCACGAAGTCGTCCTGGGAATCGGAAACCTGCCCTGCTCCGGGGTGTTCGGCCCGGAGACGGTGGCCAGCACCTGTCCCCTCGGCAGCTCAACCCTGACGGTGTCGCCCTGGATCGCCAACGATGGATGCGCAGCGCTGGCCGTGACGATGCGGCTCACGGGGATCGTAGATTGCGGAATCCACGATGGGATGTACCCGTACTGGCCCGGCCTGATGTGAGCCACCTCGACCGTCCGGACCGGCTCAGAGCGCGCGCGGGACCTGCTCGCGGTCGCGGCGGACGTCGCCGACCCGGACGCACCGCAGCCTGCCAGGACCGCGGTGAGCAGAACCGGCATGGCCGCCGCGACCGGGCGCGAGACGGACACCTGGAACGGGCGGGAGCCGGGCCCGCGGGCCCGGCTCCCCTCATTCGCTGTGGTTCGCGAGCGTGTCCTGCTAGCCACCGTAGGAGTAGCCGGGTCCGCTGCCCGGCTCGCCGCGCGGATTGGTGAACACGTCGGGCCCGAACGGCGCGAGTCCGGGCTGAGCGGCGTAGCCGATGTGCCCCTTGCCGTCGAGACCAGGCGAGTGCCGGCCGACGCTGAACAGGTCCTCCATCGTGCGCAGCCAGCTGTAGTGGTTGTAGAACCGGTTGCTGACGGAGCCCGGCCGGATGTACGGGCTGATCAGCACGCTGCCGGTGTCGCCGCCGCCCGTCGTCGCGTCATATGCGTCGTACAGCGGGTCGGTCGCCGCCGTCTCGGGACCGAGGTTGATCTTGGTCACCGTGCCGGTCGGGTCGGTCGCAACCCCGCCACAGGTGAGCGTGAACGAGCCGTCGTCCACGAGCCCGCCGGACTGATTCGAGATCTGCGGACCGAGTGACGTCGGGGTCGCACCCGTCGACACGTCCGTGTCGAGCACGTTGGCGACCACGCAGTTGGCCGGGATCGGACTGCCGGCATCGGTCGTGTCGCTGACGCTGCGCCCGACGTCGCGGAGCGTGATCGAGTTGTCGTCGATCGTCGGCGAGCCGGGGCCCCCGGTCGCCGCGTCGGTGCGGGCGCCGCCCGTCGCGCTGCCTCCGATCGGGCTGCCTCCGCCGATGACGAGACCTGGGATCGTCGTGTCACGGTCGATGTAGGCGTTGTCGCCCGGTCCCGGATACAGCTGGTCGCCGGCCGAGTTCGTGGCCAGCGGCGTGTTCGGACCGGTCGGCTCGTAGTAGACGTTACGGCCGAACAGGTTCTCGGCGGCCATGTCGCTCTGGATCGAGGTGGCCGCATCAGGCGCCACCAGCGTCGAGTTGGCGAAACTGTTGCCCGTATAGGTGAAGGGCGGGAAGCCCTCGTCGAACGTGATGTCGATCAGGCCGCCGTCGCGGAACGCCGGCGATGCCTCGATCTCCGGGATCACGTGCTCCAGGAACAGGTCGGCGGCATACAGGCCGCCGGTGTAGTTGATCGGCGCGTTCGGCTGCGTCGCCGCGTCGACCGGGTTGCCATCGTTGACGAAGCCGCCCGACAGGTTGTTGCCGTGGCACACGGCGTCGTGGCCGTCGCTGCAGTTGTTCGGCGAGATCCAGCTGAACGCAGGGGTCGTCGACTCCTTCTGCAGGTCGTGGTAGAGGCCGTTGGTCGGGTCGAACAGGTTGGCGATGTGCGCCGAGTTGCAGTCACCGGACTGCAGGATCGACTCGAACCACGGGAACGGGAAGTGCTTGGGAACGTACTGGTCGGTCGCGTTGGCGCTGCCCGGGTTGGAGGTGGCGCCGGTGGCCGGGTAGTTGACGTCGTCACCGGTCGCAGCGACGGTCGAATACGGCGCGCCGCAGTACTGCGTGCCGGCGTCGTGGGTCTGGCCTGTACCGGGGCTCGCCAACGTCCCCGAGCTCGAGGCGTCAGCGTTGCCGAGGTCCTGGGAGTAGCCCTTCCAGCTGACGTGTGCGGCGTCGAGCTGGTTGAACAGCGTCGGCACGCTCGACGGGTAGACGCAGCCGTTGGACCCGGCGGCCGCGTTTGCCCCCGCCGCGGAGACCAGCTGGCCGTAGTTGGAGTTCGTCCGGAGGTTGCCGGACGTGTCGACGCTGCCCGAGAACGCGTTGTAGTACGGGCAGTCGTCCTGCGTGTCGGCCTGCGTCGCCTGGCCGCTGACCATCGAGATGTAGTTGTCCAGGCTGAAGTGCCCGGTCCCAAAGTAGTTCTTCAACAGCACGCCCTGCGAGGGCAGCGTCTGCCAAAGGTAGGTGTTGTGGTTCAGCCCCGTGAACGTCGCGTCATAGGACTTGTTCTCCAGGATTATCAGCCAGACGTGCTTGATCTTGCCGGGCCGGACGCCGAGGCCGTCGTTGGCCGGTAGCTGACCCCGGTCGCCGTGGTGACGGCCAAACGAACCCGACTGGCCGTACCGGCCGTGGTCGTGACGCGAGGGCGATGCGCTTGCGGTCACGGTCGCCACGAGGCCGCCCGACACGCACGCGGCGGCGATCGCTCCCACCGCGAGCGACCGGCGGAGCCGGTCGCTTCGCCGAAGACGAGACGCGTTGGATCTCATTGTGGAGCGCGTTCCTTTCCTTGTTGGATCATTGCGCTTGATTGTTGGTTGTCAGTCTCTGCCTCCGAGGAGCGCCGTAGGTAAACACCTTGTGAACATGGCGTGATCGCCGCGTGAGAGGCCTCTCATCCGCGCGGATGTGCGCTGTGGGGACCACCGGCGCGGTCCCCACAGCGCGTCGTCAGCTGTGGGGCCACTGGCGTGTGGCCCCACAGCGCCTTCGTCCGCTAACCCCGGCGTTCCGAGTGGAAGCCCATCAGTGGGCGTGGCTGCCCCCGTGGCCGTGATCCCGTCCGCCAGGGCCGGGCTACCCGCCTGTCGGCCACACGGTCGTCGCGAGGATCGTCCGGTAGAGCGCCGCGTCGGTCACGCCGGGGGTGTAGGTGAGCGCCGGGTTGGTGCCGATCACGAGCGCGCTGCTCCCCGTCGACGGAAGCGGCTTTGCCGTCCGGTAACCGGAGAACACGAGCGTCAGGCTGCCGTCCCGGTTGGCGACCATCGTCGGGTCATACACGCGGCCCGAGTAGTAGCCCGTGATGCCGAGCGGGCTGTCGATGCCCTTCGCCAGATCGGCTTCCTGATGCGCCGATGCCTCGAACGTCGGGTCGTTCTTGATCAGCGGAACCGGCGTGCTCCAGTGCAGGCCGTCGGTCGAGGTGGAGTAGAACACTTGCTCGAATGAGTCGCTGTCGCCGTCCTGGCAGTCGGCGCCGGACATGAACATCGTCTGCTCCCCGGGCTTGCCGTCGACCGTCGGGACGATCGTCCCGCGCGAGGCGACGAAGCGCAGCAGGTCGGTGCTCTTCGCGCCGACGGCGGTCGTGTCGCCGGCGTTGCCCTGGTAGGCGGGGTTGTTGATGCCGTTCACGATCCCCAGGTCGTGGAACGTGATCCCGTCGGTCGTCCAGGCCGCGCGGATCACCGTGTAGTCCTGGTTGTTCTTGAACAGCGTCTTGGGGTTCGTGCTGCCCTCGCCGGTGGCCTGCAGCGCAGCGCTCGGGGCGTTGCACGCGCCCGGGGCGCCAACCGTGTAGCCGCCCGTGGTCGTCACACTCGTGACGAGCGCCGGCAGCGATGCGGTGCAGCCGAGCAGCTCCGGGGTGCCGCCGGGGCCGGCCGTCGCGGACTGGCCGGTGCAGCTGATCGACACGATGCCGGTCTGCGTCGCCGTCGACGGCGAAGCGGCGTCATAGCCGAGCTGGATCCCGCTGACCGGGTTGCTCGCGCCGGGTGCCTTTCCGTTGGTGAGGCTCGCCTCCTCCTGCGCGCCGCTGCCCGTGTAGCCGAGCGAGGTGACCGGGAGGTTGACCGGGGTCGAGCTGCTCAGCGTGTAGCTGACGCTCTTCTTGGCGCTGAGCGTCGCCGGCGTGTAGTAGTTGACGATCTTCTCGCCGTAGATGAACACCGTCGAGCCCGAGGGTGCGCCGGCGACGTCCTGCGAGGGGAACGTGCCGATGACGCCGTCCGGAGCCCGCAGGCCGGTGCCGGTCTGGCTGCCCTCGGTCGCCGGGTCGGTCACCATCGCGGTGTCCGGGACCTCGGGGAAGGCTGCGATGTTGTCGCCGAGCTTGACGCTCACAGTCTGCAGCATGCCGCTCACGCCATCGGCGTTGACGGCGACGCAGCCGGTCAGCTCGGCGCCGCCGTTGCCGTTGATCACGGCTCCGCTGTCATCGCCGCCGGCGCAGTGGATCGTCACGTTGGCGATCTTGGTGCTGACGGCGGTCCCGTACGGGCCGATGTCGACGACGGTGCCTCCCGGCGAGCCGGTCAGGTTGCTGAACGGCGCGATCGAGGACACGGGGATGGTGACGCCACCGGCGGGGTTGGACTGGTAGTTGGGTACCTTGACGGCGGCCTCGGCCTGCGCGGGTCCGGCCGGCTGGACCAGGTCGTCGTACCCGAGCGTCCCCTGGGCCGGGTTGACCGGGTTCGGGCCGGCGTCCGTCGGCTCCGTTGCGGGGAGGTCGGCGATCGGATCGCCGAGCGGATTGCTCCGGCTGGGACTGAAGTCGAGCTTGTGGATCAGCAGGCCCTGCCCGAGCGTGTCGCCGCTCACGCGGTTGAGCGTGTACAGGTAGTAGCTGCCGCGGATCTTCAGGACGAACGCGTGGCCCTGACCGTTGTCGTTCTGGATCAGGTTGCCGCAGACGTTCGGGTTCAGCTCGAGCTTCTCGTCGACGAAGTGCCAGCTGCGGCCATTGTCGTAGGAGTTGGCGACGACGAGCGCCTCGTCGGTGTCCTTCGGGCGATAGTCGAAGAACCCGGTCAGCACGCGCGGGTGGTTGGGGTTGCGCATGATGAAGGGGAAGTAGTACGGCGCCATCGGCAGGATCGCGCCTGCGGGCTCACGTGAGACCGCGCCGGTCTCGGGGTTGGGTCCGCCGCTCGTGCAGTAGCCGGCCAGCGGGCCGGGCGTGCCGGCGAAGCCGGTGTCGTACGGAGCCGGATTCGTGGTGGAGCCGGACACGTCGGTTCCCGAGCCGGGATAGGTCGAGAGGTTCGGGAAGCTCGCGGTCTGCGTGCCGTTGACCGGATCGGTGTAGGTGTAGGTCTCCAGCGGGCTGCCGCCGAACGAGAACGTCGGCAGCGAGCGGTCGTACGGCGGCGCCTTCGGATCGCCCTGCGCGAGCGTCCAGGGAGCCGGATTCAAGGCGCTGCCGCTGACGGTCGCGACGACCGCGGGACTGGCAACGTAGCCGGGCTGCGGGTTCGCCAGCGCTCCGGGGGCGGCGAACGTCAACGCGCCCGCCAGCGCCAGTGACGCCGTCCACGCGCATGACAGTGAACGTCTCATCAATGAGGTACCTCCAGCCCGGAGCGCACACGCAGACGACCGGCGCGCGGGGCGGTCGTGTGAAACCTGTTCTGTGGTTGGGTGTCGCGAGCGTTACTCCTCTGCCGCTCGCTAGACCGAACTTCCCGCGGGGAACTTCGGGCTAGACGGAAACCTATGCGCAGCCACGACGGCAGGTGTGGCCAGGATGTGACCTCGAACTCAAGTTGGACCGATGGTGCCCATGCGAACACATGCGCTTTACACCAACGAGCGGCTGGGATTCCGGTGCATCGAGCCGGACGCGAGACTCACGTACCGTCGCGTTCGCCGCGCAGATGCTCATCGAAGAAGGTGAGGATCCGCCGCCAGGCGTCCTCGGCGGCCGCGTGGTTGTATCCCAGGCCGGCAACGTGTATGAGCGGGCCGAGAAGCGGGCCCGCATTGATGCGGTTCATGAAGCTGTGCCCCGCGTCCGGATACTCCTTGACGTCGTGGGGAACGCCCGCCGCGGTGAGCGCCTCCTCGAGCTGCGCGGCGGTTCCGCGCAGGCTCCGGTCGCGCGCGCCGTAGCTCGCAGCGATCGGGCAGGCCCGACCGATGTCCGCGAGCGTCTCCCCGCTTACGGCGCCGTAGTTGACGGAAGCGGCATCGAAGCCGCGCGGCGCGCACAGCAGCGCGAAGCCGCC
The DNA here is from genome assembly GCA_052148275.1 of Solirubrobacteraceae bacterium. Taxonomy (GTDB): domain Bacteria; phylum Actinomycetota; class Thermoleophilia; order Solirubrobacterales; family Solirubrobacteraceae; genus Palsa-465. The sequence goes on from JBKQIR010000212.1 coordinate 11,072, forward strand.
GCCCATGCAGAAGCCGATGATCCCGACCCGCCCGGTGCAGTCCTCGCGTTCGGCGAGCAACCGTCGCGCCGCCTCGATGTCCTCGTAGACGGGGCCCTTGCCCGAACGCGACGCGAGCATCGTCGAGACCACGCAGCGGATGCCACGCCCGGAGTAGAGGCTCGGCACGAGCGCGAGATAGCCCGCCGCCGAGAGCCGGTCCGCCTGGATGCGCATGTCGTCGGAGAGTCCGAAGACGTCCTGGATGACGACCACGCCGGGATGCGGCGGGGGGCTGAGCGGCAGCGCGAGGTAGGCGTCGAGCTCCCGCGTGCTCGCCGTGAAGCGGAGGTCAGGCATCCCCCGCGTAGGCTACATCGGCGGGCGCCACCGGAGCGGGCGCCGGCGCCGGGACATCTTCGACTGCACGGCGCAGCTCAACCTGGGGGATCGCCAGCGCGCACAGGAACGCGAGCGCACCGATCGGAGCGGCGAGCGTGAACACGGTCGAGATCGAGTCCGCGTAGGCGACGGCGATGCCGTGTTTGATCTCGGCCGGCAGCGTCCTCAGCAGCGCGGGCGTCACGCTCGACGTCGACAGGCCCGAGGAGATGCGCGCGTGACCGAGGTGCGTGGCGAGGTTGCCCCGCAGCACGTTGGAAAAGATGGCACCGAAGATCGCCGTGCCGAACGAGCCGCCGATCGACCTGAAGAACGTGGCCGCGGAGGTCGCCACGCCCAGTTCGGAGTGCGGGACGGCGTTCTGCACGATCAGCACGAGCACCTGCATCACGCAGCCGAGCCCGACGCCGAGCACGAACATGTAGAGCGACGCGACCACGAGGCTCGTATCCACCCCGAGCAGCGATAGCAGCAGCAGCCCCGCCGTGATCAGCGCCGTCCCGAGGATCGGGAAGATGCGGTAGCGGCCCGTGCGCGTGATCGTCGCGCCCGAGAGCGTCGAGGTGATGATCAGCCCGCCGAGCAGCGGCAGCAGCTGCAGGCCGGACCGGGTCGGCGTCTGACCGTGGACGATCTGGAAGAACGCCGGCAGGTAGGTGATCGCGCCGAACATCGCGAAGCCGACGATGAAGCCGACGACGCTCGTGACCGAGAAGGCCCGGAGCGTGAAGAGGTGCAGCGGCAGCACCGGCTCCTTCGCGCGGCGCTCGACGAGCACGAACGCCCCGAGCGCCAGCACGCCGACGGCGGCAAGCGCGACCATCCCAGGCGATCCCCACGGATACGTGGTCCCACCGAGACTCGTGAACAGCACGAGCGAGCCGGCCGACAGCGTCAGCACCCCGGCGCCGAGATAGTCGATGACGTGCGGAACCCGGGTGAGCTGGCCCGGGACCTGGGTCGCGATCACGGCCAGTGCGACCACGCCGATCGGCAGGTTGATGTAGAAGATCCAGTGCCACGAGAACTGGTCCACGAACACGCCGCCGAGCAGCGGACCGATGATGCTCGCGACGCCGAAGGTCGCACCGAACAGACCCTGGTAGCGACCGCGCTCGCGCGGGGAGACGACGTCGCCGACGATCGCCTGCGCGCCGACCATCAGGCCGCCGGCACCGAGGCCCTGCACCGCCCGGAAGACGATCAGCTGGGTCATCGTGCCGCTCAGTCCCGACAACGCGGAGCCGATCAGGAAGATGACGATCGCGGCCTGGAAGAAGCCCTTACGCCCGTACTGGTCGCCGAGCTTGCCCCACAGCGGCGTCGAGACGGTCGCCGCCAGCAGGTAGGCGACGACCACCCACGCGAGGTGCGAGGCGCCGTGCAGGTCGGCGACGATCGTGGGCAGCGCGGTCGAGACGATCGTCTGGTCGAGCGCCGCCAGGAACATCCCCATCATCAGCGCACCGATGATGATCAGCACGCGACGATGGCTGAGACCCTCGATTGGCGCCGACTGCCCGGCTTCGCTCGTGCGCGCCCGGGCGCCTGAGTTGCCTGTGCTCTCCATCACCTCACACTGCTCTCCATCACGTCTGACCGTATCACCACGAGTTCGCCGCCAAGCTCGCGGAGGCCCGCTCCGGGTACGGGCCCGCCCGATGCATCGTGCTCTCCGCGCGGCGGTTGCGAGCCAGGCGCCGGTCCCGCAGCTCCTCGCGCGCGCGCGCCAGCACGGCGATCACGTCCTCGTCGATTCCCGCGGTCAGCAGCAGGGCATCGGTTGCGCGGACGAGCTCGTCGCGGGGCCGCGTGCGGGCGATGCGATCGAGCGCCGGCAGATGCTCCTGGATGCGAGCTGACGCGGGGAACGCGAGTCGCGCGATCTCGGTCGGGACCAGCTCCAGCACGCCGCCGCCGAACGAGCGGCCCTCCAGCTCCGCGCTCAGCAGCGTGAGCGAGTTGTGGAAGCCGGCGGCCACCCCCGCTGAGGTGGCCTCCCCCACTGCTTCGCCGCGGTAGATGGTGTCGGTCGTGCGCGCCCCCGCCTCGTTGACGATCACGCGCGGGTAGTGATGTGAGCGCTTTGAGAGCAGCAGCGTTCCCGGACGGATGCCGGGCACCCGGAACCACGGCTCGCGGATCCGGCACTTGTAGCGGCCCGGCAGGCCGCGTGCCTCCCCCTCCGCCAGGTAGGCGCGCGCGAGCGGGCGCAGGCGCGGGTCGGGTCGCTGGGCGGAGAAGTCGAGCAGGTTCGTCCGCGCCCCGCGGCGCGCGGCGTGCGCGAGGTCCTCGGCGGCGAGGATCAGGCCGGGAGCGTGGCGAACCCGCGGCAGCAGCGGCAGCGCCCATGGCGCCAGGTCGTGATCCGCGACGGTTGCGTCGGTCGCCGAGAAGAAGTCGTTGGCGCCCGTGACCGTGCTCACCTCGAAGCTCGCCACCTCGCCCAGCGTCCCGACCGACGGACCGCCGCACGCGAGCGCGAGCGCATCCAGAACGGATCGGGAGAGCAGGTAGCGCGTCCAGCTCGCCGGGGTGGCGGGCGCACGATGCCTGCGGACGCGTGGCGCGCCCCCGTCCTCGTGCTCGACGAGCGTGAGCATCGTCTGCGCAAGCGCGCAGGGCGCGCGCCTGCCGCTGAGCACGCCGATCTCCTGCAGCACGGAGGGGAACGAGCCCGGCGGAAAGTGATCGAGCATGAGCAGCTCGCAGTTGCGAGCCGTCCAGGCGCGCACGGCACCTGCGGAGACGCCCGTCAGCAGCTCCATCGGGACGACGAACGCAAACGCCCCGCCCGGCGCGAGCCGCGACAGCGCGCCGAGCAACACGGGGATCCACAGGTTCGAGACGCCACTCAACTCGAGTCCGAGACGTTGCGCCAGTTCCCGCATCGCGGCCCGGTCGGCCCGCTCGACGAACTGGTAGCGAACGAACGGAGGGTTGCCGACGGCGAGGTCGTACTCCTGCGTAGCGCTCGCGGCGAACTGCACGGCACTGCACGAACGCACCTCGCCGCACAGCGAGACCTCGGCGAGCACCGCTCGCGTCCGGGCGGCCTCCGCGCGCATGGGCTCGAGCGCCGTGACGCTCCGCACGCTCGCGCGCAGCGCGCTGCGCACCAAGCCGCGCGCGAAGGCGCCGTCCCCGGCGGCCGGCTCGAGCACCCGCAACGGGCGGTCGGTCTCGGCGAGCTCGGCGGCGCGCTCCAGGCAGAAGTCGACGAGCGCGTCGGGCGTGTAGAAGCCGCCGCGGAGCTTGTCGGCGCTGACCGCCTCGCGGGTCCTCACGGTCCTACCGGCGTGGCTCGGCCGCGCAGCGCTCGCACAATCCGACGATCGCGAAGTGGCCGAAGCGAGCCACATGTCCGAAACGCCGGCGGATCTCCTCGCGGACGGGGTCCAGCTGCTCGGGCATGAGCGTCGTGACCTTGGCGCAGCGCTCGCAGTACAGATACTCCGCATCCTCGTGGCCCGCGAGCGCGTAAAGGCCTGGGCCGTGGCCGAGATGGATGTGACGGACCAGGCCGTGGCGCTCGAGCACCTCGAGATTGCGGTACACCGACGATTCATCCAGCGACAGGGTGCGCGCGAGGTGCGCGGCGGCGACCGGCTCCTGCCCGGCGAACAGCGCCTCGATCAGCAGGCGCCTCGGCGTGGAGAGCCGCAGTCCGGAGGCGCGCAGCGCCCGCAGCGCCCCGGCAGGATCGCCGGCCTCGAGCCGCGGGACGTCGGGTGCGACTGTCATCCCGCGGAATTATCGCGCCGCAGCCGGGCGCTCCACCGCTCCTCGACGTGCCCGAGCTTCCAGAACAGCAGCGCGGCCGACCAGCAGAAGACGAACATCCCGACGATCACGAACCCGGCCTTGTTGACGTCGAAGCCGGCCATGTAGCTCCAGAAGCCGCCACTCAGCCCGCCGATCTCGGCGGGCAGCAGGCCGAGCACCTCGATCGTGCCGACGAAGAAGCAGATCGCGACCGACAGCCCGGTGATCGCGAGGTTGTAATAGACCTTGCGGACCGGGTTGAAGAACGCCCACGAGTAGGCGAAGTTCATGAAGATCCCGTCGAGCGTGTCCATCAGGCTCATACCGGCGGTGAACAGGATCGGGAGGCACAGGATCGCGTAGAACGGGATGTGCGCCGTTGCGAGCAGGGCGGTGGTGGCGAGCAGCGCGACCTCGGTGGCGGTGTCGAAGCCCATCCCGAACACGACGCCCACCGGGTACATCTGCCACTCGCGCGTGATCGCCCTCATCCAGCGGCCGAAGCAGCGGTACATGAGGCCGCGGCTCTGCAGCCGGCGCTCGAGCTCGGCCTCGTCGTAGGCGCCCTGGCGCATCCCGCGGAACACGCGGACGATCCCGGCGAGGATCACGAGGTTCAGCACGCCGATCACGTACAAGAAGCCGGCCGACACGATCGTGCCGAACAGACCGCCGAACTGCTCGAGTCCCGAGTGGGCGTTGGCGACCGCACCGTAGACGGCCTTCTCGGCGATCACGATCCCGACGCCGATCGCGACGACGATCGTGGAGTGTCCGAGCGAGAACCAGAAGCCGATGCTGAGCGGACGCCTGCCCTCGTTCATCAGCTTGCGAGTCGTGTTGTCGATCGCGGCAATATGGTCGGCGTCGAACGCGTGCCGCAGTCCCAGCGAGTACGCGAGGCCGGCAACGCCGATTCCCAGCCCCTTGTAGTGCGACGGCACGACGAACAGGATGAAGACGCCGAAGCCGACGACATGCAGGGCGAGGATGGCGACGAGCATCAGGCCGGCGCGCAATCGCTCGCGCGGTGTGAGCGCGCGCAGCACTTCGAGCACATAGCCGGCCATCTCGCCTCCTCCCAAGTCGGATTCGCCGCATCCGGCCGCTGGAACGACCGGACCTCAGAAGCTATCCCAACCTGCTCGCTATTGCAACGGCCTCTCAATTCTGGGCGTGCCTGGCGTAAGCCGCAGGGCGGTCGATTCTGCGCGGGCGCTTGTGCTCAGTGTTACCAGCCAGGCGAGGTACGTCAGGTGCCACGCGGCGCGTACGGTCATTGCAACACACCAGTTGCCAAGTACAACGGGGCCTAACCCGTAGTTTCCCGCACTCCGGCGATGAAGGTCCCCGATGTTGCCACCGGGTCGCGCGACGGATATTGCTGTGAACGTCTAGAGGTCAGGCCGGAGAGGGCTGTTGTGCGAACGATGCGAACAAACGGTTCGTGGGAGGACTCGCGACGTGTCAAGCGCGCGTCGCGGATCGATTCTGGGTTTGCCGACGAGATCGCGGCGATCCCCGGCGGCGAGCGGTGGCTCGACTGCATCCAGTGCGGCACCTGCAGCGCCGTCTGCCCCATGAGCGCGTACATGGATGAAACCCCGCGCCAGCTGATCGCGATGGCACGTGCGGGCATGAAGGACGAGGTTCTGGAGAGCATCTCGATCTGGGTGTGCGCGTCCTGTTACGCGTGCACGGCGGCGTGTCCGAAGCAGATACCGATCACCGACTTGATGTACGCGCTGAAGCGCACCGCAATCCGCGAGGGCGTGCATCCGAAGCGCTTTCCGACGCCGGTCCTGGCGCGCGAGTTCGTTGCGTCCGTTGACAAGTGGGGGCGCAACACCGAGTCGCGGCTCGCAACGAAGCTGTATCTGAAAACGCGTCCGATCCTGTTGCTCGAGGACTACCCGCTCGGGGAGCGTTTGCGGAGACGCGGTCGCATGGGCTACAGGAGGCACTCGATCCGCCACCTGGAGCAGTTCAGGACGATGTTGCGAAGCGTCGAGGAGCGGTCGCGTCGCGCTGGCGCCAACGGCAGCAGCACCGCGGCCGCCGCCGCATCAGCCAACGGCGCCGCGCCCGCCGCCGACGGGGTGCAGACGCGTTGCGAGGCAGTGCACTCGGAGGGAGCGAGATGAGCTACGCCTACTACCCGGGCTGCTCCCTGAAGGGGAGCGCCAACGCCTACGAGGAGTCTCTCCTTGCCATCTGTGAGCGGCTCGGCGTCGGTCTCGACGAGCTCGACGACTGGAACTGCTGCGGCGCGACCGCGTACTGGGCGGTCGACCAGATGAAGGCCTTTGCGATGACCGCGCGCAACCTCGCGCTGGCGGAGCTAACCGAGCCCGGCAGCGCACCGGTGGACCTGATGGCCCCCTGCGGCGGCTGCTACATGATGCTGCTCAAGAGCCAGCGCTATCTCAAGGAGCACCAGTCGGTTGCGGACACGGTCGAGGAGGCGCTCGAGGCCGCGGGGCTGCACTACGACGGGCGCGTCCGGGTGCGCCACCCGCTCGACGTGCTCGTCAACGACATCGGCCTCGAGCGCGTCGCCAGCGCCGTCACACGCCCGCTCAGCGGGCTCAAGGTCGCCTGCTATTACGGCTGCCTGCTCGTGCGCCCGTATGCGACCTTCGACGACCAGCACGAGCCGACCTCGATGGATCGGCTGATGGCGGCGCTCGGCGCAGACCCGATCGACTGGCCGCTCAAGACCCGCTGCTGCGGCGGATCCTGTTGCGGCGGGCCGCTCATCGGGACGATCCGGGAAGCCGGTCTGCGTCTCATCTCCGATCTCCTGCAGGACGCGAAGCGACGCGGCGCCGACGTGCTCGTGACCGCCTGCCCGCTGTGCCAGTTCAACCTCGAGTGCTTCCAGGAGCGTGCCGGCCGCGAGTTCGGCACACCCGTCGAGCTGACCGTCGGGTTCTTCACGCAGATCCTCGGGCTCGCGCTGGGACTGGACGAGCGCAGCCTCGGCATCCAGCGGATGCTGCGCTGGCAACTGCCCGAGCCGGCATCGATGCGAGGTGGAGGTGCACATGTCCACGCCTGATCACAACCATGCGGGCAGCGAGCCGCAGATAGGCGTGTACGTCTGTCACTGCGGCCACAACATCGCCGGCAAGGTGGATGTCGAGAGCGTCGTGCAGTTCGCCGCGGCCTTGCCGCACGTCGCGGTCGCCCGCAACTACACGTTCATGTGCTCGGATCCCGGCCAGGAGCTCATCCAGCAGGACATCCGCGACGGCCGCGTAAACCGCGTGGTCGTCGCGTCCTGCTCGCCGCTGATGCACGAGGCGACGTTCCGGCAGGCGACGGCGGCGGGCGGAATCAGTCCCTTCCAGATGCAGATGGCGAGCATCCGCGAGCACGTGAGCTGGGTGACCGAGGACGCCGGCGACGCGACCGAGAAGGCGAAGGCGCTCGTCGCCGCAGCGGCCTCGCGTGTCGCCTGCCACGAGCACCTGGAGCGCCGGCGGGTTCCGGTGCACCCCGACGTGCTCGTCGTCGGCGCCGGGATCTCGGGGATCCACGCGGCGCTGACGCTCGCCAACGCAGGCAAGCGCGTGTACCTCGTCGAGCGCGAGCCCTCGATCGGCGGCCACATGGCGATGTTCGACAAGACGTTCCCGACGCTCGACTGCTCGGCTTGCATCCTCACCCCGAAGATGGTGGCGCTCGGACAGCACCCGAACGTCGAGCTGCTCGCCTACAGCGAGGTGGAGGACGTCTCGGGCCACGTCGGCAGCTTCCGTGTCAAGGTCCGCAGGAAGGCCTCCTACATCGACGAGACTCTGTGCAACGGCTGCGCTCAGTGCATCGAGGCGTGCACGGTCAGGGGCCTCCCATCGGAGTTCGATCAGGGTCTCGGCACGCGGCCCGCGGTCTACACGCCGTTCCCGCAGGCTGTCCCACGGACCCCGGTAATCGACCGCGCGGGCACCTCGCCGTGCAGCGTCAGCTGTCCGGCCGGGATCAAGCCGCACGGTTACGTGTCGCTGATCCGAGCCGGCAAGTACGAGCAGGCGTTCGATCTCGTGCTGGAGGAGACGCCGCTCGTGGGGACCCTCGGTCGCGCCTGCTACGCGCCGTGCGAGGCGCAGTGCAGCCGCGCGAGCCTCGAGGGCACGCTGCCGATCCGGCGGCTCAAGCGGTTCATCGCCGACTACCGCACCAACGGATCGCTCCCCGACGCCGCTCCGCCGAACGGTAAGCGAGTGGCGATCATCGGCTCCGGACCAGCCGGGCTGACGGCTGCCTGGAAGCTCGCCAGGCAGGGATATGTCGTGCGGATCTTCGAGGCCGCGGCGGCGCCCGGCGGGATGCTGCGCCTCTCGATCCCCTCCTACCGGCTGCCGGTGGAGATCGTCGAGCGCGACATCGAGAACGTCACCGCGCTCGGCGTCGAGATCGTCACCGAGACCCGCATCGAGGATCTCGGGGCGCTACGGCGCGCCGGTTATGACGCCATCCTGGTAGCGACCGGCGCGCCGCTGTCCATGCGGCTCGACGTCCCGGGCGAGGAGCTCGGTGGGGTAGTGAGCGGCCTGGACTTCCTGGAGGGTGTCAAGGCCGGCCCGCGGGCCGGCCTTGACGGCAAGCGCGTGGTGGTCGTGGGCGGCGGCAACGTGGCGATGGACGCCGCGCGGACGGCGCGCCGGCTCGGCGCACGCGACGGCGACGGCGACGGCGACAGGGCGCGGGGCGGCGAGGACGCGCAGGTCGTCATGGACGCCGCTCGGACGGCGCGGCGCCTCGGTGCGCGTGAGGTGGTGGTCGCGTACCGGCGCGGTCGCGGGGAGATGCCCGCGATGCCCGAGGAGGTCGACGCCGCAGAGCGGGAGGGGGTGCAGTTCGTCTTCCAGGTCGCGCCGGTGGCGGTCCTGGGAGATGAGCACGGGCGGGTAAGGGGCGTGCGCTGCGTCCGGATGGCTCTCGGGTTACCCGATGCCTCCGGCCGCGCACGCCCCGAGCCGGTGCCCGGCAGCGAGTTCGAGATCGCCTGCGACGAGGTGATCCCCGCGATCGGCCTGACGCCCGAGGTGATGAAGGGAGGGCTGAGCGGGCCGCATTTGACGGGCGCGCCGGACGGGAGGATCGTTGCCGACCCGCAGACGCTCCAGACCGACGTGCCGTACGTGTTCGCCGCCGGTGATGTGGTGCTCGGCGCATCGGACATCGCACGCGCCGTCGGACAGGGCCGGCGTGCCGCGTTCATGATCGACCGCTTCCTGCAGGGCTCGGAGCCCGACGGCGCGAGCTTCGACGGGGGGCTGCCCGTCGTAGACAAGACCGCGGTGCTCGCCAGGCAGCGCTTCGACCGCGCGGAGCCGCGGGCGTCGAGCGCCGTGCTGTGCGGCACGCCGAACGACTTCGCAGAGCTCGAGCCCGGGCTCACCGAGGCGGAGGCGATGGCAGGCGCGCAGCGGTGCCTCGACTGCGGTCCGTGCTCGGAGTGCGCTCAGTGCGTCGTGGCCTGTGAGCGCGACGCGATCGACCTGAGCCAGCGCGACCGCGAGCTGGAGCTCGAGGTCGGGGCGATCATCGTGGCAACCGGCTTCAAGCCCTTCGACCCGCACCGGATTCCCGAGTACGGCTACGGCAAGTACCCGAACGTCTACACGAGCCTCGAGGTCGAGCGATTGCTGTGCGCCTCGGGCCCGACTCAGGGCGAGATCGTCATGCGGGATGGCCGGCGCCCGTCGGCCGTCGGCATCGTTCACTGCGTGGGCTCACGAGACAGCCGCTACAACGCCTACTGCTCCCGCGTCTGCTGCATGGCCTCGCTGAAGCTCGCCCACCTCATCAAGGAGCGCACGTCAGCTGAGATCTACAACTTCTACATCGACATGCGGACCCCGGGCAAGGGGTACGAGGAGTTCTACAACAAGCTGCTCGAGGAGGGCATGCATCCGATCCGTGGCCGCGCCGCCGACGTGACCGATTGGGCCATGTCTCCGGAGGAGGAGGGCCGGCTCGTAATCCGAGCCGAGGACACGCTCGTCGGCGCGGCGCGGCGGATCCCGGTGGACATGGTCGTGCTCGCGGTCGGCCTCGAGCCTCAGGCCGACTTCGCGGAGGTCCGGCGGAAGTTCAACTTCAGCTGCGGCGCCGAGGGCTTCTTCACCGAGCGTCATCCAAAGCTCGCTCCCGTCTCGACGTTCGCCGACGGCGTGTTCCTCGCGGGTGCCTGCCAGGGCCCGAAGGACATCCCGGACAGCGTCGCCCAGGCGGGTGCCGCGGCAGCCGAGGCGCTGGCCCTCATCGACCGAGGCTCCGTCGAGCTCGAGCCGAGCACGGCATTCGTGCACGCAGCCGCATGCTCGGGGTGCCGGACGTGCATACCCCTGTGCCCCTTCTCCGCGATCGCGCTCGACGGCGAGCAGAAGCTCGCGGAGGTCAACGAAGTGCTCTGCAAGGGCTGCGGGATCTGCGTCGCCGCGTGTCCTTCGGGTGCCCTGCAACAACACATGTTCACCGACGAGCAAGTCCTGTCAGAGATCCAAGGGGTGCTCGAATATGCCTGACGACGTCGTCACACCGGCCTTCGAGCCTCGGATCGTGGCGTTCTTCTGCACGTGGTGCACATACACGGCCGCCGATCTCGCGGGAATCTCCAGGATGCAGTATGCGCCGGGCGTGCGGGTCGTGCGGCTGATGTGCTCCGGGAGGGTGGACCCGCAGTTCGTCCTCACCGCGTTCCGGCAAGGAGCCGACGGCGTCCTGATCGGCGGCTGCCATCCGGGGGACTGCCACTACGACCAGGGCAACTACAACGCGTCGCGCCGCTTCGAGCTGTTGGCACCGCTGCTGCGCCAGATGGGAATCGAGGAAGCGCGTCTGCGCCTGGAATGGATCTCGGCGTCCGAGGGCGATCAGGTCCAGCGCGTCTGCAACGAGATGAGCGAGCATGTGCGCCGGCTCGGCCCGCTGCGCCTGTGCCCGATGCCCGGTCCGCGCGAGCTCGCGGGGGTGCCGTCATGAAGCCGAAAGTCGCGTTCTACTGGTGCGCCTCGTGCGGGGGCTGCGAGGAGGCCGTCGTCGATCTCGCCGAGGACGTCCTCACCGTCGTCGACGCGGTCGACATCGTCTTCTGGCCGGTCGCACTCGACTTCAAGCGCGAGGACGTCGAGCAGCTCGCCGACGGCGAGCTCGCCGCGACGTTCATCAACGGCGCGATCCGGACCTCCGAGCAGGAGGAGATGGCCGAGCTGCTGCGGCGCAAGTCCGCCGCGGTCGTAGCGTTCGGCAGCTGCGCCTGCTTCGGCGGCATCCCCGGTCTCGCGAACCTTTACAGCCGCGAGGAGATCCTCGAGCGTGTCTACTGGGAGGCGCCGAGCCTCGCCAACGACGAGGCGACGATGCCGCTGCAGGACAGCTACGTTCAGGGGTGTCATCTCAGCCTGCCGGCGTTCTGGGGCTCGGTGCGCACGCTCGATCAGGTGATCGACGTCGACTATTACCTGCCCGGGTGCGCCCCGCCGACGGATCTCATCAAAGCCGCGGTGCTGGCGCTCGTGCAGGGGACGCTGCCGGCGAAGGGGGCGGTGCTCGCGCCCGACGTGGCGCTGTGCTCGGAGTGCACGCACGTGGCGAGCAAGCCGCAGCAGCCGTCGATCACCGCATTCAGGCGGCCCCACGAGATGCTCGCCGACCCTGACCTCTGCCTGCTCGCCCAGGGCCTCATCTGCCTGGGCCCGGCGACGCGGGCGGGCTGCGGTGCGGCATGCATCCGGGCGAACATGCCCTGCACTGGCTGCATGGGCCCGATGAGCCGCGTCGTCGACCATGGCGCGAAGGCGCTGTCGTCGGTCGCCTCGCTGATCGACTGCACCGATCGGGACGCGATCGCCGCGCGAGCGAATCAGATCCCCGACCCGGTCGGCACCTTCTACCGATACGGCCTGCCGGCCTCGCTGCTACACAGGCGCGTGCTTCCGGACCACCCTGACTAAAGGCCCCGAACGATGAGCACAAAGATCCTGATCGACCCCATCACGAGGCTCGAGGGCCACGGGAAGATCCACATCTTCCTCGACGACGCCGGGAGCGTCGAGCGCGCGTTCCTCCAGATCCCCGAGCTGCGCGGCTTCGAGAAGTTCGTCGAGGGTCGCCCGGCGGAGGACATGCCGCAGATCACCTCGCGCATCTGCGGCGTGTGCCCGATGGCGCACCACATGGCCGCGACGAAGGCCCTCGATGACCTCTACGGCGTCGAACCGCCGCCCGCCGCGAAGAAGATCCGTGAGCTTGCCTACAGCATCTTCATGGTCGAGGACCACGCGCTGCACTTCTTCTTCCTCGGCGGGCCCGACTTCGTCGTCGGCCCGGCGTCGCCGAAGGCCGATCGCAACGTCCTCGGGGTGATCGGGAAGGTCGGGCTCGACGTCGGCAAGGAGGTGATCGGCGTCCGCAAGCAGCTGCGTGAGCTGATGGGGATGATCGCGGGCAAGCCGATCCACCCGGTGTTCGGATTGCCCGGCGGCGTCTCGCGGACGCTCACGGCCGAGATCCGGGACGAGCTGAAAGCCGCGTCCGCGCGCGCGTTGGATTTTGGCCAGTTCTCGCTCGGCGTGTTCCGCGACGCGGTGCTGTCGAACCCCGCGTACGTCGAGCTGATCGCCTCGGAGGCGTACACGCACCGCACCTACTACATGGGACTGGTCGACGACGACAACAAGGTCACGTTCTACGACGGCCGGCTGAGGGTTGTCGATCCGTCGGGCCGGGAGTTTCTCGCGTTCGAGCCACGGGATTACCTCGATCACATCGCCGAGCACGTCGAGCCCTGGAACTACATGAAGTTCTGCTTCCTCAAGGACGTGGGCTGGAAAGGGTTCGCCGACGGTCCCGAGAGCGGCGTCTACTCGGTGGCGCCGCTGGCGCGCCTGAACGCCGGCGATGGCATGGCGACGCCGCTCGCGCAGGAGGCCTACGAGGAGTTGGTGTCCACGCTCGGGGGCAAGCCCGTCCACCACACGCTCGCCAACCACTGGGCGAGGGTCATCGAGCTCCTGTATGCCGCGGAGCGGATGTCCGAGCTCGCCGCCGACCCCGAGATCCTCAGCCCCGCCGTGCGCACGCTGCCGACCGCGACCCCCGGAGAGGGCGTCGGCGTCGTCGAGGCTCCGCGAGGCACGCTCATCCATCACTACCACGCCGACGAGCGCGGGCTGATCACGGGCGCCAACCTGATCGTCGCCACCGAGAACAACGCCGCGCGGATCGCGATGTCGGTCGACAAGGCGGCACGGTCGTTGATCACCGGCGGCGAGGTCGGCGACGGACTGCTCAACCAGCTCGAGATGTCCTTCCGCGCGTACGACCCCTGCTTCGGCTGCGCCACCCACAGCCTGCCGGGGCAGATGCCGCTCACCGTCGAGATCCACGATCCCGGCGGCGAGGTCGTGCGCGAGATCTGCCGCGACTGATGCGAACGCTCGTGCTCGGCCTCGGGAACGAGCTCGCGGCCGACGACGCTGTCGGCCTGCTCGTGGCCAGAGCCGTTGCGCAGGACATCGCCGGCGCGGCGGACGTCGTCGAGAGCTCGGCCTCGGGGATGGCGCTGATCGAGATCTTCGCCGGGTACGACCGGGCGGTCGTTGTCGACGCGATCCTCACCGGCCGCAACCCGCCGGGCACGATCCGCGAGCTCGGGCTGCAGGACGTCGGGCGGGTACTCGCGCCGAGCCTGCATCACGCCGGCCTGCCAGAGATGGCCGCCGTGGCGCACCGGCTCGGGCTCCCCTTCCCGTCGCAGACACGCGTGCTCGCCGTCGAGGTGCTCGATCCGTACACGCTCGGCGGGGCGATCAGCGCGCCGGTCGCCGCTGCCGTGGACGAGCTCGCGCAGCGGGTTCGCGCGCTCGTCGAACGCTGGGCGTCCGATCGGGCGCCCAGCTGTTGCTGACGGCCATCAGAAGTGATCGGTCACGGCCGCTAGCGACCCGCCAGCCAGTCGCAGAAGGCCGGCACGCCCTGGCCGGTACGGGCCGACGCGTCGATCGTCGCAACACCGGGGTTGACGGCTTGCAGGTTCTCGCGGAAGCTCTCGAGGTCGAAATCGAGGTACGGGAGCAGGTCCATCTTGTTGATCACGACGAGCTCGGCGGCGCGGAACATGACCGGGTACTTGAGTGGCTTGTCCTCGCCCTCCGTGATCGAGAACACGAGCGCCTTCGCGTTCTCGCCGACGTCGAACTCGGCCGGGCAGACGAGGTTGCCGACGTTCTCGATCACGACGACGTCGAGCTCGTGCAGCGGCAGGTGGTCGAGCACTGAGCGCACCATCGTCGCATCGAGATGGCACTCGCCGCCGAACCCGTTGGCGGTGTTCACGAGCGCGACTGGCGCGCCGAGACCCTGCAGCCTGTCGGCGTCGAGCGGCGTCTCGATGTCGCCCTCGACGATGCCCACGCGCAGGCTGCCGTCGAGGTGGCGCAGCGCCGCCTGCAGGAGCATCGTCTTGCCGGCTCCGGGCGAGGACATCAGGTTCACGGCGCGCACGTCGTTGCGCGTGAAGTCCGATCGGTTGTCGGCAGCCGTGCGATCGTTCTCCCCCAGGATCGCCTCGAGCACGTCGATCCTCAGCGATCCGGTCTCATAGCCGGAGTGGTCGCCGACGTCACGAAGCTCGTGCTCGTGGTCGTCGCTGGCCTCATGGGTGCTCTCGCCGCCCGGATCGTGCGTGTGGTCGTCTGCGTGGCCGTGATCGTCGTGATCGTGCGAGTGCACGGTGCCGTCGGCGTGCCGGTGAAAACGGCCCATGGTCAAGCCTCCTGGAGGTGTGGTGAAGATGTGATCGGCGCGCGCACGGTGCGCCTCAGCAGATCCTCGGGAGCTGCTCCCCGAGCGGGCGGTCGAGCACGCGGTTGGCGCCCAGTGGGGTCCTCATGGTGACGACGCCCGGATGTCGATTCGAGACGGAGCCGATGATCGCCGCGCCGGCTCCGGCGGCGGTGGCGCGCATCGCAGCGAGGATGTCCTGCGCGTACTGCGCCGCAACGATCGCGACCAGCCTGCCCTCGTTGGCGACCTGGAGCGGATCGAGTCCGAGGAACGCGCACGCGGCCTGGACGGCGTCGTGCACCGGGATCGCGCGCTCGTCGAGCTCCACGCCGACGCGCGCGACGGCGGCGATTTCACACACGCTGGCGGCCAGGCCACCGCGCGTGGGGTCACGCAGCACGCGAACCGCGGCGGGGTCCGGAACCGCGCCGAAGATCGTCTGCACGAGGCCGGTCAGCGGCGCCGTGTCCGAGCGCAGCTCGGTCCCGAACTCGAGGCCCTCGCGCACGCTGAGCACGGCGATGCCGTGCATTCCGATCGGGCCGCTGACGATCACGCGGTCGCCGGGTGCGGCGCGGTCGGGCGCCAGCTCGACTCCGGCGGGCACGATCCCGATTCCCGCCGTGTTGACGTAGACGCCGTCGCCGTGACCGGACTCGACCACCTTCGTGTCCCCGGTCACCAGCTCGACGCCGGCGTCGAGCGCCGCCCTGCCCATCGCCGCGGCGATCCGCCTGAGCGCTTCGAGCTCGAAGCCCTCCTCGAGCACGAAGCCGGTCGACAGCGCGAGCGGCAGCGACCCCTGCATCGCGAGGTCGTTGACGGTGCCGTTGACGGCGAGGTCACCGATGTTGCCGCCGGGGAAGAACAACGGGCGCACTACGAATGTGTCGGTTGAGAACGCAACGCGGTTGGCGGCGCCGATGTCGATCACCGCCGCGTCGGTCGGCGTCGCGTTGCGGGCGGCAGCACCGAACGCCGGCAGGATCACGTGCTCGATCAGCTCCGCCGACAGCGTCCCGCCGCCGCCGTGTCCGAGCACGATGCGGTCGTGGTCGCGCAGCGGCGCCGGACACGTCCAGCCGCCGGCACCGACCGCGGCGCTCTGCGGGATTCCGGTCTCAGTCACCCCCATCGGCGCGCCGTCAGCCATGGCGCACCATCGCCGGCGGATCCAGGCGGCGGTACTGGAAGTAGGCCGCGCAGGCGCCTTCACTGGACACCATCGGCGCTCCGATCGGTGTGCGGGGCGTGCACTCCGTCCCGAAGCAGTCGCATTCGCTCGGCTTGATCAGGCCCTGCAGGACCTCGCCCGCGCGGCAGCGCGTCGGCTCGGTGACCGACAGCTGCTCGAGCCCGAAGCGCCGGCTCGCGTCCATGTCGGCGTATGCGTCGGCGAGCCTCCAGCCGCTGCGGGGGATCATTCCGATCCCCCGCCACTGGCGATCGCAGCACTCGAAGACCTCCTGGAGCATCGCCTGCGCCGGGAGGTTTCCCTCCGGTCGCACGGCTCGCTGGTAGGCGTTCTCCACCTCGGCGCGACCGCCCTCGAGCTGGATCACGGCGCGGCGGATGCCGTCGAGTACGTCGAGCGGCTCGAAACCGGTGACGACGATCGGCACGGAGAAGCGCTGCGCCAGGGGCTCGTAATCGAGCGAGCCCATCACGGTGCACACATGGCCCGCGGCCAGAAACGCGTTCACGCGGCAGTCCGGGGAGCTCATGATCGCTTCGATCGCCGGCGGCACGAGCACATGACTGACGAGCATCGAGAAGTTGCCCAGTCCGCGCGAGCGCGCCTGGTGGATGGCCATCGCGTTGGCGGGCGCCGTCGTCTCGAAGCCGATCCCGAAGAACACGACCTCGCGGTCGGGGTTCTGAGCGGCGAGCTGGACGGCGTCGAGCGGCGAGTAGACGACGCGGACATCGCCTCCCTGCGCCTTGACCGTGAACAGGTCCCGTCCGCTCCCGGGGACCCTCAGCATGTCCCCGAACGAGCAGAAGATGACCTCGGGCCGTGACGCGATCACGAGTGCGCGATCGATCATCTCCAGGGGTGTGACGCAAACCGGGCATCCGGGTCCGTGGATCAGCTCGACCTGCTCCGGCAGCAGCTGGTCGATGCCGTTGCGGATGATCGAATGCGTCTGGCCACCGCACACCTCCATGATCGCCCAGCGCCCGCTCACCACCGCGCGGATCTCCGCCAGCAGCCGCGCGGCGAGGTCCGGATCACTGAACTCGTCCAGGTACTTCATGACGCTGACTCCCTCAGATCCCCGGCCGCCGCCGGCTGCTCGCCCGCAAGCTCCGCCTCCAGCACGCCCATCTCCTCGAACAGCGCGAGCGTCTCGAGCGCGGCCGCCTCGTCCAGGCGGGTGATCGCAAAGCCGGCGTGCACGATCGCGTAGTCGCCGACCGCGACCTCCGGCACGTAGGCGAGGCAGACAGATTTGGTCACGCCCCCGAAGTCGACCGACGCCATCCGGATCCCATGCTCCTCACGTACCGCAACGACCTTGCCCGGAATTCCGAGGCACATCAGCCACCGCCTTGCCTTGTCGTGTTTCGTCGTCTCTGCGCACCGGCGATCACCGCCTGCCCGAGAGCCAGTCCGCCGTCGTTCGGGGGAACGATCCGATGCTCGAGCACACCGAACCCGCACGCCGTCGCCTGCTCACGGCAGAGCCGCGTGAGAGTCGCATTCTGGAACACTCCGCCGCTGAGCGCAATGGTGCGAACCGGCGTCGTCGCCGCGATCGCGGCGAGCGCGCGGCCGACCGCCTCGGCGAGCGCCTCGTGGAAGCCGAGCGCGAGGCTGGCCGGCTCTGCGCCCCGCTCCAGGGCCACCACGATCCCGCGCAGGAGCGGCCGCGGATCGAGCACCGCGTCCGCGCCCATCCCGAGACGCAGCGGCCAGCCCGCGGCGGCAGTGGTCGCGAGCGCCTCGAGCTCGATCGCGGCCTGCGCCTCGTAGTTGACGTGGTGGCGAACGTCGAGCAGCGATGCGACGACGTCGAACAGCCGTCCGACGCTGCTGGTCGGCACCACGCCGAACCCGGTCTGCAGCTGACGCGCCACGACGCGACGCTCGATCGGGCCGGTGGCCCGCACCGGAGCCAGCCGCTCGTCGAGCTCGATGCCCGCGGCGAGCAGGTAGGCGAGCGCCAGCCGGCACGGCGCCCTCACCGCTGCGTCGCCGCCCGGGAGCGGCAACTCGAGCAAGTGTCCGAGGCGGCTGTAGCCGGCGTAGTCCGCGAGGAGGATCTCGCCACCCCAGATCGCCGGCCCGCCCGAGGCTGCCGATCCGTACCCGGTGCCGTCGAACACGACACCGATCACCCGTTCGGAGCCATCGAGCCCGTGCTCGGCCATCAGGGAAGCGACGTGCGCGTGGTGATGCTGGACCTCCACGACCCGTGCTCCCTCTTGATGCTCGAGCGCCCAGCGACGCGAGAGGTAGCCGGGATGGAGGTCGGTTGCGAGGATCTCGGGTACCACACCGTACATTGCCTCGAATGACAAGATGCTCTTCTGGAAAGCTTCCAGTGTCTCGAGATTCTCGAGGTCGCCGATATGCTGGCTCATCCAACCGTGCCTGCCGGAAGCCAGGCAGAAGGTGCTCTTCAGCTCGCCGCCGACCGCGAGCGTCGGCACGACGGGGACAGGGAGGGTCACCGGCAGCGGCGCGTAGCCGCGCGAGCGGCGCACGGGCTGCTCGACGCCGGACACGATCCGCACGACGGAGTCGTCGCACGGCACGTGGATCGGGCGGTCGTGTACGAGGAACGCGTCCACGAGGTCACCGAGCCTGCGCGCCGCCTCCTCGTCGTCGATGCAGATCGGCTCGTTGGAGCGGTTGCCCGAGGTCGCGACGATCACCGGCGGCGGTTGCTGCTGGGAGCCCGGCACCCCGCTCAGCAGAAGCCGATGCAGGCCCGAGTAGGCGAGCATGATCCCCAGGTCGCGGTTGCCGGGCGCGACGTGCTCGGAGACGACGCAGCCGGTCCGGCGCCTGGCGAGCACGATCGGACGCGCGGGCGCCGTAAGCGCCTGTTCCTCGGCGGCGCCGAGCTCGGCGAGCGCGCGGGCGTCGTCGAGGTCACGGACCATCACGGCGAACGGCTTGTCGACGCGCCCCTTGCGGTCGCGCAGGAGCGCAACCGCCCGGTCGGAGCGCGCATCACAGGTGAGGTGATAGCCACCGATGCCTTTGACGGCGACGACATGCTCGCGCGCCCATGCGTCGTGGACGGCGGCGATCGCGGCGTCGGTGCCGGTCACGCTGTCGCCGTCGCGGATGAAGCGCAGCTGCGGTCCGCAGTCCGGGCAGGAGATCGGCTGCGCATGATGGCGACGGTCGCGCGGGTCGGCGTACTGCGCGGCACACGCGGGGCAGAGCTCGAACTGCGCCATCGTCGTCGCCGGCCGGTCGTAGGGCAAGTCGAGGATGATCGTGAAGCGCGGGCCGCAGTCGGTGCAGTTGGCGAACGGGTGGCGGTAGCGCCGGTCCGATGGATCGTCGATCTCCCTGAGGCAGGCGTCGCACGTCGCGGTATCGGGTGGCACCAGCGTCCGCTCACCTGGCCCGTTCAGCGACTCGGCGATCACGAACGCGCGCTCGCCGCGCGCGGGCACATTGCTGCTCGACACCGTCTCGATGCGAGCGAGCGGCGGCGCTTCGCGGACGAGACGTTCGCTGAAGCGCTCGACGGAGGCTGCGGAACCCTCCACCTCGACGAAGGCGCCCCCCGCGTCGTTGCCGGCGAATCCGGCGAGGCCCAGCTCGTGCGCCAGCCGGAAGGCGAACGGGCGAAAGCCGACGCCCTGCACCGCACCGGTCAGCGCGATACGGCGGCGCACGAGCGCGAGATCGAGTGTGTGGCTCATTCCGGCAGCTTCCTCCACGGCTCCCCCGGCCGTTTCAGGAGTCTGACACGGCGAGAGGGTCGGCGCACGGACGCGAGGTGCTCGACGCCCTGCTGGCGGTCGAAGCGGTCAGAAGGGCCCGTAGACGGAAGCTCGAAAACCCCGCTGAGACTTTCTTAGAGCCCCGCGGGGTGCAGGATGTCGTTGAACGTCGCCAGGTACGCGGCTGACGGTGTCCCGATCCGCTCAACGCCGCCGCCCCCGCCCCACGCTCCAGCCTCACCGCCGGACTCGTAGAACTGGCCACCCAGGTCGATGATCACGTGCCCCTCCTGCCCGGACTCATCGCGATCGTAGATCGTGACGTACTGGCCTGGTCCCGCCTCGATTCCCGGCGCGTTGGGCAGGGTCGCGGTGTCCTGCGGGCTGCTCAGGTACCCGCCCGCATGCAGCACCGCCGACACGAAGCCAGAGCAGTCGTACCCCTGCTGTGGACTCCAATTCGAATGCCCGCCTCCCCATACGTACGGCTTGCCAACCAGCGAGTTCGCCTCCTGCACCATCGCCTGAAACCGCGGATCGTCCGAGCTCGTGGCTGGGACGTTGCTGCCGATGGTGGGGCTCGAGGTCAGCGGGTAGAGGCTGGAGGTGAGGGCCCCGGTCCCGGTGCTGGAGGCGCTGCCGAACTGCGAGGCGAGCAGAGCAAGGGCTGAGCTGGACGGATCGGAAGCGGTGCTGAGAACACCATTGCCGGCGTCCGAGGACGAATCGCCGATCGCGGCGGTGTCGGACGCCGCCTGCGCGCTGGCGAGGAGGCTGGCGAAATCGGCTGTGGTCGTCGGAGCGGTCGTGGAGACGGCGGTCGCTCCCGTGCTCGACGCAGCACCGACCCCGGCGCCACCTGTGACTGAGGAGGAGGAGAGGGTGGCGCCAGGATCGAGGACCTGCTGCTGAAGCTGGAGGATCGAATCGATGCGACCGATTACGGCCTCGAGGCTCATCACATGGGAGATCGGCAGCTGTGCGCGCTTCTTGAGGCGGGTCTCGGTACGGCTGTGAGGGCCTCGGGTCCGGACCGAGACGGCGCAAGCAATCTTCGGTTGCTCTTCGCAAGACATTATTCGCTTCTTGCGCGGACGTGCTGCGATTGCGGCCATGACGATCGCTGGCGCTAAACCTCAGACCCTCCCGCCGAGGCGCGCCAGCGATCGTCTTACCCGCCACGGAGGTCCCTCTCCCCTAAAGGCGCCTCAGATACACGTCGAGCCTCTCCTCATGGAGTTCCGGCCGCTGAGCGACCCTCCGATGCAGAAACAGTGCGCTTCGCCTCGCGGGCGCTGGCCCTGACAGCCGCGCTAACACTTCTCATCACCTCCCCGGTCGCGTTGGCGGCGACGTCGCCAAACGCACCCGCACCGTCCAAGCAGGCGCTCACCTTTGGAGTCGACGCGCTCTCCTACGCTCCGGCGAGCTCACCGGCAGTCGAGTCGGCGGACGCGAGCGCGCCCGTCAATCAGAGCCAGCCGACGATCACCGGCAACCCCTGGCAGGGAGTGCTGCTGATGGCCTCAGCCGGTACATGGTCGCCGACCGCGACCTCATACTCCTACCAGTGGGAGCAGAACACCGGCTCTGGTTATCAGATCATTCCGAGCGCGACCAACTCCTACTATGCGTTGAGCACCGCGGACATCGGCTCAGAGCTCGAGGTGCTTGTCTCAGCCGCCAACTCGGCGGGCACGACGGAGGCCACGAGCGCGCCGGTCGGCCCGGTGACCTCGGGCGCTCCGGCGGGCACGGCGACGATCTCCGGCGTCCCGGCGCAGGGCAACACGCTGAATGCCCAGGTGAACTTCTCGGGATGGCAGCCGATCTCCTATGCCTACCAGTGGCAGAGCACGACCGACGGCAGCACCTGGACCGACATCAGCGGTCAGACGGGCGCGAGCTACACGACGCAAGCGGCAGACGAGGGCGCGAGCGTGCGCGTAGTCGTGACCGCAACCAACGACGACGGTTCTGGTGCGGCCGTCTCGGCTGCGGTGGGGCCGGTGCTCTCGAACGCACCCGTGAACACGGTCGCGCCGCGGGTCAGCGGCACGCCGCAGGACAGCTACGTCCTACTGACGACGGCAGGAACGTGGTCGGGCGGCTCGGGGACGACCTACGCCTATCAGTGGCAGACCTCGCCGGACGACAGCACCTGGACCGCCAACGCGAGTCAGACGGCGGATGACTACCCGCTGCTGCATCCGGACGTGGGCACGTATGTCCGCGTGATCGTCACCGCCACCAACCCCGATGGCTCGGCGAGCGCAACCTCCAACGTGCTTGGTCCGATCATCCCGGACCCACCCGTTCCCATCACGGCGCCGAGCATCTACGGAGGCACCGCCGAGGTCTCGAACATGCTGATGGCCACAACGGGAACCTGGTCAGGGCCCGGCCTGCAGTACTCCTACCAATGGCAATGCAACTCCGGCTCGGGTTGGAACGATGAGCAGTACGCAACCTCGTCCGCCTACATGCCGACGCTCTCAGACGTTGGCTCACAGCTGCGCGTGCTCGTGACCGTCACCAACCCCGACGCGACCGTACAGGTGCCGTCGGCGGCGACCGCGGCCGTGCAGGACGACGATGTGCCGATCAACGATCAGGCTCCGACGGTCACCGGCGCTGCCACGCTCGGGGTCACGCTGCAAGGTGCAACAGGCTCGTGGAGTGGCACCGACGACACCTACGCGTACCAGTGGCAGCGCGACAGCGGCTCGGGCTATCAAGACATCCCGGGAGCGAGATCCTCCACCTACACGCTCGGCGCGGCGGACATCGGCGCGACGATCGAGCTCGTCGTCACCGCCACGAATCCCGGCGGGGATGCGAGCGCAAGCTCTCAGCCCGTCGGCCCCGTGGCCTCCAGCGCGCCCGTCTCGGGCACAGCGCCAGTCTCGCTGACACCGCCCGCCATCTCCGGCACGACGGCGCGCGCGAGCATCCTGACCGTCACCGCCGGCACGTGGAGCCCGACCGCAACCGCGTACGCCTACCAGTGGGAGCGCGACGCCGGCTCTGGGTTTGTCGCGATCTCCGGAGCGACCGGCCCCACCTACATGCTGCAACAGTCAGACGAGCAGGCGAAGATCGAGGTCATCGTCACCGCAACCAACGCCTACGGGAGCACGGGCGCCACCAGCGCCGCGTTCGGCCCGGTTCTCGGCTCACCGCCCGTTGCGAGCACTGCGCCCACGATCTGGGGCTCGGCCGTCCGCGGTCAGGTCCTGACGTCGACGGAGGGCGCGTGGATCGGAGCGGGTAACACCTACGCCCATCAGTGGCAGCGTTCGACCGACGCCGGCACGACCTGGACTGCGATCGCAGGCGCGACCGCCTCGACGTACGCCCTCCAGGTGGCCGACGAGGGCACCGAGGTGCGCTTGCTCATCACGGCCACCAACCCCGACGCGACGGCGGTCGCCGCCAGCCGGCCGACCACGATCATCGCCTCCGCAGCGCCGGTCAGCGCGCACGCCCCGGCCATCAGCGGCACGGCGCAACAGGGCTCGCTGCTGAGCATCGCGATGACCGCCTGGACGGCGGCGCCGGGAACGGTCTACAGCTACGCGTGGGAGCGCTGTAACGTCGCCGGGCAGAGCTGTCAGGCAATCGCCGGCGCGACGGGCGTGAGCTACCGGCCGACGGCGGCGGATGTCGGCTCGACGCTCGTCGCCGTCGCGACGGCGACCAACCCCGACGTGACCGTGAACGCCGCGTCGGCCGCGACTGCCGAGGTGTTGCCTGCCACGTCCGCAAACGCGGCGAGCGCGACGCTGGCGCAGGGGAAAGTGGTGCTTCGCAACGCGCACGGGGTCACGCTCGCCACGGCGCAGCTGTTGCCTGCGGCGCCGTCGCCGTCGCCGTCGCCGTTGCCGTCGCCGACAGCGGCTGCGACGCGGGCGGTTGGCTTCATGTCCGCTGCCGGTTCGAGCGCGCGCCATGCCAGCCCGGTGCGCGTGCTGGAAGTGCAGCGCGCCGGCGGCGTGCGTGGCGTGTTGGGCGTCTGGGCACTCTCCCTGGCCGGCGCGCGCGTGAAAGCGGCGAGCATGCCGGGCGCGCGAGTCAAGCTCGTGCTCGATTCGACGATGGCCGGCAAGCTGCTCATCGCCGTCGAGCGCGTCACCCGCTGACGCTGTTGTCAAACCTCATCCTGGAGAGGACCCGGGCATCGACTCATCTCACAGCAGAGGCAACTGACGGAACCGCGAGCTCCGCATAACACCGAGCGACTGCTCGTGACGCTGTCCGCACCCGCTGCAGCGTTTCGCGAAGGTCGGCAGCAAGTAGCGTGAGCGAGTCGTCAGGCAATCGAGGGACGAGAACTCGCAGAAGGTCCTCCGGAGTAATTCTCCGGCGCGAACTTGAGGTGCCCCGTCCCAGTGGCGCCAGCTGCGCGCGAACCGGCGTGAGCAGGTCTCGAAAGGAAATACCCGACTGGCGGAGCGCGTTTCGTGCTGCGACCGCATCGGGGTCGACACGGCTCAGATCGAGACTCGTCGCATCACGTGCCGCAACGATCGCCGCGAGCGGCTCATGAGAAACGAACGTCACCGCGGCCCTCACGTCAGCGACTGCGCGCGAGAGCACGTTTGAGGCGGCATCAGCGATCACAGCAAGGTCGTCACCCGAGGGACGAGTTCGGTCACGCGTCCGAGATTATGGTCATCCTCAGATCGAGCTGGCCTGGGTCTGACAGAGACCGAGATCAGGCGTCACTGCACCGCCCTCCAGACTGCATTTGCCAAGCTTCGGCGTATGGTCGCGGTGGCGCAGCGATGCCGGCAGACGTTGGAGGCGAGCTGGACCGTCGGCGAGCGCGACGGTGTGCCGTTCGCGTACACGCGCCCGAGCCCTGAACGCTACCGCTGGCAGTGGTACTGGGACTCGTGTTTCGCTGCGATCGCCTGGCGCCACTTCGACCCCGCGCGCTCCCGCGCGGAGCTGGAGACGCTACTCGCCGCCGCACGTCCGGATGGCTTCATCGGTCACACGATCTTCTGGGATCACCCGCTGAGCGGCCCGCGCTCGCTCTACTACAACGTGATCCATCACGCCGACGCGATGACCGCGACGATCGAGCCGCCGGCGCTCGCGTTCGCCTGGCGAGTGGCGGTCGGCGATCCGGCGCTCGAGCCGTCGATCGTCGCCCACCATGCGGCGATCAGCGCCCAGCGCGACCTCGAAGGCGACGGGCTGCTGTGGATCCTGCAGCCCGACGAGTCGGGTCTCGATGCATCGCCACAATTCGACCCGATCTGGCGCCATCGCGCCCAGGGCCTGCCAGGCTTCGTCGAGCTGGTGCGCCGCAACCGCGCGCGCGAGTTCCGCATCGAAGCGGTCCGGGCCGACGGTGACCCCGTCGTCTGCGAGGTCCTGACGAACGTGATCCATGGCCTCTCGAGGCTCGCTCTGGGGCTTCCATCGATCACGCCGGCGCTGATCGCCCGGCTCTACGACGAGCCGAGCGGGTTGTTCCTGCCGGCGGTGACACCGCCGGTAAAGGAGCGGATCCCACTCACCTGGACCGCTCTCGCCCCACTCGCGCTGCCCGACCTCCCCGAGCAGATCGGTCACCGCCTGGTGGACTACCTGCTCGATGAGCGCCGCTTCTGGACGGCCGTCGCGCCGCCCTCGGTCTCGCTCGATGAACCGGCGTTCTCGCTCCAGGAGCACTTCGAGGGTCTGCGGCGCTACTGGCGCGGGCCGACCTGGGTCAACAGCGCGTGGCTCATCTGGCGGGGCATGGCGCGTCTGGGCTACGAGCGACAGGCAGCGCGCCTCGCTCGGGCGATCACCGAGACGGTCTCGCGCGAGGGATTGCGCGAGTTCTACGATCCGCACGACGGCCGCGGCATGGGCGCTGAGCACTTCGCCTGGTCCGCGCTCGCGCTTGAGCTGCTCGACCCAGGCAACGCACGCGTCGGCATCCCGCCGTAGGGATAACGTACGCACCGTGGGGAGCTTCATCGATGACGGCGCCGCGGAGCCGTCCCTCGCCACCTCTGGGCACACAGCGGCTAAGGGCAAGCACGCCCGTGCGCTCGGCGATGCGAGACGTCATCTGCAGCGATCGGGCCTCAAGCTGGCGGGCTACCTGCTGGTCGCCTACCTGGTGCTCAAGCTGGCTCCGAGCCTGACGCAGGCGCTGCACAGCCTGGAACATGTGTCCTGGGCATGGGTGCTCGGCGCGATCGCGCTCGAGCTGCTCTCCGAGACGGGCTTTGTCCTCGCCTGGCGCGCGATCGTCGACCCGGATCGCGTCCTGGAGCGTGACGGTCGCGGCCGGCGGATGGACGAGCGTGTCGCTTGGGCTCAGCTCGGAGGCGGCCTGCTCCTCCCGGGTGGCTCGCTCGGGGGTATGGGAGTCGGAGCCTGGATCCTGCACCGCTTCGGAATGCCGACCAAGCTGATCGTAGAGCGCCAGTTCAACCTCGGCTTCCTCAACACAGCCATCAACGCGCTGACGCTCATCGTCGTCGGCGTCGGGCTCGCGGCGGGGATCTTCGCGGGGCAGCCCGATCTCCTGCTGACGCTGCTGCCGGCGGCCCTGGTGGCGGCTGGGGTCGCCGCCGCGCTCTTGATCGCCCCCCGCGCCAGCGCCCATGCCGAGCGGCTGCATCCCAAGCACGCCAGGATTGCCAGCTCGATCACGACGCTCGCCGACGCCGTCGAGGACACCGAGCGGCTCTTCGTTCACCGCGGCGACCGGGCGAGCTTGCTCGGGTCGCTGGCTTACCTCGGATTCGACGTGATCGTCCTCTACACCGCCTTCCTCGCCGTCCACGCCAGCCCGGTTCCCGGTTTCGCCGTCGTCGTAATGGCGTACATCATCGGCGCGCTCGGCGGATCGATTCCCCTGCCGGCCAGCGTCGGAACGATCGGCGGCATGGTGGGGATGCTCATCGTCTACGGCGTCGGCCACAACGCCGCAGTCGCCGCCGTCCTGCTCCACCAGGCGATCGGACTCCTCGTGCCACTGGCCGGCGGTGCGATTGCCTACACGCTCCTTCGCCGTCGCGTCGGGCCGATGCCGGCCAGTACGGACAGCAGCTCGGGTTAGCAAGGTGTCCGGTATACCGGTTGCCGTTAGACCGGTTACCGTTAGACCGCTTGACGATATACCGTCTCCCGATATAGTTGCCCGGAATGGAGTCGACTCTTGCGGACAAATCACTGACGGACCGACAGGACGGACACGATGCTTCTGGCAGCTCCGCCAGCGCAGCCCTCGCTGTCGTTCTGATCGTCATCGTGTTGGCCGCGCTGCTGCTCGTTCTATTCCTCATTGCGCCGTCGGCTGGCGCGGCGGGTGGCTGCGGTGGCGGCTGAATCGCTGCCGATCAACCCGGCTCGACCGCCCGCAATCGTTTCCAGCTTGCACGCTGCCGTCGGTAGCGAGCGCGGAACCAGTCGCGGGTGGACGGCTCCCCGCGTCTGGCTGTTCGCTACTTGCCTCATGACGCTGGGTGCCCTCGCGGGCGCAGTCGCGCTGGCGCCGCCAGCGTCTGCGCCCGCCGAACGCGGCCTCGCTTGGCTCCTGTTCCTGGGGTCATCGGTGCACGTCGCCGGTACGGGTTCGCTCTACACGCTCCCTGAGGTCCGATCACACGCCACCGAGCATCGAGGGCGCTACGTCTACGCGCCGATCTCCCTGGTTGGCGTCGCCGCGGTGGTCGCGGCCGTCATGCCGCCGTCAAGCTTCGCCTGGCTCCTGCTGCCGTACTTCGGTTGGCAACTGCTGCATTTCCAGAAGCAGAACCTCGGGGTGGCCGCGCTCGCGGCAACGTCCCGCGGAATAGCGGGCTTGCGACCGCTCGAGCGGCGTGCCCTGATCGCATCAGGCTTGGCCGGCGTGCCGGCGCTTGTCGCGCGCCCGTCGGTGCTCCAGCTGAGTGTCGATCCAGGGCTGATGTGGCTGCGCACCGGCGGGCTCGCGTTGTTCGTCGGTGCGGTCGCTGTGGGCGTCGTTGCTCTCGCCCGCCGTCCGCGGCGTGAGCGGCCCGCCGGATTCTGCGTCGTCTACGCAACGTCGCTCTGCTTCGCATTACCCGTGTTCGCGTTCCGGTCGCCATACGCGGCTGTCGGTGGCATGACGATCGCGCACGGGCTCCAGTACCTCGTTCTCGTAGGGCTGGTGGCCGCTGGGGCCCATGGCGGACGAATCCGGCTGCTTCGGCTGGCCGCATTCTGCAACTTCGCGCTGATAGGGGGCACCGCGCTCAACGCCGCGTCGCACCTTCACGGCGGCGAGGCCATGGCTCGGTCCTTGTTCGGCGCCTACCTCGGGGCGGTCATGGCGCACTTTGTGATCGACGCTGGCCTGTGGCGGCTGCGCGATCAATTCCCGCGGCGATTCCTGTCGACGAACGTTCCGTATCTCGTGACTCTGCGCCACGAGGCTTCAGCATCGGTTGGCGATAGATCGGCAACCGATATATGATTCTGTCGATGCCGCGCACTGGAAGGGCTCCAAACGGTCGCACGCAATCGGAGGCGCTCGCCGCATTCGGCCGCTACGCCGGGCCGGCGACTTTGATCCTGTCGAGCCTCGCCGACGGGCCGAAGCACGGCTACGCGCTCACGAAGGACATCGAGGAGTTTGCCGAGGTCCGCATCGCTCCCGGGACAATGTACGAGGCCCTTGCGCGCCTCGAACGGCAGGGCCTCATCGAACCACTGGAAAGCAGCGACCGTCGCCGGCCATACCGCCTGACGGCCGGAGGCGCAGTCGCGCTCCGCGCACACTTGGATTCGCAACGCCGCGTTGCGGACGTCGGACTCCGGCGACTCGCTTCCAGCAAGGGGCTCGGATGACCGAGAACTCGCGGGCAGCCGTGCGGCGGGCCACGCGGCTTGTCCGCTGCTATCCGCGGGCATGGCGTGCGCGATACGGCGCGGAGTTCATGCAACTACTGCTCGACGATATCTCCGAGCGGCCCCGTTCCCTCGGACGCACCGCGGACGTGCTCCGGAGCGGCGTTCTCGCCCGGCTGGCCTTCGCCGGCCTCGCCGGTGACGCACTGAACCCGAAGCAGCAGGTTCGCGTCGGGCTAGCGACGCTCGGCTTCTCAGTGATGGCCTTCCTGGCGGCGGGCATCGCGATTTGGTCCCAGCTCACGATCGGATGGCAGTGGTCAGCACCGTCCGAATCGGCGACAAAGGCCGGGATGCTGATGATGACCGGAGCCCTGGTGGCGTTCGTCGCGGTGGCGTTGCTGGCCGCGATACCGCTGCTGTGGACGCTATGTGGCGAGTTTGTCCGCGGGCGTGGCCGCAAGCTTATGCCGCCGCTGGTCGCACTCGGCGCCGGCGTGTTCCCGCTCGTGATCGGGAGTATCCACTTCGGGCACGGCCGGCCGGGGACGGGCGGCCACCCGTGGTCCGGGCGCGACATCGTCCCCGGTTGGGTTGCACGCTTCTGCTGGGCAGCGACGCTCTGGATCACCTCGTACTGGGCCCACCCCGGCGCGCTCGCCACGTTCCCCGCGTCAGAGGTCGCGTGGATGGTCGCCAGCCCGATCGCGATGTTCGCAGTCGTGATCGGCGTTGCGAGGACGCTCCGCCGACTCCCACTGTCCTCCCTGGTGCTGCGTTGCGAGTCGTGGCTGGGGCTGACGGCCGCAGTCATCTTGGCGGCGTTCCTCGCCGGCGCGAGCAGTTGGGTGATCTCAGGCGGGCCTTCACCGCGTGGCCTGTTCCGCGTCGGGACGATCGACGGGGTGGGCGTCGCTGTGATGGCTGCTGCGTTGATCCTCGCCTTCCGCGCCGCGCAGCGAACGTTGGCCGCAAGCCCGAACCGCGCTGCGACGTTGGGGGGAACTTCGGTCTAAGCGGCCATGAGCCCTGGCGACGGAGCGCCCCCCGGCCACGACGGCCGCTGACGAACACCGCGACGGGCTAAACCGAGTTCCCCCTGGCCGCTGACTACAAGGGGAACTTCGGGCTAAACGCTCATCCTGACTCGGGAGCCCGCCCCCAGCCGGACGCCGCTGCGTTCGACGCGCGGAGATGGACCCGACGCCGCATCCTGGCGAGCGGGATCGGAGGTTTCGTCGGCGCCGCCATCGCCGGATTCGAGCTCGTCGAGCACGGCGTGCTACCCGGGAAGGAGACCCTCGACGAGCTCGACGGCGCGACCCTGGTCGTGTGGAAACTCGATCGACTCGGCCGCAACCTGCACCATACGGAAACTCCTCTAACAATCTTTAGTGGATTGATTGTTGGCCACATTGAGGCTGTTCCTCAGGAGACTCCGCTCAGGGCACTTGCGTCGCGTCTCGTGGTTGGGTCCAATCGGGTAGTGGATCGAGCTGCCAGAGGTCGGCGGGGTGCTCGTGGATCCAGCGCTGCGCGTCGGCTTGGCCGAGCTGGATCAGTTCTTCGGCGAATTCGCCGGCGAAGAATACGTAGCTCATGAGCTCGCCGTGCATCGCGTCGGCACCGCCGTCGAGGATCTTTCCCAGCAGCCAGAGATCGCGTGCACCGGCCTTCCAGGGGCGTTTGTAGTGCTCGAGGTAGACGCGGCGGGCGATCTCGCCGATCGCCGAGGGATCCTCGGGCGCGATGAAGATGTAAGGCACCGGGTGGACCGGCTCGTCCGAGTCGTCGGAGTGCTCCTGGCGCGCGGCCAGACCAGCGCCAATCCGCCGCTTCTCGCGAGCGATCCGGGCCGCGATCAGCGCGTTTGTGTTGGCCAGCGTGCGGATGTCCTGGGCGAGCGGGTCGCCCAGCGCGGTGTGCAGCAGGTGCGCAGCCCCGACATAGAAGTCGGGTTGGTGGGCGGGCGGCGCAGTCCGGCTCGGGGCCACCGAATTGAGCGCGATCACGATCACCCGCTCGGCTCCGAGCCATAGCGCTGGTTTGATCGGCGTATTCAGGCGTGGGCCACCATCGAAGTACCAGCCGGCGGCCGGCTCGGGCTCGGTCACGCGCACTGCGGGGAACAGCGCCGGGATCGCCGAGGAGGCCAGGATGTGCTCTGTGCCCAGCTTGGGGGTCTCGACGTACTCGATGCCCCGTAACGGGTCTTCGCGGTGTCGCGGGATCCCGCCCTGGTGAAAGACGACCGACCTGTTGCTGTGCGCGGGGGTAGCGACCACCCCGAGCGTCAGCCGTTGCTCACGGATGTTCTCGCCTAGCTGGTCGAAGTCGACCAGCCTTCCGAGTGTCTGCTCGAGCGGTTCGGGGTGCAGCACCGACGGGGTGTGAATGCTGCTGAGGGGCAGAAACTCGCCGACGTAGCGCATGAACCGTGCTGCCCCGCCGAGCGCGACGAGCGGCGCGAACACGTCCCCAAATCGCAGCGTGCGCCAGAAGCTGAGCCCGTCCTCGATCGCTTCCTCAACAGAACGCTGCCAATTAGCCACCAGATACGCCGAGATCAGCGCGCCAGCGCTCGTCCCGACGATCACTCGCACCTGATCCTTGAGCTCGCGCAGCAGCACCGACAACGCCCCCGATGCGTAAGCCCCACGTGCCCCGCCCCCACCCAGCACCAAACCCACGCCGCCTTCTCCATGGCCTGCCTGGCTCATTTCCGCGAACCCTACCCGGTTGCCGCAACCGCGCGGTCGCAGCGCTCTGGCGATCGAGAGCTCACGCGCTGCGTGAGAGCCTCTCACCCCTGCTCACCGACCCGCTACAGCCCGACAAACCAACCTCGCGCCACGAGCGAGAAGCTAAGCATGACCGAGCGGCGGCCGCGTCCGGTGACGCCCTCCCGCAGCCCGAGTTGCTGATCACGCTCGCGCCGCTGGCTTGGGACCGAGGCGGGCGCTGCTGGTGATGGGCTGGCTGGGTGTTGCAGGCGTGGTGAGCGGCTTTCCCGGCGCTAGCAGGTGGCGTTCTCCTTGGATGGTGAGCTCGAGGGGATCGCCGTGCTCGATCGTGTAGGTCTCCTCCTCGTGGGTGAGGCGGATCTGGAGCCGGCGGCCGCGGAAGCGCAGCGAGAAGGTCAGCGAGTCCCACTGGGCTGGGAGGTGGGGCGTGATTGACAGTTCCCCTTCGTACTCGCGCACGCCGCCGAAGCCGAACACGAGCGCCCGCCAGACGCCCGCCGCGGAGGCGACATGGACGCCGTCGGCCACGTTGCCCGAGACGTCTGCGAGGTCCATCAGCAGCGCGAAGCGGAAGTACTCAAGCGCGGTCTTCTGCTTGCCGATCTCGGCCGCGACGATGCTCTGGATACAAGCCGAGAGCGAGGAGTCGCCCGTCGTGAGGGCGTCGTAGTAGTCGAAGTTCGCGCGCTTTTGCTCCTCTGAGAACTCGTCGCCGAGCAGGAACATCGCGAGCACGACGTCGGTCTGCTTGAGCACCTGGTGACGGTAGATCACGAGCGGGTGGTAGTGCAGCGCCAGCGGGAAGTGATCGGGCGGGGTCGCCTCGAGGTCCCACCGCTCGCGCTCGAGGAAGTTCGCGTCCTGGGGATGGATCCCGCGCCGCTCGTCGTAGGGGACGTACATCGCCGCCGCCGCGCGCTCCCACGCCTCGAGCTCTTCGGGCCTTATCCTCAGCTCCGCCACCAGCGCCGCATGGGCTGCGGGCCGCTCGGCCTGCATAGCTCGTACGCTCGCCGCGGCATAGCTGAGGTTCAGGCGCGCCATCAGGTTGGTGTAGGTGTTGTCGTTGACGACGGTCGTGTACTCGTCCGGGCCGGTCACGTTGTGTAGGTGAAAGCGTCCGTCAGCGGCATAGAACCCGAGGTCTGCCCACATCCGTGCGGTCTCGACGAGCAGCTCAGCGCCGGCCTCGGCCAGGAACTCGCCGTCGTCGCTGGCGTTCACGTAGCGGCGGATCGCGAACGCGATGTCGGCATTGAGGTGGTACTGCGCAGTGCCGGCCTGATAGGCGGCGGATGCCTCCTCGCCGTTGATCGTCCGCCACGGGAACAGCGCGCCCTTTTGGTTGATCTCGCGCGCCCGGGCGCGCGCCTGCGCAAGCATGCTATGGCGAAAGCGCAGCAGGTTGCAGGCGATCCGCGGCTGCGTGAAGGACAAAAACGGAAGGATGTAGATCTCGGCGTCCCAGAAGTAGTGCCCCTCGTAGGCCTGCGCCGTGAGTCCCCTCCTGGGAACCCCGGCTTCTTCCACCCGCCAGGTCGCCTGACAGAGCTGAAACAGGTTCCAGCGGATCGCCTGCTGCATCCTGGCTCCCTCCCCTGACTCGACCACAACGTCTGCGGACTCCCAGAAGCGGTCAAGCTCCGCGCGCTGGCAGGACAGCAGCGCGTCGGGTCCATCACGAACCGCGCGGTCCAGGGTGCGTCCGCACCGGGCCACCAGCTCGGCCGAGGGAGCCGAGCGCGAGGACTGGTAGGTGATGTACTTGATGATCCGGATCGGCACGCCCGGCTGCGCGTCCGCTGTCAGCACGGCCTCGCCCACATCACCGTCAAGCGCGACGCTCAGCTCGACATCCCTCGATGCCTCGATCACATGGTCAACCCCGACACCAAGCGTCATGTGACTGTTCGTGGTCTGATAGCCCAAAAGCATCCGATCCGCCTGCGTCGAGACGACCTCGGCGTTGAGCACCCGGTGCGCCAGCAGCGTCGCGCGGCGCGGGTCGCGGCTCTGACCACGCCCAGGGTCGTGGCGCAGGTGTACGTCCTGGCGGTTCAGGATCATCGACGAGATCGCGATCGGCGCCGAGTCCTCGGGTAGCACGACCTCGTAGATGACCGCCATCAGATGGCGGTGCGCGAGCGACACGACCCGGCAGGAACGCACCACGACCCGCTTGCCTGCCGCGGTCTCCCACACCAGCTCGCGTGCCAGCGTCCCGGCGCGCATATCCAGGACGCGTGCGTACTGCGCCATCCGCGCGGTCGCGACGGACAGCGGCTCGTCATCGACGTAGAGGCGCAGCACCGTCGCATCCGGCACGTTCACGATCGTCTGGCCGGTACGAGCCAGCCCATACGCTGTCTCGGCGTGCAAGATCGGCCATTGCTCATGAAAGCCACTCACGAACACCCCAGGCGAGTGTCCGGGCACGCCTTCATCAAAGACGCCGCGGACACCGACGTACCCATTCGAGAGCGCGAATGCCGTCTCGCACTGATTGGCGTAGGACTCGCTGAACCGAGCTTCCACGATCCGCCACTCGTCCGTCGGGAAGACGTGCTCAGGAGGCAGAACGAACGCGCGCTTCAACACATATCGGAGCGTATCCTCTCCGCTCCTCGCGAGGTCCGCCGTGATCGCCATCCGCCTCCTCCCGGGCACATCAACTTGGCCCCCCGCCGCTCGTCACCGCGAACAGCGCATCGACGTTCGCGCGCCCGAACTCGCTGACCCTCGCCGACGCCGATGTCCTTGAGCGCGTCATCCGCGGCGAGCGGGTCGAGCAATGCAGCGCAACGTCTCGCCGGCCAGACGGTGGTTACCACGGGCCGGGTCGGCACGGTTCTAGTGGTAACACATGTCCGCTCACGGTGTATCAACTTGTACACCACACGAACATATGTTCGAGAGGGAGTACCAATGACTGACGTCACCACCAAGACCCGCCCAGTCGTGAACACCGAAGCGGACCATCAGCTCGGCATCATCCCGGCGGCTGGGAGCGTTGTTGGCAGGACCACGAAGCTGTCGGAAGAGGTCCTCAAAGCGCTCGAAACCAGCGAGCGGACAGCAATCGAGGCGGTCGGGCAGTTCGTGATCGCGATCGAGGAGGCATTCTCCCAAGAGGTCGCGGGCACGGCCAACGTGGCAAAGAAGGTCACCGAGTCGGTCCAGCAGATGGCCGACCGTCTGGTCCACGCCCAGCACGACTTCCTGCGCAACGCCGTCGACAACACCGCCAAGTCGCTGAGCCGCAGCGACGAGCAGTGACATGACGGATCAGGTTGCCCCTAGCGGACAGCCGTATAGAAGATCCTGATTTGCAGCTTAGTAGTCATCTACCGACGGCTCTTCCGGACGATCACGGGGCCTTCGACAGCCTCGACCGAGCGCGCGACACGTCGCCAACCTCCATGTCGACGACGTCGCCGCCGCCGTTGGCCGACTGCGTCTCGCCGGCCTGATCCGCCGCAACCCCGAAGACGACCGCGGCTGGCTCGTGGTAGACCCCACGATTCGCTGGCTGCTGGCAGAACCCATGAGCGTCCTGTCCGACGACCCCGCTCCCGACCTCATCCGAAGCGCCACCACGTGAATGACCGTCGCCGGCGGGAGCACACCGCGGACCTGCGCGGCTAAACGCGCATCGCCGCCCCCACGCGGCTTGGTCGAGGTAGCGGAGGCCGCGGGCGGCGATGATCGTTGCGGTGAGGGTGACGGCGGCGGCGTGCACGAATGCGTGGTGCGCGCCGGCGCGCGCGAGCTGGCTCGTTTTGCGGGAGCTCGCGTCTCGAGGCGAGTTGCGCGGCCTATTGTGTGCTGGTCATGATGGGACGCAGTCACGTGGTGATCGCCGGCGCCGGATACCTGACAGTCGCCGCGCTAGCACC
>JBKQIR010000213.1:0-17453 GCA_052148275.1 Solirubrobacteraceae bacterium
TGCCACGAAATCCATAGCCGCGTCCGGCGCAGCCGGCGACTGCTTCGCCGGGATGATGCGCAAGCCGTACGCCGCGAACCTGATGCGGACGCCGCGCTGCTGCTTCCATACTGCATCGCACTACTCCTTGCGCGTGAATCCAATCGTCGACTCGGCCGGGGCCGGAGCGACCCCAGTCTCCAGAGAAGCGGCTCACGAGCACGATCGTGCTTGCTGCGCCTCAGCAAGCACTCCCACGGAAGCATCGACCTCAAGCACGGATTCGACGTCGTTGCATTTGGCGCATCCCGACAGTCTCGCGATCCGCGCTCGGCCGGTGCTTGTAACGGCGCGCTCGACGCCAAGACGGCCGGCGGCATGATCGCCATCCCACCGCTGCTTGCAGGCAGCGGCGGGCTGAGCAAGCACGAGGCCCGCACATGCGATTCGATCTGGGCCGGCCGAGGTCCCATTGAACTGACTCTGGCTTCCGACGTTGACAGCCGAGCCGCTATCGCATTCGCGTTCTCGCCGGGCCGCTAGCTCGCTATCGCAAAGGCGTCCAATAGGACGGAGTCGGCTTTGCACGAGCGGGCTCAACCAAGCACTCTCAGCGTCCGCCGAGCGGTCGGACACCATGCACCCACCGCGTTCCGGAGGGCGAGCGTCAGTCGGTCGATCGAAACCACCAGCACGTCGCGCTCGAGATGCTGCACCCCATGAGCTCGGACGACGCAGAGCACGGGCAACGCGCCGTTTCCGAGCCAGCGTCGCCGGCGACGAAACAGCCACGCTGCCTGCTCACGCACCTCGAGCGAGATGGCGATCGTCGTACGTCCTCGTTTTCGTCTCGACCACGAATGCGACGCCGGTCGGCGCGATCGCCAACGAGTCGATGTCCCCGCGCCCGCGCCACGGCAGCGAATGGGGCGGCGCAGACCTTCGCGACGTTCGAGGCCATCCGCTCACGTCGAGATCGTGACACCGCGGCAGGACGACGCCCCGCCCTTCGCCGTTGTGGCCCGACGCGACCGGGGAGTTCGCCGGGCAGCGCAATACCTCAAGACCGGCCTCCACGCGATTTCACTCAATGACCATCAGCACCCGTTCTCCAATATTTGGCCGGCCGCTGTCGCCGGCACTGAACCGGCGGCCGTTGCCATGGACAGGCTGCTGACAGCAGACGAGCTCGCCAAGCGTCTCGGTATGAAGACCGAGTGGGTCTGGGCTCAAGCCCGTGCCGGCCGGATTCCGCACGTCCGCCTGGGCCGATATCGACGCTTTCGCGAGTCCGCCGTCGAGGCGTGGCTGCAAGGACTCGAGACCGGCGGATCGGGACGCTCCGCCGCCACCCAGAGCCACGCCCGGTCGCTCTACGCCGACGGGCGTAGCGCGAGTCTGGCCAAGCCACCCGACGCCTTCGACTCAGCCGAGAACTCGGACACCTCGCCCCGCCCTCACAGCGCGTGCCACAACGCGCCGTTCGGACGCGTCACCCGCACACGTCCGCCGACAAATTGATGGACATTTGATGGACGCCCGGCAAAATCGGCCCGGCAGCGCCCCTTGAAAAACCGCCGATTACCAGGGCACAGACGAAGGGTGAGCGATGGGACTCGAACCCACGACCGCCTGGACCACAACCAGGAGCTCTACCAGCTGAGCTACGCTCACCACGGTCGACCATCAATCTACCAGCGACGCCGCCAAGCTCCTCGTGTCGGCGTGGTGTGGCGCCGGCCGGAGACCTCCGAGCTCATGGCCTAAGGCGCCCGGGCGAAGCTGCGCTCCGATCAGGACGTGTGCTTGATGACGATGCCAGTTGGTGAGATGACGTACCACACGCCACCGCTGGCGTCGACACCCTCGCCCGTGGCCGTGCCCGCCGTCGGGTCGGCCACGTAGTTGTACAGCGGCCAGCCGTGGTAAGTGACGACCTGGCCGCCACTCGGGTTCGGGTCGCTGGCGAGCAGCGACGCCTTCACCGCTCCGGAGGCGGTGGCCTTGGCAGAACCGGGAAGCGATACCGGCGGCCACACGGAGGCGCAGCCGCCGGAGCACGTGACCTTCTTGGCGGCGTCCGGGGTGAACACGTACAGCGTGCGCCCGTGACCGTCGACGAGGACCGCGCCGAGGCCGGGCAGGCTCCGGCTCGAGATCACGACCGCACCGGTGCCAGCGGATTCGGTGCTCGACGTGGTCGTCGCGGCCGACTTACTGGTGCTGCTCGAGGACGAGCTTGAACTCCCGCAGCCGGCGCTCAGCAGCGCGGTGGCGATGACGACTGGAAGCAGTAGGGGTGTAGTGCGCAACCGGACCCTCCTCCTAGACGCGAATACGCTCAGATTACGCGCTGTGCGCATCCAGCGCCACAAGTGCCGCGACGAATCCACCTAGCCGCTTCCCGAGCGCGCCGAAGTAGCGCTCGTCGGCCGCCTCGACGTCCGCGAGCGCGTGCGCCAGCAGCGAACGCCCCGCCTGTGTGAGACCCAGCTGCCGCGCGCGGCTGTCGCTCGGGTCGGGCTGGCGCTCCAGCAGGCCGCGGAGCTCGAGCCTGCGCGCCACCTGGCTCGTCATCATCGGGTCGATCCCGGCCTGCTGCGCCAGCTGCGCCTGGGAGGGTCGCAGACACTCGCGATCCTCGAGCCACCACAGGGACGCGAGCAGCACGAACTGCACATGCGTGAGGTCGTGCGGCGCAAGCGCTTCACGGATCTCGCGCTGCCACGACAGCGTGACGCGCCAGAGCAGGAAGCCGGGGCTCTGCTCGGGCGCGTCGTGGACGGTGGTCGGGGTCGGATCGGCTATGCGGAGCGCTCCCTGGCGAGTCGTATGAGCGCATTGATCGTCTCGGGGAAGTCGGCGGTGATCATCGGCCCGAGCTGGCGTGCCTCGTGCTCCGGACCCTCGATCTCCGCCGCGTAGGTGAGGCGCAGGCGGCCGGAGTCGAGTGGCTCCAGCCGGCGCGAGACGCGCACGACGATCTCGCCGACCGGGGTCTCGTCCCCGAACTCGTGCAGCGGCTCGACGCGGGTGAGGGTATAGGAGAGCGGGTCCTGGCCGCTGAGCTTCATCGTGCCGGTCGTGCCGGTCACGAACGGGCCATCGCGGGTGATGAGCTCGGCCTGGGCGTCCCACAGCGGCCAGGTCGTGACGTCCTCGTATAGCGACCAGATCGCCGCAGCCGGCACATCGGTCTCGAGTGAATGCGTGTACTCGTACGCAGCAGTGGTGGATGCCATGCGCGCATATTATCTGCGCGCATATGTTGTGTCAAGCGCTTCTCCTGGACCGCGACGTCCCGCGACCGCCGGCAGCGGAGCCGGCACAACCGTCGGCGCGCGACCGTCATCTACTGCCCAGGGAGCGCGAGCGTCACGACCGCGGACCGACCGAGGTCGGGGGCGACCATCATCTACTGCCCAGGGAGCGCGAGCGTCACGACCGCGGACCGACCGAGGTCGGGGGCGACCGTCATCTACTGCTCAGGGAGCGCGAGCGTCACGACCGCGGACCGACCGAGGTCGGGGGCGACCGTCGTCAGGCTCCAAGTGCGGCCCCCATCCTCGGTGGCGGCGGCCAGGCAGAGGCGCCCGCCGACGAGCGCGAGGTCCCGGCACCACACGTCCGCCAGCCACCCGAACGGAAGCTCGGCCGCGACGGCGCCATCCTCCTCGGTGACGCGGGTCCGCCCCCGCTCGCCGATCATCGTCAGCCTCACGCGCTGCCCGGATCCGCCGAGCCAAGCGCCGACGGTCGCCAGAACACGCCCGTACAAGGCGGCGTGCAGCTGCGGGCGCACGCGCGCGACGCCACGCTCGCGGCTCGCGATGCGCTGCCTCCAGGTCGCCGTGACGCTCGCCTGCAGCCGCTCCGGCAGCCCGCCGCCCAGCCCCAGCAGCGCGATCAGCTCCTCCTCCATCCGCTCCTGCTTCGTCCGGCCGGCCTGCGGGCCGGCCAGCGCGCGACCACGCACCGACTGGACGCCCAACGCCGCGGTGCGTCCGACGAACCCAGCCCCGCTGGACGAGAGACGTGCGACGTTCGACGATCGCGGGCCCAGCACCCGCGGGCCAGCGGTGCTAGCCCCGCTGGACGAGAGACGTGCGACGTTTGACGATCGCGGGCCCAGCACCTGCCGGCCAGCGGTGCCGTATGGCCCCTGCTCCTCCCCCTGCGGCGCGAGCCGGTCGGCCGGTCCCCGGCTGGCAAGCGCGAGCACGCGCGGATCGTCGCGGTGGCGATCCCAGGCGTCGAGCAACTCGACGCAGGCGCACGGCTCGCCGCCGAGCGCGGCCAAGGTCCGCTCGCCCTCTAGGTCGGCGTGATCGAGGGCGCGCAGCGCGCCCCCCTCCCAGCGGAGCCGGTGCTGCTCGACGCCGCAGGCGACGGTCACCTGTGCAGGGGCGATTCCCACCCACCAGTCGCTCAACGCGACCTCCCCGATCCGGCCGGGGGCGCAACCGCCCACGGCAGCTCGAAGCTGATCACCGCGCGCGAGCTCGAACCCGTGGGCATGATCCGCAGATGCTTTGCCTTGGGATCAAGGCACGGCCTGAACTCGAGCTTGCCGCGCAGGTGCTCGCCGCCACCGCTCCAGCCCTGGAGCGTTCCCAGGTAATGATTGCGGCGATCGTCCGCGGCCCACCACGCGAGCCGCCTCGTTGTGGGCATGGACTGAAAGGGCTCGCCTCCATCGAAGAGCCCGGTCACCTCGACGTCGACGGTGAACGCGTGCTCGTAGGACACGAGCTCCTCGACAGCAACCGAGAAGCCGTCGAACAACGGCGTGACCGCCCCAAGTGAGACCGTCCCCTCGGGACCATCCGCCTTCGCCTTCCTGGCCAGCAGCGAGCGCCATGGCGCCGGCAGCCGCTGCGGCGTCGCAGCGCTCGGCGGCCCGAAGCCCCGACGCGGCAGAGCATCGTCCACGGCGCGGACGTCGTCGAGCACCGGATCATCCGGACCCAGCGCTCCTGCCGCGAGGAGGGCGTCGATCGCCGCGCCGACCGCCTCGGGCGGATCGTGAAAGTGGCTGCGGCACGCAAGCCGCAGCCACAGATACGCATGCGCGGGGTCCTGTTCCGGGAGCGGCTCGATGGTCGTCTCGCACGTCCAGGGCTGCGCGGTCAGCTCGACGCGCTCGCCGTCGATATCGATCCACGCGGTGTCGTCGGCCAGCGGCGGGTCAGCCGTGAAGTGCCCCTCCCACTCGATGTCGGACCCGCCGCCGCTGAACTGGGCGGTCGCACTCGTGCCGTGGTCGTCGGCGAGACGCGGCGAGGGTGGATGGCCGGGCGTGCGGCGGGGGACGGCCATCCCGCTGCCGATCCGCCGCGCTCGGTTCGGCGCCGCAGGGCGCCACGTGATGGCGATCTCGGTCGAGCTCGAGGAGAGAGTCACGTGGTGTACGAGCAGCAACCCCTGTGGGTGTTCGATCGACCTCTCGCAGGCGACGACACGCCGCGGCTCGAGCGGTTTCAGCGCCGCCGTGCGGCGGCGGCCTATCCTGCGGAACCTGCGATGCGTTGCACCCTGATCGTTTCGCAATGCCTGAGCGAACGTGTAGTCGCTCGTGACCGCCTCCGCCCGCGCGGCGGTGATCGCGCCGACCGCCAGCAGCGCGCTCGCGGGCTCATTCAGTGGCGAGCCCCACGGACCGCGGTGGCGGTCGCCGCCGCTCAGCAACATCTCCTCACCCCGGAGCCTCAGGTAGAGCTCCGCGTCGAAGCGCTCCATTACTGGGAGCGTGACAGATAATCCGACGGCGCGTCAGACTTGGGGCATGGACCAGGCGGCAGCGGTGGCGGCGCTCGGGACGGCGGTCGCGGCGCGCGTCCCCGTCCTGCTGTGGGGCGCACCGGGCACGGGCAAGACGTCGGTCATCCGCGCAATGGCCGACGCTGCGGGCTGGCCGTGCGAGACCGTGATCGCGTCGATTCGCGAGCCCTCCGACTTCGCGGGCCTGCCGGTCGTAGGTGACGGCGGCCCGGCGGGGCCACGCGTTTCGTTCGCGCCGCCCGCGTGGGCAGTCGCGCTTGCGCAGGCGGGCGAGGGGGTCGTGTTCTTCGACGAGGTCTCGACCGCCCCGCCGGCGGTGCAGGCCGCGCTGCTGCGGGTCGTGCTCGAGCGGACCGTGGGCGATCTGACACTTCCCGAGACCGTCTCGGTGGTCGCGGCGGCCAATCCGCCCGAGCAGGCCGCGGACGGATGGGAGCTCTCGCCGCCGCTCGCCAACCGCTTTTGCCACCTCGACTGGCCGGTCGACGCGCAGACGATCGCGGCCGGCTTCTCGGGCGGCTGGCCGACGCCGCGCCCGCCGGCGCTGGCGGACGGCTGGCTGCGCGCGGTCGGCGTCGTGCGCAGCTGGATCGCAGGCTTCCTGACCGTGCGGCCGATGCTGGCGCTGGCCGTGCCCGAGAGCGCCGCCGGTGCGGGTCGAGCGTGGCCGAGCCCGCGCACCTGGGACATGGCGGCCCGCCTGCAGGCGGCCGCAGGCGCCGGAGCGGGCGGGGACGGCGAGCTCACCGTCTCGCTGCTAGTCCGCGGCTGCGTCGGCGACGGGCCGGGCGTCGAGTACCTCACGTGGCTCGCCGAGGCGGACCTCCCGGACCCAGAGGCGGTGCTCGCGGACCCCGACGGCTTCGAGCTCCCAGAGCGTCCTGACCGCGCCTACGCCGCGCTGTCATCCATCGCCGCAGCGGTCGCCGCCAACCCCTCGCCCGAGCGCTGGAGTCGCGGCTGGCAGGTCCTCGGGCGCGCTGCCGGCCCGGTTCCCGACGTTGCCGCCGCGGCGGCACGCACGCTCGTGCGCTGCCGTCCGGCGGGTGCTCAGGTGCCGCCGGAGGTGAGCATGTTCGCGCCGCTGCTACGCGACGCAGGGCTGCTGTGATGAGTGATCCGCCGCTCGATGCCCGCAAGCTCGGCGCGGCGCGCCTCTGGGCGGTCAACCGGATGCCATACCTCGCGAGCGCGATCTTCGCCAGCGCGGTCGTCGCGCGGCGCGACTCCGGGACGATCGCGATCGACCGCTCGTGGCAGGTTCAAGCCGACCCGGCGATCGTCGCGCAACTCGAGGTGGAGCAGCTCGGGCGCCTGCTCGTGCACCTCGCCGGGCACCTGATCCGCGACCACGCCGGGCGCGCGCAGCGCATCGGCATCGCCGAGCAGGGTGACCGCGCCCGCTGGAACCGCTGCACCGACGCGGAGATAAACGACGACCTGGAGACGGACGATCTCGTCCCGGACGTGGCCCCGGAGCTGCCAGGCAGCCTGGGCTGCGAGCCTGGAGGGCTCGCAGAGCGCTACTACGAGGATGCCCGCGAGGGACGGCGCCACTGGGACTGCGGCGCCGGCGCCGACGGCTGCGACCGGCCCGGCGACGGACGGGGTTTCATCGATCCCCGCCACGCGGAACTGCTCCGGCTGGGGGTCGCGGCGGAGATCCAGCGACAGGCCGGGCGTGAGCCGGGCAGCGTCGCCGCCGGCTGGTTGCGCTGGGCCGAGTCGATCCTGCCATCGAAGATCGATTGGCGCCGCGTGCTCGCCGCCGAGGTCCGCAGCGCGGTCGCGGCCGTCGCCGGCAAGGTCGACTACAGCTACCGGCGTCCATCCCGCCACGCGCACCTGGACCGCCGGATCGTGCTGCCGACGCTGCAGCGTCCGGTTCCGGACGTCGCGATCGTATGCGACACCTCCGGATCGATGCACGAGCGCCTGCTCGCGCGCGCGATGGCCGAGATCGAATCCGTCCTGCGCAAAGCGGGCCTGCGTGGGGCACAGGTTCGCGTCCTCGCAGTCGATGCGGCGGTGCAGACGGTGCGCCGCGTCAGCCGCGCCGCGCAGGTGCAGCTCGCCGGCGGCGGTGGCACGGACATGGGCGCGGGGATCGCCGCCGCGGCAGCTCTGCGTCCGCGGCCCTCGATCGTGATCGTGCTCACCGACGGCTACACCCCATGGCCGGCGCAGCCGCCGCGCGGCGTGCGCGTCATCGTCGGACTGCTCGCCGAGGGCGGTCATCACGTCGCGTGGGATCCACCTCAGTGGGCGCGAACACTAATCATCGAGGACTCGGAGCCCTGATCGTTGGGGACGCCTCCCCCGTGCGTCCGCACGCCCCGATTGACTTAACGGTGGCCTCTACACTCTGGTCAGGGTTCGCGGTGGGCTACTCCGCGCGCATGGCGGCTCGCAGCAGCTGCCTCATACGGCGTCAACAGAACAAACCCTCCTCACGCGACACCTCGGCCGTGGCTCATTACCACGTCGCCCGCTCCGAGGCGGGCCGGCTGCAGGTCGATCCCTCTCCGTGCTGAAGCCACGGGGTGCGACAGCAAGGTCGACCGGGTGCAGCAGGACTTCAACGCCCGCCAGGCGACGAGCGAGGCGTAGGGCCCCGTCCGGATCGCGCGTCAGCGCCGGCTGAGTCGCTCGAGCAGGAAGACGAACGAGCGGTACGGGGCTCCCGTGACCTGCTGGAGACCGAGCTCGCACGTCCGGTTGCTGGACACGTACTCCTCGACATGGTGGCGCTCGATGACGGCTGGGAGGTCGCGCAGGGAGGAGGCAACGAGCTCGGGGTGCAGAAGTCCTCGGTCGCCGGCCATGCCGCAGCAGCCGGCGCCCGGCGGGATGACGACCTGCTCGGCCAGCTCGCGGGCGATCGCCTCGAGCTTCGAGGTCAGCCCCAGATGGGCCGCCGAGCAGGTCGGGTGAATCGCAACCGACCGAACCTTGTGGTGGATCGGCAGGTCGGGAAGCAGCCGATCGTGCGTCCACGCGATCGAGTCGAGGATCGTGATGCGCTCGAACTGCTCGCGCGTCGCGTCCTGCAGGCACGCGGCGACGTGCTCGCGCAGGCCGTGCGCGCATGAGCTCGCATCGATCACGACGGGTAGGGTCCCGCCGCCGCTCCATCGCAACAGGGCAGCAGCGGTCTTCGCGGCCATGTGCTCGTGCCCGCGCCGGTAGCCCTTGGAGCTCCACGGCGTTGCACAGCAATGACCAGCCACGTCCGGTGGGATCCAGAGTCGCAGACCGGCCCGTGCGGACACCGTCACGAGCGCCTCCGGCAGCGTCGGCGCGGCCTGCGCACCGGCGGGATTCCCGAAGATCCGGTTGACGCAGGCGGGCAGATAGACGGCGTCCGCTCCGTCGCGTTGTGTGCCCGGAAGCGGCGCCGGCGCAGCCGGCGGCAGGTGCGGCGGGAGCGCCGGGACGACGTCGCGGCTGACGCGCCGGCGGACCGCCTCGGAAGCGCCGGCGAGCCGCCGCTCGCCGATCACGTGGCCGGTGAGCCGCGCCGCCCTCAGGCCACTCCGCGCGGCCCGCTCAACCGCGCCGTAGCGCCACGCGAGCATCAGTGCCACCGCCTCCTCGCGGTCGGTGCGCTCCCGGCGGC
Source organism: Solirubrobacteraceae bacterium (assembly GCA_052148275.1). Lineage (GTDB taxonomy): Bacteria > Actinomycetota > Thermoleophilia > Solirubrobacterales > Solirubrobacteraceae > Palsa-465. Next base: position 9,380 of record JBKQIR010000213.1, read on the forward strand.
GCAGCTCCTTGATCAGCTCGCCCGTGTCGATCCCGATCGGGCAGGCGCGCCCGCAGGTGCCGTCGGCCGCGCAGGTCTGGATCGCGTCGTACTCGTAGTCGGCGAGGAGCGCTTCGTACACGGGGGAGCCCTCCGGCTGGCGTGACATCTCGCGCCGGATGGCGATGCGCTGTCGGGGGGTGGTGGTGAGGTTGCGGCTCGGGCAGACGGGTTCGCAGAACCCGCACTCGACGCAGTGCGTCACGCTCTGCTCGATCGGCGGCTGGCTCTTGAAATGCACGGCATGCTCGCGGCCCAGCACGACCCCCGGGTTGAGGATGCCCTGCGGGTCGGCGAGCGACTTGACCGTCCACATCATCGCGGTCGCCTTCTCGCCCCATTCGCGCACGACGTACGGCGCCATGCTCACGCCGGTACCGTGCTCGGCCTTGAGGGATCCGTCGTACTTGTCGAGGATCAGCTCGACCATGTCCTCGATGAACGCCTCGTAGCGCCCGCGGTCCTCAGGCTTCGTGAAGTCCGGCGTCAGCTGGAAGTGCAGGTTGCCGGCCGACACGTGGCCAGCAACGCCGACGAGGAAGCCGTGCGTGCCAAGCAGCCGCTGCAGATCCTGGGCGCACTCTGCGGTTCGCTCCGGCGGCACGCACACGTCCTCGACGATGAGCGCCGTTCCGGCCGCCCGCAGGCGGCCGACCAGACCGAACAGCGACTCGCGTACGGTCCATGCCAGCTCGATCTGCTCGCGGTCGCGCGTGAACTCGATCGGTCCCCGCAGCGTGTATGCCATCAGCGCGGCGCGGGCGGCGGCGAGGCGCTCGTCGAGCTCGGCCTCGTCGTCGCCGACGAGCTCGACGAGCAGAGCCGCCGACTCGGGCGGGAGCGCCTTCCAGTCCTCGGGGGTGCCGGGCATCGTCCAGGCGGCGGCGATCAGCGCGGGGGCGACCATCAGCTCGGCCGCGCGAGCGCCCGCGGCCATGAGCGCCGGCACGGGCTCGGTCGCCGCGTCGATGCTCGGGAACTGCAGCCAGGCGACGGTCGTGAGGCGCGGCTCGGGACGCGTGCGCAGCACGGCGTCGGCGACGAACGCAAGCGTCCCCTCGGAGCCGACGACCAGGCGGCGGAAGATCTCCAGCGGCGTGTCGACGTCGAGGAACGCGCACAGGCGATAGCCGGTAACGTTCTTGATCGTGTACTTGCGCCGAACGCGCGCTGCGAGCTCGCCGTCGGCGCGCAACTCGTCGCGGATCGCCAAGAGCCCGCGTGTGAGGGTCGGCTCGGAGGCGGCGAACTGGGCTTCGGCGTCCGGCGCGGCGGTGTCGATCACGACGCCGGAGGCGAGCACGAGCGTCATCGACTCCACCGTCGAGTACGGGTCCCATTCCACGCCGCACCGCATGCCGCCCGAGTTGTTGGCGATCACGCCGCCGATCGTCGCGATGTCCGAGCTCGCCGGGTCGGGGCCGAGCTTGTAGCCCCGGTCCGCGAGTAGCCGGTTCGCAAACCCCACGAGCGTCCCGGCCTTGAGCCGCACACGGGCGCCGCCGTCGTGCACGTGCACGCCGGACCACCAGCGGCGAACGTCGACGAGGATGCCGTCGGTCTGCGCCTGGCCGTTTAGGCTCGTCCCGGCGCCGCGGAAGGTCACGGGCACGTTCGCCGAGCGCGCGTACGCAAGCACGTTCACGATGTCGCTGACATCGCGTGCCACGACGATCGCGCGCGGAAAGCGGCGGTACGGGCTTGCGTCCGACGCGTAGCGGATCAGGTCGATCGGCCTGGTGAGAACCCGATCCTCGCCGACCGTGCTGATCAGCTCGCTGCGCAGCGGCTCAGGCGTGCCGGCGGCCAGCCTGTCCGGGGCTCGATCGTCCGTCGGCGCCCCGTCGGGGCGGCCGATGCGCCCGGTGTCGGGCGCGAGCAGCGCCCGCTTCACGCGAACGCCATTCCCGACTGCACGTCGACCTGGACGAGAGCGGGGCCCACGGCGACGAGCGCTTCGGTCAGGGCGGCGTGCAGCGCGTCGCGCCCTGACACCGTGCGCGAAGGCACGCCGTAGCTCTGGGCGGTCGCTGCCACGTCGATTCCCGGCAGATCCAGGGCAGGCGCGCCGCTCACCTGCTCCAGCGTGGCGAACCACTTGAGGATCGAGTAGTCGTGGTTGCGCAGGACGAGGAACGTGACCGGCACCTCGTATGCGGCGGCGGTCCAGAAGGCGGTGATCGCGTACTGCGCGGACCCGTCGCCGAGCACGCACACCACCGATCGGCTCGGCTGCGCGAGCTGCACTCCGATCGACGCCGCAAGTCCGAACCCGAGCCCGCCACCTGCGGCGAAGTAGTAGGAGCCGGGACGCGAGAGCCGAAGCTGGTCGCGCAGCGGCGTCGTGCTCGACGGGGATTCGAGCACGATGATCCCGTCGCTCGGGAACACCTCCCTGAGCGTTGCGTGCACGGCAGCCGACGTGAGCGGGTCGCCGAGCTCCGGCGCCTGCGCCGGAGCTCGCACTGGCGGGAGCTCGCGGGCGCACGGACCCTCGAGCGCGTCGAGGAGCGCCCGCAGCGTGAGCCCGACATCCGCGACGATCGCGTCGCCCATCGGGGCGCGCGCCGCCTCGTCGCCGTCGCAGGTGATCGCGATCAGCTCGGTGCCGTCGGCCAGAAGCGCCCCCGGGATGTTCGGGTAGTAGGGGAACACCGAGGATCCGGCCACCAGCACGAGGTCGTATGCGGCCAGCTGCTGGCCGATCGCTGCGACTGCCGGAATCAGGATTCCCTGGAACGCGGGATGGTCCTCGGGGAACCCGAGGCGGTTGCCGCCGGTCGCCGGCGAGGCCCACACCGGCAGGCGCTCGCGCTCGGCCAGGGCGATCGCGGCCTCCCATCCGCCCGAGGCGTCGATGCCCGGGCCGGCGATCAGAGCCGGCCGTTGCGCCGCCCTCAGGCGGCGCGCCAATTCCGCCACCAGGGCGGGATCAGGTTGCGCTCGCCCGACGACCGTTCGCGCCACCTGGTGCGTGTAGTCGCCGGGCGCGAGCTCGACCGACCAGTCGTCCATCGGAATCGAGACGAACGCCGGTCCCGAGGGCGGGAGCTCGGCGTGGTGGATCGCCTGCGCCAGCGCGAACGGAACATCCTGCGGGCGGGGCGGCTCGTGACTCCACTTCACGAACGGCTTGGGAACCTCGATCGCATCGCGGTTGGTCAGGTTCGCCTGCAACGTGATGAGCGACCGGGCCTGCTGCCCGGCTGTCACGAGCAGCGGCGACTTGTTCGCCCTGGCGTTGAACAGCGCCCCGACCGCGTTGCCGACCCCCGGTGCCGTGTGCAGGTTCACGTGCGCGACCCGCCGGCTCGCCTGCGCGTAGCCATCGGCCATCCCGACCGCCACGGCCTCCTGGAGCCCGAGCACGTAGCGAAAGTCCTCCGGGAAGTCCGCGAGCATCGCCAGCTCGGTTGAGCCCGGATTGCCGAAGACGGTCGTCATCCCGCGCTCACGCAGCAGCTCGAACGTGACCTCCCGAACGCTCGTCATGACCCACGCCGCTCAGCGCACGGCAACGATCGCCTCGATCTCGACCGGGATGTCGAACGGCAGCTCGGCCACGCCGATTGCCGACCGGGCGTGGCGGCCGGCGTCGCCCCACAGCTCCAGCACCAGATCGCTGAACCCGTTGATCACCGAGGGCATGCGGTTGAATCCGGGCGCGGCGTTGACGAGGCCGAGCGCCTTGACCCACGACTGCACGCGGTCCAGCCCGCCCAATTGTGCGCGCAGCGATGCGAAGATCGAGAGCGCCGTGAGGCGGGCCGCCTCGTAGCCCTGCTCCTGCGTCAGCTCCTCCCCCACCTTCCCCTGCAGCAGCGGCTGCGGGCCGTTCATCGGACCGTGGCCGGAGACGTACGCGATCTCGCCAACGACGCGGACCAGCTCGAACTTCACCGCCAGTCCCGGCGGACCGGCGAACACCGCCGGAAGAGTGATGCCGGTGTCGGCAAGGCGGTCTTCGATTGTGGCCATCGGGCAAATCTAACCTGACCGCCGGACGCCGGCCCAGGTCATTTCTGCCGATCACGCACGGCGCGAGCCTCCCGCGTTCGCGAGCCGCGCACCACCGAGGGACCTATGACGACCACCACCGCCGCCGCCGACCGCGCCGATCTCGATCTGGCCAACTTGGAGCTCTGGAGGGATGGTCCGCCGCACGAGCTGTTCGCGCAGCTGCGCCGCGAGCCGATGCATTTCAGCGCGCTCGAGGGCTTCGAGCACGAGCGCGGGTTCTGGTCGGTCGTGCGCTTCGAGGACATCGCGAACGTCGGCCGCGACCACCGAACGTTCTCCTCGGCTCGCAGCATCGTGCTGGTCGACAAGCTGTCCTGGGATCCCGAGCTGCCGGACCCGCTGGACTTCGGACAGCACATGATGATCACGACCGATCCGCCGCGGCATGACCGGATGAAGGCGCTCGTGCAGCGGGCGTTCACTCCGAAGCGGGCGCTCGAGCACGCCGGGCGGAGCCGGGAGATCATCAACCTCGTCTACGACCGCGCGCTCGAGGCGCATCCGGACGGACGCATCGACCTGGTGCAGGACGTCGGCGTCCATGTGCCCGCGATGGTCATCGGCGACATGCTGGGCGTCCCACGCGCACACGCCGAGCAGCTCGTCGACTGGACGAACCGCACGACGGCGTTCGAGGATCCGCGCCTGGTGCCGAATCTTCGCGACGTATGGCACGCGGCCGAGGAGCTCTTCCCGTACATCGACGCGATGATCGAGGAGCGTCACGAACGCCCGACCGACGATCTGACGACCGCGTTCATCGGCGCCGAGGTCGACGGCGCACATGTCAGGGCCGGCGACAAGCTCGCGCTCTGGTATGTCTCGGGCAATCGCGACGAGACCGTCTTCGAAGACCCCAACCGCTTCGACGTGCGCCGAGCGACAAACCCACATCAGGGCTTCGGTGGAGGTGGCCGGCTTCTGCCTCGGCGCCGGACTGGCACGCCTCGAGCTGGCGCTGTGGATCGAAGAGACGCTGAAGCGCTTCCCCACAATCGCGCCGGACGGCAGGTGCGACCGGCTCTCCTCGACGTTCCTCAACCAGTACCGCTCGATTCCCGTCGCCCTCGGGAGCTGAGGCTAGCGAGCGCGGAGCGGAGCGCGAGCCGCTCGGCATCGTCCAGCCGGACGAGCAACGCGCCCTCCCTCGCCGTGGATGTCCTCGCGGGCCGCCTGGTAGCGCGCCCGACCGGCCGCGGTCAGCCGCATCCTGTGGGCGCGACGATCGGCCGGATCGGACTCACGTTCGACCGGCCCTTCGGCTGCAGCTGATCGATCAGGCCCTTGAGGCGGCGAGGGGTCGGGCCGCGAGGGGCCGGGCCGCGAGGGGCCGGGCCGCGAGGGATCGGGCCGCGAGGGATCGGGCCGCGAGGGGCCGGGCCCATCAAATGCGATCGGCCGCCCGGCCGTCGGGCTCGACGGTTTCACATCCACGAATGAAGGCTGCTGTGAGCCTGCCCCACACCTCGTGGGTCTTGATTGCACGCTTCTCGCCGACCTCACCCAACCGGTCCCAGCCCGATTGGCGAAGCCGCACCGCGGTGCCTCCGCTGAGTGCTGTGAACGTGACCTCGATCTCGGTCGCTTCGCTGGCGTCGAAGAACAGGTGCCACTTGTATCGCAGCCTGCTCGGGGGCTGCCATTCGAGCACCGTGCCCCACTCGTGCTCGGCCCCGTCGCGCGCGTGCTCGACGATCCGGCCTCCGCTGCGTGGCTCGAAGGTGATCGCCAGCGGATCGCCGCTGATTGTGTGCGCGGGCGGCCACCACGTCCCGCATCTCATGGTCCAGGCGTGGAAGGCGTGTGCGGGCGCGACGCCCACATAAAACTCGATCACGAGCGGATCAGCGCTCATCAGGTCGTTCCTGAGAGGAGGTTGTGTTCTCAGCGACGAGACGAAACCGCGCGATCGCGTTGCCCCAGGTCTCGGCGAAGTACCGGCGGATCGCTTCGATCCCCTCGTCCTGCAGCTGATAGATGCGCCGCGTTCCTTCGCTGGTGTCCGTCACCAGCCCGGCATCCTTGAGCAAGCGGAGATGGCGAGACACCGCGGGGCGACTGATCGGCAGCTCATCTGCGATCTCACGGACGGAGCGCCCGCCGCGGCTGAGGATCTCGACGATCGCTCGCCGGTTCGAATCACCGAGCGCGTCGAGCGCGTCGCGATGTAGCTGCTCGCCCATCTCAGGCGCCCTCCTGATCGGCGGCCGCCTCGAGGTCGTCCGCGAGCTGCGTGAACGATTCGGTCGGATCCGACATGGTCTTGCTGATCAGCGGCGCCCACGCTGCGGATCCCAGCTTGATCGTTCGCTGGACGCGAAAGCGTCGGGCCACGACCCCCTCCTTCGTTCTGCCACGATTCGTAATTGCCATGCTACCGTAACACGGACGTTACCACTACGAGCGCCAGGAGGAGCAGGAATGACCGCATCGAGAGGCCTTGGGGCCGGCACCCGTGAAGATCCGTGGCTCCTGAGCACCCCGCCCGGCAAGTCCGAGTACCAGGCCTATCGCGACGAGAACGCCGAACCAGCCGCGATCGTCGTCACGGTCGGCAGCACCGAGCTGCGTTACAGGGCCAGCAGCGTCACCGATCTGCATGCGATGCTCACGCGGCACGGCGACTGGATGGCGCTTGGCAACGCCGACGAGCAGAAGGCCGTCGCCGAGGACACCGTCGAGGCATGGGCGCGATCCCCCGAGAACCCGGTCGGAGGGTGGTATGGGCTCAAGAAGGGCCTGCGTGGCCGCTTCGGCAACTACATCCCGCCGATCCTCGAGCGCCTCGGCCTGGCTGAGGTCGAGCACAACGCCCGCGATAACCGGATGCGAGCGCTGTAGAGGAGGTCGCCGACCGCCACGCCTGGACGGAGGCTAGCTCTCGGCCGGCTGGGACTGGTGTGGTCCGCCGTCGAGCCCCAGCGAGTGAGCCAGGTGGGGATGCTCGAGATGCGGGTGGTACCGATGCGCCGCCGATGCGCTCTGAACGTCCGGCTTCCTGATCGTGACGTAGCCGACGAGCAGCACAAACACGATCAGCGCAAGTCCGCTCACCGTCCCGTCACCCAGTCCCAGGCCGGTATTCGCATGCGGCTTGCTGAACCAATCGGCGAACGACGCGCCGAGCGGCCGCGTGACGACATACGCACACCAGAAAGCGACGATCGGGTTGAGCTTGCCGCGCCACCACGCAAGCGCCGGGATCGCGATGATGCCGGCAAACAGAATGCCGGACTCGAGGAAGCCGAGGTTCAGCGACGTGGCCGTCATGTCGCCGGCGGCCGTGCCGAGCGCGAACGTCGCGAGCACCGCCGACCAGTAATAGGCCTCTCGACGCCGCGTCACGATACTGTGGATCGACAGCGTTCCCTCGCTGCGATACCAGAGGATGAACACGGCCGCAACGACCAGCGCGAACAACGGCGTCGTGACCGTATATGGGATAGCGGCACCGTCGTGCACGCCGTCGGCAACCATCGTGCCGAAGACGGCCACCATCATCACGGCGAACCAGTAGAACGGCGCGCTGTACTCCCGCCGGCGCATCTGCAGACGGAACGCGAGCCACATCCCGCCGATGCCGACGACTCCCGCCAGGGGCAGGCTGTGTTGGCCCAGGAAGTCCGACATCGACTCGCCCATGCCGGTCGTCAGGATTTTGAGGACCCAGAAGATCAGGGTGATCTCGGGTACTTTTGCCGCAAGCGGCTGCGGTCGCTTCAGTTGTCGCCTGAATACTCGCTTCATGACGTCCTCGACGTGATTATTGGATCGCTCACCGACGACGACGCATGCTGCGCAGTGACGTGTGAGCCGCCCCCCACCCGGCCGCTCGCCAGGCTGCCAGATGCACTTCAAGTCGACCTAAATGCGATTGGCGGACGACAACTTAGGAGTCACGAAAGAATTAGTGGGTCTGTTGGATTGGGTGAATCGTGTAATTCCAGTCTGAGTGGAACTCATCACGGACGATGTTCACGCTGGCGAGCTCCGCGTCGCTGACCTTGATGCCTTT
>JBKQIR010000214.1:0-10570 GCA_052148275.1 Solirubrobacteraceae bacterium
GGATTGACGCTCGCAACGCACGCCAGCGGTGGCTGACGTCCGACGCGCGGCCCGGAGTGACAGAGTCGAGCCTACGTAGGCAAACAGAACATTCTGCACGCCGCCAGGCGAGCCCTGCTTGCGGCGACCAACGAGGCCGCTTTGGCGGCCTTGCAGTGCCTGCTCAATCCGACTCGAGGGCCCCGCGCCGGCGCCGCGGCGAGACTCTGGCTTCGCGTAAGCCGGGTCCGGCGCCCGCGGCGGCGGGCCGTGCTCCCGGGCGGAACGCGGATATGTCGATGGCCGCGATGTGCCAGGATGGGATGGCTTTGCCACTGTTCGGTAAACGGCCGATACCGCTTGGCGACGACGAGCGTCAGGCCGCAGCGGTTGATCTTGAGCGCATCCAACACGGCGGGATTCCGCTTGGAGCGGAACGGCGTCTGAAGACGGTCGCCACGACGAGCTCTCCTTTCAGCAGCGATCTGAGCGCTAAGGAGTATGCGATCGCGCAGGCCTCTGGTCTGACGCCTATTGCGCAGATCATGGGGTCCTCGGTCGTCCAGCGCGGCTGGCAGAACTACGGCTGGTCCTCCTATGGAGGCGGGATCCGCGAGATGCCGTCCTTCGCTGTGCCCTGGAACCTTTCGCGTCAGCGGTCCTTTGGCCGGCTCCGGCAGGAGGCGCAGTTCGCAGGCGCGGATGCGGTGATCGGCATCGAGATGACTGTCAAGGGGTTTCTCGGGGACCCGGGCAACGTTGAATACGTCGTCTTTGGGACCGCTGTGCGCGAAACCACGCTCGCGACGCGTGGTCGCTCGGGGCCGCGGATGTGCGCGCTGTCGGGCCAGGACGTCGACAAGCTGCGCCGTATCGGAGCCGAGACGTTGGGCGTAATCGGTCATACCTCCGTGGTGTGCGTGGCGCTTAGCCGGCAGGCCAATCAGATGATGATGAGCGCGTGGTGGGGCAACCAGGAGATGACCGAGGTCACCGAAGGCGTCTATGCAGCTCGCCGTCTCGCGATGAATGAGGTGCGTCGTCAGGCCTGCGAGGTCGGTGCGAACGACATGGTCATCTCAACGCTCACGCACGACATCGATCACCACGAGTATGAGAGCCTCGGCTATCGACAGCACTTCTTCATCGTCTCGATGCACGTGCTGGGCACCGCCATTCGTCTCGGCGCGCACGAGCCTCATCCCGCCCCGCTGGGCGTGCCGGTCATGTCGATCAACCTCGGCGTGTAGTTCACTACCACCTCAGGAGCAGCTCATGTCGACATACGATCCGACAAGTACCGAGGGTCTCGCCGAGCACGCTAGCGAGCGCCTAAGGATGAACGCCCGCGGGCTGTTCACCTCCGACCTCTCCGTGAACGAGTACCTGTGCGTGGAGAAGGCCGGCTTTGAGCCGGTGGGCCTGGTGGTGGGTTCGAGCATCTACCACATCGGCTTTCAGCAGTCCAACTGGAAGGCGAGCCAGGAGATGGGCGTCCTCACTCAAGCGATGTACCACGCCCGTGAGCTTGCCATGACCCGGATGGAGGAGGAGGCCGATCAGCTAGGAGCCGACGGCATCGTCGGGGTCAGACTGGACGTCGGGCGCTACGAGTGGGGCGCGGACATGGCGGAGTTCATCGCGATCGGCACCGCGATCAAGCACAAGGGCGGCAAGGTCCACCGCGCACCGAACGGCCGGCCGTTCACCAGCGACCTTTCCGGCCAGGCGTTCTGGACGCTGATGCAAACCGGCAAGCGCCCAGTCGGCCTGGTCATGGGCAACTGCGTCTACCACGTCGCTCATCGCGGCATGATGCAGTCGATACGTCAGACAGGTCAGAACGTCGAGCTTGAGCAGTACACCCAGGCCCTGTATGACGCACGCGAGCTCGCCATGGAACGCATGCAGAAAGAGGCCGAGGCGATCGGCGATGGCGTGCTCGGAATCGTGGAGGTCAAGCTGCACGAGAACAACCACGGCTGGGGCAGCCACGTAATCGAGTTCTTCGCGCTCGGCACCGCCGTCGTGCCCAACGAGCATGCCGAGGAAGGACAGCAGTTACCGGACATCACGCCGGTCCTCGACATCAACGACTAACACTACCCTCGACGCGTCGGCACATTCGTTGGCGGCGCTGGCGCATCCGTTCTACGGGATGGGGTATCCATTTGCATCAAGTGCCGACGGCATCGATGCTCGGGTGGCCACGCAGGACCCGAGCGGCTGTTGAGGGCCGCCGCGCGAGGCCGCGCAAGGGCGTGGTGTGGCAGGATTGGGGTGCAAACCGTGGTCCCCTACGACGTTGCCGATTCCGCGAGGCATGGAGCTCAACGCTTCGCAACCTAGGCCAAACCTAGGCCTAACCTTGGCCTAACCTAAGCCAAATGGATACCCATTCAACGGGAACGCATCACTCCACAGTCGCGGACTCTGCCCACAAGTACCCGATTCCGAGATTGACCGCCGCGAGACTCGCCACCGGCGCGGGGTATGGGCGAAGGAAAGCGGTCGCCAAATCGCAGGTGGGACGACTCGTCGGGCGACGAATGCATGCAGCGACCTCCCGCGATGGCCGTGACCCGGTCCGCCTGAAGCGGTCGCGCCCACGTTCCGGCGTTGGCCACCGGACCGAGGCCCCGAGCGCTCACATCTCGTGACCGCTCTTCGCCGGGAGCAGCTGCCTGGACTCGGCGCTTCTGGTGGCTGCAGCAGCGGCGAAGGAGGTGTCTCAGGACTGTTTCGCCAACGCTGCCCTGCGCTCACGGCGGGCGGCGGCGCGGCGCCATCCGTGTGCCGATCGCCACAGAGTGTCGCATCGACATCAACGCGCCCCCGGATAGCTGTGGCGACCTTCGCTCGCGAGTCGCGCGAGCTGTGCGGCGCCCGCGGTTCCGAGTCGTTGCCGCGAATTAGACCGAAGTTTTCGCGGCTAGGCCCCGAATTGCTGGACATACACGGGCCAGATCTCTGTGCGCACGCGTCGCGCGTACGCCTCGGCGTACGGCTCACCGCGCGGCGCGCGGTCACCGCGGGTCGTCATGCGATCGTGGTGGTGGCCAAGCTCGTGCACAAGGACGTCGAGCAGCATGTACGCGCGGGCCTGCGTCTCGGTCCACCGGAGCTCGACGAACTGAGGGTATTTCTCGACCGGTGCGCTCTCGACCTCCAGGAGCGCAAGCAGCTCCGCATCGCGCTCGGCCCGCGCTCTGGAGACCCACCACCAGAGGTCGCGTTCCCAGGCCGTGATCACAACGGCACCCGGCTCCGAGAGGCCGAGCCATTCTTCGTTGCCGAAACTGATCGATACAACATTGAGACCAATCGCCAGCTCCTCCCAGTCGGGAAGAATCGCGAGGAACTGGCGGAGCTGGGCGACCGTCACGACGTGCCGGTATCCCGGCCCGGGATCAGTTCGCTCAATCTGAATCTCGCTCTGCGGTCGAGCGTAGAAGTTCTTGTGGTCCGGCGTCCAGTTGTTCTTCTTCGTCACCCGACCGCCCCGGACGCGCATCGCGCTCCTGCGGTTGATCGGCGGCACCGCCCAAACGTTAGCTCCATTCGATCAGCCGCATCGGTCGGTGGTGGCTACTCCAGGGCAGAGCACCCTTTCGCCGCATACTTCGCTTCGACTGAGCTCAGACGATCCCGGAAGCAGCCAAATCGATTCGCGGCTCGTCCAGCGGTAATGCGGCCACGCCCATGTCGACGAGCGACTGCCGGTACCGCGCGGCCGAGACTGTGGAATGCGCCATGCGCAACGACGGCAGAACCGCGCTCGACGTTGTCGCTTGTTTCGACGAGCTCGCTGAAGCGCTGCAAGCACGGGCGCTCCGGACCGATGACGGCGCTTGCTCCGCGGGTTGGAGATCTCGCGGATCCCCCGCGCGCCAGTCGTCCGGTCTAGTCTAGTGCGCGCTCACGATCGCATCGTGATATTGCGATCGCGAGAATCGGTGCGGTGCGCGCTTGCACGCCGTCGATAGCGATCGTGCCCATATATGTAGTGCGAGCGGACGCTCGCAAGCGGGCGAAACTTGGGTCCCGGGAAACAGCGCTGATCCCGACTCGGGGCTCCGCTTGGAGCGTGGGCGCCGACCCGGGATGCGCTCGCGCGGGTCCTGCGGCTGCATCCGCAGGTCCGCCGCGTCGCAGCCGGACACGTCCATCAATCGATCACGCACGAGCTGGCCGGACGGGCCGTGATGACCGTCGCGAGCAGGTGCGTGCCGACCAGCCTGAGGTTCAGCGCCGGCGAGATCATGCTCGCTGGCGGACCGCCCACGTTTGTGCATGCGCTCGTTCGTGGACGGCGACCTTATCTCCTACCTTCGGGTCGTGGCCTGACCGCGCGTCGGCGCTCGGGCTGCCGGTCGTGAACAGTGAGAATCACGTCTTACGACGTGGTGCGCCGCGGCGGGTAGCGGCCCGCTGATCCGCCGCGGCCCCCGCGTCGCGAGCCTTCTCGGCCTCCTCAAGCCGCCGCTGCCCTGTCTCCAGGTCCACGCGCGGCTGTGCGCGCAGTCGCCGCTCGCCCTCCAAGTCCGCCTGCAGCTGTGCGCGGAGCCGCTGCTCGCCCTCCAGCGCGGCCTGCGCCCTGTCTCGCTCAAGGTCGAGTGCGGCGCGCGCTTCGCGCTGCTTGCCGAGCTCGCATTCGAGCTCGGCGCGCTCTGAGCGTGCGTGCTGCTCGGCGCGCTCAGCGTCCTGGCACGCCCTCTCGGCTTCGTGCTCGGCAGCCTCGCGGGCAGCCTCGCTGGCGCGGCCCAACTCAAGCGCCAGATCGCGCTCCCGCTCAGCCTCGCCGCGTTCCCGCTCAGCCTCGTCGGCGCGTGCGATCGCCTCGCCGCGCTCCCATTCAGCCCGCTCGGCGCGTGCGATCGCCTCGCCGCGCTCCCATTCAGCCCGCTCAGCGCGCGCTACCGCCTGCTGGGCACGCTGCCCGGCTTCGCTCGCCACTGCCTCGGCCACGGCCTGCGCCGCGACGGCCGTCTGGGCGCGCGCGAGCGCCTCCTGCGCAACGCCCTCAGCGTCCTGGCGCGCGCGCGCTGCCTCCTGTGCCGCCGCCCGGCGAGCAGCGTCGCTCGCGCGACCAAGCTGAAGTGCCAGATCGCGCTCCCGCTCAGACTCTCGTGCACGCGCGATCGCCTCATCGCGCTCGAGCGCGAGCGCGTCCGGCGTTGCTGGTGTGGCGCGTGGCTTCGCCGGAATCAGGCGCTCTCCGATCACAAGGTGGTCGTCCCGCAGATGCCAGCCGGCCGCCGCGAGCGTGTCGATGAGCTGGTCGTGCTGGTCGCGATCGGGAAAAGGGTCGAGATCATCGTTGAGGAAGGCGGCAAGGAACCGCCGAAGCTTGCCACGCTGCTCGCGGTTGCCCCGCCCGTATGCAGCGAGGTTCGCGGACAAGTCCTCAGTGCTCCCGCGAGCCTGGACGTCGTGGATCGGGGGAAGGCCAGAGTCATCGAGGAACTTCGATAGCTGCCCGGGTGCGTACCAGGCCGCAATCGCCTGAGCGAATTGATCAAGGGCAGCCCCTGGAATCGGGCGCCCGTCGTCCTGGCCAGGTTCCGCGGGCCGCTGGAGCGCGGTACGCGTGCGAGTCCGATCCCGGCCGGTGTCCGTCAACCGAAAGCGCCAAAGCCGCTGTAGGTGGCGCGGGTCCTCAGTTGCGGGCCCCGGTATGCGTGGAGAACTCTTGATCTCGAACGACAGCAGCCGCTGCTGGCTGAGGGCGTACAGCAGTCCGGTGAGGGAGCTGCGGTCCGGATTCGTGGGCGGCTCGTCGCCAGCAACGATCCGCAGCAATTGCTCGCCGTCGATAGCGCAGGCGCCGTCCTCGCGTTCGAGTTCGTCGAGCGCCCGCAAGACCTGGATCTCGTTCCAGCGAATCGCCATGCTTGGAGCTTACGCGGAGGGACGGGTCGGCCCCTCATCAAACGCGGGAGCGCATCGTCGCGTCCCGGCTCGCGTTCCCAGCCAGCTTCGTACCATCGACAACTTACCGCCCCACAGCGGACCCTGATGCGTGACAATCCCAGTTCGGTCGCTGAACGGGTGGTTGCGCAGTCGGAGCCCGAGGCTTTGCGAGGCTGCTGAGCTTGTTAGCCAATAGGAGTGCGTCCGGAATAGCCGGTCGTGCGTTGGTTGGTGCGCTGCGCCAGCCGAGTCGGCGACCCCGCTCGGTATAGGCTGGCGGCGTGGCCTCGCTCGACGAGCAACCAACGAGCCGAGATACAGACGCTTCTTGCCGGCAGGACTCTCAAGCGCCGAGATGCCGCGACGTCGTGGCCCAGGTTGTCCGGCCGGGGAAGCGCTGTCGCCAGGATCGGCGCCGGCATCGAGGCTCCTACGCGCCGGAGGAAGTCACACGTTCTGGGCGGGTCTCGTGGCTGGATTCCGCGAGGAGCAGCGACTCTCTGCATCGTGCCAGGTGGCCTCATTAGCGGCCACGCGGGTATCGACGAGCGACTGCAGGTTCCAAGCCGCCGAGACAGCTGCAATGCGCCACTTGCAACGACGTCAGCTTCAGGCTCGAGGTCGTCGCGTTCATCAAGCCGCGAGGGGCGCTGAGGCTCTGCGAGCGCAAGCGTCCTTCCGCGGCCGCTCGATCGGCCGGACTCGCTTGGCCGCAAGCCCGTGATTAGGTGAAATTTCGAGCTGCGGCGGCGGGAGGCTGACGAGCGCTCCCCCGATTTGCGATAGCTGGGCCCTGCTCTTCGATTGACGCGCTAGTTTGGCATCGGGATTTGGAGTAGCCAAAGGCCGCGATGTGCCGGCGGCTGGTCTCGTTCCAGTCATCTCGCCGAGGCTGCTGCGATGTGGTGTTCCGACAAACGGGAAACCGGCAAGCTGTCACCAACAGGGGGTGAGGACCGAGCAGGTCGAGCCGCGTCACTCGCGTAAGGGGTCGGCCTTCTCAGTGCGTCGAGGACCAGCGTCGAATCGCCCCGTGCCTTATGCAGCTCGGCCCGCGCCTGATAGCGTGGCGGATCGTAGTCGCCCGTGTAGCGTCTGCCGCGAAGCCGAGCGGGACTCAGCAGACCGTGAAGCTAAGGTGGATCGTCTTCGTGACCGCGGCGGTCCGGTGCCGACCGTAGAAGGTCTTGTACCGGACGATCACCTCGACTGCATGGGCGCCCTTACTGAGTCCTTTGAGGCTCAGCGATACGCTGCCTGTCGAGTGGCGTAGCGTCGGCGCGACCCGCTTGCTGATCACGAACGACACGCTGCGGAAGTTCAGCTTGCGCTTGCGCGAACGCGGAATCGAGCTCGTCGAGAACCTGATCGACAGCTGCTCGCTCGCCGGCGTGCAGGTCGACGCCGGAGGGCTCGTCAGCGTGATCAGCTGGTTGCCGACCGTCGCGGTCGTGGTCGTCGATTTCCCCGCGGGCGAGGTTCCCGCCGGCGACGTCCCGCTCGCGGCCGACGTTTCGTAGACCCATGCGGCGCCCACAGCGCCGTCTCCGGGGGCGCCGATCAGGCCGATGCTTCCGTCGGCGGACAACGCGACGCTCGCGCCGAAGCCCGAAGTGGGCAGACCCGTTGAGCCCCCGGGGGTCACGGTCTCATCGGCGGGGGACACGGGACCTGCCTGCAGGACGAAGTCGCTGCTCGAGCGCATGAACACAAATGCGGCTCCCGACGCTCCCCCGGGTGCGGCGTAATCTCCCGCGCCGATCAGCGCCGTGTCGCCGTCGGACGACAGCGCCGCCGCGTTTCCGAAAGTCGCGTCGCTCGCGGTCAGCGGCTGTCCGGCGCTCCAGGCCGATCCCGCGCGACTGAACGCCCACACCGCGCCTTCATTCCCATCGCCCGGATCGCCGACCAAGGCGGTGTCGCCGTTCGCTGACAGCGCGAAAGTGGTGCTGAAGGGTTGCGGCGGACCGCACTGGCCCGGACACGGGGCAGGACCGGACGTCGGCGTCAGCGGGGTGCTTGTCTGCAGCGCGAAGCCGCTTCCGGTGTTCGTGAACACCCACACCTCACCACGGCTGCCCGCGCCAGGCTCGCCGACGAGCGCCGTGCTCCCGTCGGTCGACAGCGCCACGACTTGTCCGAACTCGCCGTCGAGAGCATTGTCGCCGGTCAGCGGGCTGCCGTACGGGCTCCAGGAGCCGCTCGCGTCGCTGTACGCCTGCACCGTCCCATCATCGAAGGTGGAGCCCGTGGTGGCGTCCGGCCAGCCGATCAGGGCGGTGTGGCCGTCGCCTGAGAGGGCCACGCTCGAGCCGAAGTCGCTGGCCAACGCGCCGGGAACCAGCTTCGTCACCTCGCTCCAGGTCTGCCCCGAGCGGGAGAACACCCAGACCGCGCCCGCACCGGAGTTGTCCGCGGGGCCGGCGATCAGCGCCGTGTTGCCGCCCGAGGACACCGCGACGCTGGAGCCGAACTTCGAACCGCCCGACGCGTCGCTGGCGGTCAGCTTCTCCTGCTCGATCCAGCGCCCGAGGGTCGCGGAATGGACAAACACCCACACGGCGCCGTTGCCGTCGCCATCGCTCGGGCCGCCGACGAGCAGCGTGCTGGCGTCGGACGACATCGCGACGGTTGACCCGAACCCCTCACCACCCCCCGCCATGTACCCCGCTTCGCCCCCCGTGTCGTCGGTGACGGTCAGCTTCTGCTGCTCGACGAACGGGTCGATCCGCACGGGGTAGGTCGCGCCGCGGGCATCGACCGCGAGCACGATCCGACGGCCGCGCAGTACGATCCGCGCCGCCAGCGTCCGGCCGCGCGCATCGGCCGCGGTCAGGCCGTCGTAGGTGAGCATCTGGCCGCCGTCGCTCAGCAGCACGCCGGAGCCAGTAGCGCGGGCGCGGGCGTCGCCGCTCACGCCGATCAAGAGCCGCAGCGACCCGCCCGTCCTAGTGCCGGCGGGCGCGTGTGCAACCTCGAAGCCCTGCTCGAGCCCGAGCGGGCCGTTGACCCACCACTCCCGGATCCCCGGAGCGGTATACATCACGCGGTTGCCGGTCGCTCGAGGTGGTCCGGCGATCGTCGTGAAGCCGACGCGCAGCGCGCCCGAGGCGACGGTCACGTCGCCGGCGGCGAACGTCGCCCGCAGCCGCTGGGCGGCGTTATCGGCCCGGAGGCCACGAACCACATAAGCCGCGGGGTCCGCCGCGCCGAGCGCCTGCGAGACGATCCCTCGCGCCGCGAGCGGGATGCTGTCCGCGCTCGCCCCGCCCGCAGCAGACTTCACCGCAGCGCGCGTGCGCATGCCCAGCATCGCCGTCGCAACGCACACGATTGCGACCGCCGCCGCGACCGCACTCCACAACCTCAGCCCTTCCACAGAAACCGTGCCCGCCATGCATGTCATCGATCTGGATCCCGAAAGAACACGTCGCCGAACGCCGCACTGAGCGTAACACGGGCATGCGGAAGCGCCCACCGTAGACAGGCCGCGACACTCGGGATCGATCCCGCTGAGATCACGACCGAGTGTCGCTCAGCCTGCGCTATCCGACATCAACCGAGCTGCGATGAGGCAGAGGGCCATTCGACGCTGGTCCTCGACGCTGAGAAGGCCGATCCCTTGCGCGGGAGACGCGGCTTCGACCTGCTCCGTCTTCGCCCCTGTCGCTGACAGCGTGCCGGTTTCCCTTTGGCGCAGCACAACAGCGCTCGAGCCTCGGCGAGATGACCGGATTAGACGAGACCCACGAGTGCCGGCGGGCGAACCAACGGCTGCTGGACCGCCGCGACGACGCGGTCGCGCTGGTGACCGCAGCTGGTGCTTGACAGTGTCCAGATCGTTCCGCAGCGGGAGCGGCGTCAGCGGCAGCGTCGACGCCAGCTCCTTCCGGGCGAGCGGTACTCAGGGTGCCTGTTGGGCTGCTGACGCCCGGGGCGACGTGCAAGCGGTCCGGTTGCGCCGATCGCATCGCCCCGACACCAATCTGAGCGCCGGCGTCCCGATCGCAACGTGGCCCCTGTTGTCCGACAGCGGTCACCCGACGCCGGGTCGCCGACGTGGAATGGTGACTGCTTCACGCCGTCGGCGCTAGTCGATTCCACCGCGCCCAGGTGCTGCTCCGTGCTTGCAGCTACCGCGCTGGTCGACTTCTGGACGGAGTGCCAAACGGTGGCGATGATCCCAACCCGATCCGCTTGCTGGGCCGCCTGATGCCCTGACGCCAGCGAGCAGCACAGCGGGTCGTGGCATCACACGGGCCGGCCCTCGGCTGACACGCACCTCTGCGCTGCTTGCTCGGGGGCGCCGCGTCAGCTAATTCCACGCGGAATCGTCACGGCTCCTTCAGCGGCATTGCGGTCGTCTCGAGCGAAATGGCTGCTTTGCGCTCGTCAGCGCGAGCTGAACGGGACGATCGCGTTCGCGTGGAAGCGCTCGTACGCCACTTGCGAAGCCCGCCAGGCACGAAGCGCGACAAGGCTCTGCTGCTTGCCGTTCTCCGGCAAGCACTACTCCGAAAGGGGGTGCGGCTCTTCTGGAGGGACCGGGATGGCCAGGACGGAAGCGGGCAAATCTCCCGTAACCACGGGACTTTCGGGTCGCCGTCGGTCGGCTGTGGTCGTCGGAGCAGGGAGTCAATCCCAGCAGCCGCCGAGGCGGCATGCCACGTCAGGACTT
>JBKQIR010000215.1:0-207194 GCA_052148275.1 Solirubrobacteraceae bacterium
CGCGACGCAAGCACGGCAACGTGCCGCTGTGACGCCGCCGGTCGATCCCGACCCGCTCACCGTGGGGGCACGGCCGGCCCCCGACCCCGCCGTGCTGGCGGCCCTCACGGCGGCCGTGCCGCTGGCCTGGCCCCGCCCGGCGCCGGCCGACGAGCACGACCCCGTGCACGAGCCCTGGCGCTTCAGCGGCCGCTGGTGGAACAAGCCCGTGCCGCTGCGCCGTGACCGTCCCTGGGCGCGCCGCTGACGGTCTCCGTCGACGACTGGCGCCAGCGGGCCACGGTGCGCGACCGCACCGACCGCTGGTCGCACCTGCTGGCCGACGACCCCGAGGAGCTCCACGCCATGGCCGCCGCACTGGGCATCCCACCCCGCGGCTACCAGCACCACCGGCGCTCGGCGGCGCTGAACCACTACGACGTGCCCGAATCCCTCCGGCTGCGCGCCATTGAGCTCGGTGCGGTCGCGGTGACCTGGCGCCAGATGGCGCGTCTCACGCGGGAGTGGCGGCGCGCTGGCGCTCGGCCAGCGCCACCAGGTCCTCCATGATGCGGTCGAAGGAGAAGTCCTTCGGCGTGTAGACGGAGGCCACGCCCTTGCCCAGCAGCAGCTCCGCGTCGTCGGGCGGGATGATGCCCCCCACGACCACGGCCGCCGTGCTGCCGGCGGCACGCAGGCGATCGAGCACGTCGGGCACGAGTTCGAGGTGCGAGCCCGACAGTATGGACAGACCCACGATGTCGACGTCCTCGTCGCGGGCCGCGGCGGTGATCTGGGCCGGGGTCAGCCTGATTCCCTGGTAGATGACCTCGAAGCCGGCGTCGCGTGCGGCGACGGCGATCTGCTCGGCGCCGTTGGAGTGCCCGTCGAGCCCCGGCTTGCCGACCAGGAACTTGAGCCGGCGCCCGAGCGCCTCACTGACGCGCTCGACCTCCGCGCGCACCTCGGCGACCTCATCGCTGGACACGGCCGCGGCGTCGCCGACACCGGTCGGTGCCCGGTACTCGCCAAACACACTCCGCAGGGTCTGCGACCACTCGCCGGTGGTGGCGCCGGCACGGGCGGCGGCGATGCTCGCGGGCATGATGTTCGCATCGCCGTCACGCGCCACGCGGGCCAGCTCCGCGAGCGCGGCGTCGACGGCGGCCTGATCGCGCGCGGCACGCCACTGCTCCACGGCCTCCTTGCGCTCGGCCTCGACCGCCGGGTCGACGACGAGGATGCCGCCGTCGGCGTCGGCGGTCAGCGGCGAGGGCTCCGTCGTGTCGAAGCGGTTCATTCCGACGACGGTCAGCTCTCCGGACTCGATCCGGCGCCAGCGCTCGCGGTGGGATTCGACCAGGGCCGACTTCATGTAGTCGACCGCCTCGACCGCACCGCCGTGCTCGGCGACGCGCGCGATCTCGTCACGCGCGCCCGCCGTCAACTCGGCGACGAGGCTGTCCATCACTTTGGAGCCCTCGAAGATGTCGGGGTACTCGAGCAGATCGGTCTCGTAGGCGAGGATCTGCTGCAGACGCAGGGACCACTGCTGATCCCACGGTCGCGGCAGACCGAGCGCCTCGTTCCAAGCGGGGAGCTGCAGCGCTCGCGCCCGCGTGCTGCGCCCGAGTGTCACCGCGAGCGCCTCGAGCGTGATCCGGTAGACGTTGTTCTCCGGTTGTGCCTCGGTCAACCCCAGTGAGTTGACCTGCACTCCGTAGCGGAAGCGGCACAGCTTCGGGTCGCTGACACCGTAGCGCTCACGCCCGAGCTCCTCCCAGAGCAGTGACATCGCGCGCAGCTTGGCGTGCTCCTCGATGAATCGCACACCGGCGTTGACAAAGAACGAGATCCGCCCGAACACGTCGCCCATCAGCTCTTGTGGCACGCGCTCGCGTACCGCGTCGAGCACCGCGATCGCGTTGCTCATCGCGTACGCGATCTCCTGGACCGGCGTGGCGCCCGCCTCCTGCAGGTGATAGGAGCAGATGTTGATCGGGTTCCACTTCGGGACGTGCACGACCGTGTAGGCGATCATGTCAGCGATCAGCCGCATGCTCGGGCCTGGAGGGAACGCGTAGGTCCCGCGGCTCAGGTACTCCTTGAGGATGTCGTTCTGGGTTGTTCCCTGGAGCTGGTCCTGGGCTACGCCCTGCTCCTGCGCCGCGACGATGTACAGCGCCAGTAGCCAGGCGGCGGTCGCGTTGATCGTCATCGACGTGTTCATGGCACCCAGTGGGATGCCGTTAACGAGCGTCTCCATGTCGCCACGGTGTGCCACCGAGACACCTACCTTGCCCACCTCCCCGCGCGCCAGCTCGTCGTCGGGGTCATAACCTGTCTGTGTCGGCAGGTCGAATGCGATCGACAGCCCGGTCTGTCCCTTCGCGAGGTTCCGACGGTACAGCTCGTTCGAACGCTTGGCGTCCGAATGGCCGGCGTACGTCCGCATCATCCACGGGCTATCCGGCTTTGGCAGTCGTGAGGAAGGGGTTGGCTCCATGGCGGGATTGTATGAGCCTCCTGTCACTCCGGCATACAAGCTAGCCTGGGGCAATGCACGATCAGAGCCCAGGCCCGCTGCAGCTGAGCGGGCCGTCGCTTCCGGCCACGCGGGATCCCGAGTTCGCGCTGGTCCGTAGGGGATATGACCGTAGCGAGGTGGACGCGCACATCGGGTCGCTGAGGCGCCGGATCGACGAGCTCGAGGCAAGGATCGATCAGCTCGAGGTCATGAACTCGGCGAACGCGGCCGTGCATCAGGCACTGGAGCGTGTGGGTGAGGAGGTCACGGGGATCCTCCAGACCGCGCACGAGACGGCGAACGCGATCACGCACGCATCGCAGCGGGAGGCCGACGACCGCATCCGCGTCGCGACGGCCGAGGCGGCGGGACTCGTGCGCGAAGCGAACGACGAGGCAGAGGAGGTCACCGGCCGCGCCGAGCAGCGGGTTCGGGAGCTCGACCTCGACACCGAGGCGATCCTCGGGGAACGCGAGCGGATCGTCGACGATGCGCGCGAGCTGGCACGCCAGCTGCTCGAGATGGCACAGTCGGCGCTCGACCGCTTTCCACCATCACTCGGCCGCGGGGATTACGTCGAAGGGGAGTGATGCGGGTCATCGACTGCATGCATCTCGGGCGCGAGCGCGTGATCGGCTGCTGGCAGGTGGGCGAGGTGCTGATCGATCCGGGTCCCGCGTCGTGCCTTCCGACCCTGCTGCACGAGCTCGGGGACGCGCCTCCCAGAGCACTGCTGCTCACGCACATCCACCTCGATCATGCCGGCGCGAGCGGCTCGCTGGTGCGCCGCTGGCCGGACCTCGAGGTGTACGTCCACGCGCGTGGGGCGCGCCACATGGCCGATCCCGCGCGGCTGCTGGACAGCGCCCAGCGACTCTACGGAGACGACATGGGCCGCCTCTGGGGTGAGTTCATCGCGGTGCCCGAGGCACGGCTGCACGTCCTGGAGGGGGGTGAGCGGCTGTCGATCGGCGGCACCGAGGTCGAGGTCGCGTACACGCCGGGGCACGCCTCCCATCACGTCTCCTATCTCTGCGAGGGCACCGCGTTCGTCGGCGATGTCGGCGGCGTGAGGACGGCCGACGGGGGCCCTGTCATGCCACCGACGCCCCCGCCCGACATCGACGTCGAGGCGTGGCATCGCTCGCTCGATCTGATCGCCGCATGGGCACCGTCGCGTCTGGCGATGACGCACTTCGGCGCCGACGAGAATGTCGACGCGCACCTGTCTGAGCTGGCCGACCGGCTCGACGAGTGGGCGGAGCTCGCGCGCGAAGAGGACGAGCGGGCGTTCACCGAGGCGACGATGGCCGAGCTGCTCGCGAGCGCCCCGCCCGACGCCATCGGCTCCTACGCGCAGGCCGCACCGCTTGACCAGTGCTATGCCGGTCTGCGGCGCTACTGGAGCAAACGCGGCAAGCGGTAACGGAGCCGGCCGGCTGCCGTCGTGCGCTCCGACTTATGTCGATTTGCGCCGATCCGGTATGTAAACCTGCGATATCCTTGCCCAATGGCGGCGACGGTTGAGTTACCACGGGTCAGTGGTCCGGGCACGGGGCTCGGAGGCGTCTGGCGCGTGGTCGTGCTCAACGACGACCACAACACGTTCGACCATGTCGCCGAGACGCTGGCGCGGTTCATCCCCGGCATCGGCCTTGCCGAGGGCTACCGTTTCGCCGACAGGATCCACCGCACCGGCTGCGCGATCGTCTGGAGCGGCGAGCGCGACGACGCCGAGTCCTACTGGGATCAGCTCGACGGCGCAGGCCTGACGATGGCGCCGCTCGAGTCCCAGTAGCCGTCGCGTAGAACCCAGTGGCCGCCAGCCCACCAGCCGGCGGGAGTCAGAGGACTCCCGCCACCACCTCGTCGTGCCACACGTATGTGATCGGGATCTGGTACTTGCCCATGTAGTGAGAGCGGAACTCGATCGCCTCGGGTGACTCCCAGAACCGGTACCAGTCCTCCTTGGAGTCGAACCACAGCATCTGCTCGATCTTGTACATGTCGTCGCGCGAGCGGTGAACGGAGTACTTCGTGGCCCCGTAGCGAAGCGCGATCGGCGACAGCTCCGCGACGGCGTCTGTGAACACGTCGCCGCGCATCACCGTCGCGTACCAGGGGATGTGAACGACGCCCGCCACCTACCCACCGACCTCGGCCCGGATCGCGCCCGGGCCCTCGGCGGTCTTGCCCTGGCCCTCGGCGGTCGCGCCGACGAGGATCGCGATCTTGCCGAAGTGCTTGTTGTCACGCAGGAGCTGATGCGCCTCGGCGACCCGCTCGAAGCCCATCGTCTGCCACAGGACCGGCCGGATCTTCGACTCCTCGATCAGCTCGTTGGCCTTGTTCGCCTCCCAGGCGTTCGCGAAGTGCGAGCCGATGATCTGCTTCTGGCGCATCCACAGATAGCGCACGTCGAAGTCGAGCTCGTAGCCCGAGGTCGCGCCACAGATGACGATCGTGCCGAACGGCTTGGCGACGAGCACCGAGGTCGGGAAGGTCGCCTGGCCGACGTGCTCGAAGACGACGTCGGGCGCTCCGCCGAGGATCTCCTCGACCTTCTTGCCGAACCGTCGCGACTCCTTGAAGCGCGCCCTCTCCTGGGCGGGATCCTCGCCGCCACGGCGCATCATGCCGGAGAACTCCCGGCGGTCGATCCAGCCGGTGGCGCCGAGCTGCTCGAGCAGCGCGCCCTTCTCGGCGCTCGAGACGACGCCGACGCAGTCCGCGCCGGTGAGCGAGCAGAGCTGGGTGGCGAACACCCCGAGGCCACCAGCCGCGCCCCAGATCAGCACGCGGTAGCCCGCCTGGATCTGGCAGCGGTCGATCAGCATCCGGTAGGCCGTGAAGTACGTGAGGCCGTACGAGGCGGCATCCTCCCAGGAGAGATGCTTGGGCTTGTGCAGGAGCTGCTGGGCCTGCACCTTGCAGAACTGCGCGAACGAGCCCCAGCTCGTCTCGTATCCCCAGATCTGCTGCGAGGGCGCCGCGAGCGGATCGAAGCCGTGCACCTCCGGGTCCTCGTAGGAAGCCTGGTTGCAGTGGACGACGACCTCATCGCCAGGGTTCCACCGGGTGACCCCCGGCCCCACCTTCCACACGACTCCGGACGCGTCCGAGCCGCCGATGTGGTGGTCCTCGTTCGGGTGGTAGCGGAACACCGAGATCGGCTCGCCGAGCGCCGCCCAGACGTTGTTGAAGTTCACGCCCGCCGCCATCACGCGCACGATCACCTCGAAGGCCCCCGGCTCGGGGACCTCGATCTCCTCGAGCTGGATGGCGTCCACTGGTTCGCCGAAGCGATCCTCCCTGACGACCCACGCGGGCATCGTGGGCGGGAGCTCGCCGGGCTCTACGTCGACCTTCGCGACGTCGGTGATATCTAGCGCCATGCTGGCATCCTAACCGTTATGGCGAGAGAAGTGTGCTGTCGCCGGTGGCCCGTGGAGGCCCCACCAGCAACGATGCCGGAGCGATCGATCGGGCGCTTCCGATCAGGGCTTGCGAACCGCCCGCAGCGCCCGCCGCGAGCAGATATCTGCCCGGCCTGAGATCGACCGTGAGGGTGCTCGTCGAGCCCGCCCGGATCGGCGCGCTGCTCGCCACCGGAAGCTCGCCACCCGGACCGCTGCGGGCGATGCTGAGCGACAGCACGCCGGAGGACTCGTCGGCGATCAGCAGCGCGACCGGACCCGCTCCGATCGACTCGGGCGACACCGACACCGCGCGGTTCTCGACGTACACGCTCTCGTTCACAGGCGCCGGGGGCGTGGGCCCGGTCGCCTGCTGAGCGGATCCGCAGGCCGCCAGCGCCACCGCCGGCACCAGCGCCGCCGCCCGGAGCGCTGCACGCACCGTCCTGGTCATCGTGGCGCCGATCGTAACGCCCCACGCAAGGCCCGTTTCACGCCGTCCGGACCGTGGCGTATCACGAAGCGCCCATGGACGTTCTCGAGCAGGCGCTGGCCGGCATGGAGTTCATCGCGCTCGACACCGAGACGAACGGGCTCGGCGGCGACCAATGCGAGCTGACCGAGATCGGCGCGGTGCTCGTCGGCGGCGGCGAGCTGCACGAGCGCTGGGATTCGCTCGTGCACACGAACATGCCGCTCGGGCGCGGGATTCAGCGCTTCACCGGGATCAGCCAGGAGATGATCGACGTCGCGCCCGAGCCCGAGGCGGTGCTGCCGTCGTTGGAGCTGATGCTCCGCGGGCGCGTGCTGGTCGCCCACAACGCCGCCTTCGACCGGCGCGTGCTGCGCCAGGCGTTCACGCGGATCGGCATGCAGTGGCCCGACCCGCCGGCGATCTGCACGGTGGCGCTCGCCCGCTCGCTGCTGCCGCTGCAGCGCGAGCGCCGCCTCGCCGCGCTCGCCGGCGCGCTCGGGATCGAGGTTCACGTCAGCCACCGGGCGCTCGCCGACGCCGAGACATGCGGGCGGATCCTGTGCGCGCTGTTCCCGCGCCTGTGTGCGCATGCCGGCACGGTCGCCGAGGCGCTGAGTATGCTCGCGCCGCGCAGGCGCGCGGCTGCCTCCAAGCGCGGACGCCGGCGCGAGTACGCGCTCAGTCACCGGCTTACCCCCGCGCTCGACTTCGGGACGCTCCCGAGCGATCCTGGCGTGTACATCTTCCGCGACAGCGGCGGCGCGCCTCTCTATGTCGGCAAGTCGATCTCGATCCGCAGCCGGGCTCGGGCGCACTTCGCACCCTCCACCCAGCGCGCCGCCTGGACCCAGCACGCCCGGATCGTCGACTATCAGGCCACCTGCTCCGAGCTCGGCGCGCTGATCACCGAGAACCGGTTGATCAAGCAGCTGCGCCCGCCGGGGAACGTACGGCTCGCGCGCGAGGACGATCAACTCTGCTACATCCGCTGCCGGCTCGACATCGCGTTTCCGGTGCTCGAGGTCGCGCCGGCGCCCGCGGCGGGGCATGCGGTGAGCATCGGGCCGCTGCGCGGCCGCCGCTGGGCGACCGAGCTCGTCGAGCAGCTCGAGTCGCTGTTCACGCTGCGCCACTGCGGCCGGCGGCTCGCCCTGCGCGAGCACCCGTCCGCGTACGGGCAGATGGGCCGCTGCCTGTCGCCGTGCCTCGGCGATCTGGACCCGAACCTGTACCGGCGCAGGCTCGACGAGGCGCTGAGGCTGTTCGTCGGCGAAGACGACGCCCGGGTCGGGCTGCTCGCCGTCGTCGAGCGGCAGATGCTCGAGGCGGGGGCCTCGCAACGCTACGAGCGCGCCGCGTCTCTGCGCCGGCGCGCGGCGCGCCTGCGCAGGATTCTGGAGGGCGTCGAGGGCGTGCTCGCGGCCACGCACTCGCGGCCGCGACTCGTCCTCGCCTCACATCCCACGCAGCGGCGGTTCGACGCGCTGTGGCTCGCGGGCGGCCGGGTGCTCGACTTCGGTGAGCTCCCGGACGATCTGGAGGAGTGCCGGGCGCGCTGCGCGCGCGTGCTCGCCCGGGCGGGGCGAACGGACGAGCTCGGCGCCCACGTGCCGCCGGACGAGATCGACGAGGTGCGGATCGTCGCCGGCTACCTCGCCGCGCACCCCGACACGCCGCAGCTGAGCCTCGAACCCGCTCCGTGCACGGACGCGCTCGCGGCGTTCGTCGCCGAGGCGGTTCCGGCGAGCCCTCAGCCGAAGGGCAGCTCGACGACCTCCGCGGGCGTCGAGCTCGTGCCCGCCGAGACGATCGAGCCGGGCGGAGCCTCGCGGCGGATGAAGGCGAGCGCGATCGGACCGAACCGCGGCGAGATGCTCGAGCTCGTCACCCGGCCCGCGGCGCGCCCGTCGTAGGTGAGCTGAGTGCCCGGCGCCAGCGGCGTCACGGCGCGCAGTCCCCGGAGCTCGCGGTTGGGCTTACCGCGGTAGAACAGGCGCGCGACCGTCTCCTGGCCGACATAGCAGCCCTTCGTGAACGACACCGCGCGCTCGTTCAGCCCTGCCTCCTGCGGGATCACCGAGTCGTCGAGATCGACGCCGTAGCGAGGACGGCCGTGCTCGATCCGCAGGCACTCGACCGCCGGCTCCCCGACCGCGACGGCCCCCGCCTCGATCAGCAGCGAGCTCAGCGCCTCGACGTCGGCGCCGTCGCATAGCAGGTCGACGCCCGTGTCGGTCCGGATCGCGCGGGCGCGGATGCCGGCGGCCTGCGGGCCGCCGTCCTGCACGGCGACCGTCAGCTCGAAGTGCGCGTGCTCGGCGTCCCGGAGCACGTGCTGGGCGCCGCAGACCGCCGCCGAGCGCGGTCCCAGCAGCGACAGCAGCCCCAGCTCCAGCGTCCGCTTGTGGAGCTCGACGTCGTAGCCGATCGAGAAGCGCCGGATCATGTTGAACAGCTCCTGGAGCGCCACTCGCTCGGTATCGAGCAGCAGTTGCTCGCCCGCGTCGAGGATCCGCAGGTCGCCGAGCATCTTCCCCTTCGGCGTCAGGAACGCCGCATAGCAGCCCGACCCCGGTCGCAGGGCCTCGATGTCATTGGATACCTGGCCCTGGAGGAACGCCTTCGCGTCAGCGCCGGTGAGCGCCAGCTTGCCGCGCTGCGAGCGATCGAGCAGCCCGCAGCCCTGAGTGATCGTCGCGTACTCGGTCTCCAGCAGTGCGAGCGTGCTCACAGCACCAATCATGCCAGGGCTGCGACCGCCGGCGGCCGGTGCGCCCGCCGGCCGATGCGACGGCGGGCGGGCCGGGGAGATCGACGAGACGCCGACGCCCAGCCTGCAGTCGCACGTTGCTCAACGTGTTTCTCCTCGTCCAGCAGTTCTTCCTGTAGAACATGGCTCGTGGACGCACCTGACGAGGTCGAACGCGTACGCGCGGAGTCGCTGCAGCGCCTCGCCGAAGGTCGGCTACCGGTCGAGGCCGAGCGTCGCCTGCAGGCGCTCGTGGGCCGCAGCGACTTCTTCACCAGCGACCTGTCGGTGAGCGAGTTCGCGCTCGTGCGCGACTGCGGCCTGCAACCCGTGAGCCAGGTGATGGGGTCGTGCGTGTACCACGCCTCGACGCGAGCCGCGCAGGCCTGGACGACCTGGAACGCGCCCGGCCAGATCGACCACGAGACGCTGCTCGCGCGCCCCTACAACGAGGCGCGGCGCAACGCGCTAGCGCGCCTGCAGCTCGAGGCGCAGGCGTGCGACGCCGACGCCGTCGTCGGCGTGCGCGTCACCCGCGCCAGCGGCGACTACGAGATGAACAGCGTCGAGTTCGTCGCGATCGGGACGGCGGTGCGCGTCGAGGGCCGCCGCGAGCACGGGACGCCTGTGCTCACCGGCCTGTCCGGCAACGACTACTGGCGCCTGGCCGCCAGCGGCCACTGGCCGGTCGGGATGCTCGCCGCCACCGAGGTCGTCTCGTGCGTACCGTCGATCACGACCCAGCGCGGGCAGGCGTTCGGCCGGCTCTCGGGGATCGGTCGCGTCAACCGGGAGCTGGAGGAGTTCTCCGAGGCGATCCGGACCGCGATCCACAGCGCCGTCGAGGAGCTCGGCCGGCAGGCGACGACGCTCGGCGCCGAGGGCGTCGTCGGGGTCAGCATCGAGCGACATCAGGAGACGGTCGAGCGGGAGAACCCTCAGGCCGGCAGCGCGCTCGTCTACGGCCAGGGCTTCCAGGGCTACCGCAGCCCCGGCCAGCCAGACAAGCGCGAGGACCTGCTCGTGATCGTCCACGCGCTCGGCACCGCGATCGTCGCCGGCGAGGTCGCGCGGCGCGGCACGCGCAGCCTCACCATCGAACCCGTCCGCCGTCTCGACACCAACCGGAGGCAAGCCCGATGAGCTACGACCCCACCTCGGAGGCGGGGATCCCCGAAGGCGGCCGCAAGCGCCTCGAGCAGAGCAAGCGCGGTCTGTACACCAGCGACCTGTCCGTGAGCGAGTTCCTGCTCGTGCGCGACGTCGGCTTCGAGCCGCTTGGCCTGGTGATCGGCTCCTCGATCTACCACCTCGGCTTCCAGCCGCCGCGGACGGGGAACACCGAGCTGCAGACGCTGTCGGAGGCCATGTACACGGCACGCGAGCTGGCGATGACGCGGATGGAGGAGGAGGCCGACCAGCTCGGAGGCGACGGCATCGTGGGCGTGCGCCTCGACGTCGGCCGCTACGAGTGGGGCCAGGATCTCGCCGAGTTCATCGCGATCGGGACAGCGGTGCGCCATCGCGACGGGCAGCTGCACCGGGCGCCGAGCGGGCGACCGTTCACATCCGACCTCTCCGGGCAGGACTTCTGGACGCTGCTGCGCGCCGGCCACCGCCCCGTCGGGATGGTGATGGGCAGCTGCGTCTACCACGTCGGCCGCCGTGGCTTCATGCAGACGACCGCGCAGATGGGGCGCAACGTCGAGATGACCAACTACACGCAGGCTCTCTACGACGCGCGCGAGCTCGCGATGGGCAGGATGCAGGACGAGGCCGAGCAGGCGCAGGCCGAGGGGATCGTCGGCGTGCAGATCCAGGAGAAGAACCACGGCTGGGGCTCGCACACGATCGAGTTCTTCGCGATCGGCACCGCCGTCGTCCCGATCGAAGGCTCCGCAGGCTTCCAGAGCCCGACACCGGTAATCTCGCTCGACAGCTGACCCCGTTTTCGTCCGCCCGCTGCGCCTGAGAGCCGATGCCACTCGCCGATACGTTCAACCAGATCCTCGATTCGCTGCCGGACGACTGGACCGACCTCGAGCTCGACCTGCGGATCTTCGACGAGCGCCGCTACGTCGAGGCCGCGCTGCTGCTCGTCCAGTGCAACGCCCAGCCCTACTCGAAGTTCGAATGGCACTGGCGCCTGCTGGTCGCCCACCGTTTCGGCCACGCCGCATCGACGGCCGCGGTGCACGGGGCGCTGCAGCTGCTCGACGACGTCGGGCTCGAGGGAGAGCTCGCCGTGCGCGAGGTGCGCACCGGACGCGCCGAGGTCGTGCAGATGTGGGGCCGGCCCGAGTCGGCGCGCGAGGAGTTCAGGCGGCTGCGCAACCAGTAGCGAGGCGCAGCAGCAGTCGCGCGAGCCGCGGCCGCTCGTTCTGCAGCTGGCGGCGGGTGATCCTGATGGTGCGGTAGCCGGCGGCGCCGGCGCGCTGGTCACGGCGGCGGTCTGCCTCGAATGAGCCGCGGGTGCCGTGTGGCCCGTAACCGTCGGCCTCGACGATCAGGCGCTGCGCGCGCCACAGGAAGTCCGGGCGGATCGGCTGGTCGCCGTCGCCGAGGTCGAGCCACGGCTGGACCTCCGGATCGGGCAGATGGAGCTCGCGTGTGAACGCGAGCAGCTCCTCCTCGAGCGGTGACTCGGTGGCGGTGCTGCCGGGCCGGTGGTCGCTGAGGGTTGCCGTGAGGATCCGCGCCGCCCTGGCGGTCGGATTGTTGGCGATCTGGTCGCCCAGCGCGCGGACGTCGATGACCTCCAACACGGTCGCCCGATCGAGGATGCGCTCCACGCCGCGGCGGTCCTGGCGCTCGGCGAGATCGAAGATCGTGCGGGCGATCGAGGTGCAGGGGATGTTCTCGACCGTGACGATGTCGGTGGGGCGCAGGGTGGTGGCGCGGTGGATGCGGATCCCCGGCCTCTTGCGACCGTTGCGCGTCGGCACAATGATGTCGATCTTGACGGCGGCCGATGGCCTGAGGTCGAGCAGCCACGCGGCCGAAGCGTGGGAGAGCGCGGCGCTGGGGCCGCAGGCGAGCACCGCCGCCACGAAGTGACCGTTGCGAGACAGCAGCTGCGGTGGGACGAGCGCGTAGACGCCGTGGTGCACGCGGTGCAGCCGCCCGGTCGCCGCGCGTTCGCACACGGCTTGGCGGGTAAGGCCCAGACGGGCGAGCTGGCCAACGGTCATCACGCCTTGTTGGGCGAGCGCCAACTGGGCCAGCGCCTCATCTCCCGGGTGACGCTGGGCGAAATTGTCCAGCCATTTTGGACATTTTCGCCCAGCCCCGTTCATGCAACGATGATCCCAGGAAGAACGTGACCTGTGTGATGCCAAACGTGCCATTACTGCGAGACGGTTGTGTCAACAGTGAACGTCCTACGGGAGAAAGTGAACGTCGAACATGCGATCGACGTTTGGCAACGTCGAGACGACGCCAAACCGCACTTCCCACTGAGCCCAAGCCCTCAGGGTTGAGAGGTCAAGTGAGCCGACAGGCGAGAACGCCGGGAGCTCGGCGTGCAGCTGCTCGGCGACAAGGGTGGGTTCGAGCCCGCTGACGAGTGACTCGAGGGCACGCTCTCCCGAGCGCGGATCGGCGATCACGGCCCGATACCCCGACACAAGCGCGTGCACCACAGCGCGCGCGAGCCCCGGCGAGCGCTCCAGCTCGGCGGCCGTCGCGCACAGCACGAGCTCCGGGTACGCGGGGGCGCCAAAGTCCTGCACCTCGAAGACGTGGAAGCCGGGGCGCTCGTGCGCGAGCGTCACGCCCTCGTCGTTCCAGAACGCCGTGGCTGCCGCCACCCGCCCCGCGAGCAGGTCGGCGACCGCATCGAAGCCGATCGTGATCGTCCGTACCGTCTGGGGGCGACCGCCGGCGCCGGCCACCACGGAGCGCAGCACCGCCAGGTCGCTCGGATCGCCGGTGACGCCCACCAGCTGGCCATCGAGCGAGCGCGGGCTCGCGAAGCGCGGCGCGGCGATCACGGATGCGAGCGGACGCTGGACGATCGCCATGATCCCGACGATGTCCTGCCCGTCCTGGCGGGCGATCGCGAGATCGTGGATGTCCAGGATCGCGAAGTCGACACGACCGGTCAGCAGCAGCCTGATCGCGTCCGTGCTCGCCGACGGCACGATCACGTGCAGCGCGACCCCGTCGCGGCGGTCGTATCCGCGGGCGATCGCCTCGTAGATCCCGGCGTGGATCGCGTTCGGCGTGAAATCCAGGACGACTGAGGCGGAACGCACTCCGGGGCCTGTGGCCCGCGGGCCACAGGCCCCGAGCAAAGCGCTCAGCAGGATGGCGCCGACAAAACGCGCTACCCAAAGCCGCCGGCGCCCAAACGCACCCGCCAACCATCGCCCGCGGCGAGTTGGGACGGCACCGCCGGCGGTCACCACGCGGACCGATTGGCGGTGCGGCGAGCCTCGCATTCGGCTTGCCAGGATAGGCGCTTCCCTACACTCGGCCCAGCAATGCGTCGACGCGTCACCTTCAGCCGCAACCTCACGCTGTCACTGTCGCGAACCTGCCGCTGCTACTGCAAGTACTGCGCGTTCGCGACGCACCAGCCGCACTTGCACGAGCCCGACGAGGTGCTCGCGCTGCTGGACCAGGCGGTCAGCCGTCACCGCGTCAAGGAGCTCCTCGTGCTGACCGGGGAGCGTCCGGAGGTCAACCCGGGCGTGGCGGCGAGGCTCGCGGAGCTGGGCTTCGAGGACTTCGTCGGCTACGTCGTGTGGGTCTGCGAGCGCGCACTCGAGCGCGGGCTGCTGCCGCACACGAACCTCGGCGTGCTCGACGCCGCCGATCTCGCGCGGCTGCGCGAGGTGACCGCCTCGCAGGGGCTGATGCTCGAGTCCGTCAATCCGGACCTCGTCGCCCACCAGGGCTCGCCGACGAAGCACCCAGCGCGGCGCCTGGAGACGATCCGCGCCGCCGGCGAGCTGCGGATCCCGTTCACGAGCGGGATCCTCGTCGGGATCGGCGAGCGCGAGGAGGAGCGAACCGAGGCGCTCGAGACCCTTGCGGCCGTGCACGCCGAGTACGGTCATCTGCAGGAGGTGATTCTCCAGAACTTCGTGCCGCATCAGAGCTACTACGGCCGCGAGCCGGCGGAGATCGCCGATACCGCGGCCCGCGACTACTGGCGCACCGGCCTGGCGGCCGGCCCGCAGCTCGACGCGCCCGCGTGGGCGTCGCCGGTCACGCTGCAGCAGATGCGGGAGCTCGTGGCGACGGCGCGGGCGCTGCTGCCGGGGGTCGGCGTCCAGGTGCCGCCGAACCTCT
The DNA here is from genome assembly GCA_052148275.1 of Solirubrobacteraceae bacterium. GTDB lineage: Bacteria > Actinomycetota > Thermoleophilia > Solirubrobacterales > Solirubrobacteraceae > Palsa-465. Next base: position 14,445 of record JBKQIR010000215.1, read on the forward strand.
CGGACTGGTGGCCCGAGCTGGTCGGTGCCGGCGCGAGCGACCTCGGCGGCCTGAGCGCCAACGGCGATCACATCTCGCCCGAGCACCCGTTCCCGTCGCCGGCGCAGGCCCGCAAGCGCCTGGCGCAGGACGGCTACGCGCTCAGCGAGCGGTTGTGCGTGTATCCGGAGTACATCGACGCGGAGTGGCTCTCGCAGGGCGTGCTCGATGTGATCAAGCGCGCCTACTGGTCATTCATCCCGCGGAGGGGCAGCGGCCGTCGCGGGGACGTAAGAATCGCACCTGATGTCGCAAGCAGCGCGATCGAGCGGGGCGCAGCGGGTCAGGAGCTGACCGCGGAGGAGCTGACGGCGCTGTTCGCCGAGCGCCGACCGGAGGTGATCGCGGAGATGCGCGAGGCCGCAGACGAGCTGCGTCGCCAGCTCGCCGGCGACACGGTCACGTTCGTCGTCAACCGCAACATCAACGTCTCGAACATCTGCACGGTGGGCTGCGCGTTCTGCGGCTTCGGCCAGGGCCGACGCTCGCCCGACGCCTACGAGCATTCCGAGGAGGAGTTCGCCGAGCGGGTGCTCGAGGCCGTCGAGTACGGCGCCAGCGAGCTCTGCATCCAGTCTGGGATCCACCCCGACTGGGGGCTCGAGGACTACGAGCACTGGCTGCGCTTCGCCACCCAGCTGGCTCCCGGGATCCATCTTCACGCGTACTCGCCGATGGAGGTCGCGCACATGTGCGACATCTCCGGCCTGCCGCCCCGGGAGGTGTTCGAGCGGCTGCGCGACGCCGGCCTCGGCTCGACGCCGGGAACCGCCGCGGAGGTGCTGCACGACGGCGTCCGCGAGCGGATCTCGCCGAACAAGCTGCCGGTCGCGCGCTGGGTGGAGATCATCGAGGCCTCGCACGCCGTCGGCCTGCGATCGACCGCGACGGTGATGTTCGGGCACATCGAGGAGCCCTGGGAGCTGGCCGAGCACATGCGCGTGATCCGCGCGCTGCAGGAGCGCACGGGCGGGATCACCGAGTTCGTGCCGCTGTCCTTCATTCCCTTCCACACGCTGCTCGGCCGCACGCACGGGATCGAGGAGATCACGATCGAGGAGAACCTCAAGCACACTGCGGCGTTCCGGCTGGCGCTCGGCAGGACGGTCACCAACCTGCAGGCGAGCTGGGTGAAGATGGGCCTGCAGGCGGCGACCGAGGCGCTGCGATGGGGCGTCAACGATCTCGGCGGGACGCTGATGGAGGAGTCGATCTCGCGCCTGGCGGGCAGCTATCACGGCGTCAGGCTCGATCCGGAGGACCTGATCGAGGCGGCCCACAGCGCCGGGCGCCCCGCCGCCGAGCGTACGACCCTCTACCGAATGCGCTGCCGCTACGAGCTGCCGCACGAGGCTCTGATCTGATGAGCGTCGGCAGAACGCCCGCGCTGTTCGCCGGCGTCGAGCCGCTCGAGGTGTTCGCCGAACTGCTCGCCGAGATCGACGCCGACCGCTCCTCGACGGAGTTCTACGACCGCATCTGCGAGGCGATCTGCCGGCTGACGACGATGCAGCGCGCCGCGATCTTCATGTCCGACAGCAAGAGCCGACGGGTGCGCGCCGTGGGGGCGCACGGGATCCCCGTGACGCGGCTCGCCGCGCTGCGCCCGACGCTGCTGGCGACGCCGATCGCCCAGCAGGCATTGCGGGCCGACCAGGTGGTCGTCGTCTCGGAGGGGATCGACCGGGCACTGCCCGCGAGCTACGCGGACGAGCTCGGGATCACGACCCTGGTGTGCACGCCGATGTCGGCGGCGGGCCTTGCGTACGGCGTGATCTGCGCCGATCGTGGCGGCGGGGCGTTCGAGCTGACCGACGGCGAGCGCCACCTGCTGTGGACGCTCGGCAAGACGGCGGCGCTGGTGGCGACCGCCCGCATCGCGACCACCCAACAGGAGCAGTCGCGGCGCCTGGGCGAGCGGCTCGGCCTCGCGCGCGAGATCCACGAGCGCGTGCTGCAGCGGCTGTTCGGGGTCTCGCTGGCGCTCAGCGCCGAGCAGGGGCTCGACGCGCAGGAGCGCGAGCGCTGCCGGACCGAGCTGCAGGAGGCGATCCGCGATCTGCGTGCGGCGCTCGAGCGCCCGCTCGCGCCGCTTCGCAACGACACGGGCGTGACGCTGGCCGAGGAGCTCGAGCGCCTGCAGGCAACGGAGTCACTGCCCCTGCACGTCCGCTGGCCACCAGAGCTCGTGCTCGGCGACGAGCTCGACGCGCTCGCGCAGTCGTTCCTCGCGGAGGCGCTGCGCAACGTCGCCAAGCACGCCGACCCGACCTCGGTCGAGATCGAGCTCGACCAGCGCGACGACACGTTGAGCCTGGAGGTGCGCAACGACGGCCTGCGGTCCGGGACGCGCGGCGTCGGCATGGGCCTGCGCCTCGCCGCGTTCGAGGCGCTCGGTCAGGGTGGGATGGTGGAGTTCGGTGAGAACCACGACGGTCGCTGGCGCGTGCGGCTCGTCGTCCCGCTCGTGCATGGAGCGGCGACGTGAGACCCGCTCGTGCACGGAGCGGCGACGTGAGACCCGCTCGTGCACGGAGCAGCGCCGTGAGGCCTCCGGTCGCTGTGAGCGGGAACCCGCGGCGATGAGCCCGGGGGTCGCGGAGCCGGGGCCGTGAGCCTCAGGGTCCTGGTCGTCGACGATCACGACGTCGTGCACTGGGGGTTCCGCGTGATGTTCTCCCAGCAGCCCTGGGTCGAGCGCTGCCTGGCGGCGCGCACCGGCGCGGAGGCGCTCGAGCTGACTCGCCGCTACGACCCCCACGTCGCTCTCGTCGACCTGTTCCTCGCCGGCGAGTCCGGAGCCGACGTGTGCAAGTCGATCCGGCAGGCCTCACCCTCCACGCGCGTGCTGCTGATCTCCGGCGCCGGCCGGATGTCGCCCGCGGCCGCGCGGGCGGCGGGCGCCTCGGGCTTCGTCTCCAAGGACCTCGACGCGAGCGAGGTGGTGAGCGCGGTGCGCAGGGTCGCCAGCGGGCTGACCTCCTTCCCCCCGAAGCTGTCCCAGCCCGCGCCGCTGCTCTCCGAGCGCGAGCGCGAGGTGCTGGAGCTGATCTCGGCCGGCTCCACGAACCGCGAGATCGCGCAGCAGCTCTACCTCTCGCCGCACACCGTCAAGGAGCACACGAGCGCGCTCTACCGCAAGCTCGGCGCCCGCAACCGCGCCGACGCCGTACAGCGCGCGCAGCGGATCGGCCTGCTGGCCTGAGTCAGCCGATCCGCTAGGCGCCACCGTTGGTCGCCGCCCGACTACCCGGTCTCGGGATCAGCTCGCGCCGACCGGCACGGCCTGCGCGGTCAACGCGGCGGGAACCGCGATCTCGCGCTTGACGATCTTGCCCGTCGAGGTCTTCGGCAGCTCGTCCACGAACCACACGTAGCGCGGGTACTTGTAGGCCGCCACGTTGGATCGCACGAACTCCCGGACCTCGCTCTCGGTCGCCTCGCCGCCCGGCTTCAGCGTCACCGCCGCGGCGACCTCCTCGCCGAGCTCGGGATGGGGGATGCCGATCACCGCCGCCTCGCGGATCGCCGGATGCTCGTAGAGCACCTCCTCGATCTCACGCGGATAGACGTTGTAGCCGCCGCGGATGATCAGCTCCTTCTTGCGGTCAACGATGAAGTAATGACCTTCGCCGTCGATCCGGGCGATGTCGCCGCTGTAGAACCAGCCGTCGCCGTCGATCGCCTCCGCGGTGTCCTCCGGGCGGTTGAGGTAGCCCTTCATCACGTTGTGCCCGCGAATCGCGATCTCGCCGGTCGCTCCTGGGCCGAGGGGGAGTCGCTCGTCGCCGACGATCCTCATCTCCACGCCCTCGATCGGGATCCCGATCGAGCCCGGGATCCGCTGCTCGTAGGGATGGTTGAAGCAGGCGACCGGCGAGGTCTCCGACAGGCCGTAGCCCTCGAGGACGACGCAGCCGAACGTCTCCTCGAAGCCGCGCAGGACCTCAACCGGAAGCGCGGCGCCGCCGGACACGCAGCAACGCAGGGACGAGGTGTCGGCGCGTGCGCGATCCTCGTGGTTGATGAGCGCGACGTACATGGTCGGCACCCCTTCGAACACGGTGACGCGATCGAGCTCGATCGTCCGCAGCACGTACTCGGGGCTGAAGCGCGGGACGAGCGCGAGCGCCGCGCCCGCGGCGACAGAGGCGTTCATGGCGCACGTCTGGCCGAACGCGTGGAACAGCGGCAGCGCGCCGAGCACGACGTCGTCGGGCCCGAGCTCGAGCAGCGTGCGCAGCGTGACCTCCGCGTTGCGCTTCAGGTTGGCATGGGTGAGCTGCGCGCCCTTGGGCGTCCCCGTCGTCCCGGACGTGTAGAGGATCGCGGCGGTGTCGTCGGGCGTCTTGACTGCGATCCGAGGGTCGGGAACGGTGCCCGCCAGCAGCGATTGGAACTCGCCCGGCGAGAGCAGCACGGTCTCGGCCCCCGCGAGCTCGGCGCCCGCACGCGCGGCCCGCTCGCACTCGTGCCAGGCGAGCAGCAGGCGGGCACCGGGATCTCCGAGGTAGAAGGACACCTCCCGCTGCTTGAGCAGCACGTTCATCGGCACCGCGATGCCGCCGGCCCGGAGCACGCCGTAATAGGCGATCGCGAACTCCGGCACGTTCGGGAGCATCACGCCGACCGGGTCGCCGTCGAGTACGCCGCGTGCGCGCAGCAGCGCTGCCAGGCGCGCGGTCAGATCATCGAATTGCGCGTAGCTGAGCACGGCGTCCCCCAGCATCAGCGCGGGTCGCGCTGGATGGGCGTGCGCTGAACGCACCAGGTTGAGGGCGAGATTCTCGTTCACTTCCAGTCCTCCTCCGCTTGCGGCTCCCTTGCTCTCTTCTGAACAGCAGCTTCACATCCGAACGGCCCTTCGCCCATGGCGCCGTCCGCTGAACGTGCCGCTCGCCGATTGTGTGCGACGAACAATTCATGCGGACCGTTCGTCCATACAATGCGCGTCAGCCGTGACTGGAGAGACTGCGGAGGGACCGGTGGTATCCGCCGAGGACGAGCGCGTCCTCGGCGAGCTGCTCGGCCGCCTGGACGGCGAGCTGGAGCAGCTTGCCCACGACGGGACGCGTGCGATCTTCGCCGAGATCCCGGCCTATCACGATCATCCCGACGCGGGGCTGTTCGGCGACGTCGAGTTGCATGTGCGGGAGCACTTTGCGGCCGCGCTGGACAGCTTTCGCGGCCGCCGGGAGTTCACACGTGAGGATCTGCTGTTCATCCGCCGGCACGCCGCGCTGCGCGTCGAGCGGCTCTCGGTCGCGGACTTCATCCACGCGTTCCACATCGGACAGCGCGTCCTGTGGGACGCTACGCTCACGCTTGCGCACGACGACGCCTCCCGCCGCGCCGTGCTCGGGCTCGTCACCTACATCGTCCGCTACTTCGACATCGCCACGATCCACGCCGCGGAGGTCTATCTCGAGGCGGAGCAGCTGCTGAGCGCTGCGGGAGAGCGGCTGCGCCGCGACGTCCTGGAGAACCTGATCGCGGGCGTTGCACCCGCGCCCGGCCCGCGGCTCGAGGCGGTGCTCGACAGCGGGCTGACGCCGCGGGGCGGGTGTCTCGTGATCGCCGCACAGCCGTTGCGCGCGCCCGACGACGTGCACGCCCTGCGTGGCGCGGCGAACGCGCTCGCGCGTGTGTCCCGCCGGGCGGTCACGCCGCTGACGGTCGTGCGTCACGACGAGATCGTGATCGTCACCCCGGCGTCGAGCGCGAATGCCACGGCCATGGCGACGCGGCTCGCCGAGCTCCAGCGCCGGCTCGCCGACCGCGGCCTGACACTCGCGATCGGGATGAGCACGATCCACGACGGGCTCGCCGGGATCCCCGACGCCTATCGCGAGGCGGCCGGTGCCCGGGACCGGCTGCTGCCGGACGCGGGCGTCATCGCGCTGCCCGTGATGTCCGCGTTCGAGTACCTCGTCTCACGTGGAGACGCCACCGTCCGCCGTCTGATCCCGGAGGCGATCAGCCGCTTCGTCGCCGAGGACGCGGCCGCGGGCGCCCCGCTCGTGGGAACCTTGCGTGCGTACGCGGCGGCCGACCTGAACGTCAGGCAGGCGGCCGAGAACCTGCACATCCACGTCAACACCGCGCATTACCGGCTGGCGAGGATCGGCGAGCGCACCGGCGCCGACCTGCGCCACGTCGACGACGTGATTGCGCTGTTGATCGGCGCCCGGCTGGCGGCGGCGCGCAACGGATAACCGTCGGTCCTGCCTCCGGGCCTCGCCGTGGGCGCGACGAGCGCCCGGTCAGGCGGCGAGCTCAGGCGGCGAGCTCAGGCGGTGCGGAGCCGAGCGCCGCCTCGATCGCCGCGACGAGCTCACGGGCGCTGGACGCGGTCAGCTCGACCGCCACCCGCGCTGAGGGCCCGCGCTCGGGATTGGCGAAGTCGATGTTGAGCGTGTGCTCGGCCATCGCGTGAACGGGATGGTCGAAGTAGACGGTGCCGTCGGTCACATGGAACCAGCTGCCGCCCGGCCCCTTCGCGCTGCCCTCCAGCGCCGTCTTCACTGTCGCGTAGGTGCACATGCGTCGTTTCAGCCTCCGAGGTGGGTTGCATAGAACTCGGCGATCCGCTCCCAGCCGTCGTTGGCGGCCTCCACCCGGTAGGAGGGCCTGTCGACCGCGAAGAACGCGTGTCCGGCGCCGTCGTAGCGGTGGAACTCGTGCGGCTTGTCGTGCCGCGTGAGGATCTCGTCGAGCTCGTCGACCTGAGCGGGGGTGGGGTACTGATCGTCGTTGCCGAACAGGCCGAGCAGCGGCGGGCGCAGGTTTGGCAGCTGGTCGACGAGATTGGTCGCCTTGAGCGGAAAGCCCGCGGGAGGCGTCCCGATGACGAACGCGCCATAGCAGTCGACCGCCGCGTCGAGGTCGACGTTGCATGCCGCCAGCACCGATTGGCGTCCTCCGGAGCAGTAGCCGATCACGCCGACCTTGCCGTGCGAGGTCGGGAGCGAGCGCAGGTATGCTGCGGCGCCCGCGACGTCACCGATCAGACGTGCGTCTGGCACGCCGCCCTGCGCGCGCGCCGTCGCGGCCGCGTCGTCCGGCGCGGCGCCGGGCGCCTCGCGCCAGTAGAGGTTCGGGCAGATCGCGTCGTATCCGAGCTCGGCGAAGCGGCGCACGATCTCCTTCGTGGCGCGGTCATAGCCGGGCATGTGGTGGATGACGACCACTCCACCCCGCGTGCCCGGGTCCGCGGGGCGGGCGAGATACGCCTCGATCTCGTCGCCATCATGGCCCCGGATCATCACCGTCTCGGCAGTCAGTGAGTCGCTCATGCCGTCGATTGAAGCAGGGCCGCCTGCCCTTCCGGGCCATCCCCCCGAACGGGGGGAAGTGCGCTGACAAGCAGTCGCCTGTGACGTGATGACGCGTACGTTTGACCATGATGGGCGGTACAGCATTCCTGTTCCCGGGTCAGGGGAGCCAGACGGAGGACGTGCGCGTGGCGCTGGCCAAGCGGACCGTGCGCGACGTGGAGCTCGTTGGTGCCTGAGCAGCTGCTCGACGCCGAGCGCGGCGTGGTCTCGCTCGGCCCCGGGACGGGCAAGCGCACAGCGACGCTGCTGTCGGTCTCCGCCGAGCTGCCCGAAGGCCGTCTGACAACGGCTGAGCTCGCCGAGCGGTTCGGGATCAGCGAGGAATGGATCATCTCCCGCACCGGGATCCGCGAGCGCTGCCGCGCCGCTCCGGACGAGCGCCTGACCGACTACGCGATCCGCGCGGGGGCCGCTGCACTGGAGCGCGCCGGCATGCAGGGCGGGGATCTCGACCTGGTGATCGTCGCGACGATGACTCCGGACGAGCTCACGCCGAACACAGCGCCGCTCGTGGCCCACGCGCTCGGCGCGGTAGAGGCCGGAACATTCGATGTCGGCGCTGCGTGCACCGCGTTCCTGACGGGTCTCGCGCTCGCAGCCGGGCAGATCGAGAGCGGCCGCGCCGACCGCGTGCTGCTCGTGGGCGCCGACTTCATCACGCGCATCACCGACTACGACGACAAACGCTCGGCGCCGTTGTTCGGCGACGCTGCCGGCGCGGTGATGCTCGGGGTGACGGGCTCCGCCACCGCCGCCAACGGGACGATCGGTCCGATCGTGCTGCGCGCCGACGGCTCTCATGGCGCCACGATCATCGCCACGCACGACGAGCGCAAGCTGCATCTCGACGGCCCTGAGGTGTTCCGCCACGCGGTCGCGCGGATGCGTGAGGTGACCGTCGACGCGGTGGCGCGTGCCGGGCTCGAGCTCGAGGACATCGATCTGTTCGTCTATCACCAGGCCAACGCACGGATTACAAAGGCGCTCGGCGAGCGCCTCGGTGTGCCACCCGAACGGGTCGTTGATTGCATCGAGACGATCGGGAACGCCTCGGCGGCGACGATCCCCGTTGGCCTCGCGGTCGCTGAGCGCGAGGGCCGCCTGCGGCCCGGTGCGCTCGTGTTGCTGAGCGCATTCGGCGCCGGCTTCACGTGGGGCGGCGGCGTCGTCAGATGGCCCGGTGGCGAAGCACGATGAACGACACGAGCGGCCTCGGCACGGGCTGCGCGCTCGTGACCGGCGCCTCGCGCGGGATCGGAGCCGCGATCGCGATCGCGCTTGCCGGGGACGGCTGGCCCGTCGGCGTCAACTACCGAACCGACCGTGACGGGGCCCGTCGCGTCGTCGACGAGATCGAGCGGGTCGGTGGACGCGCCTTCTCCGTCGCCGCCGACGTCGTCGATCCGGCGGCCCCGGACGCCGTCTTCGGCGCGGTCGAGGCGCACTTCGGCGTGCCGGTGCTCGCGCTCGTCAACAACGCCGGGATCAGCGCCGACAACCTCATCCCGTTGATGCGCGACGAGGAGTGGTCGACCGTGCTCGACACCGACCTCACGGCGGCCTTCCGCTTCACCCGCCGGGCTCTGCGCTCGATGCTGCGCGCCCGCGCGGGAAGGATCGTCAACATCTCGTCGGTCGTCGGCCTGCGCGCCAACTCGGGTCAGGCCAACTATGCCGCCGCGAAGGCCGGCCTGATCGCGTTCACACGCACGGTCGCGATCGAGATCGCCCGCCGTGGCGTGACCGTCAACGCGGTCGCCCCGGGCTGGATCGAGACGGACATGACCGCCGGCGTGCCGACCGATCTGCTGGACGCGGTGCCGGCCAGGCGGGCCGGCACCGCTGCCGAAGTGGCGGCATGCGTGCGCTTCCTCGTCTCGCCGGCCGCCGGCTACGTGACCGGTGCGGTGCTCAGCGTCGACGGCGGCCTGTCCGCGTAGCCTTTTCACAGCTCACAAATCACACTGATAGGAGAACCTTAAAATGTCCGCAGTCACCACCCAGCAGGTGCAGGCCCGCGTCGTCGAAGCGCTCGCGAGCTTCGGCCCGGATCCGGAGCTGATCACCCGCGAGGCCACCTTCGAGGAGCTCGACATCGATTCGCTGGATCTCGTGGAGCTCGCCCAGATCGTCGAGGACGAGTACGCCGTGGTCCTCTCCGGCGACGACATGAAGAAGCTCAAGACCGTCGGCGACGCAATCGACATGATCGTCTCGAGGGCCGGCTGATGACTCCTCGCTCACAAACGGCACAGCCGAAGTGAGGCGGCGGGCTCTCATCACCGGTATCGGCGCCGTCACGCCGCTCGGCGTGGGTGCGCGGCCGCTGCACGAGCGCTGGGCGCAGGGCGTAAGCGGAATCGCCGACGGCGCCGGTGCGTGCACCGACTTCGCTTCCGGTGAGTTGCTATCGCCCAAGGAGGTGCGGCGACTCGACCGCTTCGCCCAGTTCGCCGTGGTTGCGGCCGACGAGGCGTTGGCGCAAGCGGGGTGGGGGGACGAGAAGCCCTACGACCCGCTTCGGATCGGGTGCGTGATCGCCACCGGCATCGGTGGGATCTCCACGGTCGAGGCCAACCACGATCTGCTGAGGGACCGTGGCGCGTCGCGCGTCTTGCCGCTCGGTATCCCGATGTACATGCCCAATGCGGCCGCGGCGGCGGTGGCGATGCGTCACGAGTTGCGCGGCCAGATGTACGGAGTCGTGTCGGCGTGCTCGGGCGGAGCGCACGCGCTCGGCCAGGCGTTGCGCATGATCCAGTACGGGGATGCCGACGCGGTCGTCGCGGGCGGGGCCGAGGCGACGCTGACCGAGTTCGGCTTCGCGTGCTTCAACGCCTTGCAGGCGCTGTCTCCCACCGGGATCTCGCGGCCGTTCGATGCGCGCCGCGACGGGTTCGTGATGGGGGAGGGGGCAGGCGTGGTCGTCCTCGAGGAGGCCGAGGCAGCGCTCGCGCGCGGCGCCACGATCCTCGGCGAGCTCGCCGGCTACGGCGCGACCTCGGATGCCTATCACCTGACCGCGCCCGAGCCCAGCGGCGGTCCGGCGTCAGCGGCGATCTCGCTGGCGATCGCCGATGCCGACCTCGAGCCCGAGGACATCTCCTACGTCAACGCCCATGGCACGTCAACGCAGCTCAACGACGCGGCCGAGACGGTCGCATTGAAGCGCGCGTTCGGCGAGGACCTCGCCCGGCGGATTCCCGTGTCCTCGACCAAGTCGGCGATCGGTCACCTGCTCGGAGCCGCCGGGGCGGTCGAGGCGGTTGCGACAGTGCAGATCCTGCGGACGCGCCTGATCCCGCCGACGCTCGGCTACGAGGTCCCCGACCCCGAGCTCGACCTCGACTACGTGCCCGGCGAGGCGCGGCTGCTCACCGCCGGAAACGGCGTGCCGCCGGCCGCGATCTCGAATTCGTTCGCGTTCGGCGGCCACAACGTGGCGCTCGTGCTGACCGGAGCGCGGTCGTGACCGACGCCGTGGCCGACATGCTGAGGGGAACGCCGCGGTGATCGCTGCGGGCCGGGGATCGCTAGGGTGATCCTGGCGGGCAAGCGCCTGCTGATCACGGGCGTCATCACCAAGGACTCGATCGCCTTTGCCGTCGCCGAGCGGGCGCAGCGCGAGGGAGCGACCGTGCTGCTCACGAGCTTCGGGCGAGTCCGGCGGATGACCGAGCGGGCGGCGTCACGCCTGCCGCAGACCGTCGACGTGCTGGAGCTCGACGTCAACAGTGACGGCGATCTCGAGGCGCTCACCGGCGAGCTGCGCCGGCGCTGGGGCGGCGTCGACGGGGTTCTGCACGCGATCGCGTACGCGCCCGAGGACGCGCTCGGTGGACGCTTCATGACGGCGCCCTCGAAGAGCGCCGTGGAGGCGTTTCAGACGAGCGCGTTCTCGCTGAAGGCGCTGGCTGCGGCGACGGAGCCGTTGATGGCGAGCGGCTCGAGCATCGTCGGCATGGACTTCGATGCGACGGTCGCCTGGCCGATCTATGACTGGATGGGTGTGGCCAAGGCGGCGCTCGAGTCGGTCTCGCGTTACCTCGCGCGCGACCTTGGTCCGCGCGGGATCCGCGTGAACCTCGTCAGCGCGGGGCCGCTTGGCACCGTCGCCGCGCGCGGCATCCCCGGCTTCCAGCAGCTCGCCGACGCGTGGCAGTTGCAGGCGCCGCTCGGCTGGGACACGGCCGACTGCGGACCGGTGGCCGATACCGTCTGCTTCCTCCTGTCGGACTACGCGCGCGCGATCACGGGCGAGATCGTGCACGTCGACGGCGGCTTTCACGCGATCGGCGCGCCGATCGCCACGCCGGTTCCATCCCCGTAGTCGCACGATCGAACGCGGATTGTGCAGCCGATCGGGTCGATGATCCTCGCAGCGGTGATCCTCGGCGAGTCACCCAGCGCCGTGCAGCTCGCCGGCGTGGTCCTCGTGGTGAGCGCGCTGCTCGTCGCGACGGCGAGGGTCGCTAGCGGAACAGGTCCTGTTCGGCGCCGCGCACGAGCGCAACCGCGCCCGGCCCGTCGGCCTCCGTGACATGGCGCCCGGCGCCGCGCACGAGCACGACCGGCTCGGCGCCGTCCTTGCGCCGCGCGAGGTCCGCCGTCGCCGCGAGCTCGTCGGCGACGGCGATCACCGTGGCGCGCAACGGGCGTCCGACGGCATCGTGGCGGCCGCGCCAGTCCTCCGCCGGCAGCAGCCCGGCACACCCGATCGCGACGTCGCACTGGCCCACGCGCCATGCGCGACCAAACGAGTCGGTGATCACGATCGCAGGCGCCGCGCCCGTCAGCGCCCGCACGCGCGCGCGCAACGCGCGTGCGGAGCGATCGGGATCGTCGGGAAGCAGGACCACGACGTCGTCGCCGGGAACGTTCGATGCGTCGACCCCCGCGTTCGCGCAGATGAACCCTTGCCGGGTTTCGCAGATCAACACGCCGTGTCCTGCACGAAGGACGGCGCGTGACTGGTCGAGCACGACCTGGGTGTGACGCGGGTCCTTGTCCTGGGCGAGGGCGAGCGCACGGGCGCGCTCGCCGACCTCCACGTCGCCCAGCGACCGCAGCGCGCCCTCGGACTTGGAGACCGCCTTGTGAGCGATCACCAGCACGTCGGTGCCGAGCAGAGTGAGTCGATCCTCCTGGGAGGCGAGCTTCTCGACGATGATCGACGCGAGATCGTCGCCAGGACGGATCTCACCGATCCCCCGCAGCGCGATCGCGGAGACGCTCACTGCCGCTCGGACTCGCGGATGGCCGGCCGGACGGAGACTCGGGATGTGCGATCAGGCATCGCCACGCGTCACTGGATCTGGCTGCGGGCCATCTGATTGAGCATCCCGCGGGTGTGGGCTGCGCCCCCGTGCCTGATCGCGAGGGCGGCGCGCAGCGCATCGAGGTCCTCCGGCGTGTCGACGTCGAGCGCCAGCGAGGACAGCTCGAGGATCTCCGCGGCGGCGCCGCCCGCCTGCGCCAGCTCCAGATGCCGGTTGCAGCTGCCCGGCCCGAACGACGGCGGGATCACGTCCGGCGGCGTCAGCAGCAGCGCGTTCGTACCGGTCCCGTGGCGATCGGGAACGATCACCGCGCAGCGTGCCGGCACCGGATGGGCGATCAGGCCATCGAGCTCGACAGGATCGAGCAGCGGGCAGTCCCCCGGTACGAGCAGCACCCGGTCGGCGCCCAGCTCGATCGCGTGGGCGACGCCGAGCGTCGCCGCCTCGCTGTGACCGGAGGCATCGTCCTCGAGCACTGCCGCCCCGTGCCCGGCCGCGATTCGCTGAGCGTTGTTGGCCGAGCTGACGACGAGGATCTCCGAGATGGAGCGCGATCGCCGCAGCGCGGTCAGCACATCCGAGAACATCGCCTCGGCCAGCGCCCGGCGCGGTCCGCTGCTCAACGCGGCCGAAAGCCGTTGCTTACCCTCGTCGAAGCCCTTGATCGGAAGGATCGCGTAGGTCGACATCGGCACAGGAAACTACTGGTTGTGGGCGCGCCGCAGGTGCGTGACGAAGCGGAGCGTCTCGGCCGCGACGCGCCGGCGCCCCTCTTCGCCCTGCATCAGCACGTCGGTCCGCAGCCCCGCGCCGGGCACGTCCTCATCGCTGACGAGCCCGTCGATCAGCTTGCCGTAAAACGCCTGGATGCCCGCCGCCGAAGGGGAAAGGCCACGCGAGCGCATGAGCTCCGCCGTCGGGCCCTTGAGAGCCTCGCCGCCGACGAACGGGCTGACCGCGACGACCGGCGCCGGACCTCGCTCGATCGCCGTACGCAGCTCGTCGACCGCCAGGATCGGCCCGATCGAGATGATCGGGTTGGATGGGCCGATCACGATCGCGCGCGCGCGGGCGATCGCGTCCAGCGCCTCCGGCGTGGCCCGGGCAGCCGCGGCGCCGCGAAGCTCGACGGCCTGGACGGCTCCCGCGCCAGGCAGCCGCGCGTGCTTGATCAGGAACTCCTGCAGCGGCCACCAGCGGTCGGCGGCCATCACGCGTGTGCGGACGGGCTGGTCGCTCATCGGCAGCACGCGCGCCCGTACGCCTAGCGCTCGGGTCACCGCGAGATGCGCTTCGGTGAGGCGGCTGCCCCCCGCGATCGCCGCCGCGCGCTCCAGCGCGATCGCGAGGTCGGCATCGCCCAGCGAGAACCAGATCTCGCGGCCGAGCGCACGCAGGCCGCTCATCACGTTGAACGTATCGGCGGCCAGCCCCCAACCGCGCGCGTCGATCCTGTCGGCCAGCCAGAAGGTGACGAGGTCGACGTCCGGCGAGACGTAGCCGCCGTAGATCTCGATGTCGTCGCCGGTGTTGGCGATCACTGTGAGCTCATCCGGGCCGACCACGTCGAGCATCCCGCGCGCAAGCTTGGCCCCGCCGGTGCCGCCCGCGAGCACAACGACGGGCCCGCTCATCGCGCTTCAGTCTATGGTTCACGCTTGTGAGACGAGTCCGCCCGATGCTTCCGATCGTCGCCGTCGTCTCCCTGGTCGCGTTTCTTTCGATCGGCACAGGCCGCAGCCAGGGGCGCCGTCCGGCAGTGAACCGTACGGGTCCGGCGGTCGGCTTACCCGGAACGGGTCCGGTGGCGATCGCCGCGGCATCGCTGACGCAGGACGGCCAGCAGCTGCGCTGGCAGGTGACCCTCGAGCATCCGTTCTCCGCAACCGGTCTGGAGAGGGCCGGGCGCTCGCTGTGCCTGGTCCTCGAGCGACTCCGCAGCCGTGCCCAGACCGGTGAGCTCTGCGTGGTGCCGCGGCGCGGAAGGATGGCGCTCATCTACACGCCGCAGTTGCGCCGCGGTCAGGGCCGCAGCCGGGCGATCGAAGCGACCGTCTCGCGCTCGAGCCGGGAGGAGCTGGCGGCGCTGTTCCTGCCGTCGGCGATCGGCGCTTCGTACACGAGGCTGCGCTGGGAGGTGCTCAGCGAGGAGCAGCCGGCGGTATGCGGAACGACGAGCTCAAGTTCGAGCGCCGCCACGACCACGACCTCAACCACAACGAGCAGCACCGGGTGTCCGCCGCTCGTCGCGGAGATCTCGGGCGTCGCGAAGCTGCACACGCCGGTGCTCGTCGGCTGCGTGCCGGCGGGTCCGTCGCGCGTCTCCCAGGGCTCCTCGTTGCTGCACGAGATCGCGCTCACCTTCGACGACGGCCCTTCGCCCCTGCCGCCCGCGATCGACTTCGTCAACCTGCTGTCGCACTACCACGTCCCCGCTACGTTCTTCGAGATCGGCGAGCAGATTCCGGAATTCGATGCGAACGGCGCGGCGGAACGAGCGATGCTCGCGGACGGCGACATGATCGGCGACCACACGTGGACGCACCCTGACATGCTCGATCTGGGGCCGGCTGAGCAGACCTCGGAGCTCGAGCTGACTGCAGCGGCCATCCGTCGGGCCACGGGCTTCACGCCGTGTCTCTTCCGACCCCCCTACGGAGACACCGACCCCGAGCTCGAGTCGCTCGCGCGGTCGCTCGGCTTCCTGACGATCATGTGGGATGTCGACCCGACCGACTGGGCGCTGCCCGGCGTCGGCGCGATCGAGGACAGGGTCATCGGGAATGCGCACAACGGGGCGATCGTGATCCAGCATTTCGGCGGTGGTCCTCGCTATGAGACGCTGTCGGCGCTGCCGGACGAGATCCAGACGCTGCGGGCGCGCGGATACCAGTTCGTCACCGTCACCCAGCTCCTCGGCCTGCAGCTCGTCTATAAGTAGGCGAATGGCGTCGACCGAGGACGAACTGCTCGCCGTCGCGCACGCGGCGGCACATGCCGCCGCCGCCGAGCTGCTCGCCCGCTTCGGCCACGTGGTCGACGGCGTGCGCTCGAAGAGCACGCCGACCGACCCCGTCTCGGAGGCCGACCTCTCGGCTGAGGCGGCGATCAGGGCGGTGCTCGCGCGGGAGCGCCCGAACGATGGGATTCTCGGCGAGGAAGGCGGTGCGACCGCCGGGGACGGAGGCCTCGCCACGGGCGAGAGCGAGCTGCGCTGGGTGGTCGACCCGCTCGACGGCACCGTCAACTTCCTGTACGGCATACCGACCTTCGCCGTGAGCGTCGCCTGCGAGGACGCGGCCGGCGCCGTCGTCGGAGTCGTGCTCGACCCGATGCGCGGAGAGGTCTTCGCTGCGACTCGCTCCGGCCCCGCGACCCGCAACGGAGTGGCGATCACCGCCTCCGCTCGCACCGAGATGGCGCGCGCGCTCGTCGCGACCGGGTTCGCTTACGAGGCCACCGTGCGCGCGCGCCAAGCGCTCGTGGCGGTGCGCCTACTGCCGCGCGTGCGCGACATCCGCCGTGCCGGAGCGGCGTCACTCGACCTCTGCTCGTGCGCGTGCGGGCGCGTCGACGCCTACTACGAGCGCGGCCTGAACCCCTGGGACTATGCCGCCGGCGGGCTGATCTGCGAGCGCGCCGGCGCCCGCGTGAGGCGCCTCGCCGCAACCGGTCCCCTACCGGACGGCCTGCTCGTCGCGCCGAGCGCGTTGATCGACGAGCTCTACGAGCTGGTCACAAGCGACGCTGACCTCGATTAGTAGTAGCTGCAGCCTGCTCGCCCGCTCCGGCGCCTACACTCAGCCGTTGAGCGGCGGTGATGGAATGGTAGACATGGCGGCCTCAAAAGCCGCTGTCCCTCGGGACGTGTGGGTTCGAATCCCACCCGCCGTACTGCGTAGGCCTGCACGCTCAAGCTTCGCCACGCATCCGTCGATAACCGGCAGCGAGAAGTATTCCGGGTGCGTCATACCGGGTTGTGCACCGTAAACCACCAAAATTCCAGCCACACCGGCTGGCGGAGGAGTCACATGAAGTTCCTTCTGAGGATCGTGGCGACGCTGTTCGTGGCGATCGCGCTGTTTCTCATCTACGCGGTGGTCCATGCGTTCGCATCGGCTGGTGGTGCGAACGTCCCAGTATGCATCGGTTACGTCGTCGGAGCCGCGTTGCTCGGCTTCCTTGCCACCAAGATGTGGCGCCGACGGCCATCCACAGCAGGCTGAGGGTCCGTAATTTTCTCGTGGGCCCTTAGGCGGCCCGCCCCCCTCTCAGCGCGCAGCGCCGGACTCAAGCTCCGGTCCGGCGAGGCCGATCACAACAGGTGAGTTCCCTGTGAATGGTGATCGTTTGCTCTGGCGATTGGTCGTAGCGCTGTGGTCCATTTCCCAGTCAATGGTGAGGCTGTTGTTGCGCTCGCCATTCATCGTGCCGCTGCGCTTGCGGTCGCGGTTGCCTGTGCCGCGTTGACATGCCGCCCGAAGCGATGCCCTGCAAGAGCGGGAGAGTATGTCCGCCGAAGCGCCTGAGCAGCCCGCCGCCGGTGAGTGTCCGGACGAGGCGACCAGCAGGCTTTCCGGTGCACGGCGCCTTCGCTCCGCATACGAGCGGGGGCTCGAGCAGTTCGCAGCCACGGATCCGAGCATCGACATCAGCCGGCACCGGTGCGTCGACGCGTTTCTGCGGGACCGCCGCTACCAGTTCACGCTGATCCTGCCGAACCAGATCCTCTTCTGGATCGTCGTCTTCGCGGGGATCCTCGGGCCGCCGACGCCGGGGAGGAACTTCGCCACCGCGATCACCTGGTACGTCTGGTTCTGCGTCGTCTTCGTGCTGACGGTCGTCATCGGGCGTGGCTGGTGCGCGATGTGCCCGTTCGGAGGCTTCGCCGAGTGGATCCAGCGCAGGGCGCTGTGGCGGCGGACGACGAAGACGTTGAGCCTCGGCTGGAAGCTTCCGGAGTCCTGGGCCCGCCACGGCCTGGTGATCTCAGCCGTGATGTTCGTCGGCCTGACCTGGATCGAGGAGTACTTCAACATAGCCGGCCCGGGAGCTCCGATCGCGACGAGCTACATGGTCCTCGGGATCGTCGGCTTCGCAACGATCGTCTTCCTGCTGTTCGAGCGCCGCACGTTCTGCCGCTACTTCTGCCCGCTCAGCGCGCTGATCGGAACGATCGGCGCGATGGGCACGGTCGCCGGCTTCCGGACGCGCGACCGCGATCGCTGCCTGCACTGTCCGACGAAGGACTGCATGCGCGGCGGCGCTGATGGCTTCGGCTGTCCCTGGTACACATGGCCGGGGAGCGCCGACTCGAACATGATGTGCGGGCTGTGCAGTGAGTGTTACAAGGCCTGTCCGCATGACAACGTCGGCCTGTTCGTGCAGAAGCCGCTCACCTCGGTGACTGCACCGGTGCGCCGCCGGTGGGACGTCGCGCTGTCGATCGTGCTTCTCGCAGGTCTGCCGATCTACCAGCAGTTCAACGCAACCCCCGCGTTCACCTCGATCGACGACTGGCTGAACGCACAGACCGGCTTCCCGCACTACCCGAACCCGATCGACTTCCTGGCCGGGATCGCGCTCGTCGCGCTCGGAATCGCCGGCGCGGGATGGCTGCTGCGCCTTGTCTTCACGCGCCACGGGTCAGCCGGCCCAACACGAGGATCGACGTGGCGGGAGTGGTTCGTGCCCCTCAGCTACACGCTGATTCCCGTCGTCGGTGCCAACTTCCTGGCGCGCCAGCTTCCCAAGTTCCTGCACTACTCGCCGCGGATGCTGGCGGCCGTGAGCGGCCCGCTCGGGATCCACACCTCGAGCGGGATCTACAACCACCATCTGCTCAGCGACGGGGGCATCGTCGCAGTTCAGGTGGCCGTGGTTGCGCTCGGGTTGGTCGCAGCGATCGTGGCAACGTGGCGGATCGCGGCGCGGGACCTTGCGCCACTCAGCTCTCGGCCACGGCTCATGCGGCTGGCGGTCTGCACGCCGGCCGTCGTCTACGGCGCTGTCGCGATCTGGCTGTACGTGCTGATCCAGGCGGCCGACTGATGAGCTCCGAGCAGGGCGCCCTGACCGTCGCGCAGGTGCGGCCAGTCGAGCCGGACGCCGGGCCCCGGGTGCGCGTGCTCGCCGAGCGCTGCGCAGGCTGCGGGGAATGCATCATCCGCTGCCCGACGGGAGCGCTGTCGCTCGACGCCGATCGCGCGATCGCGAAAGCGCTCGACTCGCTCTGCGCCGGCTGCCGCCAATGCGAGCGGACCTGTCCGTTCGCGGCGATCACGGTGCGGGGGCCCCGCGTCGTCGGTCCCATGCAGCGGTGCCTGTCCGCCGTCCCGGCCGATTTGCGGCTGAGCACGCGAGAGGTTCACGAGGGCTGGCGAGGCTCGCACGGAGTGCGCCAGGCGCTCCTCGAGGCCGAGCGCTGCCTGCTCTGCCCGGACCCGACGTGCATGGAGGGCTGCCCGGCGCACAACGACATCCCGGGCTTCATCCGGGCGATACGCGAGGGGGACCTGGCGCGGGCGCACGCGGTCCTGCGGCAGACGAGCGTCCTTCCCGACATCTGCAGTCGCGTGTGCGATACCGCCGTGCAGTGCGAAGGAGCGTGCAGCTGGGCGCTTGCCGGCGGCGAGCCGGTCGCGATCGGCCTGCTCGAGCGAGTAATCACCGAGCTGCGCCCGCTTGCGGCCCTCGAGCGCACGGGCGGCGGCGGCGAGGGGCTCTGCGTCTGCGTCGTCGGCTCGGGTCCGGCCGGGATCGCGGCAGCCTGGGAGCTGCTCGCTGAGGGAGCGGGGGTGACGATGCTGGAGAAGGACCCCGAGCCCGGAGGCGTTCCCCGCTGGGGGATCCCCGCCTTCGTATTGCCCGACAACGTCGGTCGGCGACCGATCGAGGCTCTGCTCGATGCGGGAATTGCACTCAAGACGAATTGTGCCCTCGGTCACGACGTGACGCTCACTGAGCTGCTCGAGCTTCACGACGCCGTCATCCTCGCCCACGGCGCGGGCAAAGCCGTCGTCCCGTCGATCGAAGGCGCCGGCCTACCGGGAGTCCAGGACGCCACAACCTTCCTGACGGCCGCGAAAGCCTCACTGCGGCGAGGTGAGCCGCTGTCCGACTACGGCGCCGGGCACCAGATACTCGTGCTCGGTGCAGGCAACACGGCGATGGACGTGGCGCGCACGATCCGGCGACTGGGCGCTGAGGCGACGTGCGTCGCTCGCAGAGACGAACGCTTCGCGCGCGTACGCCCCAGTGAGCTCGAACAGGCTCGCCGAGAGGGAGTCGAGGTCCGATTCAGCACCATCGTCGAGCGACTCGACGGTGACGCCGGCGGTGTGCGGGCGGCGTACCTGCGCAGGACGCGCCAGCGGCGCCGCGAACAACCGCCGAAGCCGCTTCGCGGCGACTCCGAGCTGCTCCGCGTCGACGGCGTGATCTACGCGCTCGGCTACCGCGTGGAGAAGCCGCCGAGCGTCGAGGCGCACCAGCTCGATCGTGTGTGGGTCGCAGGCGACGCGCTTGTCGGCCCGTCAACCGTCGTCGGGGCGATGGCCCAGGGCCGCAGCGCAGCCCGCGGGATCATCGACGCGCTTGGCGGTCCTCCGACCAGAGACAGTTCGCGCTGAGTGGGCCTTGCGCCACGCGTCCGCGATGCGTTGCGTTAGTGGTCGGACTGAGTAGTCTGATTGCTTCTTTGCCGGAGCTGACTCAACATGTTGCGGTGTGATACAAGAGCCCGCACAGGTTGCGCCGAGCGTGGACCAACCTCGACTGGAGGGCGAAACGACCGGAGCGTCCCATGAGTACTGAGCCGCGAAAGACACCTTCGGGCCGTTCGGCGCCCTCGGTCGTGCGTTATCTACCGCACGTGATCGTTGTCACGCTGTTTGTCGTCGTGATGCCGGTCGTGGTCGTGTGGGTCCTGCAGACCCGGGGCGTGGTGTCGTCGCCGCTGGTGCTCATACCGCTGGCGATCGTGCTCTCGCTGGCGGCTTGGTTGATCGCGAGCGCCGCCTGGACACGGCGCCGGCGCGCAGGGGACCTGATCTTCAGCGAGCTGCTCTTGTGGGGATGGCTGCGGCGCCTGCGAAGCGAGCGCAAGCTGGCGAAGACGACCGCGCTGCTGGACGCGGCCGGCGATCGAGACCCCGGCGAAGAAGACGCGGTCGGCATCGCGAAGCGGGAACGACTGCTCACGCAGCTGGCCGGCGCGGTCGACGCCCAGGATGCGTACACGGTCGGGCACTCGCGCCGCGTCGCCCGCCACGCGGCAACCGTCGCGCGCAGAATGGGCCTGTCCGAGGACGAGGTGGACAGGATCTGGGTCGCAGCCACCGTCCACGACGTCGGCAAGCTTCGCCTGCCACGCGAGATTCTCGAAAAGCCCGGGAAGCTGACGGATGATGAGTACGAGATCGTCAAGAGCCACGCCGATGAGGGCGCCGCGATCGTCGCGGTCCTCGGAGACGCCGGGGTGACCGCGATCGTGCGCCATCACCACGAGCGCATGGACGGAGCCGGTTACCCGGCCGGCCTGGCCGGCGAGCAGATCCCGCTCGGCGCCAGGATCGTCGCGGTGGCGGACACGTTCGACGCGATCATCGAGGCGCGCCCGTACCGCGCCGGCGCGCCTCATAAGCAGGCCCTCGACGTGCTCCGTCAAGAGGCGGGCAAGCAGTTCGACCCGCACGTCGTCGAGGCATTCCTGAACCGGTACGCGGGGCTGCGGGGGCTTGGGATCCCGGCCGCGCTCGCCGCATTGGTCGGCCGCGCCCTCGCATGGGCGCGGGGACGTTCGGCGACCCCCCGCCGCACGGCTGCTGCCGTCTCGGCGCTCGCGGCGATCGCCGCGACGGCGCTCGCCTCGTCGAGCGCCCTCAAGCACGAGCCGGCGGTCCATCACGTGGCCACGCCCATCGAGGCGACCCTGGCTCCCCCACAGCCGGCTCCCCGCCGCCAGCGGGTCGCTCACCATCGGCGACCTCGGATCGAGCCTCGCCCAGTCCCAGCACCGAGACCCGCATCGACACCATATTCGCCCCCTGCGCGGGCGGCAGTCGCTCCCAAGCCAGGCGCGCCGCCGGTGCCCCCTGCGGTCAAGCCGCGCCTGGCGCCAGCACCGAACTCCACTTGCCAGGCCTACAACATTCCGCCGTGCTAAGGGTCCACGAGTAAACCAGTGAGGTGATCCGGCGAGTGGCTGGGCGGCGTCAGCGGCTGATCGTGGGCGTCGCGCCGGCGACGCCGGGAGCCGCGCGGACCTCCGACTCGACGTTCCAGCCCTGGCCGAAGCCACGCATCGCGAACACCGCGAGGAGCGCCTGGACGGGAGCGATCACGAGCGTCAGCACCCCGAGCATGTCAGGGCTCAGGCCGCTGCCGCCGAACAACGACTGCGGCGGCGCAAACCCCTCGCGGGCGCGATCGAACCAGCTCGTCCCGAATGCTCCGGTGCCGGCGAACAGCGCGATCGCCGCGAGCAGCACCGCGAGCCCCGCCGCGATCGGCAGCAGGCCCCGCTGCCAGCGACCGACGTAATAGGCGATCACGAGATACGCCGCGCACCAGGCGAAGTTGATCGCCGTCATCCCCTCGAGCTCGCTCCAGCCTCCGATCGTGACCGCGAGCACGAGCGCGACAGACACGAGCAGGAGCACGATCACGGTCACCCGGGTGCTAAGGCTCTGCGCCCGATCGCGGTTGGGGTAGGTGACGGCACCCGCCGAAGCGGAAGCTCCCCGGGCTGGCGCCGTGGCCGAACGCGTAGGCATCTCGCGGACCATACAATCTGCGAGCGGTCGCTCGGCGATTCTCAGCGGGCGTGGCGAAATTGGTAGACGCGCCGGCTTTAGGTGCCGGTGGGCTGACGCCCTTGGGGGTTCGAGTCCCTTCGCCCGCATTGGGAGCCGTCGCTGCTCTACCATCCGCAGCTGCCCCCGGGGGAGTGAGTTAATGGCTATGCGCGCGGTCTCCAAAACCGTGAATCTGGGTTCGAATCCCGGCTCCCCCGCTTCGCTCGCCGCGAGCCCCGGCACCCGTCGGCCGAGCTGACGCCCATGCCCTTTCGGACGCGTGCGCCGGCGGCAGGAGCGGGCGACGGGAATCGAACCCGCCCTAGAAGCTTGGAAGGCTTCTGTGCAACCACAACACTTCGCCCGCAGCTGATGCCGAGCCATGGTACTCGCAGCGCCCACGCCACCTCCTGCAGCGCCTCGCTGCATGCCAGGGCTCGCCGGCGCCGACCGCTCGCCGGCGCGATGCGCGCCAATCCGGTAGCGTGCGATGCTGCCCGCCCGTCTCGCCGCACGGACGCCGGGAACAGGGACCGGTCACTCGGCTCGATGAACGTTCTTGCGATAGATCAGGGGACCTCCTCGACGAAGGCGGTCGTCATCGATCCGGGCGGAGCGGTGCTCGGCGAGGGCCAGTCGCCGGTGAGGCCGCGGGCGCAGGCCGACGGCGCCGTCACGCAAGACCCACGGGAGCTGCTCGATTCCGTGCTGGCGGCCGGCCGCGCCGCCCTGCGTGCAGCGCGTGTGGAAGTTGGCGCGGTGGGGCTGGGGAACCAGGGCGAGACGGTGCTCGCGTGGGATCAGGCGAGCGGGGCCCCGCAGGGCCCCGCGCTCAGCTGGCAGGATCGGCGTGCCTCGGCGCTCCTACCCGAGCTCGCCGTCCACGCGGATCGCCTCGCCGAGCTGAGCGGACTGCCGCTCGACCCGTACTTCGCCGCGCCGAAGATGGCGTGGCTGCGCCGCCGGGTCGGCGCGGACGCTCTGATCACGACGATCGACGCCTGGCTGACGAATCAGTTGACGGGGGAGCTCGTCAGTGATGCGGCGACCGCGTCGCGTACGATGCTGCTCGACCTGAGCAGCTGCTCGTGGTCGCCCGAAGCGTGCGAGATCTTCGGGCTCGACGTCGAGCGCCAGCCGCGCCTCGTCGGGAACGCCGAGATCGTCGGCGAGACCGACGCCTTCGGCCCAACGCTGCCGCTCACAGCTCTGATCGTCGATCAGCAGGCCGCCTTGCTGGCGCAGTCGTGCCTGTCGACCGGGGACGCCAAGTGCACCTACGGCACCGGCGCCTTCATTCTCGCGAACGCCGGCGAGGAGCCGCCGAAACCGCGTTCGGGCCTCGCCGCGTCGGTGGCCTGGAAGCTCCCGGGGACACTCAGCTTCTGCCTCGACGGCCAGGTGTACACGGCTGCGGCCGCCGTGTCGTGGCTCCAGCAGATCGGCCTGCTGAGCGACCCGCGTGAGCTCGACGGCGGCGGCCCGCAGGCCGCCGCCCCGTCGCCCGACGACCCGATCTTCGTGCCGGCGCTCGCCGGGCTCGGCGCACCGTACTGGGCGCCCGACGCCCGCGGCGGGTGGCTCGGGCTGTCGCTTGCCACGAGCGCCCGTGACCTCGTCGATGCCGTCATCTGGGGGATCGCGGCGCAGGTCACGAGCCTCGCGAGGGCGGTCGAGCACGACCTCGGCCGGTCGCTCACCCGTCTGCGGGTCGACGGCGGGCTCACGCGTTCGCAGCGACTGATGCAGGCCCAGGCCGACCTGCTGCAAATACCCGTCGAGCGCTACCCGTCGCCGCATGCCACCGCCCGCGGGGTCGGTGCGCTCGCGCTGCTCGGCTCCGGCGCCGCCGCATCTCTGCCGGACGCGATCGGCTCGTGGACGCCCAGCGCGTTGGTCGAGCCGCAGATCGGCGCAGATCAGGCGGACGCGCAGCTGCAGCGCTACGAGGCGGCCGCGAGGGCCCTGATCGACCTGCGGCGGGCGCGCTGAGCGGTGGCTGTCGAGCCCCGATCGATCCGCGGCGGCCGGCGCGATCAGCGATGAGCGATGACTGTGACGTCGCGATCGTCGGCGCCGGCGACGTCGGCGCGGCGATTGCGCGGGAGCTGGCGCGCTTCGAGCTCGCCGTCACGCTGATCGACTCCGGCGATGTCGGGGCGGGCACGAGCAAGGCCAACACGGCGATCCTCCACAGCGGATTCGATGCGAAGCCGGGGACCTACGAGGCACGCCTGGTCGCCCGCGGGCACGACCTGCTGCTCGCCTATGCGGCAGAGGTCGGGATCCCGGTGGCGCCCACCGGTGCGCTGCTGATCGCCTGGACCGAGGAGGAGCTCGAGCGCCTGCCGACGATCGCACGGCACGCGCGCGCAAACGGCTACACGCGCGCGAGGCACATCCCCATCGGCGAGATCTACCGCCTCGAGCCGAACCTCGCCCCCGGCGCGCTGGGCGCCGTTGCGATCCCTGACGAGCTCATCATCTGCCCGTGGACGGTGCCGCTCGCGTTTGCGACGCAGGCCGTGCTCGGCGGCGTGCAGCTGCGCCGTTTTGAGCGGGTGGATGAGCTGGCGCAGTCCGGCGCAGGCTGGCGTCTGCGCACCGAACGGGGCGAGCTGCACGCCGCATGGGTCGTCAACGCGGCGGGGCTGCAGTCCGACGTTTTGCACCGGATGGCCGGCCTGGACGGGTTCACAGTGCGTCCCCGACGCGGCGAGCTGATCGTGTTCGACAAGCTCGCGCGCGGTCTCGTATCCCACATCCTGCTGCCGGTGCCGACCGGCAGGACGAAGGGCGTGCTGGTCGCGCCGACCGTGTTCGGCAACGTGATGGTCGGACCCACGGCCGACGATGTGCAGGACACGCAGGCGACCCAGTCAACCGCCGGCGGGATCGCGGCGCTGATGGCCCACTGCCGCCGGCTGATGCCCGCGCTCGCCGAGCACGAGGTGACCGCCGTCTACGCCGGCCTACGCGCCGCAACCGAGCACGCCGACTACCAGTTGGTCGTCGACGCGGAGCGTCACTATGCATGCGCAGGTGGGATCCGCTCGACCGGGCTCAGCGCGTCGATGGCGATCGCCGAGTGGATGCGCGACGAACTGGCAGCGGCCGGCCTGGCGCTGCGTGAGCGTGACGGCGGCCTACCGGCCGTCCGGATGCCGAACATCGGCGAAGCGGCGACGCGCCCCTACGAGGATGCGTCGCTGATCGCGACCGACGCCGCTTACGGCCGGATCGTGTGCTTCTGCGAGCGCGTGAGTGCCGGGGAGCTGCGCGATGCGGTTGCCGCGTCGATCCCACCCCGGGATCTCGACGGGCTCAAGCGCCGCACGCGCGTTTTGACCGGGCGATGCCAGGGGTTCTACTGCGGCGCGAGCGTCGCCGCCCAGCTTGCAGCTCTGACCGGCCAGGACCCCGGGACGATCTGGAGGCGCCGAGGATGAGCGCCGCGACCGAGGTGCCGAGGGTTGAGCGGAGCGAGGTGCCGAGGGTTGAGCGGAGCGAGGTGCTGATCATCGGTGGTGGCCCCGCTGGTCTGAGCGCCGCCGCGGAGCTGTGCCGGCTCGGTGCCGGGCCGGTGCTGGTCGTCGAGCGCGAGCGCGAACCCGGCGGCATCCCCCGGCACGCCGCTCATCCGGGCTTCGGAATGCAGGACCTGCACCGGGCTCTGAGCGGGCCTCAGTATGCGCTCAGGCTGGCCGAGCGAGCGCAGCGGCTGGGAGCGGAGCTACGGGTCGCCACCCAGGTCACGGGCTGGGGGCCGGACGGCGCGTTGGCCCTGACCGGACCGGCGGGGCGGACGCTCGTCGAATCCGACGCCGTCGTGCTGGCCACCGGTGCACGCGAACGGCCCCGGAGCGCACGCCTGATCCCCGGGACCCGCCCACAGGGGGTGATGAGCACCGGGATGCTGCAACAGATCGTGAACCTGCACGGGGAGCGAGTCGGCGAGCGCGCCGTTGTGGTCGGTGCCGAGCACGTGTCGTTCTCGGCGCTCGAGACGCTTGCGCGGGGCGGTGCGAGGACGGTCGCGATGTGCACCGAGCTGGCGAGGCATCAGTCGTTCGCCGCCGCTCCGCTCGCTGCGGCGGCCCGATTCGGCGTCCGGGTTCGCACGCGGACATCGCTCAGCAAGATCCTCGGGCGTGCGCGCGTCGAAGCGGTCGAGCTCACCCACCTCGACACCGGCTCGGTCGAGATCGTGGAGTGCGACACCGTCGTCCTGACCGCGGACTGGATCCCCGACCACGAGCTGGCCATCGCCGCGGGCGTGGCTCTGGATCCGGGCACGCGCGGGCCGGCGGTCGACGGCGCGCTTCGCACGACACGGCCGGGTCTGTTTGCTGCAGGCAACGTCCTGCATGGAGCCGAGCCGGCCGGCGTCGCGGCGCTCACGGGCCGGACGGTCGCAGCCGGTGTGCGCGCCCATCTGGCCGGCGATCAGTGGGCGCCGGCGAGAGCGTCGATCGCCGTCGAGCCGCCACTGCACTGGATCGTTCCCAACGCGATCAGCGCGGCTGCGCCGCGAGTTGCGACCGAGCGCGGACGCGGGCGGCTGCTGCTGCGGGCCCGCGAGCACATCGCGGACGCCCGCATCGAGGTCTGGCAGGGCGGCGATCGGCGGCTCGACGCCCAGCACCTGGCGCACGTCATGCCCGGGCGCTCCGTCGCGCTCGCAGCGGGCTGGATGGCGGATGTCGATCCGTCCGGTCCCACGGTCAGCGTGCGCGTCGTCTCAGCGAGGGTGCGGGGGTGGCCAGGGCGCTCGTCACGCGGGTCCGCGCACGACCTCGCAGCCGACCGACGGTTCTCGTAGGGTTTCGGTTGAAACGAAGCGCATTCCGACCAACATCTCCGAGCATGTAGGCCGAACGCCGATTCTGCAGCTGAAGCGGCTCGTCCCCGACCTGGACATCGAGCTGTTCGCAAAGCTCGAGGCGTTCAACCCTGGCGGCAGCGTCAAGGACCGCATCGGCGTGGCGATGATCGACGCCGCCGAGCGTGAGGGGCTGATCGCCCCCGGCCGTACCACGATCGTCGAGGCGACCAGCGGCAACACGGGGATCGCGCTCGCATTCGTGTGCGCAGCTCGGGGTTACGAGCTCGTGCTCACGCTGCCGCAGGGGATGAGTCGCGAGCGCGAGCGGCTGCTCGCGCTCTACGGGGCACGCTTCCAGATCACCGAGTCACTCGGCGGGATGGACCAGGCGGTCAGCGCCGCACGCGCGATGGCTTCGCGGGAAGACGTGTTCCTGCCCGATCAGTTCTCCAATCCCGCCAATCCGGAGGTCCACCGGCGCACGACCGGACCGGAGCTCTGGGATGCGCTGGATGGCCGCGTCGACGTGCTCGTCGCAGGGGTCGGCACCGGTGGCACGATCACGGGGGTCGGCGAGCTGCTCAAGCAACGCAACCCGCGGTGTCGCGTGGTGGCGGTAGAGCCCGCGAGCTCCGCTGTGCTCTCAGGACGGGCTCCGGGACCGCATCGGATCCAGGGCATCGGCGCCGGTTTCGTGCCGAAGGTGCTCAACGTCGAGGTGATCGACGAGGTGATCGCAGTCAGCGACGACGACGCGATCGCGACCGCTCATCTGCTCGCGCGGCGCGAAGGCGTTCTCGCGGGCATCTCGTGCGGCGCGGCTGTCTGGGCAGCGCTGCAGCTGGGGCGCCGGCCCGAGCTCGCCGGGGCACGGGTCGCGGTGATCCTCCCGGATTCGGGTGAGCGCTACATCTCTGCTGCGTTCTTCGCCCCCCAAGGGGCTTAGGGCCTTAGGGTCGTGCGCCCTAAGAGCCGCTGTCGGGGATGCTGCGCCCCACCGTCACGTGCTCGTCGCGAGCCTCGTCGACGATGAAGTTGCGCGTGCTGGCGACCAGGTAGAGCGGGCGGCCCTTCACCTCGTCGTAGATCCGTCCGACGTACTCGCCGATGATCCCGATCGTGATCAGCTGGATCCCACCCAGGAGCAGCACCGTGATCGTGATCGCGCCGAAGCCCGGCAGGTAGGACCCGAGCAGCCGGAGGATGATGACGACCGGGATCGCGATGAACGCCAGCGTCGAGATCGCGAACCCGAGCAGCGAGGCGAGCTGCAGGGGCTTGTACGAGAACGACGAGATGGCGTCGAGCGAGAAGCTCAGCATCTTGTGGAACGTGAACTTCGTCTCGCCCGCGTAGCGGGCGTCGCGCGCATATGGGACCGCCGCCTGCGTGTAGCCGACCCATACCGTCATTCCGCGCAGGAAGCGGTTGCGCTCCCGCATCGACAGCAGCGCGTCGAGCGCGCGCCTGCCGAGCAGCCGGAAGTCGCCGGAGTTGTGGCGCAGCTCCACCTGCGCAAGCCAGTCGAAGATCCGGTAGAACCAGCGCGCGGTCGCCAGCTTGAAGCGCGACTCGCCGTCCCGTTTCTCGCGTACGGCATAGACGACGTCGCAGCCGGCGCGCCAGCGCTCGAGCATCGCCACGATCACCTCGGGCGGGTCCTGCAGATCGGCGTCGAGCATCACGACGGCATCGCCGGCGGCGTGATCGAGTCCGGCGGTGAGCGCCGTCTGATGACCGAAGTTCCTCGACAGGTACACGATCCGGACGCGCGGGTCGCCGGCTGCGAGCCGCTCGAGCGCCGCAGCTGAGCCATCCTTGGAGCCATCGTCGACGAGAACGAGCTCGAACGGGACGTCCTGCAGCGCGCTGCAGACCCGTTCGTAGAAGCGATCGATCGTCGCCTCCTCGTTGTAGACGGGGGCGACGACGCTCAGCAGCCGGAGTGGCCGGGGATCCCCGCCGTGTGTGGTCGACTCGCTCATCTCTGCGTCACCGGAAGGCCGGCGCGGAAGGCCGCTCCATCCCGGGGCCTCGCTCGTCGCTCACACCCCGAGGATCGTGCTGATGTGGGGAACATACCCAAGCATCGTGATGAATTGCATCCAGCCG
The DNA here is from genome assembly GCA_052148275.1 of Solirubrobacteraceae bacterium. Taxonomy (GTDB): domain Bacteria; phylum Actinomycetota; class Thermoleophilia; order Solirubrobacterales; family Solirubrobacteraceae; genus Palsa-465. The sequence continues at coordinate 43,834 of JBKQIR010000215.1, forward strand.
GTCAGCGCGAGCGCGGCCGTCCACAGCCGGCGGTTGGTGCAGAGCGCGACCAGCGGCAGCAGCCACGCCACGTACCAGGGCAAAACGGCGCTGGCGGTGACGAGCATCGCGAGCGTGGCCCATCCGGCGCCGTCTATCCAGTCCATGTGGCCGAGCCACACGCGGCGCAGCAGCACGCAGAAGACCCCGACGAACGAGGCTGCGAGGAGATAGCCGGCGACGTGTCCTACGGTGCCGAGCCCGAGCGCGACGGTGAGGAAGCCCGGGATGCTGTGCCAGTCACCTTCGCTCTGCACCGTGCGCAGCGTGCTGATCATGTTCAGCTGGCCGATCCCGAACAGGGCGAAGCCGATCGCCGCGATCGCAGCCGCGGCGATGCCCGCACCGGTCAGGATCGAGCGGCGGTGCTTGGGTGCCCCGAGGCCGGCGCCCGAAGCCAGCGCGAATGGCAGCAGCAGCGCGCCCGTCAGCTTGACGGCCGCGCCGATCATGACCGCTGCCCCGCCGGCGCGCTCACGGTGCTGCAGCAGCAGGTAGAGCCCGGCCGTGGTGAGCGCGAGCATCAGCAGGTCGTTGTGGCCACCGCCGACGCCATAGATCACCACGAGCGGGTTGAGCCCGAACAGCGCCACCGCGCGCACGGGATTGAGGCCGCGCAAGCGGGCCGCGTTCCAGAGCAGCGCGACCGTAGCAAGGCAGGAGAGCGCCGCAAGCACCTTGTACGCGAGCGCGCTCGCCGCAATCGACGCCTTGGCGAGCAGGATGCTGAAGAGCGTGAACAGGGGACCATAGGTAGTCGGCGTGTTGACCCACTTCGACCCGATGAATGAGTACAGCGGGTCTTGGTAAAGAGGACCTGCGTACAGCGCGTGCGGTCCGATCAGGTACGGATTGGCGCCGTAGGTCACCCACATTCGCCCGTACGCCTGATAGCTGAAGACATCGGTCGAGAGCAGCGGTGGCGCGAGCAGGACGAGCGCGTTCAGCGCCGCGATCACCATCAGCACCTGCCACGGGGCAAGCCGGTCGGCCGCCCTGACGACGAGCACGTACGCGACGAACATCAGGCTCAGCACGCCCATCAGCTCGGCGGCGCCGAGCTGCAACCCGTGGGTGCCGAACGGGCCGGCGAGCCACGCGGGCAGCGGCCGATCGGACTCCGGCACCAGCGCGTCGGTGCCGGCTGCGCTGACACAGAGCACGAGCGCCGTCAGCACCATGCAGCCGAGCCCGATCCATCCGAGACGGGTCCGCGTCCGCTGTTGGCTCTGTGACGGGGAGGTGAGCTCGAAGGCCGCGTTCTGGGAAGCGGCCGCGAGCGTGCGGTTCGAGCTCATGTCGAGAGAATGTCGAGCCAAATTCAGGCTTTCCTATGACATGGGTTAGGGTTTCGTTAGCCTCGAGCCCGGAGCAGGGACTTCCGCGACAGGCGCCTGGCCGGAAGCTGCACTGTCGCGCGCTCGTGGTGATGCTTCCTCGAACGGCTTGTACCCCCCAGTCGAATCGACGTGTGTCGACCCTCGAACGTGCTCGCAACTTCGCCTGAGCTTCGGCACGAGCAGCATCGCCTCGAGCGCGATCCGCGTCGACATCTTGCTCGAGCCCACCGTCCGGTCGCTGAACACGATCGGCACCTCGCGCACCGTGAATCCCGCCAGGATCGCGCGATAGGTCACCTCGATCTGGAAGACATAGCCCTCGGCGCGCACGCTCGGCAGATCGATCGTTTCGAGCACGGAGCGCCTGATGCACTTGAAGCCGCCCGTGAGGTCATGCACGTGGATGCCGAGGATCATGCGGGCATACAGGCCTCCGCCGCGGCTGATCAGGCGGCGCGCGACGCCCCAGTTGCGGACGCCGCCGTCCCGCACATACCGGGAGCCGAGCACCAGATCGGCGTCCGCGGCGGCTGCGAGAAGGTCGGGGAGATAACGCGGGTCATGCGAGAAGTCGGCGTCCATCTCGATCACAAGCTCGGCGCCCTCAGCAAGCGCTCGCGCGAAGCCCGCGAGATATGCCTGGCCCAGCCCGTCCTTGCTCGTCCGGTGCAGCACCTCCACGGACTCCATCTCCGCGGCCAGCCGGTCGGCGATGGCGCCGGTCCCGTCGGGCGAATTGTCGTCGACGATCAGCACGCGGTAGGAGCCCGGGGTGACGCGATCGAGCTCCGCGGCGGCGGCGCGCACGATCGGCTCGATGTTCTCCGCTTCGTTGTAGGTCGGGATCACCAACCAGACGTGCGCTTGCATCCCACCAGCGTAAAGCCCGCGGGGGCGTTTGGGGTTGCTCGTGGCAGCGGCCAGGTGCTCGCCGGTGCGCCTGTCGGCGGCTGGGACCCCCGGTCAGAGGTCAGATGCTCCGCAACGGTGCAGCTCAGCGCGGGATGTAGGCCACCCGGTTCCAGCTCGGCTCCGGCGCCAGTTCGATTCGCTCGCCGCCGCGATCCGGCTGGACGTAGACGAAGCCCCCCGCCTCGCTATCGAATTGAACGTCGAGCTCGCCCTCCTTGACGCGCTGGTCCAGCCAGGCGCTGCGGAAGATCAGCCGCCGCAGCCAGTGCACCAGGGATTTATCCGTAGGACCGACGAGCTCCGGCCAGCAGTCGTTGACGTGCTCCCCCAGCGCTGACGCCGGGTCCGTTACCTCGCCGTTGACCACCAGGTTGATCAGATCCTCGGCTTCGTTGGGCTCGACCGACGAGCCGATGAACCCGAGTCGCCGTGCCGCCTGCTCGCAGCGTTCGCGGAAGTCGTGCTCGTTGAAGGTGAACCGGAGGTCTCCGTATTCCAGGACGAAATCCTCGCCCGAGCTGTAGTTGCCGCGCCGGTGCATTGACCGTCGCCATGATATGTCGGATTCCTTCCACGCCGCAGTGGCTGAAAGCGATTTTGCAGGGCGAGGGGGATGAGATCGGATCTCTCGCGGACTCTTTCCGGCATGGAGCCCACGCGCGCGACGATCCTGCTGATCGAGGACGACGTCGTGATTCTCGATTTCCTCGCGGACAACCTGACTGCGGATGGATTCGACGTATTTCAGGCGAGCACTGCGAAGGACGCCGGGCGGCTGCTCGCCAGCCACTTCCCTGATCTGGCGATTCTCGACATCGGGCTTCCAGACGGCGACGGCCTGGAGCTGCTGCGGACAGTCCGAGGCGCCGACCGCCTGCTGTCGCACGTGGACCCGGACCTGCCTGTGGTGGTCCTGTCCGGGCGCGGCAGCGAGGTGGAGCGCCTGCGCGGGTTCGCCCGCGGCTGCGACGATTACGTGGTCAAGCCGTTCAGCTATCAGGAGCTGCTCGCGCGCATCGGCGCGGTGCTGCGGCGCGGTGAGCGACGCTCGGGACCGGCGGTGCGGATCCGGGTGGGCCCGCTGGAGATCGATGCGGTGGCGCGACAGGCCTGGATCGACGGGGAGCCGCTGTTACTCGCCAACAAGGAGTTCGCGCTGCTCGTCGCGCTCGCCAGTGAGCCGCGTCGAGTGTTCACGCGGGAAGAGCTGCTGCGCGGGGTGTGGGGCTACAAGGCGAGTGGGGCGACGACGCGAACGCTCGACTCGCACGCGTCGCGCCTGCGGCGCAAGCTCGGCGCAGGCGGGGCGTCGTTCGTCGTGAACGTGTGGGGCGTCGGGTACCGCCTGGTCGATCCGGAGCCGGTTGCGTGAGCACGGCGGCCTCGATCGCCGGGTGGGTCGCCGCTGCGGCGGTGCTCGTCTTGCTGCTGCTCGTGCGTCGCGGGGTTGACGCCCGCATGGAGGCGGTTGCGCGCGCCTGTCACGAGCTGCGAGGCCCGATCACCGCCGCGCGCCTCGGCATCTGCATCGAATGCCGGGGCCAGGGGCCTTCGCCGGCGCGCCTGCTGGCGATCGATGCCGAGCTCGGGAGGGCGGCGCTCGCGCTCCAGGACATCTCGGAGCTGCGGCTAGAGCCGATGCTAGACAGTGGCGCATGGATCCGTTCGCTCCTGGAGGGGTGCGATCTGCGCTCGGGCGACGGCGTGTGCGACATCTCAGTCCCGCCCAGGCGGATCGAATCGGTCGACGTGCGTGAGCTGTCGGCCACCTCGGTCGAGGCTTGGCAGGCGAGCGCGGTCGCGGCAGGGACGCTGCTGCGCTGGAGCTGGAGCGGGGACGGCGCCGCGGTGCGTGGCGATCGACTGCGCCTGGTGCAAGCCGTTGGGAATCTCATCGCCAACGCGATCGAGCATGGCTCAGGTCCGATCGAGGTGAGCGGTGAGGTGCGGAGCGGGCAAGTCGAGCTGCGGGTCCGCGACCACGGCCCGGGTCTACCGGTGCCGATCGCCGAGCTCACCCGGAGGGCGCGTCGCGGCCATGGCGAGCGTGGGCGCGGCCTCGCGATCGCGGCGGCGGTCGCACAGGCGCACGGTGGCAGCCTCGGCTGCGCACCCTCGCCGTCCGGCGCGATGCTGTGGCTCGTCCTGCCGATCGCTCGTTCCCCCGAGCCGCTCAGACCCGGCGGTTGACCCCGCTAGTCGATCTTGACCCCGCTGGTCGATCGTCTCCGGCGAGATCTCGAAGCCGGGGAATGAAGGCTCGTCGGCGCGAGGAGCGGTTCGCGCCGTGATCTGCACACATCGCATTCCAGCCGAGCTTCCAGTAGCCGACGGCAGGAACGGCGATCACCGCCGCGAAGAGGATTCCTGAGGCGAGGTAGCCCAAGCCGAAGGTTGTGATCTCGGGGACTCTGAGGGCGCCATGGGTCGTCAGCCGTCTGAGCAGAGTGCCCTTCCGTACGCACAAAAGGGGTGCCACGCGATCACCGGACGAACGACCGCCTCAGGCGGCCGGCGGCGTCGGCCGCACAGCGCCCCTCCCCGGCGTACGCCATCGCCGTCGGCCGACAAAAAAGCACATCCACCGGACGGAAACTCGCCGGAAACGCAACAGCCGGTGCAGCCGGATCGTGTGAACGCGATCGTGCAGCGCGCCCGGGCGCGCCCGGGCGCGCCTGAACACCCCGAAATGCCAGGCAGGACGCGGCTTCGTCCCATTCGGGGCCCCGATCGTGCATCACAGTGGGAGATAGTGTGGGTAATTTGTTGCGTGGTGGGAGAAAGTGGGTTAGAGTGCCGCGACGACTCAGGAACCCGGGTGGCAGGGCTCCTCCCACCCAGCCACCCGGGTTTGATCTCCGTCAAGCAGATGAGAGCCCTTGATCTTCCTCGGCAGGTTCGAACACTCGCTGGACGCGAAGCACCGGATGACGGTGCCGGCGCGCTTCCGGGAGGCGTTCGCGAACGGAGCCGTGCTCGCGAAGTCGCCCGAAGCGAAGGCCGGGACCCCGCGCTGTCTGGCGCTCTGGCCGGCCGAGGACTTCGAGCGGTGGGTGGATCTCGCGGTCGCCCCGCTCAACCCGCTTTCGCCGCAGGCGCGAGAGATCCGGCGAGCCCTGTTGAGCAACGCTCACAAGATCGATCTCGACTCCGCCTACAGGGTGATGATCCCGGCCGACATGCTCCGCTACGCCGGCCTCGACAAGGAGGTCGCTCTGACCGGCGTGGGGGATTCCCTCGAGATCTGGGATCGCGCCACACAGGAGGCCTACAACGACGACGTCCTGTCCCGCTTCACCGAGATCACGGCGAACCTTGGCAAAACTGCTTGACATGACCGCCACCCACATCCCGGTGCTCGCCGGCGAGCTGATCGACCTGACCGATCCGCAACCGGGCGCCGTGGCCGTCGACTGCACCTTCGGCGGGGGTGGACATGCGCGGCTGATCGCCGGCCGGATCGGGGCCGAGGGCACGCTGATCGGGATCGACCGCGACCCGCTCGCCGCGGAACGGTTTGCCGAGCTCCAGCTCGAAGTGCAGTGCCGCACCCGCTTCGTGCGCGCCGACTTCGCGGCGGGCCTGCAGGCGCTGTGTGACGAGGGTGTGCGCGCCGATCTCGTCTATCTCGATCTGGGCATGTCCTCGATGCAGGTGGACACGTTCTCCCGCGGGTTCTCCTACGCCTACGACGCGCCGCTCGACATGCGCATGGATCCCGGCCAGGAGCTGAGTGCAGGGGAGATCGTCAACGGGTGGGAGGAGCGGCGACTCGCCCGGCTGCTGCGCGAGTACGGCGAGGAGCGCTACTCCACGCAGATCGCCCGGGCGATCGTGCGCGCCCGCGGGCGCGCACCACTGTCCCGCACCCAGCAGCTCGTCGACGTGATCAAGTCGGCGGTGCCGGTGCCGGCCCAGTTTGCCGGGGGTCATCCGGCCCGGCGCACGTTCCAGGCGCTGCGGATCGCGGTCAACGACGAGCTCGGGCAGCTCGATGCGGCGCTGCCGGCGGCCTGGGAGCTGCTCGCACCGTGCGGTCGCCTGGCCGTGATCTCGTTTCACTCGCTCGAGGATCGGCGCGTCAAGCGCTTCCTGGCCGAGCGCGCACGGGGGTGCATCTGCCCGCCTGACTTCCCGATATGCGTGTGCGGCCACATCCCCGAGGCCGAGCTGCTCACGCGCCGCGCCGTGGCTCCTACGCATGGCGAGGTGGCGTCCAATCCGCGGTCAAAGTCGGCGCACCTGCGCGCGGGGCGGAAGCTCGAGGTGCCGGAGTGACAACGGCGTCGACCGTCGCGGGTCGCGCAGCCCGCCGCAGGGATCCCGAGGGCGAATCGGCGACGCCATCACCGCGCGCCGTGTCATCGCAGGCCTCGCGTGCCCCGGCAGGCCCGCGGACGCGCGCGCCGTCCGCGCAGGCCTCGGGTGCCCCGGCAGGCCCGCGGACGCGCGCGCCGTCGTCCACGCAGCCGTCGAGGGCTCCGGCGGGTCCGCCGGCGCGGCCGTCGTCGGTGCAGGCATCGCGCCCTCGAGCGGACCAGCCGCGACGGGAATCGTCAGCGCACCCGTCGAGGACGCCGTCGGCCTCCCTCCCGCGGATCCCCATCTCCCGCATGAAGGGAAACCGCGCGCCCAGCGAGCGCGACCGTCGCGGCCACTACGTACGGCTCGCCGCGATCAGCTCGACGCTCTCGCCTCGCATCCCCAGGCGAATCTCAGGTCTCGCCGGTGGAATCGATGCGGCGCCCGCGGCCAACGATGTGAGGACCGGCCGGCTGACCCCTCGCGTCGACGGGGGCGGGCGCCGGACAGTCGTCGCCGCGAACGGAGCGGCATTCGGCGTCGGCGCCGGGCGGGCGCTCGGCGCGATCCAGCTCGGCCCGCTGCTGGCGAGGGTGTTGCAACTCCTGCGCACGCTGCCCGACCACCACTGGCTGGACCGACTGGTTCGCAGCCGTTGGTGGATCGCCGTGCTCGGCGTGATGCTGACGGCGATCGTGGCGATGCAGGTGGAGGTGCTCAAGTATGGAGCCGGAACCGGTCGCTCGATAGATCTCGCGACCCGGCTCGAGAGCCGGGCTCAGCAGCTGAGCGCCAATGTCGCCGAGCTCGCGAGTCCACAGCGGATCGAGCAGGCCGCCTCCCAGATCGGAATGGTGATGGCAGGACCGACGAGCGTGCAGTTCCTGCAGTCCGATGCCGCGGGATCGCTGCGTCAGGCCGTTGCGAGCGTACGTCCGCCGGACGCCCAGAGCTTCATGTCGGCACTCGCGACGGCGACCGCGAGCGCCGCGGCCGCCGCGGGCGACAGCACGAGCACCACGGCGGCCGGCACGAGCACCACGGCGGCCGGCACGAGCACTACGGCGGCCGATGCGAGCACTACGGCGGCCGATGCGAGCACCACGGCGGCCGGCGCCGGCACAATCGCGGACGGCGCGAGCACTGCGGCGGCCGGCGCCGCCAGCACCGCGGCCGGCGCGAGCGGTGCGCAGAGCGGCACAAGCGCCGTCCAGCAGCAGCCGGCGACGGCGGCGCAAGACGGGGCGGATGCCGCGCAGACCCCGTCAGCGACCCAGGGCGCCAGCGACACCCAGGGCGCCACCGCGACTCAGACTGCGACTCAGGGCGGGGTGGCGGCCTCGGGCACCGGCGCCTCGGCGTCGACAGCGGGCACTGGATCCGGGGCGGCCGCGATTCCCACGGTGGGTTGAGGCGGCGATGGCCAAGATCAACCGGCGTATCGGCCTGCTGTTCGCGGGGTTCATGGCGCTCCTGTTCGTCGCGGTGGCGCGGGCCGGTTACCTGGACCTCGTGAAGTCTGGGACGCTGCAGGCGCAGGCGCAGATCGAGCAGGTTCAGATGCTCAGGACGCCGGCGCTGCGGGGCGAGATCACCGACCGGCGCGGTCTCGTCCTGGCGCTGAGCGAGTCGACCGACGAGGTGATCGACGACCCGCGCCTGAGCAGCCGCTTGCCCGATCTGTCCAAAGTGGCTAGCGAGATCTCCGCGCAGCTCGACCTGCCCGAGGCGACGGTGTACGCGGACCTCACCAAGCCTCGCATCGGCTACCTCCCGATCGCGTTCAACGTGCCCGCGTCGGCGGCGACCGAGCTGGCCGACATGCGGATCAACGGGCTCTCGTTCGAGCAGGTGCAGAAGCGCGTCTACCCGCGCGGATCGATGGCAGCCCAGGTGCTCGGCTGGATCGGGTACTACGGCACCGATAGCGCCGGCCAGCCATCGCCGTTCAATCCCGACGGGGTGGGTCAGGGTGGGCTCGAGTTCCGCTACAACGCGCAGCTCGCAGGCCGCGACGGGCTCCAGCGGATCATCAACGACGGCGACGCGCAGCCAATCGCCGTCACTCAGGTGCGGCCGACGACCCCTGGCAAGACGCTCACGCTGACGATCGACTCAGCGCTGCAGAACGAGGTGGAGCAGGTGCTGTCAGGCGTCGCCGCCGAGTACTCCCCGAAGAGCGCCACGGCGATCGTCGTCAACCCCGCCAACGGCGAGATCCTCGCGCTCGCCAACTGGCCGTCCATCAACGCGAACGACATCGGCGCGACGCAGTTCATGTACACGGAGGACCAAGCAGTCGGATTCTCATACGAGCCGGGCTCGACCTTCAAGGCGATCACGGTCGCCGGCGCGCTGCAGGACGGAACCGTGACGCCGGACACGATGTTCGACATCCCGCCCGACCTGCAGATCGGCACGTACACGATCAGCGACTCGGAATTGCACGGCTACGAGGAGGACTCGGTGGCGGACATTCTCAAGGTGTCCAGCAACATCGGCGCAGACCTCATCGCCCAGCGGATCGGGGCTCAGCGCTTCGACTACTGGGTGCACGAGTTCGGCTTCGGCACGCCGACCGGCGTCGATCTGCCTGGCGAGCAGAGCGGCATCGTCCCGAGGCTGTCGCAGTACACCAACACGACGATGTACACGATGCCGTTCGGTCAGGGCATCTCGGTGACGCCGATCCAGATGGTGACCGCCTACAGCGCGATCGCGGACGGCGGCATCCTGCGTCCGCTGCGGGTCGTGCAGGCGATCGGCGACGTGCCGACGAAGCTGCCGGCCGGCCGGCGCGTGATCTCATCCACGACGGCTGCGGAACTGCGCGACATGCTCCGCGGCGTGCTCGCCGACGGCGGCACCGCGTCGGGCGCTGCGATCGACGGCTACGACCTCGCCGGCAAGACGGGAACCGCCCAGATCGCCGTCGACGGAAAGTACTCGGCCACCGAGTTCGTCGCATCGTTCATCGGCATGGTGCCCGCCAGCGACCCGAAGCTCGTTGTCGCCGTCGTGGTCAACCAGCCGCAGGGGAGCATCTACGGCGGATCGGTCGCGGCGCCCGCGTTCCAGAAGATCGTCGGCTGGGCCGTGCCGTACTACGGCATCAACCCCTGCCCGGTGACCTGCCCTTCGGCGGCGAGCGGCGCGGCACCCTGACCGCTGGACCCCCTGGCGCTCCGAGTACCCTTCCTCGGCGATGCGACTGGAGCAGTTGATGCCACGGGTTCAGCCGGAGCACGTGGGTATCGAGGTCACGGACCTCGCGTACGACAACCGTGCCGTGCGCCCCGGCACGCTGTTCTTCTGCGTTCGCGGGTTCACGCGTGACGGCCACGACTTCGCCTCCGACGCGGTGCAGCGAGGGGCAGCGGCGCTCGTCGTTCAGCGGCCGCTGGCGCTGCCGGTGCCGCAGGTTGTGGTCGACGACGCGCGGGCGGCGATGGCGCCTGCCGCCGCGGCATTCTTCGGGAACCCCACTGAGCGCCTGCAGGTGATCGGGGTGACCGGCACCAACGGCAAGACGACCAGCGCCTTCCTCGTTCGCAGCCTGCTCGAGGCGGACGGGCGCCGGACCGGGCTGCTCGGCACGGTGACGAGCGTGATCGGCGGGCGCAACCGGCCAGTCGAGCGCACGACGCCCGAGGCGATCGATCTGCAGCGCACGTTCCGCCAGATGCTCGATGCCGGCGATGTCGCCTGCGTGATCGAGGTCTCATCGCACGCGCTGGCGCTGCGGCGCGCCGACGCGGTCGCGTACGCTGCCGCGATCTTCACCAACCTGACGCAGGACCACCTCGACTTCCATTCGACCATGGAGGAGTACTTCGACGCCAAGCGACGGCTGTTCCTCGACCTGCACCCTGGCGCTGCGATCGTCAACATCGACGATCCATACGGCGCGAGGCTGGCGGCGGAGATCGAGCAGCCGATCACGTTCTCGTTGCAGAGCATGGAGGCCACATATCGCGCTGAACCTGTGGAGACGGGGCTCGAGGGCTCGCACTTCACCGTCCGCGAGCCCGATGGCCCGCTCGCGGTCTCCTCGCCGTTGCGCGGGCGCTTCAACGTCTACAACGTGCTGGGTGCGTTCGCCGCGGCTCGCACGCTCGGCGTGCCGGCGACGGTCGCGGCGGCGGCGATCGCCTCGGCGGGTCAGGTGCCGGGACGTTTTGAGCCGGTCGACGCGGGCCAGCCGTTCGCCGTGCTGGTCGACTACGCGCACACGCCCGACTCCCTCGAGAACGTGCTCGCGGCAGCGCGGCAGCTGACGCCCGGCTTCCTTCATGTCGTGTTCGGCTGCGGCGGTGACCGGGACCGCGGCAAGCGACCGCTGATGGGTGAGATCGCTTCGCGTCTGGCGGACCGGGTGATCGTCACCTCCGACAATCCGCGCTCGGAGGATCCTGAGGCGATCATCAACGACATCCTCGCGGGCGCCGGCCACGGCGTGCTTCACATGACCGATCGCCGCGCTGCCATTCAGCAGGCGCTCGCCGACGCCGGGCGCGGCGACGTCGTGGTGATCGCCGGTAAGGGCCATGAGCAGGGGCAGGAGCTCGCGGGCGGCCGCAAGGTGCCGTTCGACGATGTGACCGTCGTGCGGGAGATCCTCGCCGGCTCGACGGCCGCGGCCGGCGGCGGATGAGGCGCTGGAGTCCCGAGCGGCTGGCAGGCGGGGCGGCCGCGCAGCTGATCGGCTCACCGCCGACGGGCGCGGGGCCCGAGCGCGTGACGATCGATTCTCGCGACGCCGGTCCCGGTGCTCTGTTCGTCGGCCTTCCCGGCGCCCAGGTGCACGGTGGATCCTTCGCTCGCAGCGCGCTGCGGAACGGGGCGTGGGGGGTGCTGAGCAGTCCCGACCACCTGCGGGACATCTCCGGCGCGCCCGCAGGCGCGCCGCCTGCCGTGCTGCTCGCCTCCGAGGATCCGCTCTCATCGCTGCAACGCCTCGCCACGTCCTGGCGCCGCGAGCTCGGCGCGACGGTGATCGGGATCACCGGCTCGACGGGCAAGACGTCGACGAAGAACCTGCTCTACGCGGTGCTGGTACCGCACCGCCACACCCACGCGTCGCGCGCGAACTTCAACACCGAGATCGGCCTCCCGCTCGAGCTGCTGGCGGCCCCGGAGGGGACCGAGGTGATCGTGCTCGAGATGGCGATGCGCGGTGCCGGCCAGATCGCGCTGCTGTCCGCCGTCGCGGAGCCCGACGTGGGTGTGATCGTCAGCATCGGTCCGGTCCACCTCAGCGAGCTCGGTTCGATCGAGGCGGTCGCCGCCGCCAAGGCCGAGCTGATCTCCGCGCTGGCGCCCGGCGCGACGGCGATCGTGCCGCATGGCGAGGCGCTGCTGACGGGACATCTGCGCGGTGAGGTGCGCACGGTGACGTTCGGCGACGGCGGTGACGTGAGGCTGGTCGGCGAGGACCACGAGCACGTCGAGATCGACCTCCGTGGCGAGCGATTCCCGCTGGAAGTGTCCTTCACGCAGGCGCATCTTCGCCATGACCTGCTCGCCGCCGTGGCGGCCGCGGACGCGGTCGGAGTGCGCGCCTGCGGTCGCATCGAGTTGCCGCCGTCGCCCGGGCGCGGCGAGCGTGTGCCGCTTCCGCGGCGCATGCTCCTGATCGACGACTGCTACAACGCAAACCCGATGTCGGTGCGTGCGGCGCTCCAGGATCTGGTGCAGGTGTCTCTCCGGAGGCGCGGATCGCGGCGTGTGGCGGTGCTCGGCGACATGCTCGAGCTCGGCGATGACGAGCTCGAGTTCCACGCCGCGCTCGGCTCCGACGCGACCGCGGCCGGCGTGCGCGTGCTGGTGACGGTCGGATCGCTCGCGAGCGCGATCGCGCAGCGATTCGACGGCGAGCACCATCACGCCGCCGATGCCGTAGGGGCCGCATCGCTCGTGCGGGAGCTGGCGGCGCCAGGGGATGTGATCCTCGTCAAGGGCTCGCGGGGCGTCGGGCTCGAGGTCGTCTGCGAGGCGCTGAAGGCCGGCGCGAGCGAGACGCCGGCGTGATCGCGGTCCTCGCGAGCGTTCAGGTGACCTCGGGCCGCGTGCTGATCTCGGGCTCGGCCGCGTTCCTGCTCTGCCTGTTCCTCAGCCCGAAGTTCATCGAGTTCCTGCGCAACCGCTCGTTCGGCCAGAACATCCGCGAGGAGGGGCCGGCCGGGCACAAGAAGAAGGCCGGCACGCCGACGATGGGCGGCATCATCATCGTGATCTCGTTCTCCGTGCCGTTCCTGCTGCTGTCCAACCACAGCTGGGCGTCGCTCGGTGTGTGGGGGGCGACGGTCGCCTGCGCCGCGCTCGGCTTTGCCGACGACTACACGAAGATCGTCAAGCGGCGCTCGCTCGGCCTGCGCGCCCGCACGAAGCTCGTCGTGACGATCGCGATCTCGCTCGGCCTGTGGTGGGTGGCCACCCAGAAGGCGCACGTGCAGACGACCGTCAAGCCGTGGTTCGTCGACGCCCAGCTCGACCTCGGGCCGCTGTATCCGGTGTTCATCTACATCGTCGTGGCCGGCACCACGAGCGCCGTGAACCTCACGGACGGGCTGGACGGCCTCGCTGCGGGCTGCGCTGCGATCGTGCTGCTCGCTTACATCGGGATCACCTTCATCAGCCCGAATGAGCACGACCTCGAGCTGATCGCCGGCTGCCTCGGCGGCGCGTGCGTCGGCTTCCTGTGGTTCAACAGCTTTCCGGCGAGCATCTTCATGGGGGACACGGGCTCGCTTGCGCTCGGCGGCGCTATCGCCGGGCTCGCGATCATGACCAACACGGCGATCCTGCTGATCCTGATCGGCGGGATCTTCGTGATCGAGGCGCTGTCGGTGCTGATCCAGGTGTTCTGGTTCCGCGTGTTCCACAAGCGCGTCTTCAAGATGGCGCCGATCCACCATCATTTCGAGCTCGAGGCGTGGTCGGAGACGAAGATCATGCTCCGCTTCTGGATCGTCGCCGCCGCATGCGGGGCGATCGGGTTCACGATCTACCAGACGAGCATCAAGCCTTCGTCCAGCGCGCTCCGCAGCAACGAGCGCTCCGAGCAGGCTTTCGTGGCTCCGCGTCGAACGACGTCGGGATGCGCCGGCCACCGAACGAAGGCGCACGCCGGCGCGGCCGCGCGCGCCGGGTGCCGCCCCCTCTAGAGCACCGGATCCTCACCACCGCGGCCCTCTGCCTGATCGCCTTCGGCGCGGTCATGGTCTACAGCGCCTCGGCCCCGCTGGGGGCGGTTAACGGCAGTGGCAGCGGCACGGGCGAGTTCCTGCAGTACCTGCTGGCAGGGGTGATCGGGCTCGTCGTGATGCGCGTGCTCGAACGCCGCGGCCAGGATCTCCTCGGGAGCCCGGTCGCCCGGCTGATGCTGGCCGGGTCGTTCTTCTGCCTCGTCGCGGTGCTCGTGCCGGGCGTCGGGATCGAGGCGGGCGGCGCTCGCCGCTGGCTTGGCTCCAGCACGCTCGAGTTCCAGCCCTCCGAGGTGATGAAGCTCGCGATCGTCCTGTGGCTGGCCCGATACCTGGCCCAGCACCCGACCCGCATGCGTCGGTTCAAGCCGGCGACGATGCCGATCCTCCTGTGCGTGCTGCCGGCGTGCGGCCTGATCGTACTGGAGCCGGATCTCGGCACAGCGCTCGTGCTCGCCTTCACGGTCGCGGCGATGCTGGTGGCGGCCGGCATGCCGCTGCGCTACCTCGCGCTGCTGGCGCTGATCGGGATCGCCGGCGTCGGGCTGATGCTGCTCGCCAATCCATACGAGCGCGCGCGCATCGTGGTGTTCCTCAATCCGTGGTCCTACCGCCACACGATCGGCTTCCAGCCGGTGCAGGGTCAGATCGGGCTCGGCTCCGGCGGCGTCTTCGGGGTCGGCCTCGGCCGCTCGGTGCAGAAGGTCTTCTACCTCCCCGAGGCGCAGACGGATTTCATCCTCGCGGTGATCGGCGACGAGCTCGGGCTCCTCGGGATCATCGGCGTCGTGCTGCTTTATGGGATGATCGCCTACGCCGGCCTACGCACGGCTCGCAGTGCCGGCACGCGGTACGCCAAGCTGCTCGCCGCCGGTCTCACATCACTGATCCTGTGCCAGGGAATCCTCAACATCTTCGTCGTGCTCGGGATCGCTCCACTCACCGGAGTGCCGCTGCCGTTCATCTCCTATGCGCCGAGCAACCTGCTCGTGATGCTGGCGTCGGTCGGGTTGCTGCAGAACATCGCGCGGCCACCGGCGTCGCGCCTGCGAGCCGTCGGCGATCGCGAACAGCGGACCGCGGTCAACGGTGACGGCGCCGCGGATCGTGATCGGCGCCGGCGGGACCGCGGGGCACGTCGTGCCGGCGCTGGCGGTCGCTGACGAGCTGCGGGGGCAGGGGGCCGAGGTCGCCTTCGTCGGGGGCGATCGTGCCGAGGCAGCGCTCGTGCCGCAGGCCGGCTACGAACTGCACGCGCTCCGCGTCGTCGCGCTGCCGCGAGGGGACAGCAGTCGCGCCGCCGTCAGGGCGATCGCGATCGACGCGGCCGCGCTGCGCGCGGCGGTGCGGCTCGTCCAGCAGCTCGAGCCGGACGCCGTGCTCGGCGCCGGAGGATACGTCGCCGGGCCGATCGCGCTGGCGGCTCTGCTGCGAGGGGTGCCGCTCGTGCTGAGCGAGGCGGACAGCCACCTGGGCCTGACGAACCGGCTGCTGGCCCCGTTCGCAAAGCGGGTCTGTCTGGCGTTCCCGATCCCCGGCCGCAACCGTCGCCGGTACGTCGTCACCGGCCGGCCGGTTCCGACCCCGGCGACCGACCGCGTCGCGGCGCGCGAGCGCTTCGGAATCGCCCCTGAGGAGACCTGCCTGCTCGTATTCGGAGGCTCGCAGGGCGCCCGCTCGATCAACCGCGCGGCTCTCGAGGCGTTCGCGGGTGCGCGCTTCCGGGTGCTGCACGCCGCCGGCGACCGGGACCTCGCGGACCTGCAGTCGCCGGGGCCCCATTACGACCTGCGCGGTTACATCTCGAACTTCGGTGAGGCGCTGCTGGCGAGCGATCTCGTCGTCGCCCGCTCGGGTGGGTCGATCTTCGAGATCGCGGCGCATGGGCGGCCCGCGGTGCTGGTCCCCTACCCGCACGCGACAGCCGACCACCAGACCTCGAACGCACGCTGGATGGAGGAGGCCGGCGCCGCCGTCGTGATCCCCGACGCGGAGCTCACGAGCGCGCGGCTCGGGCAGGAGGTCGGCAGGCTGCTGGCCGATCCGAGTCGGCGGGCGGCGATGTCCCGCTCCTGCGCCGCGCTCGCGCGCCCGGATGCCGCCGCGGCGATCGCCCGTGAGGTCATGTCGGCCGCCGGACGCGGTTGACGCCCGCTCGCTCGGCTAGCCTCAGGACAGGACACGATCGAAGGGAGCTTGTGCATGCTTTTCGGCAAGGAACATGTGGACCGCTATGTCGCGACGGGCGGCGCCGAGGGCCACGACTGGCAAGGGACCACTGCTCTGATCCTGACGACCAAGGGGCGGCGCACGGGAGAGGAGCGCGACTCGCCGCTCATCTACCAACCGCACGGTGGTGCATACGTCGTCGTCGCGTCGAAGGGCGGCGCGCTCGACCATCCCGCCTGGTACAAGAACCTTGCCGCCGACCCGCACGTGCGCGTCCAGGTGCTCGATGATCGCTTCGACGCCGTGGCCAGGACCGCCGAAGGCGCGGAACGCGAGGAGCTGTGGAAGCTGATGACGCAGGCGTGGCCGGCGTATGACCAATACCAGACGAAGACCGACCGCGAGATCCCGGTCGTCGTGCTGGATCGGGCGTAGCACCGGTCGCGCGGGCGGCACGAGGGACGATGGGAGACCGGGAGGACTGGAGCGGGCGTCGCTTGCATTTCGTGGGCATCGGCGGTGCCGGCATGAGCGGGTTGGCGCTGATCGCGCACGAGCTCGGCGCCGATGTGACCGGCTCGGATCGCGCCGAGTCGGTCTACACGAAGCGGCTGCGCGCGTGCGGCATCGAGCCGATCATCGGTCACGCCGCCGAGAACGTCCCGGCGGGCGCCGAGGTCGTGTTCTCCACTGCGATCCCGGCCGGTAACCCGGAACGCGTCGCGGCGTCCGGCGCGGAGCTGCACCGCGCCGACCTGCTCGCGCAGATCGCGGCGCTGCGGCGCTGCATCGCGGTCACCGGCACACACGGCAAGACGACGACCACGGCGATGATCGTGCACGTCCTGCGCGGGGTCGGGCTCGACCCTTGCTATGTCGTCGGCGGTGAGCTCCGTGACACCGGATCGAACGCGGGCTGGGGGGCGGGCGAATGGATCGTGATCGAGGCCGACGAGTCGGATCGGTCGCTGCTGAAGCTCGCGCCCGACGTCGCGCTGCTCACCAACGCCGAGCTCGACCATCACACGACCTACAGCTCGCGGCTCGACCTGGAGCGAACCTTCGCGACGTTCATGGCGAGCGCGCGCGAGCGCTGCGTCGTGTGGGACCGGCCGGAGCTGCTGGCCCTGTGCCCGCCGGATGCGATCGCATACGACGCCCCCGAGCCACTGCTCACGCCGGCCGGCGTCCGCTTCCGGTGGCGCGGGATCGACGTGGCACTGTCCGTTCCCGGCGCGCACAACGCGATCAATGCGGCCGGGGCGCTGAGCGCCTGCGTGCTCGCGGGGGCGCAGGCCGACGCGGCGGCGGCGGCGATCGCGGACTTCCGCGGGGCCCACCGGCGCTTGGAGCTGCTCGGTGCAGCATCGTCCGGGGCGGTCCTCTACGACGATTACGCGCACCATCCGACGGAGGTCGCGGCGGCGCTGGCGGCAGCCCGGACACTGCGCCCGCGGCGGCTCGTCGCGGTCTTCCAGCCGCATCTCTACTCGCGCACGCGGGCGCTCGCGGCCGCGTTCGGCAGTGCGCTTGCGCGGGGCGCCGATTTGCTCGCGGTGCTCGACGTCTACCCGGCGCGAGAGCGTGCCGAGGACTTCCCCGGCGTGGACGGGAGGCTGATCGTCGCCGCGGCGTGCGACGCCGCCGGGGGCAAGCCGGTCGCCTGGCTGCCGCGGTTCGAGGACGTCCGCACGTTCCTGGGCGCGATTCTGCGCGACGGCGATCTGTGCGTGTTCATGGGGGCCGGGAACATCGATGCGCTCGGCCGCTCGCTGGTGGCCGTCGCCCCGGCTCCGCCACCGGAGCCCGCCGAGCGCACCGCGACCGCCGGCTGATCATGTCGGAGCCACCAGCCGCGGTGCAGCGCAAGTACCCGCTCGCGCGCCTCACGACGATCCGCACCGGCGGGAGCGCGGAGCTGTTCGCCCGAGCCGGCTCGATGCGCGGGCTGCAGGAGTTGCTCGTGTGGGCCGCGGGCGAGCACATCGAGGTAGGGGTTGTCGGCTCGGGGTCGAATCTGCTCGTAGCGGACGAAGGCGTTCGCGGCCTGGTGGTGAAGCTTGACGCGCATCTCAGCACAATCCACATCGATGGAGCGCAGATCCGCTGCGGCGGCGGCGCCCGCCTGCCGGCCGTCGCCGCGGCGGCCGCGAATGCCGGCCTTCACGGCATCGAGTTCGGCGTCAACATTCCCGGAACCGTCGGTGGAGCGGTGCGGATGAACGCCAACGCGTACGGAGGCGTCCTGGCTGACGTGCTCGAGTGGGTCGACGTCGTCAGCTCGGCGGGCACCAGCCGGCGCGTCCCAGATGAGCTCGGATTCGCCTACCGCAGCTCCAACCTTCACCCGGGAGAGGTCGTCGCGCGCGCGACGATGGTCCTGACGCCCGCTTCCGCCGAGCAGGTGCGCGCGATGCTCGCCGAGCTCCGCGCTCGGCGCAAGCAGGCGCAACCCTCGGGGATCAAGACCTTTGGGTCCACGTTCAAGAACCCGTCCGACCAGCGGGCCGGCGGGCGCACAGCGGGGCAGCTATTGGACGAAGCCGGCTGCCGCAGCCTGCGCATCGGCGGCGCCAGCTTCTCCGAGAAGCACGCGAACTTCGTCTGCAATCACGGCGAGGCCACCACAGCCGACGTGATTGCGTTGATGGCCGAGGGCCGCCGGCGCGTGCGCGAGCGCTTCGGAGTGGATCTGGAGCCGGAGGTCCAGGTGCTCGGCCCGGTCCCGTTGCTGTGCGAGTGGCGGCGCGCATGAGCTTCTGCGAACCGATCGAGCGGAGGTGGAGCGGCACGTGAGCCACGTCAGCCGCCCGGCGGGTCCGCGCGGTGGGCGCGCCGCGCGCGGTGCGCGCCGTGGGGACGGCCGCGAGCGCCGTCGGAACCGCCGCGGGCGCCGTCTGCAGCTTCGCCATCCGCGCCTGCTGCTTGCGATGATCGCCGTCGTCGGGATCGCCGTCGGCGGATGGATGTGGTTTCGAAGCTCGACTCTGGTGGCGATCGAGCGTGTGCGGATCAGCGGCGTGAGCGGACCCGGCGCGAACGAGATCCGTGGCGCACTGCGCCAGGCGGCGAGCCGGATGACCACGCTCGACGCCGACGGCCGGGTTCTGCGCGAGGCGGTGCGTGCCTACCCGGCGGTTCGCGAGGTGACGATCACCACGCAATTCCCGCACGCGGCGCAGATCCGGGTGTCCGAACGCGTCGCCGCCGCCGAGATCGTCCTCAGTGGTCGCGCGATCGCCGTCGCGGGCGACGGCACGCTGCTCGGAGATGCCGTGCAGGGCTACGGTCCGCTGCCGGTGATCCCGCTTCGCTCCGCGCCCACCGGAAACACGCTGAGCGCCCCAGGGGCGCTCGCTGCCGCCGCCGTGCTCGCCGCGGCGCCGCGCATGATCCGACCCGCGATCCGCGACGCGACGCACACTGCGCTCCACGGCGTGATCGTCGACCTCGGCAACGGACCGACGATCTACTTCGGCGATCCAGAGCAGATCGTCGCCAAGTGGCGGGCGGCGATCGCGGTGCTCGCGAGCGCCTCGTCTGCCGGTGCCGTCTACGTGGACGTCACCGATCCCCAGCGGCCGGTCGCGGGGGGCCTGAGCGACTCCGCGAGCGCGCCCTCGGCAGCGCCGTCGGCCCCTGTTCAACTATCAAGCTCGGGATGAGAGTTGGTGGGACACCTTCAGACTCTCAGGCGAAGGTCGAGAGTCTTGCCGTGCAAGTAGCGTTGCGCGACCCCCGCGGCGTTGACGCCGCCGGTCCGGACCGCGTAACGTGCGACACTGCCCGCGCGTAAAAGGCGAGTGGGTAAACTCTCTACGCTACATCGAGGGTCGGACGATCACCTATGGAAAGCGGCAGTTACCTGGCAGTCATCAAGGTCGTCGGCGTTGGCGGCGGAGGCACGAACGCCGTCAACCGGATGGTTGACGCGGGCCTGCGTGGCGTCGAGTTCATCGCCTGCAACACCGACGCGCAGGCGCTCGCGATGTGCGACGCCGACATCAAGCTGAACATCGGCCACGACCTCACGAAGGGTCTGGGCGCCGGGGCCAATCCAGAGGTGGGTGCGGCGGCGGCGGCCGAGTCGCGGGACGAGATCAAGGAGGCGCTCAAGGGCGCCGACATGGTGTTCGTGACGGCCGGCGAGGGTGGCGGCACCGGGACCGGCGCGGCACCCGTGATCGCCGACATCGCCAAGAACGAGATCGGCGCGCTCACCGTCGGCGTGGTCACGCGTCCGTTCGGCTTCGAGGGCACGCAGCGCGCGCGACAGGCTCAGGAGGGCATTCAGCGCCTGCGCGAGCACGTCGACACGACGATCGTGATCCCCAATGAGAAACTGCTCGCCGTCGTCGAACGGCGCACGACGATCATCGAGGCGTTTCGCGAGGCCGACAACATCCTGCGCCAGGGCGTGCAGGGCATCACCGACCTCATCACGATCCCGGGGCTGATCAACCTCGACTTCGCCGACGTCCGCACGATCATGCGCGACGCCGGCACGGCGCTCATGGGTATCGGCAGCGCGAGCGGCGAGAACCGCGCCGCGGAGGCCGCGAAGGCGGCGATCTCCTCGCCCCTGCTCGAGGAGTCCGTGGAGGGCGCGATGGGAATCCTGCTCAACATCACCGGCTCGCGCGATCTCGGGCTGTTCGAGGTCAACGAGGCGGCGGAGATCGTGCAGAGCACTGCGGACTCCAACTCGAACGTCATCTTCGGCGCGGTGATCGACGACTCGATGGACGACGAGGTCCGGGTCACCGTGATCGCCACCGGCTTCGACCACACCCAGCCGCGCGGCGTCTCGTCTCGCGGCCCGTCACCGAGTGCACCGCGCGCGCGGCGTGAGCGTGAGGTGACGCTCGACGATCGTCAGCGCGACTCGCTCAAGATCCGCGACGACGAGATCGACATCCCGTCGTTCCTCAAAGATCGTTAGGTCCGCGAGGAAATTAGTGAGACCGCAGTAATTTTCTCGTGGGCCCTTAGTCGGCCGGCGCAGCCGGGCGCTCGCCGTCGGTAAGGACATCCACCAGTCCTGCGGGCGGACACTCGTACACGTCGTCGAGCAGCTCGACGAACGGGAAGCTGAACGGCGCACGCCGGAAGATACGCTCGGCCTGCACTCTGAGCTGGTCGAGCCCCACGGGCTCATCGCTACCGAAGAAGACGTGCGCCACTCCGGTCTGGCAGTGCCAGACGTGGGCGAAGACGGCCTGCATCGTCAGCCACTTCTGCGCGAACATCGGGTCGGAGGCGACAATGTTGGTGGCCACGACACCGCCCGGCATGAGGTGGGAGCGGGTGAGCTCGTAGAACTCGACCGTGGACAGCGAGTACGGGTGTTGCCCGGAGCCTGTGAAGCAGTCGACAAAGATGATGTCGTATTTGACCGTCGCGGGCTGGCGCGCCAAGAAGCTTCGGCCCTCCTCGACGAATACCTGCATACGCTCTCCCTGCTCGACACCGAACCAGCACTGAGCGATACGCACCACTTCGTCGTCGATCTCTGTCGACAGGATCACCATCTCGGGGAAGAAGTGGTGCAGCACCATCGGTATCCGCCCGCCGCCGAATCCGATGTGGTACACCAAGCGGGCGTCGGGCTTCCACATCAGCGCCGCCAGCATGGCTTGCGTGTAGGTCCCGATGAGGTGCAGAGGTCGGTTGAGGTCGACCCGCGACATGATCCCGCTGACGTCGGCAGGTCCACCGGCCGTTGCGAAGTACAGCTGGATCTGCGACTTCTCCTTTATGGTGAGCAGCTCGTAGCTGGAGCGCGAACGGCGCTCGAGCAGGCCCTGACCGGCTGCCATTCCGGGCGCCAGCCGGAGCGCGATCCCGGCCAGGTTGGCCTCCTGCCAGGGTGTCGGAGCCGAGCCCGACGAGTCAAGCTCTGTCGCAGCGCTCTCGCTCGCCAATAGCCTGTCAGGTCGCTGCCGCGACCCTCTGGAGCGCTCGCCTGATGAGCGAGGGCGTTCGCTTCAGGTGTACTTCGGCGATGAGCAGGGTGAGAACAAGCAGGTTGTAGCACGCGTGGACGACGAACACGGCCATGAGCCCGTCGAGCATGTACACCTGCACGAGGATGGCTCCCACCAGGGTCAGGTACAGCGCCATGCGAACGCTCACCAACGACAGCAGGTGCAACAGGCCGAACGCGAGCGCGCCCCACAGCGCACCTTTGACCCAGTTGGTGGTGCCGCTTCGAAAGATGACCTCTTCGAACAACGCGAGCAGCGGCATGCAGGCGCCGAGCATCAGCCCGTAAGGCGCCCACAGCCACTTGCTCTTCAGTGGCAGCAACGCGAAGTTCGCCTTGACATGCCACGGCGACCATTCAAGCCAGCGCGAGTCAAGCGCCTTGAGCTTCACGTTGAACAACACGCCGCACCCGAGCAGGCACGGTGCCAGCAGCACGCAGAGGACGTAATGGCCCGAGAGCACGGCGCGCACCAACAGCAGCGCCGTCGAGCGGGTAACGCGCATGCTCAGCAGATAGGTCATCTGCGCCAGCGCGAAGATGAAGATCAGCTGCATCCTGTGCTTCTTCAAGGTTCTCATCACAGGGCCGTTTCTCGGTCTTTAGTGTTTAGGCTGCGATCTGGACGAACGTACTATATAGCTTCTCCCCAAAATCTAGACGAACGTCCTACCCCTATCCACATCTTCTGGGCGTCCTCCGATAGGGCTCACCACGGCGTCAGCACCCTCGGCCCGGCCTCGGTGATGGCGACGGTGAACTCGCAGTGTGCCGTCAACGCACCGTCCGCGGAGAACACCGACCATCCGTCCCTGCTTCGGTGGATCGATGGGCCGCCTGCGCTGATCATCGGCTCGAGCGCGAGGACCATCCCAGGTTCGAGCCTCGGGCCCGTGCCGGGCCGGCCGAAGTTCGCGATCATCGGCGCTTCGTGCAGCCGGCGGCCGATCCCGTGGCCGCGCAGTTCCCGCAGGACGGCGAAGCCGGCGCCTTCGGCGACCTGCTGTATGGCGTGGGAGACGTCGCCGAGGCGCGCTCCCGGCACGCACCGCTCAACACCTGCGGCCAGCGCGGCCTCGGTGGCCGCGACCAAGCCTCGAGCCTCGACGCTGATCGATCCCACGGCGAACGTGCGCGCATTGTCCGCCACCCAGCCGTCCCGGGTCACCGCGAGGTCCAGCGTGACGAGATCACCGTCGGCCAGTGCGTAGGGCCCGGGGATGCCGTGGACGACGAGGTGGTTGGGCGATGCGCAGATCGCCGCCGGATAGCCTCGGTACCCTTTGCAGGTCGGCGTCGCTCCAAGCGAGCTGATGTGACGTTCGGCGATCGAGTCGAGCTCAGCGGTGGTGACGCCCGGACGGAGCTCGCGCTCGAGCGCGCGGAGGGTGGCCACGGCAATCGCTCCGGCCGCGGCGATCCGGTCGATGTCTTCCGGGGTCTTCTTCTCGATCCTGTCAGCCGCGGGCGTGGCTCTCTTCACTTCGGTTACATCCGGACATGCGCGCTTGCCTGCGCAGCACGACGTCGAGCACGACATCAGCATTCTCGGCCACGCGCTCGGTGGGAATCTTGACCAAGGGTACGCTGCGCGTACCGTACACGCTTCAAAGACGGAATCACCCGGCACTTCCGTCCTGCGGTCGCGGAGTTGTAGGCTAGGCGCGTGAGCTCCCAGACCCCCCATATGCCTGCGCTGCGCCGCACGCCGCTGTACGACGCGCACGTCGAGGCCGGCGCAAAGATCGTGCCGTTCGCCGGCTTCGAGATGCCGGTTCAGTACACGGGTATCCGCGAGGAGCACCTCGCCGTGCGTAACGCCGTGGGCGTGTTCGACGTTTCGCACATGGGCCAGGTCGAGACGCGGGGGCCGGAGGCCTTCGAGGCCGTCCAGCGCCTCGTCTCCAACGATGTTCGGCGCATCGTGCAGGGCGGCGCGCAGTACAGCCTGCTGTGCAGAGAGGACGGCGGTGTGCTCGACGACCTGTTCACATACCGGCTGGGCGAGTGTCACTACCTCACCGTGACCAACGCCTCCAACCACGAGCGTGACCTGCGATGGATGCGCGCGCACACGCCTGACCTCGACGTCGACCTCAACGACCGGATCGATGACTTCGTGATGCTCGCCGTGCAGGGCCCGAAGGCGCGAGCACTCGTCGGCGAGCTCGCCGACGGCCCGCTGCCGCCGCGGATGCACTGCTGCGAGCGGGTCGTCGCGGGTGCGGCGATGCTCGTGTGCGGGACCGGCTACACGGGCGAGGACGGGGTCGAGCTGCTACTCGACCCCCAGGACGCCAGGACCATCTGGGACGCGCTGCTGGTGCACGGCGCCACGCCCACCGGTCTCGGGGCACGTGACACGTTGCGGCTCGAGGCGTGCTTCCACCTCTACGGCAACGACCTCAGCGAGGACTGCGATCCGATCAGTGCCGGACTCGGTTGGGCGTGCAAGGAGGAAACGGGGTTCATCGGCTCCGAGGCGGTGGCCGCCGTGAGGGCCGCCGGACCGGCGCAGAAGCTCGTTCCCTTCACGATCGACGGTCCCGGGATCGCCCGGCACGGCAACCCCGTAGTCGGCGGCGGGGAGGTCACGAGCGGCACGTTCTCGCCATGCCTGGAGCGCGGCGTTGGGATGGCGTATCTGCCGGCTGAGCGCGCAGCAGTCGGCAGCAGATTCGAGATCGACGTCCGGGGAACGATCCGCTCGGCCGTCGTCGCACAGAAGCCTCTGTATCGAAAGGACACGTGAGCATGGTGCAGGCAAGCTATCCGGATGATCTTCGCTACAACGCCGAGCACGACTGGGCCCGCATCGATGGCGATCAGGCCACCTTCGGGATCACCTGGTACGCGCAGGATGCTCTCGGCGAGGTCGTGTTCTTCGAGGCGCCCGCGATCGGTGCCACGGTGACACAGGGCGAGACATACGCCGAGGTCGAGTCGGTCAAGGCGGTCTCCGAGGTGGTGGCGCCGCTGTCGGGCGAGATCGTCGAGGTCAACGAGGGGCTTGGCGACCAGCCGCAGACGATCAACGACGACCCCTACGGCGAGGGCTGGCTTGTGAGGATCAAGATCGCCGATGCCGCCCAGTCGGACGCGTTGATGGATGCCGTGGCGTACGAGGCGTCGCTGGCGTGAGCCGCTACACCTCCGCAACGGACGACGATCGACGCGAGATGCTCGCGACGATCGGCGTGGGAAGCATCGATGAGTTGTTCGCCGACATCCCCGCGGCGCTTCGCCTGCAGCGCCCGCTCGCGCTCGGAGACGAGCTCGCCGAGCAGGAGGTCTACGCCAGGCTGGGGGCGCTCGCGGCGCGCAACGTGAGCACCGAGGACGAGATCTCGTTCCTCGGCGCCGGAATGTACGACCACTACGTCCCGGCGCTGGTCGATTCGATCCTGCAGCGCTCCGAGTTTCTGACCCCCTACACGCCCTACCAGCCGGAGATCTCGCAGGGTGGACTGCAGGCGATGTTCGAATACCAGACGGCCATCTCCGAGCTCACCGGGCTGCCGGTCTCAAATGCCTCGGTCTACGAGGGTCCGAGCGCCGTCGCGGCGGCCGGCTACCTCGCCAAGCTGGCGAAGGGGCGCGGGCGGTTCGTGGTCTCCAAGGGCGTGCACCCGCATTCGATCGAGACTCTGCGCACGCTCGCGCACGGCTACGCGATGGAGGTCGAGACCGTCGACCTCGCCGACGGGGTCACGTCGCTGCCGCCGCTTGACGGAGACGTCGCCGCGATCGTCGTGCAGCAGCCGAACTTCCTCGGCGCAATCGAGCCGCTGGACGCGCTCTCCGGCGCGGCGCGCGAGCACGGCGCGCTCACGATCTGCTCGTGTGATCCGATTCCGCTGGCGCTGCTGCGCGCTCCCGGTGAGCAGGGGGTCGACATCGCCGTCGGCGAGGGGCAGACGCTGGGGAACCGCCTCGACTTCGGCGGCCCGTCGTTCGGGTTCTTCGCCACGACTCGGGAGCTGATGCGAAAGATCCCGGGACGGATCGCGGGGGAGACGCGCGACCTCGACGGCGCGCGCGGCTTCGTGCTCACCCTGCAGACCCGCGAGCAGCACATCCGCCGTGAGAAGGCGACCTCCAACATCTGCACGGCGCAGGCGCTGAACGCGCTCGCCGGGGTGATCTACCTGAGCTGGCTCGGGCGCCGCGGGATCGTCGAGCTCGCCGAGCTGCTGGCGAAGCGCACCGCGTACGCGCGTGAGCGGCTCACCGCTCTGGACGGGGTCACGGCGCTCCACGAGCAGCCGGTCGTGCGTGAGTTCGCGCTGAGGCTGGAGGTGCCGGTCGAGTCCGTGATCGCGCGCTGCCGTGCGCAGGGCGTCAATCCGGGCTACGCGCTCGGCCGTGACGATCGCGCTCTGTCGGACGGACTGCTGGTCGCGATCACCGAGCTGCGCACGCGCGCGCACATCGACCGGCTGGCTGAGACGCTCGCTACGGCGATCCGCGCCGAGCGGGCGCCGGCGGAGGTCCGGGGATGAACCGCGAACGCTCGTTCACGGCGCGGGCCGACGACGCCCTGACGATCTACGAACGCTCCAAGCCGGGTCGCCGCGCGTTCGTGGCTCCACCGCTGGAGGTGCCCGAGCGCGACCTCGACGATCTGATCCCGGCGTCGCTGCGCAGGACGCAGCCGCCACGGTTGCCGGAGGTCTCGGAGCCCGAGATCGTGCGCCACTACAACCGACTGTCGAAGCGCAACTTCGACCTGGACACCGGCTTCTATCCACTCGGCTCCTGCACGATGAAGCACAATCCGAAGCTGCACGAGCGGGTCGCGGCGCTACCGGGTCACGCGCGCCTTCACCCGCTGCAGGCTCCGGAGGCGGCACAGGGGGCGCTGGAGCTGATGTGGCACCTCCAGAACGCGCTCGCCGAGATCGCCGGGCTGCCGCAGGTCTCGCTGCAGCCGTCCGCGGGATCGCACGGCGAGCTCACCGGCGTACTGCTGACGCGCGCCTTCCACGAGGACCACGGGCAGCAGCGCACGAAGGTGCTCGCGCCGGACACGGCACACGGCACGAACCCCGCGACGGTCACGATGGCGGGCTACGAGGTCGTCCATGTCGGAACCGACGCCCATGGCAACGTCGATCTCGACGATCTGCGCGCCAAGGCCACCGATGATGTCGCCTGCCTGATGCTGACGAACCCCTCGACGCTGGGGCTGTTCGAGACGGGGATCGAGGAGATCGCGCGGATCGTCCACGGCGCCGGGGCGACGCTCTACTACGACGGCGCCAACCTCAACGCGGTGATGGGCATCTCCCGACCGGGCGACATGGGGTTCGACATCGTGCATTTCAACCTTCACAAGTCGTTCACGCAGCCGCACGGCGGCGGCGGACCCGGCGCGGGCCCGATCGCCGTCTCGGAGCGCATCGCGCCCTATCTGCCGTGCCCCGTCGTGGTCCGGCGCGAGCATGGCGGCAACGGCGCTGAGCCGTTCTTCGACCTCGACTTCGAGCGGCCGAAGTCGATCGGCCGCATGCGCGGCTTCCACGGCAACTTCGGCGTGTTCGTGCGCTCCTACGCGTACATCCTCTCGCTCGGCGCCGCCGGCCTGCGAGAGGCCTCAGAGACCGCGGTGCTGAACGCCAACTACCTGCTCGCGAAGCTCCGCGCGGAGGGTCTCGACGAGTACCTCCCGGAGGCTTTCGATCGGATCTGCATGCACGAGTTCGTGCTGAGCGGCGCGCCGATGAAGCAGAAGCTCGGGATCAGGACGCTCGATCTCGCCAAGCGCCTGCTCGACCACGGCGTCCATCCGCCGACCGTCTACTTCCCGCTGATCGTCGACGAGGCGCTGATGGTGGAGCCGACCGAGACGGAGACCAAGGAGACGCTCGACCGCTTCGTCGAGGCCGTCGCGGAGATCCTCCGCGAGGCCCGCGAGGACCCCGAGATCGCTCGCCACGCGCCGTACACGACGCCCGTTCGCCGGCTCGACGAAGCAGCGGCCGCGCGCCACCCGGTCGTCAGGCAGCAGATGTAGATCGTCTGCACGGTCCGATGCACCTCCAGATCGCCCAGCAGGCAGAGCGCATCGCCGCTCGCGCCCAGCGCGAGCTGGAGGCCCTCGTCGGCGTGTCCTCGACATCGGGAGACCTCGACGGGGCGGAGGAGGCGATCGCGCTGTGCTGCGCGTTCCTTCCCGACGAAGCCAGGTTCGAGCGGGTGCCCTGCTCCACCCCGGGGTTCGCGCCGGACCTGATCGCGCGGCTGCGGGGCGCCGGCGGGCGCAGGCTGCTGCTGCTGGGGCACATCGACACCGTGATCAGCCACGGCGACCACGCGAAGCTGCGCCGTGACGGCGACCGGCTCTACGGGCCCGGGACGGTCGACATGAAAGGCGGGGTCGTGCTCTCGCTCGGCGTCGCACGCGCTCTGTCAGAGCATCCCGAGAGCTACCGCGAGCTGGCGGTGCTGCTCGTCACCGATGAGGAATGGCGCACGGCGCCGTTCCGCCATGCGGAGACGTTCGCGGGCTACGACGCGTGCCTGTGCTTCGAGGCCGGCGAGCGCACCGAGGCAGGCGAGGAGGGCGTCGTCGTCGTGCGCAAGGGAGCGGGGACACTGCGGGTGCGGGCGCTGGGACGTCCGGCGCACTCCGGATCTGCTCCCCAGGACGGCGCGAACGCCCTGCTCGCGCTCGCCGAGCTCGCTCCGGCGCTCGCTGCGCGAGACGATCCGAGCGGGCCGAGCCGGCTGACGGTCGTGCCGACGATCATGCGCTCGGGCGATGCGATCAACGTCGTGCCTGGCACCGGACAGCTGATCATCGATCTCCGCGCCAGCGATGTCCGTGCCTTCGAAGCGATTCTGTCGGCCGTCCCGGAGCGGATCGGTGAGGTCCGCCTAGAGCCGGTGATGGAGCGCGTCTGGCCGGCGATGGACTCCGTGCGGCAGACGGCGGCGCTGCTGGCGGGCGCCGGCGAGAAGCTCGGCCGACCGATCCGGGCGCGAGCACGAGGAGGCGCCAGCGACGCCAGCCACCTCGCCGCGGGCATCCCGCTGACGGTCGACGGGCTCGGGCCACGCGGCGGTGGTGCACACACGCCGGACGAGTTCGTGCTCACCGAATCGCTGCGCACGCGGGCCGAGGTCGCGCTCGCGATTGCATGGCGGGCTCTCGAGCCTGCCATGCTGTGAGCATGCGGTCACGATTGCGCAACAGCGAGCGCTCATGAGCCGGGGAACCAGGCAACGCCAGGGCCTGATCATGCTCGTCGGGATCGTCGCGTTCATGTGGTTGATCGAGGTGATCAACTCGATCGTCGGCGGCAAAACGCTCGACGACGCCGGCGGTCTGTACCCGCGCGACATCGACCGGTTCTGGGGGATCCTCACGTTCCCGTTCCTGCACGCGAGCTTTCAGCATCTGATCGACAACACGATCCCGTTCGTGTTCATGGGGGCGATCATCGCCCTGCGCGGCGCGGGGAAGCTCCTCCGCGTGACGCTGTTCGTGATCGTCGTCGGTGGCCTGCTGACCTGGCTCGTGGCACCCGCGAACACCGTGACCGTCGGCGCCAGCGGCGTCGTCTTCGGCTACGCCACGTATCTCTTCACGCGGGGATTCTTCGAGCGAAGCTGGCTGGACCTGCTCGCCGGCCTGGTGGTCGGCGCCGTGTGGGGCGCCGCGCTCGTATCGAGCGCGATCCCGCACAACAACGGCGTCTCCTGGCAGGGGCACGTGTGCGGCGCGATCGCGGGCGTGCTGGCGGCGTGGGCGCTGTCGGACCGCCGTCGCGCCGGCCCCGCGTCGCGGACCGTCGCGTCACCCGGACCCTCGACGAGCTGACAACGCATACAGGCTCGGTATCTCGTCGAGGGTCGTCCGGGCGTCTCCTCGAAGTGGTCGCATCCCGGCACCGGCCACGCGCGCTAGCCTCCGGGCGCAGATGCGCATCTTCTCCGGCATCCAGCCGACGGGCCGCAAGCACCTCGGCAACTACATCGGTGCGATCACCCAGTACGTCGCGGGCCAGGATCGCGGGGAGGCGATCTACTGCGTCGTCGACCTTCACGCGGTCACCGTCGCCTACGATCCCTCTGGCCTGCGGGCGGCGGTGTACGACACGGCTGCGACGCTGCTGGCCGCGGGCCTCGATCCGGGACGCTGCATCCTCTTCCGGCAGAGCGACGTGCTCGAGCATCCCGAGCTGTGCTGGCTGCTCTCCAGCGTCACGGAGCTCGGACGGCTGCAGCGCATGCACCAGTTCCGTGACAAGTCGCTCGCCCAGCGCGAGCTCGTCTCCGCGGGCCTGCTGCTCTACCCCGTGCTGCAGGCGGCCGACGTGCTCGCCTACCGTGCCCACGAGGTGCCGGTCGGCGAGGACCAGCGCGAGCATCTGGAGCTGATGCGCGACGTCGCGCGGCGCTTCAACGCGCGCTTCGGGAACGGGACGGACGTGCTCGTCGTGCCTGAGCACCGGATCCCACAGATCGGCGCAAGGATCATGGACTTACAGCTTCCGGACCGCAAGATGTCGACCACCGGCGGCAGCGAGCAGGGCACGATCTACGTGCTCGACGAGCCGAGGGCGATCGTCAAGAAGTTCGCCTCGGCGGTGACCGATTCCGGCCGCGAGGTCGTGCGGGCGCCCGACAAGCCGGGGGTCTCGAACCTGATCGACATCCTCGCGGCGGTCCGCGGCGTCAGCCAGGAGGAGATCGAGGGGGAGTTCGACGGCGCGGGCTACGGTGCCTTCAAGCGTTCCGTGGCCGACGCGGTCGTCGACTTCCTGGCGCCGGTGCGCGAGCGCTACGAACAGATCCGCGGCGACGAGCAGGAGCTCGAGCGCGTGCTTGCGCTCGGAGCGGAGAAGGCGCACGCGATCGCTGCCGGCACGCTGCGCGACGTGCGCGCGGCGATGGGCGTCGGTCGCCCCGACCAGAGCTAAGGGCCCACGAGAAAATTACTGCGGGCTCCGACGGCGTCTGGACGCGCCTGACGCCACCGGCTCGCCCTCAAATACTCCCGGTATTATCCGGCGAGCCGGCGGCGCCAGACACGCCCAGCCACTCGCCGGATCACCTCACTAATTTCCTCGCGGACCCTAACGATCAGCGCTGCATGGGTGGCAGGCGATCGTCGAGTCCCCGGTCGGCGCGACCGGCACTGAACATGCACCTGGTGAGCTGGGCCCGAGTAATGTAGACCCCAGATATGTGGGAGCGTCTGTACCGCCTGATCGAGGAGCGGTCCGACCCGAGAGCTAGCCTGGACGGGCAGATGGCAGCGACACGGACGCCCACGCCCTTGCGACTCGTAGACCTCGAGCTCGACCTCGAGGTCTTCACGGGGCCGTTCGACCTGCTGCTGACACTGATCCTGCGCGAGGAGATCGACCTGCTCGAGGTCGACCTCGCCGAGATCGTGATCTCCTACATCGACCACCTGGAAGCGCGCGGTGAGCTCGATCTCGAGGCGGCGACCGAGTTCCTGGTGCTGATCGCCGCGCTGCTCGAGCTGAAGTCGCGCCTGATGCTGCCCGGGGAGGAGCCCGATGAGTTCGAGCTCGAGCCAGGCGAGGCGGCGCAGGAGCTGCTCGACCGGCTACTAGCCGCCCACCGCTACGGCGCCGTCGCGCGGCACCTGCAGGAGCTGCTGGGCGAGCAGTCCCGCATGCGCTTCCGCAGCGCGCCGTTGCCCGCGCACCTGCGGCGGGCATCGCTGCCCGCGGCCGCCGCGTCGTACGATGCCGGTCTGCTCGGGCGGGCGATCGGCGGCCTGCTGACGGCGCCGGCCGAGGTCGACATCGCTCACATCCCCGTCTCGAAGGTGACCGTCGCCTCGCGGCTGACACTGCTGCGCTCGCTCCTGCGGCATGGCAGCTTCAACTTCGAGGAGGCGGTCGTCCGCGCCGACCGCGTGACGGTGGCGGTGACGCTGTTCGCCCTGCTCGAGCTCTACAAGCAGGGCGAGCTCACCTGGACCCAGGAGGAGCCGTTCGGCGAGATCGTCGTAGAGGCACGGACGCCGGCCGCGGTGGAGCGGGCCGCGTGAGCGACGTGCCCGCAGGTGATGATCGTCTGGATGTGGGGGGCATGAGCGACGAGCCGGCGGGTGATCGACCTGGAGCGAGCGTGGTGAGTGAGCACCCGCCTCCGGTCGGCGCCGAGCTCGAGCGCCTGCTCGAGGCGCTGCTGTTCCTCTCGCCGGAGCCGGTCGGCGCCGAGGCGCTCAGCACCGCCACGGGCTCGGCGCTGCACGACGTGCACAGCGCGCTGGAGCGCCTGCGCGAGCACTACGAGTTCGAGCGGCGCGGGCTCGTGCTGCGGCCCCTCGCCGGCGGCTGGGCGCTGGCATCGCACCCGGATGCCGAGGCTGCGGCCCGGAGGCTGTTCGCGCGGCCGCGGACGGCGCCGCTGACAGCCGCGCAGACCGAGACGCTCGCGATCGTCGCCTACCTGCAGCCGGTGTCGCGGCCCGAGATCGCGCGGATCCGCGGGGTCAACGCCGAGTCCGCAGCCTCCACGCTACTGGAGCGCGGCATGATCGAGGAGGCCGGGCGCTCCGACTTCGGCGCAGTCCTGTATCGCACCACCGATCTGTTCCTGCGCCTGTTCGGGCTCGAGTCGCTACAGGACCTTCCCGACGTGAGCACGTTCGATCCCTCGCCGGAGGTGGAGCGGGAGCTGCGCGAGCGGCTGCTGGCGGCCGGCGAGGCGCGGGCCGGTCGTCTCTCGCCCGAGTGAGTCAGCTGAAGCGCCGGACTCAGAATCGAGCGCTGCCAGATCCCCTGAACACTCGCCAACGCGAATTAGCCTTCGTTCTTCTCGCCCTTGATCTCGACATGGACGACTCGGTGGTAGGCGTCGAGGATGATCATCTCACAAGGCCGCAGTCCCGCGACCACACCGTCCGCGACGATGTCCGCCACGCGGTGGGCCTCCTCAAGGGTCTTGCATGTGAGCCGCTCGCCCTGGTCTGACACCACCTCCCAGGCTCCGCGGACGTTTCGATCGACGCGCACAATCGCGGGAATCATCGGGGCACCTCTCTGATCGTCTCCCTCGCGCGCTGCCACGACGCTGACATCGCTGGTCGGTAGACGTTACCCCCCGCAAACGCCGGCGCCATCCGTACTTTCCACGATCCTTCTGATGGTTGATCGCGAGGCTTCGAGGGATCTCGTCTCCGCGCATCGAGCTCGACGTCTCATTCACGCGGCACGCTCGTCGCGCGCCGCGAGCTGCCCACAGGCAGCGTCGATCTCGCGTCCGCGCGTGAGCCGCACGGTGGCGCCGAGCCCGCGGCGCTCGAGCTCGGCCCGGAACGCCTCGATCGCCTTCGGGCTCGACCCCTCGAAGGACGCGCCGGTCGGGTTGTAGGGGATCAGGTTGACCTTGAAGATCTTCGGATCGAGCGCGTCCGCGAGCGCCACCGCCTGCGCGTGCGTGTCGTTGACGCCCGCCAGCATGACGTACTCGACGAACACCATCCGGCGCTTGCGTGCGTAGAACGCCCCGCAGGCCGCGATCACGTCCGTAAGCGGGTAGCGCTCGTTGACCGGCATCAGCTGCGAGCGCAGCGCGCCGTCGGCGGAGTGCAGCGAGAGCGCCAGGCGCAGCGGCATCGGGTCGGCGGTGAGCCGCTCGATGCCGGGGATCCAGCCGACCGTCGAGATCGCGGTCCGGCGGTGCGTGATGCCGGTGTCGGGCAGCCGCGCACATGCGTGCAGGACGTTGTCGAGGTTCATCATCGGCTCGCCCATGCCCATGAACACGGCGTGATCGACGCGGCGCGGTGCGCCGTCGGCGCCTCGCATGCGGCGGAAGTGCAGCGCCTGATCGACGATCTCCCAGGCCGTCAGGTTGCGTCCGAAGCGCATCTGCCCGGTCGCGCAGAACGTGCAGGTGAGCGGGCAACCCGACTGGGAGGAGATGCAGAGCGAGCGGCGTCCGTCCCGATAGCTCATAAGCACCGTCTCGAGCGGGCGCCCGTCGTGCGTGCGCAGCAGCGCCTTGATCGTTCCGTCGCGGGCGCGGACCTCGCGCTGCACCACGAGCGTCGAGAACGGCACTTCGCTCGCCAGTGCGGCCCGCAGCCGTTGCGGCAGGTCGGTCATCTCGCCGTAGCTCCGCGCTCCCTGAGCAGCCCACTTCCAGATCTGCCCGGCGCGGTATGGGGGCTCGCCGAGCGCCGCGAGCGTGTGCGTCACCAGATCGAAATCCACCGGTGCCCCTTCAGGAGTCGTTTGACACGGCAGAGGTTCGCAGAGAGCGCACTGTGGTTATGGTGCCAGGACGGTGCGGTTGGCCAAGTTCCTATCGAGCAGCGGCGTCGCCTCGCGCCGCGCGGCCGAGGCGCTGGTGCGCGCCGGCCGGGTACGCGTCTCCGGGGAGGTCGTGACCGATCCCGCCCGTGACGTCGGCGACGGCGACGCGGTCGCGCTCGACGGAGATCCGGTCCTCATGCAGAGCAGGCACGTCGTGTACGCGCTCAACAAGCCGGCCGGAGTCGTCTCGACGGCCAGCGACCCACAGGGACGCCCGACGGTCGTCGAGCTGGTGCCCGCAGAGCTGCGCCTGTACCCGGTGGGGCGCCTCGACGTCGACAGCACGGGCCTGATCCTGCTGACCAACGACGGCGCGCTCGCCCACCGCCTCACGCATCCCAGCTTCGAGGTCGGCAAGACCTACCGGGTGGTGGTCGCGCACCCGCCGGTGCGCGAGACGGCGATCCGTGCGCTCCGCGGCGGTGTTGAGCTCGACGACGGCCTGACTGCGCCCGCCCGCGTGGTCGCCGTCGCGCCCGACACGCTCGAGCTCACGATCCACGAGGGACGCAAGCGCCAGGTGAAGCGGATGTGCGAGCACGTCGGTCATCCCGTGCTCGTGCTCACGCGGGTCAAGCTCGGCCCGCTGGCGCTCGGTGACCTCGCGCCCGGCTCCCATCGACGGCTCAGCGACCACGAGGTCGACCTGCTCAGAAGCGCTGGATCAGGAGGTCGTCGTTCCGGAGCGTCGTCGTACGCAGCACTCGCGCGACGTCGTGGCGCGTCAGCGCCACCGGCGCCACAGCCACCAGGCGCATGATCGTGAAGCGGTGCACGTGGCGCACCCACAGCACGTGAAAGCCGGGGATCGGATATGAGCGCTGCATCTGCGACGGGATCAGGTTGCACGCCGCCCCCCACCAGCACAGCGGCTGCTGCGGCGAGGTCATCGAGATCACGTCGAGCTCCTGCACGCGCTCGGCGTGCCTGGGAAAGAACTCCAGGTGCGGCATGTACAGCGACAGCGGCAGCAGCGTCTTGTAGTGCTGGATCAGGATCGCCCGCCCGACATCCGGGGGGGTGCGCAGGACACGGGCGACCGGACGCCAGTCGGGGCGTTGCAGGTCGTAGGTGAACGCGACGCCGAGCGCTGCCGTGACGCCGATCGCGCACAGCGCCCCTGCCAGCGCCATGCCCAGCAGGCGCGGTCGCGGGGTGCTCAGGCCGGCGGCGACGAGGATCGCCGCCGGCAACCACAGGGCGATGATGTTGCGCGTGATCAGCGCGTCGCTCAGGACCACGGCGAAGGTGAGGCTGAGCAGGAGCCCGGCGAGCGCGAGGCCACCCGCGAGCAGTGCCGGCCGGCGCAGCGCGCTTCCAGAGCGCGCCAGCAGCGCCAGCCCGCCGAGTGCGAAGGCCATCGCCAGGAACTTGAGCAGCTTGCGTGCGGGCGCGCCGGTGCCGATCAGGAACTGCGGGATGATCTGCGCCAGCCTCAGGTGCAGCGGCGTGTTGGCGATCCACGAGTCGTGGCCGGTGGCGTTCTGCGAGAGCGCCAGCGGAATCAGCGCCAGGCCGCACAGCACGGCGACGGCGACGGCGACCTGGACCGCGCGCACGCGCCGGTGCTCGACCAGCAGCCACACCGCCTGCGGCGCCACGGCGACGACCGCGTAGTAGTGCGTCGCGAGCGCAAGCGCGGACGCGAGCGCCCACGCGGTGAGCGTCAGCGGCGAGGGGCTCGCGTTCGCGTAGGCGAACGCGAGCAGCGCAAGGCCACACAGGAGCGCCAGCAGCTCGTATGACCGCGCCTCCTGCGAATACCAGATGAGCAGCGGGTTGCACGCCGTCAGCGCAGCGGCGATCAGGCCGACGCGCCGGTTGATCAGCTTCGCGGCGGCGGCGTATGCCACCGGCACGAGTAGTACCCCGGAGAGCGCCGACAGCGACCGCAGGCCGGCCTCGCCCGACCCGACCGCGCGCGCCCAGATCCATGCCACGCAGTAGTACAGCGGCGGCGTCGACTCCGATTGTGGGATGAGCCCAAGCATCTTGCCAGGCGAGAAGCTCACGAGTTGAGCGGTATTCGCCTCATCGAACCAGAAGCCCTGGTGGCCAATCCGGTAGAAGCGCAGCAGTGCGGCGAGAACGGTCAGCGCGAGGACGGCGGCGATCGCAAGTCGGTCCCGCTGGCGGCCGGACGCGGCCATCGGATTGTTGTTTCTTAACGCGATCGCAACCATGTGCCAGCCGAATCCCACGTTCCGCCGGACACCATTATCTGCAGATGGGCGAGGATCCGGCACGAGCCGAGGCATCCGGGTTGCTCGCCGCCGGCGCCGCCGGCGCCGGGGGCCCTTCCGATGCCGCGATCGATCTGGTGCGTATTCGCGCGCCGCGGTTGCCCCTGCGCGCCGTCCGGGTCCCGGCCCTCGGCGCTGGCGCCGGCTACGGCGCGCTGAGCGCGATGCTGCTCGGCGCCGCGGCGACGGTGCTGTTCGCGAGCGCCGGCTCAGTCGTGCTGGTGGCCAGAGCACGCTCGCTGTTCCCGGCATGGGAGGCCGGTCCACTGCGCCTGCTCGGGTTCGCGCCATCCGTCTCGACGAGCGCCGGTCAACTGGGCGACAGCATCTTCCTGCTGGCGATGACCGCGGCCTACGCGGTGGCGATCCTCGCCGCGAGGTCGCTGTCGATGCGTGCGATCGCGATCTGGATTCTCGCCGTCGCCGTGGTGCTGTTGCTCGGGCCGCCTCTGCAGCTCACCGACCTCTACAACTACCTCGGCTACGCCAGGCTCGGGGCGCTGCATCACCTCAACCCCTACACGCACGTGATCGCAGCGGAGACCTGGGATCCGATCTACGGCCTCACGAGCTGGCACAACCTGTCGAGCCCGTACGGTCCGCTGTTCACCGCGATCACATATCCGCTCGCGTTCATCCCGATCCCGGTTGCCTACTGGTTGCTCAAGACGCTCATCGTCGGCGTCAGCCTCGCGTTCGTATGGACCGTCTGGAAGTGCGCGCGGCTCCTGGGAAGCGACCCACGTCCAGCGGTGCTGTTCGTCGCCGCCAACCCGATCTACATCTTCTACGGGGTCGGAGCCTTCCACAACGACTTCTTCGTGCTGCTGCCGTCGACGGCCGCCGTAGCACTATTGCTCTCCAGACGCGACCGGTCCGCCGGCGCCGTGCTCGCACTGGCGGTCGCGGTGAAGCTGAGCGCGATCGTGCTGCTGCCGTTCATGCTGATCGGCGCGCGGCCGGCGGTGCGCCGCCTGCGCGTCCTGCAGGGCTTCGCGCTCGCCGGCGTCCCGCTCGCGGCGATGAGCCTCGTGCTGTTCGGATTGGCGCTGCCCAACCTCGCCGAGCAGAGCTCTGTGGTCACCGGCTTCAGCGTCCCGAACCTCGTCGGGCTCGCGCTCGGACTCGGGGGCAGCACGCCCGGCCTGTTGCGCGTCGCCAACCTGGCGCTCGTCGCGGTCGTCCTGCTCTCGCTGCGTCGGCCGCGTGAGTGGATCGCCGGCTCGGGCTGGTCGACGCTGGCGCTGATCGCCAGCATCGGCTGGCTGATGCCGTGGTACATCGTCTGGGTGCTGCCGCTGGCGGCGCTGGGCTCGAGCGTGCGCCTGCGCCGAGCGGCGCTCGCCTTCACCGTGTTCCTGGTGCTGACGTTCATGCCGGAGATGGGTGTGCTCACCAGCGAGTACGGGCTCAATCCACAGTCGACGGCGACCGGGCAGGCCGCCGTCGCGGCGCAGCTGAAGCTCCAGAACTAGCGGCGCGCGACCCACCGGCGGTCCCCCGCCGGCAGCGACGGCCGTCGCGCCGGAGACCCGCGGCCTCGACGAAAAGGTCGAGCAATTTGTCCGGCGCCGAACATCCCGTTTCCTGGGTAGTGTTGGGCCGTAAAGGTGAAGCTCCCGGATTCACGAATGATGCGTGAGCCGGCGCTCCAGACGGCGGGAGGCATCCCCGCCGGCGGTCTGCGCGCGGCCTGTCCGCCACGCCCGCAGCGACGGCCGGATCGGCTCGAGCTCGCCCTTCTGGCGGCATTCGCCGCCGCGTCGTTGTGGGTGGTGGCGCTCGACCTCTGGCAGGTTCTCGTCGACGGCCGCGTGTGGACCGGGACCGACGGCTCGTTCATCGTCGACCAGATGCAGTACCTGGCGTGGATCGTGTCGGCCTCTCACCATCTGCTGGTCGCCAACCTGTTCGTGCTGCGTTCGACGCCGGCCGACTACTTCCAGCCGGCGATCGCGATCTCCGGCATCCTCACCGCGCTCGGCCTGACGCCGACGCTTTCGCTGCTCATCTGGAAGCCGGTGGCGGTCGTGTCGTTGTTCTACGCGGTGCGCGCGTACGCGCACCGCGGGCTGCGCGACGCGACGCGGGCGCAGCGACTGGCCGTGATCGCGCTCGGGATGTTCTTCGGCTCGTTCACGCTGATCTACGGCAAGCTCGGCGTCGTCGGCGATCTCACCGCGACGTTCCTGTCGTGGGGATACCCGTTCGCGCTGATGGGGGTCGCGGCGGCGATCTTCGCGC
Organism: Solirubrobacteraceae bacterium; assembly: GCA_052148275.1. Lineage (GTDB taxonomy): Bacteria > Actinomycetota > Thermoleophilia > Solirubrobacterales > Solirubrobacteraceae > Palsa-465. The sequence continues at coordinate 82,582 of JBKQIR010000215.1, forward strand.
TGCTCGCCTACGAACGGGCGCGTGCCGACGGGAGGGTGTCGTGGAGGCCGGCGCTGCTCGGTGCCCTGGCTGCCTCTCTGCACCCCTGGCAGGGTGAGCTGCTAATCGTGATCATCGTCGGCGCCGAGGCGCTCTCGCCGCGCGGGGCCCCGCGCTCGCCGGGGCTTCGGCCGGCTGCCGCGTGGCGCTCGCCGAGGCTCCGGCCGGCCGCCGCGTGGCGCTCGCCGAGGCTCCGGCCGGTCGCCGCGTGGCGCTCGCCGAGGCTCCGGCTGGCAGCCGTCACGATCACCGCGACGATCGTGCCGCTCGTCTATTACGGGGCGCTCGGGAAGCTCGACCTCTCGTGGGAGCTCGCCCGGTTGGCGAGCAAGCACTCGTTCCCGGCGCTCGCGATCGTGGGCGCGATCGGACCGCTGCTGCTGGTTGCACTGCTCGGCTACCGGCGGTCCCCCGCCGGCTTTCTCGCTCGCGCGACGCGGCTGTGGCTGCCCGCGGCGTGCATCGTCTACGTCGCGTCGGCGTCCACGGTCGGCGCTACGCCGCTGCACGCGTTCGATGGGATCACCATCCCGCTCGCGGTGCTGGCGGTCGATGGCTACCGCAGCCTGCAGCGGGGCTCGCGCGCCCTCCGGCGCGCGATCGGCGCCGCGCTCGTCGTCATCGGGACGGTGCCGGCGACCGTCGACCTGTTCGCAAGCGAGCGCGGCCTCGTTGCGCCTGCGCCCGGCAACGCGAATTTCATCACCCGTGACGAGAGTCGCGCGCTGGCGTTCCTGCGCCACGATCGCGAGCGCGGAGGCGTGATGACCAGCTTCTACCTCGGCGCCACGGTACCGGCGCGAACGGACCGCGCGACCTACGTGGGCGACTGCATCTGGTCCCAGCCGCGCTGCAACCCGCGTGCGATCGAGGTGCAGCAGCTGCTCAACGGTGCGCTGTTGCCGGCGGTGGCGCAGATCTTCGTCTCGCAGTCGCACGCACGCTTCGTGCTCGCCGACTGCCAGGAGCGCACGGAGCTCTCGGGCGAGCTCGGGTCGATGATCGCATCAGAGCGACACTTCGGGTGCGCGACCGTGTACACGGTGCGCAGCGTTCCTCTGCCAGAATCGGTCGCCTATGCAGCGTCTGTTCGCGCTCCGAGGCGCAAATAGCGTCGAGCGCAACGAGGCCGCGGCGATTCGGCAGGCCACGGACGAGCTGATGCGCGAGCTGATGGCGCGCAACGAGCTGCGCCCGGAGGCGATCGTGAGCTGCATCTTCACGCTGACCGACGACCTCGACGCCGAGTTTCCGGCGGTCGCAGCGCGCGCTCTCGGCCTCGATCGCGTGCCGCTGCTATGCGCACGCGAGGTGCCGGTGCCGGATTCGCTGCCGCGCGTGATCCGCGTCCTCGTGCACTACTACGCTCCCGAGGATCACGCCTCCCGGCACGTCTACCTCGGCGCGGCGCGGGCGCTCCGCGTCGACCTCGAGTCCGCCCAGTAAGAGCCGTTGAGCATCGAGTTCGCAGAGAAGATCCGCCGCATCCCGGCCTACCCCGTGGCCGCCGGCTACGACCTCGGCGCCGGCGTCGCGATGCTCGCCTCCAACGAGTCGGCGTTCGCGCCGCTGCCCGAGGTGGTGGCGGCCGCGGGACGGGCGCTGAACGGCGCACACCGCTACCCCGACCCGTCGTACACGCCGCTGCGCCACGCCCTGTCGGACCGTTACGGCGTCCCCGCCGAGCGAATCGCGCTCGGCAACGGCTCCTGCGACATCCTGCTCGCCGCAGGGGATGCGCTGCTGGAGCCCGGGGCCGAGGTCGTCTACGCCTGGCCCGCGTTCAGCGTGTACCCGCATCTGGCGGCTGCCTCTGGCGCGCGTGCGATCCGGGTATCGCTGGACGGCGACGCCCGCCACGACCTGAAGGCGCTCGCCGCCGAGGTGACCGTGGCCACGCGCCTGGTGCTCGTCTGCAACCCCAACAATCCGACCTCGACCGCCGTCGAGCTCGAGCAGGTGCAGGCGCTCCTGCGGGACATCCCGAGCTATGTCTGCGTGATCCTCGACGAGGCCTACTGCGAGTTCTCGCTGGCGCTCGGGGACCCGCAGGCGTCTGTCGAGCTCCTGCACCGGTGGCCCAACCTCGTGATCCTCCGCACGTTCTCCAAGGTCTACGGGCTCGCCGGCCTGCGGGCCGGCTACGCCCTGTGCGGCAGCGAGACGATGCGCGCGGCGGTCGACCAGGTGCGCCAGCCCTTCGCCCTGAACAGCGCCGCGCAGGCGGCGGCGGTCGAGGCGTTGCGCCACCAGGACGAGGTCGAGCGGCGCGTGGTGGCGACGATCGCCGCGCGCGGCGAGCTGATCGACGGAGTGCGCGCGCTGGGCCTGTGGGTCGCCGAGTCCGACGCCAACTTCATCTGGGTGCGACTGCCGTCCGAGCCTGGCGCTCGGGCACCGGAGCACGGGCGGGAGCGGACTGACGAGGCGGAGATGAGTGCGCGCGAGGCGGAGATGAGTGCGCGCGAGGCGGAGCTGAGAGCGCGCGAGGCGGAGCTGAGAGCGCGCGAGGCGGAGCTGAGAGCGCGCGAGGCGGAGATCGTTGGCGGCCTGCGCGAGCGCGGCGTGCTGGTCCGCGCCGGATCGGCACTCGGCGAGCCGGGAGCGCTGCGGGTGACGGTCGGCACCGATGACGAGAACCAGCGCTTCGTACGCGCGCTCGGTGCGCTGATCGCACAGTGACCGGGATTGCAACATCGCGACGGTCCCGTCTGGTACAACCTTTTTGAAGCGCATGAGCACCGGCCCCGACACCTGCACCTTCGGCTGGACGTTCTACGCGCGCTTCTACGCCTGGCGATTTAGCTAGGCGCTCGGCCACGCATCCCCGACGCCCGTTCTGACGCGGGCGCACCTGGAGGCCGAGCGCCGCACCAGCCCTCGGGTGCGCGCGCTCATGCCGCGGCCAGCGCCCTGCCCTACAGTCTCGAAGCGTAGAAAGGACAGCCGAACAGATGATCGCTGCAGCCAGCGAACGACAGCAGGAGATGGACCCCCCCTCGTGTACCAGCGAGCGGAGCGAGCGTGAGCGACTCGAGCCCGCCGAGCCGGTGACCACGCGTCAGCGCGAGCGCGGTGGGCTCGAGATCTGCGGGCACGCGGTGGGGGGCGGCAGCTTCCTCGTGATCGCCGGGCCGTGCAGCGTCGAGTCCCGCGAGCAGACTCTGACCGTCGCGAGAATCGTCGCCGACGCCGGCGCGAGCATGCTCCGCGGCGGCGTGTTCAAGCCTCGCACCTCGCCGTACGCCTTCCAGGGACTCGGTGAGGAGGGACTGCTTCTGCTCCAGGAGGCCAAGGTTCAGACGGGGCTGCCGATCGTCACCGAGCTGATGGACGTGCGCCAGATCGATCGGGTACTCGAGGTGGCCGACGTCATCCAGATCGGCGCCCGCAACATGCAGAACTACTCGTTGCTCACCGAGGTGGGGCGGGCCGGCATCCCGGTGCTGCTGAAGCGCGGCCTCTCGAGCACGATCGACGAGCTGCTGATGGCCGCTGAGTACATCGTCAAGGAGGGCAACGAGCAGGTGATCCTCTGCGAGCGTGGGATCCGCACGTTCGAGACCGCCTACAGGTTCACGCTCGACCTATCTGCGATCCCGGTGATCAAGGAGCGCAGCCAGCTGCCCGTGATCGTCGATCCCAGCCACGCGGCCGGTACGCGTGAGCGGGTCCTGCCACTGTCGCTGGCGGCCGCAGCGGTGGGCGCCGACGGGGTCATCGTCGAGGTTCACCCGTGCCCGGATCAGGCGGTCTGCGACGGCCCGCAGCAGCTGATCGCAGACGAGTTCCCCGCGTACCTGGGGCGGGTACTGGCCGCCGCCGCACTCGCCGGCAAATCGCTCTCGCGCCGACGGGGCCTCGCCGGGAGCGTTCACTGAGATGCCGCTCACGCCTCCGATCAATGCAGACGCGATCCGCGATCGGCGGATCGAGCGGTGCGAGCCGCTCCTCTCGCCACAGGAGCTGCTCGACGGGCTGCCGCTGCGCGAGAGCTCAGCGGCGGTCCTTCTGCGCGGGCGCTCCGAGGTCCAGTCGATCCTGAACGGCGCCGACGACAGGCTGCTCGTGGTCGTCGGGCCCTGCAGCGTCCACGACGTCGTCGCAACCCGGGAGTACGCCGAGCGGCTCCTCGTCCAGGCCCAGGACCTGCGGGCGGAGCTGTGCATCGCGATGCGGGTCTACTTCGAGAAGCCGCGCACCACCGTGGGATGGAAGGGCCTCATCAACGACCCGCATCTCGACGGCTCCGGCGACGTCAACACGGGCCTGCGGACGGCGCGACGGTTGCTGCTCGACGTGCTCGAGCTCGGGCTGCCCGTCGGCTGTGAGTTCCTCGATCCGATCACGCCCCAGTACATCTCCGACGCCGTCTGCTGGGGGGCGATCGGCGCCCGCACGACCGAGAGCCAGATCCACCGCCAGCTCGGATCGGGTCTCTCGATGCCGGTCGGGTTCAAGAACCGGACCGACGGGAACGTGCAGGTGGCCGTCGACGCCGTGCGCGCCGCAGCCGTCCCGCATGCGTTCGCGGGGATCGACGTCAACGGCACGCCGTCGATCATGTACACGACGGGGAACGAGGACTGCCACGTGATCCTGCGCGGCGGCCGCGGGGCGCCGAACTACGGTCCCGAGCAGGTCGCGCAGACGCGCGAGCTGTTGCGAGCGGCGGGACTGCCCGAGCACGTGATGATCGACCTATCGCACGACAACAGCGGCAAAGACCCGAACCGCCAGCCGGCCGTCGGCGCGGCCGTGGCCGAGCAGCTCGCCACGGGCGACGGCACGATCGTCGGCGTCATGATCGAGTCGTTCCTGGTCGGCGGGCGCCAGGACGCCGACGCTCCCGGCGGTCTCACCTACGGTCAGTCGATCACCGACGGCTGCCTGGACTGGGACACCACGGTCGAGGTCCTGGGGGATCTCGCGCAGGCGGTCAGGGCCCGCCGCAGGGAGCTCTGAACGGCGCCCGCATGCAGATCGCCGTCATCGGTGTGGGCCTGATCGGAGGCTCGATCGCGCTCGCGGCGCGCGAGCGCCTGGGGGCTCAGGTCGCCGGCTACGACGCCAGTCCGCAGGCGCTCGCGCAGGCACTGGCGCGCGAGGCGATCGACCGCAGCTGTGACGCGATCGAGGAGGCGGTCAGCAACGCCGACGTGTCGTTCGTGGCGGTCCCGGTCGGAGTGCAGCGCGAGGTGCTGGAGACGGTGCTGGGCGCCGCGCCCGCAGGCTGCGCGGTCAGCGACGTCGGCTCCACCAAGCGTGCAATCGTCTCGGAGATCCGCGATCAGCGATTCGTCGGCGGGCATCCGCTTGCCGGCGCGGAGACGTCGGGGATCGAGCATGCGCGCGCCGATCTGTTCGAAGGGGCGACCTGGTACCTGACGCCCACCCAGCACACCTCCGGCATGTGCTTCCAGATGTTGCATCGGGTCGTCTCGCAGCTCGGCGCGACTCCGGCAGCGATCGACGCGGTCACCCATGACACGATCCTCGCGCTCGTGTCGCACCTGCCTCACGTGCTGGCGAACATCCTCGTCTCCCAGGCGGCCGCGAAGCTGGCGGCCGGCGAGGAGCGCTTACCGGCCACCGGGCCGAGCTTCAGGGACGCGACCCGCGTCGCGGGCGCATCCAGCGCGATCTGGACCGACATCTACCTCAGCAACCGCGACACGCTGCTCACGCAGCTCGACGAGACGATCGAGCGCCTGGGCGCCGTGCGCGCCCTGCTCGAGGCGGGCGAGCCGGAGCCGATCACCCACTGGAACGACGGTGCCGCTGCGGACCGGCGGCTCCTACTCGCCGCGCAGGCTCAAGGTGGTGAGCTCTATGAGCTGCGCGCCTCGGTGCCGAACCGTCCCGGCGTCGTCGCCGAGCTTGCGCTCGCTCTTGGGCGCGCCGGTGTCAACATCCCGGACATGGCACTGTATCCAGCGGCTGACATGACCGAGGGGGTCGTCGCATTGTGGATCGCCGGCACCGGAACCGCCGATCGTGCGGAGCAGATCATCCACGAGCTCGGCTTCCCGGTGGCGAGGGCATGAGCCTGGGAGCTGCGGCAACGGTCCGCATCTCGCCGGGCGCGCCCCCGCGGCACTGGGAGGTGCGCGTGCCCGGCTCCAAGAGCCTCACCAACCGCGCGCTGCTGCTCGCCGCGGTCGCCGGCCCCGGCCACTCCCGAATCGTCAACCCGCTTCTGGCCGACGACACCGCCGTGATGGTCGACGCGCTGCGGGCGCTCGGCGCGAGCGTCGACAACGACGACGGCGGCGATCTGGTGATCGGCGGCATGAACGGCCCCCCCCGTGGCGTGGCGGAGATCTGGTGCGGGATGGCCGGGACGGTGGCGCGCTTCCTGCTGCCGATGCTGGCCGCCGGCCACGGCCGGTTCGCCGTCGACGCGGATCCGCAGCTGCGTCGGCGTCCGCTCGGGCCCCTGATCGACGCGCTGCTGGCGCAGGGCGCCGTTGTCGGCGGCACCGGACTGCCGCTGACGCTGTTCGCGGAGGGGCTCTCGGGCGGCGAGGTGCCGGTCGACGCGTCCGCCAGCAGCCAGTTCCTCTCCGGCCTGCTGATGGCAGCGCCGCTCGCGCGCGCCGGCTCGCGCCTCGTCTACGACGCGCTCGTCAGCCGGCCGTACCTGGAGCTCACTCTGGAGGCGATGCGCGCCTTCGGCGTGCATCCGAGCGTCGAGCGCGCGGCGATCAGGGTTCCGGCGGCGCGCTACCGTCCGACCGAGCTCGAGATCGAGCCCGACGCCTCGACGGCGTCCTACTTCCTGGCAAGCGCGGCGCTCACCGCCACCACGGTGCGGCTTCCGGGGCTCGACCTCGAGACCACGACGCAGGGGGACATCGAGATCGTCCGCCACCTGCAGGCGATGGGCGCCACGATCGGCTACGGCAGTCCCCTGCGGCTGACCGGCGCGCAGCGGTTGCGCGGCATCGAGGTGAACATGGGCGACAGCTCCGATGTGTTCATGACGCTTGCGTGCGTCGCGCCGTTCGCCGAGGGGCCGACCACGATCGAGGGAATCGCCCACGCCCGCGTGAAGGAGTCAGACCGGATCGCGGCGACCGCCGAGAACCTGCGGCGGCTCGGGATCGAGGTGCTCGAGGGCGCCGACTTCATCCGGATCACGCCCGGAACGCCGCGCCCGGCGCGCCTGCCGACCTACGACGACCACCGGATCGCGATGGCCTTCTCGCTGATCGGCACGCGCGTGCCGGTCGTGCTCGACGACCCCGGCGTCGTCTCGAAGACCTGCCCGCAGTTCTTCCAGTTGTGGCGAGAGACGGGGGCCACGGTCCAGCTCGGCGGCGAGGCGACATTCGCCGAGCCGATCGTCGAGGTGGAGGCCTCGATCGAGAGCTTCAGCGGCGCCCTCGGGACGGGCGAGGGGGCGTGATCGTGGTCGCGATCGACGGTCGCCCAGATTCCGGCCGGCGGGCTTGATGGTGGTCGCGATCGACGGCCCCGCGGGGGCCGGCAAGTCCACCGTCGCCAGGGCGGTGGCGGAGCGCCTGGGATTCACGTATCTCGACAGCGGGTCGATGTACCGGTGCGTAGCTCTGGCGGCGCTGCAGCGCGACGCCGAGCCGCAGGACGTCGCGCCGCTGCTGCGGATCGCGCTTGGCGAACGGGTGCTCCTCGACGGCGCCGACGTGACCTCCGAGATCCGAGCTCAGGAGGTCTCGGAGGCCGCCTCGCGCGCCGCCGCGCAGCCCGCCGTGCGGGCGGCGATGGTGCAGCAGCAGCGCCGCCTGATGGCACACGGCGACTGGGTGGCCGAGGGTCGTGACATCGGCACCGTGGTCGCCCCGGACGCGGCCGTGAAGGTGTTCCTCACCGCCGACCCGGCGGAGCGCGCGCGGCGGCGGGCGCGGGAGCTCGGGCTCGACGAGCGGGCCGTGCAAGCCGAGCAGGCGCTGCGCGACGAGCGGGACAGCACACGTGAGTGCTCGCCACTGCGACCCGCGGACGACGCGATCGTGATCGACACCACGGAGCTCACGCTGCCCGAGGTCGTGGAGACGGTGGCCGGGCTCGTGGACGCGGCTCGCTGAGCCGACGGGGCGGCCGGCGAGCTGCCCGAGGTCGCGGGCGGGCTGCTCGTTCGAGGTCGCGGGCGAAAGCGGGAATGCTGGGGCCGGCCTCCGAGCCGCTAGGCTCGCTGGGATGAAGGTCGCCGTCGTCGGCTATCCAAACGTGGGCAAATCGTCGCTCGTCAACCGCCTCACGGAGTCTCGTGAGGCGGTCGTCCACGAGCGTCCGGGCGTCACCCGGGATCGGAAGGAGCTCCGCACCGACTGGAACGGCCGCGAGCTGACGCTCGTGGACACCGGCGGCGTCGATCTGCTCGAGCGTGACGAGCTCGCGCGATCGATCCAGTCGCAGGCGCGCGCGGCGCTGCTCGATGCCGACCTCGCGGTGCTCGTCGTCGATGCGCGCGCCGGCCTGCGCCCGGGGGACCAGGACATGGCGGAGCTGCTGCGCCACGTGACCGTGCCGGTGATCGTCGCCGCGAACAAGATCGACACGGTCGCGGACATGCCGCTCGCGGCCGAGTTCCACGCGCTCGGCCTCGGCGACCCGATCGCCGTCTCGGCCGCGCAGGGCCTCGGCACCGGCGACCTGCTCGACCGGATCGTGGAGCTCGGTCCCGAGCACGAGCCCGAGTCGCGTCCCGAGGACCCGATCCTGCTCGCGCTGATCGGACGCCCGAACGTGGGCAAGTCCTCGCTGGCGAACCGGTTCGCCGCTGCCGGCGGCAGCGGCGGCGGACTCGACCGCGTGATCGTCTCGGACATCGCCGGCACGACCAGGGACGCGATCGACCTGCCGATCAGCTTCGAGGGGCGGCCGCTCGTGCTTGTCGACACGGCCGGCCTGAGGCGCAGCGCGAAGGTGGGAGAGTCGCTCGAGTACTACACCTCGCTGCGCTCCCAGCGCGCCGCAGAGCGCTCCGACGTGGCGCTCGTCGTCTGCGACGCCACCGAGGGCATCACCACTCAGGACCTCAGGATCGCCGAGCTGGCGATGAAGAGCGGCTGCGCGACGGCGCTCGTGCTCAACAAGTGGGATCTCGTCAGCGACACGGCGGGCGTCGGTGCGGCGATCGGTCCCGACGATCTCGACCACGAGCGCGCCCGCGTCAAGTCGAAGCTACGCCTGCGCCCACGCGTGCTCACCGCCAGCGCGATGAGCGGCCGCCACGTCGAACGGCTGCTGGTGGAAGCGGTGGGGCTGGCCGACCGCAGCCGCACGCGGATTCCGACCCCGCAGCTGAACAGGTTCATGGCCGAGGTCGTGGCCATCCGCCAGCCGCCGGCGGGCCGCCGCGCCACCAACCAGCGGCTGAAGCTGCTGTTCATGACGCAGACGGCGGAGCGCCCGCCACGCTTCTCGATCCAGGTCAACTCGCACGCCCTGCTCACCCGCGATTACGCGTACTTCATCGAGAACCGCCTGCGCGAGCGTTACCGCCTCGAGGGCATCCCGGTGATTATCGACTTCGTCGAACGCAACGAGCGGCGCGGGCGGCGCGAGCGCGTGGAAATCCGCCGTTAGCGCATCGTAAAAGTCGCTTTTAGGTGCGAGGCCCTACTCTTGACTGCGCTCATGACCAATCTCTCTGACAACGAGTTTCTCTTCACCTCCGAGTCCGTCACCGAAGGACACCCGGACAAGATCGCCGACCAGATCTCCGACGGCGTCCTCGACGCGGTCCTGCGTGACGACCCCACCGGCCGCGTCGCATGCGAGACGCTGGTCAACACCGGCCTGGTGATCGTGTCCGGTGAGATCACGACATCGACCTACGTCGACATCCAGGAGATCGCGCGCGGCACGATCAAGAGGATCGGGTACACGGACGCGGAGTTCGGCTTCGACTACAACACCTGCGCCGTCATCAACGCGATCGACAAGCAGTCGCCGGACATCGCGCAGGGCGTCGACCACGCATACGAGTCACGCACCGATCCCGGCGACGACGACGCGCTCGACGTCGCCGGCGCCGGCGACCAGGGCATGATGTTCGGCTACGCCTCCAACGAGACCGAGGAGCTGATGCCCCTGCCGATCGCGCTGGCGCACAAGCTCGCCAAGCGCCTCGCCGACGTGCGCAAGGCGGAGCTCGTTCCGTATCTGCGTCCCGACGGCAAGACGCAGGTGACCGTCCGTTACGTCGATGGCCGGCCTGTGGAGATCGAAAAGCTGCTGATCTCCACTCAGCACCGGGAGGGCGCCGAGGCGCTGCTCAAGGAGGACCTCTGGGAGAACGTCGTCGAGCCCGTGCTCCCCGACGACCTCTACGAGCCGCGCAAGCTGATGAAGAACTTCCTCGTCAACCCAACCGGCCGGTTCGTGATTGGTGGCCCGATGGGCGACTGCGGCCTCACCGGCCGCAAGATCATCGTCGATACGTACGGCGGCATGGCCCGTCACGGCGGCGGCGCGTTCTCGGGCAAGGATCCCTCCAAGGTGGACCGTTCGGCGGCCTACGCGGTCCGCCACGTCGCCAAGAACGTCGTCGCGGCCGGCCTCGCCGACCGCGCCGAGGTGCAGGTCGCGTACGCGATCGGCGTCGCGCGCCCGGTCTCGGTGATGATCGAGACGTTCGGAACCGAGAAGGTGCGCCGAGCGAGGATACTCGAGCTGGTGCACGAGCACTTCGATCTGCGTCCCGGCGCCTTCCGCGCGGCTCTGAGGCTGCATCGTCCGATCTACCAGAAGACGGCGGCCTACGGTCACTTCGGCCGCGATGACCACGACTTCACCTGGGAGGCGACCGACAAGGCCGCCGCGCTGCGCGCAGCCGCCGGTCTGGGCTGAGCACGCCCGCGAGCGTCTCGGTCGAGGGCGCCGCGCCGGGGCGACACCCCTGAGGTCCGACTCTGGCGAAAAACGTCCGCATGTCAGTCGTTTTTCGGCCAGGGGTCCCGTCCGATCGAGCTTGAGAAAAACGTCCGCATGTCAGTCGTTTTTCGGCCGGGGCCCGTCCGATCGAGCGTGAGTCTCCAGGACAGCTGTGATCGCCTCGACATCCACCAGTCGCTCTACCCTCGGCCGGTGCCGATGATCGAGCCCCGGGGTCCCGAGTCGCGCGTGATTGCCAGAGTGCTGCCGCTGACGCGCACGCGCGCGATCACGGGGCTGTTCGACTACCGCCTACGGGAGGGCCAGAGCCCGGTCGAGGTCGGGTCGCTGCTGAGCGTGCCGTTCGCCTCCCGCAGCGTCACCGGCGTCGTCGTCGAGCTCGCCGATCATTCTGAGCTGGCGGCGGACCGGCTCGCCGAGCCGCATGCGGTCCTGCCGCTGCGGCTGCCGCCCGATCTGGTGGAGCTGGCGCAGTGGATGGCGCACGAGTACTGCTCGACCATGGCGCGGGCGCTGGCGGTGATGCTGCCACCGGGGGCGAGCCGGGGAGCCGCGGCGAAGCGCGTGCTGGTCGGGCAGATCACCACGGCCGGCCACGACGCGCTGAGCGGTGCCGCAACGGATGCACGCCTCACAGGCGCGCAGCGGGAGCTGCTCGAGTCGCTCGCGCAGCGCGGCGAGACGATCGCCGCGGAGCTGGGCACGCAGGCGCTGCGGCGCCTGGAGGCGCGTGGTCTCGTCACCTTGCGGGCAGCGACTCAGGCGCGCCGCCCGCGCCGGCATCACGTCTCTTCGTCCTCGGCGGCGGCGCCGGAGCTTGGCGATGAGCAGCGTGCGGCGCTCGCGCCGGTGCTCGCGGCGCTCGGCGCAGGTCATGGCGCAACGACCGCCGCGCTGTGCTCGGAGCGCCCCGGCAAGCGAGGAGCATGGTTCCTGCTGCACGGTGTCACCGGCTCGGGGAAGACCGAGGTGTACCTCGGTGCCGTGGAGGCCGCGCTGCGCGCCGGGCGCAGCGCGATCATCCTCGTGCCGGAGATCGCGCTCACACCGCAGGCGCTCGCCCGCTTCGAGGCGCGCTTCGGCGCGATCGTCGCGGTCCTGCACTCGGGGATGGGGGAGGGGACCCGGCGCGACGAGTGGCTGCGGCTCGCGGGCGGCGAGGCGCGCGTCTGCGTCGGCCCGCGTTCAGCGATCTTCGCGCCGCTGCGCGACATCGGCGTGATCGTCGTCGACGAGGAGCACGAGAGCTCCTACAAGCACGAGGGCGATCCGCGCTACGACGCGCGAGCCCTAGCCGAGCGCCGGGCGAGCGTGCACGACGCGGTGCTGATCGCCGGCAGCGCCACGCCGCGGCCCGAGAGCGCATATCGACTGCGCCGCCTGCGGCTCACGCGGCGCGCGGACGGCGGCGCGCTGCCGCCCGTCGAGATCCTCGACATGCGCGGCTGCCACCACCCCCTGCACCCCCGCACGCGCCTCGCGCTCGCCGACCTGCGGCGTGAACGCGGCAAGGCGATCGTGCTGCTGAACCGGCGCGGCTGGTCGAACTTCCTCTCATGCCAGTCGTGCGGTCACGTCTGGATGTGCCCGAACTGCGAGGTCGCGCTCGTCCTGCATCGCGCCGAGGCGTCGGTCGCCTGCCACCACTGCGGGCACCGCGAGCGGGTGCCCGCCCGCTGTCCCGCGTGCGGGTCGATCTCGGTTTCGCGCCACGGCGCCGGCACCGAGCGGCTCGAGGATGAGCTGACGCGGGCGTTCGGAAGTGCGGACTTCCCGGTGCTGCGGCTCGACGCGGACTCGTCCGGGGTCGACGCCCGCGCCGCGACGCTCGAGCGCTTCCTCACGGCTCCCGCGGGCATGCTCGTCGGCACGCAGATGGTCGCCAAGGGCCACGACTTCCCGGATGTCGGGCTCGGCGTCGTGATCGACGCCGATCAGACGCTCCGCTTCCCCGACTTCCGCGCGGAGGAGCGCACGTTCTCGCTCGTCACGCAGCTCGCCGGACGGGCCGGCCGGGGCGGCCGGGGCGGCCGGGGCCACGCGAGCCAGGGCGGCCGCGTGCTCGTGCAGACGCACGCTCCGACCGCGCGTGCGATCACGCTCGCCGCGCGTTACGACTCCGACGCGTTCCTCGAGGGGGAGCTGCAGCGCCGCCGGGCCCTCTCCTATCCGCCGTTCTCCACGTTGATCCGGGTGGTGTGCTCCGCGAGCGAGCGTGAGCCCGCGTCCAGCGCCGCCGCCGAGCTGCGCGCGGCGATCGCTCCTGAGGGCGCGTCGGTGCTCGGGCCGGCGCCGCTGTTCACGCTGCGCGGCCGCGCCCGCGTCCAGATCGTGGTCAAGGCGAGCATGCGCGAGGACGCGATCGCCGCGGTGGGGGCGGCCGTCGACGCGTTCGCGCGCTCGAGGGCGCACAAGGACGTGAGCATCAGCGTCGACGTTGATCCGCAGTGATGCGCGCATCGGCCCCGCCCGCGACCGCCGTCCGGTCGGGTCGCGCCCTCAGCGGTAGATGAGCGCCCGCCCCGCGGCGTCCACAGCGACGCAGAAGCGAGCGCTCGCGCACGAGACCGGTGCCGGGAAATCGTCCGCCGAGTCGATCACTGGTCCCTGCGACCAGGCGCTTCCGTTCCACGTGCTCGTCACACCGCGTTCGTCGAGCACCATGCAGAAGCTCGAGGACGGGCAGGAGATCCCGTCGGGCTGATCGGCGAGAGCTGCGTCGAAGCGGCTCGCGACGGACCAGCGGCCTCCGATCCAGGTGAACGCGTCGCCGAAGTCGTCCAGAGCCGCGCATGCGGTGGAAGCCGAGCATGCCACCGCGCTGAGCGTGTCCGGCTCCGAGCCGCCGACCGGCGTCGAGACCTGGAGCGACCCGGTCTGCGTCCAGCGGCCGCCCTGCAGCGCGTAGACGTCGCTGCTCGCTCCGTCGACCGCCATGCAGAACCGCGACGCCGTGCACGCGATCGCCGCAAGCTGCGGCCCGGACGCGAGCGCGCCCGGACGCGACCAGGCGGTGCCGTTGAACAGCAGCGCGTCGCCCGACTGGTCGACCGCGCCGCAGAAGCTCGCGCTGGCGCACGAGATCGCCCCGAAGCCGGCCGTGGTGGCCGGCAGCGGCCCCGACCAGCGCGTACCGTCGAAGGTGAACGCGTCACCGGCGCCGTCGCCGGCGACGCAGAACGTGGGCGAGGTACAGGAGACGGTCGCGAGCCCCGACCCGACCGCACGATGCGCGTCGACAGTCACCGGCGCCGCCCACCGCCGGCCATCGTAGGAGACCGCATCCCGGCCGCCGACGGCCATGCACCAGTGCTCGGTCGGGCACGAAACGCCGGCGAGCGTGCGCACCCCCGCGACCGGCGCCGGCGCCGACCAGCTCGCTTTCCCGCCGGTGCCGGCCTGCGGGCCGGCACCGGTCCCGGTCTGGGAACCGGTCTGCCCGGCCGTGCCACAGGCCGCCGCAGCGAGCGCGAGGCCGAGCGCAGTGGCGATCGCGGCGCCGACCTGACGCCGGCGCGCGGACGCTCGTCTGCGAGCACTGGCGGGGACGGGGGCAGGGGCGGGCGGACCCTCGCAGTGACGCAACGTGCGCATCGTCCCCGTTGTCAGGCCTCGCAGTGACGCAACGTGCGCATCGTCCCCGTTGTCAGGCCTCCGGCGGGTTCAGCTGCGTGCTCGCCGGCGCCGGCGCTTCTTCGTCCGGCTCCGCCGGCCCGTAGGAGGACGTCGAATGATCGCCCGCAGCGATCCCGCGCCTGACCGTGTCGAAGATCGTCAGGCCCTGCCCGACGAGCCCGGCGGCGATCTCCCCGAGCCCGTCGACGCCGTTGAGCACGTTGATGTTCGCGTTCGACAGTCCCTTGGCGGCCTCACGCACGATCAGCGGGAGCTGGTCGATCAGCATGCGGTCGAGGGCGACGCGGTTGTAGGACGCGGCGGCCTCCGCCTGCACCTGCATGCGCTCGGCCTCGGCCTTGGCGAGCACGCGCACCTTCTCGGCGTCGGCCTCGGCCGGCTTGACCACCTCGGCGACGAGCTGTTGCTGGCGCAGCTGCGCCTGGTGCTCAGCCAGTTCGGTCTGCGCGGCGATCACCTCGCGCTGGGCCTCCGCCTGCGCAAGCGGTCCCGCCTGGCTCGCCTGTGCCTGGGCCTTGTCGACTTCCGCCTTGTATTGCGCCTGCACGACCGCCGTCTGCCGCGAGTACTCCGCCTGCTTGCGCTGTGAGTCCTGCTCGGCCTCGGCCGCCGCCTGGTTCGCCTGCGCCTGGGCGATCTTCGCCTGGCGCTGGATCGCCGCGTTGTGCGGCGCCGCCATCGCGTCGATGTAGCCCATGCCCATGTCATCGATCGACTGGATCTGGAGCGAGTCGACGATCAGGCCCATCTTCACCATCTCCGCCTTGGAGCCGTCGAGCACCTCGGTCGCGAGCTTCTGGCGTTCGGTGACGATCTCCTCGACGGTCATCGACCCGACGATCGAGCGCAGATGCCCGGCGAAGATCCGTCCGGCCAACACCGACATCTGATCCTGGTCGGACAGGAAGCGCTGCGCGGCGTTGACGATGCTCTCGGGATCGTTACCGACCTTGAATGCGATCACCGCGCGCACCTGGAGGGCGATTCCCTGCTTGGTGACGCACTGCTCGGCGACCTCCGCCTCCCGCATCGACAGCGTCAGGAAGCTCGCATGGCGGATGCCCGGGGCGGCGAAGGCTCCATGGCCGGTCACGACCTTGAACGGGGTCCCGCTCTTCCTCGACTTGCCACCCGAGATCAGCATTGCCTCGTCGGGCCGGGGCACGCGGTAGCCAAACATTCACGCCTCCAATGGGTAGCCGGGGAACACGTCCCGGATTCGGTCCGCCGGCCCAAGCTCGCAATGTGAACATCACTCAGTCCGGCCCCGCAACCAGCACGTCACGCGGATTGCGGCCATTGCATCACATCCACCGAGCGCTCGCCACGCGAGCTGAGCACCAGCACGCTCGTCCCGCGGGGCAGCGGTTGCTCGGACCATGCCAGGTACGCCTCGGTGCCGCCCCGGGTCTTGACGAGCACTTCGCCGGGACCGTTCGCCCCTCTCGTTCCGATCGTCAAGGTGCCGTCACAGCCGACCACGATCTCGTCGATGCCCATGGCCGTGTTCTAGCAGGCGGCGCCGGCTATGCGGTGATGTTCAGCGTGCGTGCTCGGGGTTCTCACGCTCGAGGCGACGCGGGATCTACACTTCATTCGTGGCCGAGGCCCTCCAACAGCAGGACATAGAAGACGGCGAGCGGCCGGACGGGACCGACGAGGACTCGCAGAGCGACGAGCGCTCCGAGTCCGAGCTCGACCCCGAGCGCGCGCGGCGGCGCGCCGCAGCACTCGCCCACGTCCGCACGTTCGGCGATCCCGTGCTCAAGTCGAAGGCCCGCCCGGTGGAGCGCTTCGACGAGTCGCTGCGCGCAGAGATCGCCCGCATGGGCGCGCTCATGCACGACGGGATGGGCATCGGCCTGGCCGCGACGCAGCTCGGCGTGCTGCACCGCGTGCTCGTCTACCGCGTGCAGCAGGAGGCTCCGGTCGCGGCGCTCGTCAACCCGGTGCTCGAGTGGAAGGGCTCCGAGCAGGAGATCGGCGAGGAGGGCTGCCTCAGCCTGCCGGGAGTGCACGTCGACGTCGAGCGGCCCGTCCACGTCCGCGTGAGCGCCCGGGACGAGCGAGGCGATCCGATCGTGATCGAGGCGTCGGGGCTCGAGGCACGCGTGATCCAGCACGAGGTGGACCATCTCGACGGCGTGCTGATCCTCGATCGGACCACGCGCGAGCAGCGCAAGCAGGCGATCCGGACGTTGCGCGAAGCGCAGCAGCGCGCGTAGCGCTCCGAGCCTGTCAGCCGGTGCGCACGGTCTATCTGGGAACCTCCGCGTTCGCGTCGACCGTCCTACGGGTGCTCGCGGACACGGCGCACCGCCCGACGCTCGTCGTCAGCAGGCCTGACGCACGACAGGGTCGCGGGCGACGTCTGGCACCGCCGCCGGTGGTGGAGACCGCACGCGAGCTCGGGCTCGATTGCTACCAGCCCGCGACGGTCAACGACGAGCAGGCGCGCGCGCGGATCCGGGAGGCGGCGCCCGAGGCGCTGTGCCTCTGCGCATTCGGGGCGCTGATCAAGGAGCCGCTGCTGTCCGAGCACCGGATCCTCAACGTGCACCCGTCGCTGCTTCCGCGCTGGCGCGGCGCCGCTCCGATCGAGCGTGCGATCATCGCCGGGGACGAGCGCACCGGCACGTCGATCATGGTCCTCACGGCCGGGCTGGACAGCGGCCCGCTCTGCCTCCAGGAGGCGGAGCCGATCGACCCGCACGACACGTATGGCTCCCTCGCTCCGCGGCTCGCCGAGCACGGCGCGCGGCTGCTGGTGCGCGTCCTCGATGCGCCCGGCCCGTGCGAGGAGCAGGACGGTTCGGGTGTCACCTACGCCGAGAAGCTCACCGCCGCGGACCGGATGCTCGACCCGAACCGGCCGGTCGCCGAGCTCGAGCGCCTCGTGCGCGCGCTGACGCCGCACATCGGCGCCCACATCGCGCTGCACGACGGCACGCTGCTCGGCGTTCGCCGCGTGCACGCGATCGCGGGCGGGCCGCCGAACGGGGTGCTCGCGCTAGACGGGCCGGTTCCGCTGCTTGGCTGCGTCGACGGATCGCTCGAGCTGCTCGAGGTCAAGCCTCCGGGACGCCGCGCGATGAGCGGCGAGGATTACCTGCGCGGGCATCGAAGCGCGTGAGCCAGATCGCGCCGGCGCGAGCGTGCGCGTTCGCGGTGATCAGGCGCGTGTTCGAGCAGGGCGCGTACGCCGATCGCGCGCTGCACGCAGAAGCGGCGGCACTGACGCCGCGGGATCGCCAGCTCGCGATGGCGCTCGCCTACGGCACCGTCCAGCGGGCCCGCACGCTCGACCACGTGCTCGGCGAAATGTGCGCGCGCCCGCTGAGGACGCTGGCGCCGCCCGTGCTCGCCGCCCTGCGGCTCGGCTGCTTCCAGCTGCTGTTCATGGACGGGATCGCTGAGCACGCGGCCGTCAACGACGCCGTCGAGCTCTCCAAGCGCACCGGGCGTGGCCCCGCGCAGCTCGTCAACGCCGTGCTGCGGCGCGCCACGCGCGAGGCGCGCGGCCTGCTGGCGGGACTCGGCGACGAGACTCCGCAGGCTGCCGCGATCCTCTACTCGGTTCCCGATTGGCTGGCTGCGCTGTGGTGGGAGCAGCTCGGTCCCGACGAGGCGCGCGCGCTGCTCTACACGGTCAACCAGCCGGCGCAGTCCGCGCTGCGTGTCAACACGCTGCGTGCGAGCGTCGAGGAGGTCCGCGCGCAGCTGGAGGTTGCGTGGCGCCCGGCGCCCGAGCTTCCCGAGGGCCTCGTGCTCGATGGCCCCCTCGATGCGCACGGCACCGAGCTGTGGCGGTCGGGCGCAATCATGCCGCAGTCGCGGGGCTCGATGATCGTCGCCCGGACACTAGAGCCACGGGCCGGCGAGCGCGTGCTCGACCTGTGCGCCGCCCCCGGCGCCAAGACGACGCACCTGGCGGCGCTGATCGGCGGCGCCAGCCCGGAGTTCCGGGCCGTCGAGGTGCATCCCGGACGGGCGCAAGCGCTGCGCAGGACGTGCGCGCGGATGGGCGCCGGCTGCGTCGAGATCGTGACCGCGGACGCGCGCACGGTGTGCCCGGAAGCGGCCGGCGAGTCGCGCTTCGCCCGCGTGCTCGTCGACCCGCCGTGCAGCGGGCTCGGAACGCTGCAATCGCGGCCGGACCTGCGCTGGCAGGCGCGGCGCGGCGCGATCGACGAGCTCGCGCGCAAGCAGGCGCAGCTGCTCGCCGCCGGTGCGCGCGCGACCGCATCCGGTGGCGTGCTCGTCTATTCGCTGTGCACGATCTCGCGCGCCGAGGGGGACGATGTCGTCGCCGAACTGCTCGCGGAGCATGCGGACTTCGCACTCGAGCACCGGCGCCAGCTGCTTCCGAACCGGGACGGCACCGACGGCTTCTTCATCGCGCGCCTGCGGCGGGACTGAGCGCCCGGCGACAATTGGCGGCCCACCTGCGATGTAGACTCGCATGATGAAGAACGGGCAGAAGCCGGGACCCGACGCGGACGCGGCGCCGGCGGAGGACGACGGCGGCAAGCGCGCCGAGCTCGATCGGCGCACGTTCGAGCGCGAGCTCGAGAAGCTCCAGCGCGAGCTCGTGATCATGCAGGAGTACGTGAAGGTGAAGGGCCTCAAGATCGTCGTGATCTTCGAGGGCCGTGACGCCGCCGGCAAGGGCGGGGTGATCAAGCGGATCAGCGAGCGCACCAACCCACGCGTGTGCCGCGTCGTCGCGCTGCCCGCACCGACCGAGCGCGAGAAGACGCAGTGGTACTTCCAGCGGTACGCGGCGCATCTCCCGGCGGCCGGCGAGATCGTGCTGTTCGACCGCTCGTGGTACAACCGCGCCGGCGTCGAGCGCGTGATGGGCTTCTGCAGCGAGCACGAGTACGAGGAGTTCATGCGCTCCTGTCCGGAGTTCGAGCGGATGCTCGTGCGCTCCGGCATCCAGCTCATCAAGTACTGGTTCTCGGTCTCCGACGAGGAGCAGGAGCGACGCTTCCAGGCGCGGGTGACGGACCCGATGCGCCGCTGGAAGCTGAGCCCGATGGACCTCGAGTCGCGCGCGCGCTGGGTCGACTACTCCCGCGCGAAGGACGAGATGTTCCGGTACACGGACATCAAGCACGCGCCCTGGTACGTCGTGCAGGCCGACGACAAGAAGCGCGCCCGGCTGAACTGCATCGCGCATCTGCTCTCGCTCATTCAGTACGACGATCTGACACCGCCGCCGCTCGAGCTTCCGCCGCGGAAGGACGAGCCCTACGTTCGCCCGCCGATGGACGAGCAGACGTTCGTGCCCCTGCTCTACTGAGGGCCGTAGAGGTATCCCAGCTCGCGCAGGAACCGCTGCAGCGCCGCGACGAACCGCTCGCCACCGGGCGCGAGCGGGCTGTTCAGATGCCCGGCCCTCGCCTGCTGGGACAGATAGCTGCTCACTGTCGCGCTGTGCCCGAGCATGTCCTCGTCAGCCGCCCACGCCGCGATCAGGCCGATGCTGTCTTGCCAATGGTCGGCGGCGGTGTCCTTGTAGGAGCCGAGCCACAGCTCGGCGTCCTTGCGGATCAGCGCCGGGTAGCTGCGCGTGACGTTCCGGAAGCGCCGGTCGGAGAACGACAGGATCTCGATCGGCAGGCCTGAGGCCGCGTAGTCGGTGAACGCATAGGCGAATGCGTCGTTGGCGGTGAGGAACTCGTCGTGGCCGTTGTGGCCCAGATCGCGGATCGTGTCGCCCGGGTCACCGAAGTTGCGCTCGGTCTTCACATAGGTCATGGTGGCCTGGTCGAAGGAGAAGATCTGGGTGATGAAGCAGCAGTGGGCGCCGCCGCTGTAGAGGTTGAGCAGGACGTCGTCGAGGCCGTTGTCCTCGATGTCCAGCACCTGCACGGACGGCGCCCGGGGCGAGGTCGACGCGGGCTCGCACAGCGTTCCGCATGACGGCGACGAGACGGAATTCTCGTAGGCGACCTTGCCGTTGCGCTCGATCACGAGCTGCTGATGGCCGAAGTTTGGGAAGGTGCCCGTGAACGAGAACGTCGCCACGACGCCTCCGGCGCGGGCGGTCTGGGTCGTAGCGGCGGCCGAGGCCGCCGGCAGGAGGCTGCTGAGCAGGACACCGGCGATCGTCAGGATGCGCTTCACCGCGACCATGCTAGCTACGCTAGGGGGCATGTCCGCTGGAGAGCATCGGTTCGGAGCGGAGTGTCCGGGGTGCGGCGAGCCATGGCTGCGGCCGACGGCGGTGCCCGGCAACTACCGATGCCTGAACTGCCTGCGCCGCTTCGAGCTCGTGTCGGTATGCCCGAACTGCGGAGAGCACTCGACGATCGTGCGCATGTCCAGCACCGCGATCGTCGTCTGCAACCACTGCAAGGGCAGCATGCTGAGGTCCGTGTAGTGCCCGTCACAGGCAAGCAGCTGCTGCATGCGCGGGCGGTGGCGCCGTCGATCCTGTCGGCGAGCTTCGCGCGGCTCGGGAGCGCCGTCGCCGAGGTGATGGCCGCCGGCGCGCGCGTGATCCACTGCGACGTGATGGACGGCCACTTCGTCCCCCCGATCACGATCGGGCCGCTCGTCGTGGGGGCGATCGCCGACCAGGTCCACGATGCCGGGGGGATCCTCGACGTGCACCTGATGATCGAGCGGCCCGAGCACCAGATCGCCGAGTTCGCCCGCGCGGGGGCCGACGGCATCACGATCCACGTCGAGGCGACGCCCCACGTCAACTTCACGCTCGGCCACATCCGTGAGGCCGGCTGCAGTGCCGGCGCCGCGCTGAATCCCGCGACGCCCGTCGAGCTGCTGGTAGAGGTCGCCGCATCGGACCTCGACCTGGTGCTGTGCATGAGCGTCAACCCAGGGTGGGGATCGCAGCCGTTGATCCCGGGCTCGTACGGCAAGCTCACGCGCCTGCGGACTTTGCTCCCCGATCACGTCGCGCTCGAGGTCGACGGCGGGATCCACGTCGACACCGCCGCCGGGGTGGTCACCGCCGGGGCGAACCTGCTCGTCGCCGGCTCGGCGATCTTCGGCGCCGAGGACCCGGCCGAGGCGTACCGCGCGATCCTCGGGGCCATGGCGACGCCGCTCGACGCCGTGCATTGACGTCGTGCGCGCTCGTGCGCGCTCAGCTGGGCGCGCGCCGGTAGACGAGCCACAGCATCGCCGCCAGCAGCCCCGCGGCGCCGCAGTAGCCCACCTCGACGCGCATCACCTGCGCCGCCTGGTCACTCGTCGTCGTCGCCGCGATGAACGCGACGAACGCGCCGGCCGCGATCAGCCATGCGCCGGCCGCGAAGCGCGCCCGTCCGCGCGCCAGCAGCGCCTGGTTGAGCGTGCCGGCGGTGAGATGCAGCCCCATCCCGATTCCGACGATCGCGAGGCCGACGCGGTTGTAGCTGAACCCCTGAGAGCTGAGCAGCGTCTTCATCACGAACGGGCCGATGATCAGCAGCCCGAGCGCCACCGCCCCCGCGAACGCCGCGATCGCAAGGATCGTCACCCGGATCGCGCGGCGGAATGCGGCGGCGGACTCGCGTGCCTCGAGCCCCGCGAGATGGGGCAGGATCGAGGTCTGGATCGCCTGGAAGAGCTGCAGCGGCGCGCGTACGATCAGCAGCACGTTGAAAACGAAGCCCGCCAGGCCCGAGGTGATCGAGCCGCCGGCGCTGGCGGCGACGACGAGCACGCCGGCGTTCATCAGCGCCTGCTCGGAGAGCATGATCGCTACGACCGCGATCGCGAAGCCGGTGCCGTGCTTCAGCGAGAGGTCGGTCGCGGCCTCCTCCACCTGGGCGTGTGCGGGTCCCTCGCTGCCGGCATCGGCGATCTCGACGCCCGCAGGTCCGCGTACCCGCCGCACGCGCGTGAACGCGAACGGGATCACGCACAGCGAGACGAACGGTGCGACCGCCATGCCGAGCCCGACGGCCCCGACGCCGGAGCCGATCCCGACGGCGACCGCGAGCGCGAACAGGAAGCGGCTGGTGGACTCCAGGAACACGAGCCCGCCGTACAGCGCGAAGCGCTGGTGCCCCGCGAGCCAGCCGCGCGCGAAGTAGCTCGCGGCGTACGCGAGCACGCCGACGACGAGGATCCAGTAGAGCGCCGCCGAGCCGCCGAACAGCTGGTTCTCGATCGGGTCGCGCAGCGCCAGCGCGACGATCAGGAACAGCAGCGCGAACGAGGCCTGGATGATCGCCGGCGTGCGCAGGATGTGGCCGTGGACGCCACGCGCCCGCCGGTCGGCGATCGTGCGCGAGAGCAGCTGCTCGATCGGCCGGTAGATGACCGACAGGATCACGAACATGATCGCCCAGCAGATCGCGATGCGGCTGTAGGAGGCCTTGTCGAGCACGTGCGACGCGGTCGCCAGGTAGGCGAACGTGAACACGCCCGTCGACGCGATCCCGATCGACAGGATGCGGGCGCCGCTCGCGAACGCGCGGTCCTCGTCGGCGGCCGGAGTGCCGTCGCCGCTGCGCGGCTCCTCGCCGGTGGGCGGCAGCGTCGCGGTCATCCCACCCGCACCAGCAGCATCGTCCACGGGAACGGCGAGCGCGCCTGCACGACCTCGCCGTGGCGGGAGAGCAGGCGCGCAAAGCCCCGGGCGGAGAAGTGGTTGATGTGGCCGGGAGTGTTGCCGAGATCCCGCAGGTACGCCCCGCGCGCCATGTTGAGCATCCGCCACAGCGGCTCGTGCGGCACCGAGACGAGCATGTGCGAGCCCGCCACGCGCGCCATCTCCGAGACGACGTGATCGGGGTCGGGAATGTGCTCGAGCGCCTCGATCGCGGCGACCAGGTCGAACTCGCCGTCGCCGTAGGGCAGATGCCTTGCGTCGCCCGTGCGGAACTCCAGGTTGGGCCGCCTGCGGGCGGCCCATTCCGCGCTCAGCTTGGGATCCTCCAAGTCAAAGCCGACGATCCGCCGCTCGCCGAGCCGTTGCGCCCATTTCTCCGTGAGCACGCCCTCGCCGCAGCCGATGTCGAGGATCGAGGTGGGCGCCGCGATCGCGAACAGCTCGTCGAGCGCCCGCTCGAAGCCCGCCATCAGCCGCCGCACAACGGGGTTGCCCGACCCGTACTTGTCGAACGTGTTGCCGGTCGGGATGCCGTCCTGACCGCCGGCGGGAGACGCCGGCCGGTCGCCGCCCGGGTGTGTGGCGCTCACGGATCGTCCTCCGGCACGCGAATCGGGTCGCGCGGCAGCGGGGCGTCCTCGTCGGGCTCGAGCGCCGCGAGCGTCGGCCGGCCCGGCTCGTAGTGGGACGGCGGCACACCGAGCGCGAGCTCGATCCGCCGCACGCGCTCGAACGTGCGCTGCGAGAGCGTGCGCTGAGCGTCGAGGAGGTCGCCGATCACGCCGAGCGCGCCGAGCAGCATCGCGGCGTTGACCAGCACCGAGCCGACGATCAGCGACTGGACGTGCCCGCTGATCTGGGGGTGCTGGATGAACGTGACGATGAAGCGGACGAACACCGCGAACGCGGCGAGGCCCATGATCGCCGCTCCGCTCCAGAACACCTTCAGCGGCTGGTACTGCGAGTACACGCGGAAGATCGAGAGTGCGTTGCGGCGCACGTACGCTGCGGTCGACGGGAACAGGCGGGACTCGCGCGTCTGGGGATTCGTGCGGATCTGGACGTGATCTACCGCGACGAGCAGCTTGCCCGCCTGGATCAGCGTCTCCAGCGTGTAGGTGAACTTCGAGACGGCCTGCGTCTGCAGCGCCGCCTCCCGGTTGTATGCCCGGAAGCCGGATGTGGCGTCCGGGACTGTCGTTCCCGATGCCTGGCGCACGACCCATGAGCCGAGCCGCTGCAGGAGCTTCTTGCGGGCCGAGAAGTGCGCGATCGTCTGGACCTGGCGGTCGCCGACGACCATGTCCGCCTCGCCTGCAACGATCGGCGCCACCAGCTTCGGGATGTCCGAGCCCTCGTACTGGTTGTCGGCGTCGGTGTTGACGATCACATCGGCGCCGAGCTTCAGGCCCGCGTCGAGGCCCGCCTGGAAGGCCGCGGCGAGTCCCTTGTTGTTCGTCAGGCGGACGATGTGCTCGACGCCGCTCGCGCGCGCAACCGCGACCGTGCCGTCGCTGGAGCCATCGTCGATGATCAGCCACTCGACCGTGTCGAAGCCGTCAACGTGCCGGGGCAGGCGTGCGAGCGTTGCCGGGAGCTGTTTCTCCTCGTTGAAGCACGGAATCTGGATGATGAGCTTCATGTGGGCGTGCACGGCGTCCCGTGAACGGGGGCCTCGAGGTCTGCGTCAACCTTGTCCTCGAGGAACCGTGCGCGGACAAAGTTAGCGATCAGCCGGACAGTCATATGCTGTGAGGGTGCCGCTGGATAGCGAAATCGACGCGTGTCACCTGGCGCGGGCCATCGAGCTCGCCGCCATGGGCGCGGGCCGGGTGTCGCCCAATCCGCTCGTCGGAGCCGTGATCGCGAACGGTTCGCGCACGTTCGGGGAGGGTTACCACAACGAGCTCGGCGCTCCGCACGCTGAGGTCGAGGCGATCCGCGCCGCGGGCGCGCAGGATCTCAGCGGGGCGACGCTGTACGTCTCGCTCGAGCCGTGCTGCCATCAGGGGCGCACGCCGCCGTGCACCGACGCGATCCGCGAGGCGGGCATCCAGCGGATCGTGGTCGCCAGCGACGATCCGTCCGAGCACGCGAACGGCCGCGGTCTTGGGATCCTTCGGGACGAGGGCGTCGAGGTGATCGTCGCCGACGGCGAGCTCGCCGCGCGGGCGCGCCTGCTCAACCAGCCGTTCCGCAAGCATGCTCGCACCGGGCGTCCCTGGGTCGTGTTCAAGTCGGCGATGTCGCTCGACGGCAAGGTCGCGACGAGCAGCGGCGACTCGAAGTGGATCTCGGGGGAGGAGAGCCGCAGGCTGGTGCATCGCTGGCGCAGCGAGTCCGACGCGGTCGCGGTGGGGATCGGGACCGCGCTCGCCGACGACCCGCAGCTGACGGCGCGCATCCCGGACGCCGTGCGCCAGCCTCGCAGGGTCGTATTCGATGCGCTCGGGCGCCTGCCGATGAGCTCGAAGCTCGTCACCGAGGTGCGCCAGACGCCGCTGACCGTCGTCGTCTCGCGCGCGGCGCCCCGCGCCGCGACCGACACCTTCATCAACCACGGTGTCGACGTGATCGTCGCCACCGGCGAGAACGAGCCGGCGCGAGTGCGCAGCGCGATCGACCAGCTCGGTGCCGCCGGCGTCACCTCGATGCTGCTGGAGGGCGGCCCGCGCCTCGCCGGCGCCTTCCTCGACGCCGGCGAGATCGACGAGATCAGGCTGTTCCTGGCGCCGCTCGTGCTCGGCGGACGCACCGCGCGTGACCCGCTCGAGGGCGAGGGCACCGACGCGATCGCCGGCGCTGTGCGCGCGCTGACGCTCGACTGCAAGCGGGTCGGCGAGGACATCCTGCTGGCCGCGAGGATCAGAGACTGGTGAGCGTGGACGCCGGCATCTCCGGAGTGGGCTGAGTGTTCACGGGGCTCGTCGCCGCGCTCGGCACGGTATCCGCACTCGCGCGCTCGTCCGACGGCGTGCGCCTCGAGATCGACTCGTCGCTCGCGGCCGGGCTGCACGAGGGGGACTCGGTCGCGGTCGACGGGGTCTGCCTCACGGCGACCGACGTGAGCGCCACGTCGTTCGCCGCCGAGGTGATGAACGCGACCCTGGCGGCGACTGCGCTCACCGGCCTGCGGGCCGGTGAGCAGGTGAACCTCGAGCTGCCGCTGCGCGCCGGTGACCGCCTCGGCGGCCACGTCGTTCAGGGCCACGTCGACGCCGTCGGCACCGTGAGCGACGTCGCGCCGGACGGCTTCGCGCGGCGCGTGCGGATCGACGCGCCGGACGAGGTGCTCCGCTACGTCGTCGAGCACGGCTCGATCGCGGTCAATGGCGTCTCGTTGACGATCGCGGGACTTGCCGAGCGCTCGTTTACGGTTTCATTGATTCCCGAGACGCTGGCGCGCACCAACCTCGGCGGCGCGCAGCGAGGATCCGCGGTGAACCTGGAGGTCGACGTCATGGCGAAGTACGTTGAGAAGGCAGTGCTCAGGATGGGCGCAGACGCGGAGACCGCGCGGTGAGCGCGACGAAGACGCCGTTCGCGACGATCGAGGCGGCGATCGACGAGCTCCGCCACGGGAAGATGGTCGTCGTCTGCGACGACGAGAGCCGTGAGAACGAGGGCGACCTGACGATGGCGGCGCAGTTCGTCACGCCCGAGGCGATCAACTTCATGCGCAAGGAAGCCGGCGGCCTGATCTGCCTCGCGCTGTCGCCGGAGCGCTGCGACGAGCTCGGGCTCAACCTCATGGCGGCGAAGAACGAGTCCGCGTTCGAGACCGCGTTCACGGTCTCGATCGAGGCGCGCAGGGGCGTGACCACCGGCATCTCCGCGGCCGACCGGGCGCGCACGATCCAGGTCGCGATCGATCCACAGTCGAGCCCCCGCGAGCTCGTGCAGCCCGGGCACGTGTTCCCGCTCAAGGCCCGCAGCGGCGGCGTGCTCGAGCGCGTCGGCCAGACCGAGGCGGCGGTCGACCTCGCGCGGATCGCCGGGCTGATCCCGGCGGGGGTCATCTGCGAGATCATGAACGAGGACGGCACGATGGCGCGCGTGCGCGACCTGGAGGCGTACTGCGCCAAGCACAGGCTGCTGATGGTGACCGTCGCCGACCTCGTCGCCTACCGGCGGCGCACCGAGAAGCTCGTCGAGCGCGTCGTCGCGACGAAGCTGCCGACGACCTTCGGTGAGTTCGTCGCGGTCGGGTACCGGTCGCTGGTCGACAACAAGCATCACGTCGCGCTCGTCAAGGGCGAGGTGGAGGGGACCGAGGACGTGCTCGTCCGGGTCCATTCCGAGTGCCTCACCGGCGACGTCTTCCACTCGCTGCGCTGCGACTGCGGCGAGCAGCTGGAGTCGGCGCTGTCGATGATCGAGGCCGAGGGCCGCGGTGTGCTGCTGTACCTCAGCCAGGAGGGGCGCGGGATCGGCCTGCTCAACAAGCTGCGGGCTTACAAGCTCCAGGAGGAGGGCTACGACACCGTCGAGGCGAACCTCCGCCTCGGGCTGCCCGCCGACCTGCGCGACTACGGGATCGGCGCGCAGATCCTCGTCGATCTCGGCCTCGCGACGATCCGGCTGCTGACGAACAACCCGAAGAAGATCTCCGGGCTCGCCGGCTACGGGCTGTCGGTGACCGACCAGATCCCGATCCAGCACATGCCCAACCCGCACAACGTCGCCTACCTGCGCGCGAAGCGCGACAAGCTCGGGCACACGCTCCACGACCAGGACCTCGCGCTCGACGAGCGGATGTTGCGCGGCATGCACGGGGGCGAGATGGCTGACGGCACCGGCGCGATCGGGGACCTCGGCGGGCTCGGGGACATCGGCGGGATCGATGGCTGATCGGCGGGTCGCGCTGTGCGTCGCGCGCTTCTACGAAGAGCTTGCGGAAAGGCTCGAGGAGGGCGCGCGCGAGGCGCTCGCGGAGGCCGGGATCGCCGAGGTCGACGTGTTCGACGTGCTCGGGGCGTTCGAGCTGCCGCTCGCCGCGAAGTACGCGGCCGACAGCGGCCGCTACGACGCGATCGTCGCGCTCGGCGCGGTGATCCGCGGCGAGACCGATCACTACGACTACGTGTGCGGCGAAGCCGCACGGGGAATCCAGCAGGTCCAGCTGGCGACGGGCGTGCCGGTCGGATTCGGGGTGCTCACCGTCGACTCGATCGATCAGGCGCATGCGCGCGTCAGGGGCGGCGAGAAGCGCGACACCGGCGCGCATGCCGCGCAAGCGGCGCTCGCGTCGCTGGCGATCCGTGAGGCGATCGGCGGCCGCCGCGGGCGTGCGGGCTTCAGCGCCTGAGGGCTTGCTCGAGCCTCCGCGCCCGGCGGTCTCCTCAGCACCTGAGACTGTGGGCGGCCCTCGGCGCCGGAGCCGCCGTCTATACTCGCGCTCCGATATGTCAAAGGTTTGCCACATTTGCGCCAAGGGGCCCTCGTTCGGGCACAGCCGCAGCCACTCGATGGTCGCCACGAACCGGCGCTTCGAACCGAACCTGCAGCGGGTCCGGATCGTTGACGGCGGCACCCCGCGTCGCGTTTACGTCTGCACGCGCTGCCTGAAGGCCGGCAAGGTCACCAAGGCCCGCTAGGGTTACCCCATCCGGGGGCCGCCTCATACTGTCGTCAGCCGCGCTGTGACCGATCCAAGCATCGTCCGCTTCCGTGCCCTGCTCGAGGCCGGCCTCGCCGCGCTCGAGTCGCGGCGCGAGGAGGTCAACGACCTCAACGTGTTCCCGGTCGCCGACGGCGACACCGGCGACAACATGGTGCTCACGCTGCGCTCGGTGCTCACGGAGCTCGATCGGCTGATCGCCGCCTCCGGCGACGAGTCGATCGACGAGATCGGCCGTGACCAGATCGTCCACTCGGTCGCCCGCGCCGCCCTGCTCGGCGCGCGCGGAAACTCGGGCGTGATCCTCTCCCAGCTCATCCGCGGCGCGGCCGAGGAGCTCGCGAGCCGGCCCGGGGAGCTGATCGACCCGGTGCTCATCGGCGCGGCGCTCGCGCGCGCCGCCGACCAGGCGTACGGGTCGGTGCGCGACCCGGCGGAGGGAACGATCCTCACGGTCGTGCGCGAGATGTCCTACCGCGTCGCCTCGGACCTCGCGCACACGCAGCGCGCCCGGCTGGGTCCCGACACGAGCGACGCGGACCAGGACGAGGTGATCGCAGAGGTCATCGAGAGCGCGCTCGAGGCGGGTCAGGACTCGGTCGCGCGCGGGCCCGACATGCTCCCCGTCCTGCGTGAGGCGGGCGTCGTCGACGCCGGCGGCTACGGCCTCACCGTGCTGCTCGCCGGGATCGTCGGAGCGCTGCGCGAGGGGGAGGCGCCGGCGCTCGCCCACCATGCCCCGGCGCGCGTCACGCACCCGCAGCACGCATCGAGCACGTACCGGTACTGCACGAACTTCGCGGTGTCGGGCAGCGAGCTGGAGCAGCGCCCGTTCGCGCTCGCGCTCGAGCGGATCGGTGACTCGGTGCTCGTCGTCGGCGACAGCACAACGCTGAAGGTGCATGTCCACACCGACGATCCCGACGCCGCCACGGCACTGTTCGCGGAGGTCGGCACGGTCTCGCACATCGACATCGCCGACATGCGCGCGCAGGTTCGCGATCGCGACGCTCGGCTCACCGGCATCCGTCAGGCGCCGAACACGTGCGGGGCTCTGGCGGTCGTGACCGGCGACGGCGTCCGTGCCCTGTTCGAGAGCCTCGGCGTGTCCGTGCTCGACGGCGGACCGACGCTCAACCCGTCCACCTACGACCTGCTCGCGGCGATCCACGGGATCTCGGCCGAGGAGATCATCGTGCTGCCGAACAGCTCCAACGTGGTGATGGCCGCCGAGCGTGCCGCGGACCTGTCCGACAAGACGGTACGCGTGGTCCCGTCGCGTTCGATGCAGGCGGGCCTGGCGGCGGCCGTCGCCCTGCGGCTGGACCGCTCGGCGGACGACAACGCCGCCGCGATGGACGAGATCCTCCAGGTCGTGCGGACCGGTGCCGTGGCGCCCGCTGCCCGCGACGATGCTCAGGGGCGCTTCCGCGAGGGCGACGCGGTCGGCTTCGTCGAGGAGAAGCTGGTGGCGTGGGGCCCGCCCGGCGAGACGCTGCGCGACGTGCTGGAGAAGCTCTCGCACGACGCCGAGCTGATCACCTGCCTGCGCGGCGCGCAGGCACCGCTCGACGACGACGCGGTGCTGGCGCTCGTGAGCGACGGCGTCGAAGTCGAGCTGTCCGACGGGGGCCAGCAGAGCTACTGGTGGTTGCTGGCGGCCGAGTGAGTGCCGCGGGACCCGCGACCGCGGTAGCCTGTACGCGATAGTCGGCTGATGCCAAGCGCGATCGTTCATCTCTCGTCGATAGCGGGTAGTCCGCTGCTCGATTCCGACGGCGAACGTCTCGGGCGCGTCGACGACGTGGTCGCCAGGCTCGACGGCAGCGAGTCGCTGCCGCCGGTGGTGGGACTCAAGGCGCGGATCGGTGGACGCGCGCTGTTCGTTCCGATCGACCGGATCGCGCAGCTCGGCCCGGACGCGGCGCGGACGAGCACGACGAAGCTCAACCTGGCGCAGTTCGAGGCCCGACCGGGCGAGGTCCTGCTGCGCCGTGACCTGCTCGACCGGAGCCTGATCAACGTCACGACGGCGAAGCTCGTCAGCGCCCGCGAGGTCGAGCTCGAGTGCCAGGACGGGACCTGGCGCGTCGTCGGCATCGACCCGAGCCTGAGGCCGCGGCTGTGGCGCCTCGCGCCGCGACGCTTCCGCGGCCACGACACCGAGCACACGCAGTTCGTCTCCTGGCAGGACATGGAGCCGTTCGTCGGGCACGTTCCCACATCGAGGCTGAAGCTCGCACCGCGCCGGCTCGCGCGGCTGCACCCGGCGCAGATCGCCGATCTCGTCGAGGCGGCCTCGCACGACGAGGGCGAGGAGATCCTGGAGGCGGTCGGCTACGACAAGGAGCTCGAGGCGGACGTCTTCGAGGAGCTCGACGATGAGCATCAGGTCGAGTTCCTCCGTGAGCGCTCCAACGAGGAGGCGGCAGACGTGCTCGCCCGCATGGACAGCGATGACGCCGCCGACCTGCTCCTGGAGATGGAGCAGGATCGCCGGCTGCCGCTGCTCAACCTGCTCCCCAGCGCCAAGCAGATCAAGGTCCGGACCCTGCTCGCGCACAACCCGTCGACCGCGGGCGGATTGATGAACCCCGATTTCGTCTCCGTCGCCGTCGACGCAACCGTAGCCGACGCGCTCGCGACGGTACGCGCGAGCGAGCTGGACCGCGAGAACGTCACGACGGTCTGCGCGGTCGAGCCCGACGGGCGCTACGCCGGCTCGGTGCCGTTGTTCAACCTCGTCAGGGGCGCCGCCGCGGCACGGGTGGCGACGCTGATCGAGGCGCAGGCGCCGGCGGTGTCGGCCGAGGAGGAGCTGCCCGAGGTGGCGCGGCTGATGACCGACTTCGACCTACTCGCGCTGGCCGTGCTCGACGCGGACGGCAAGCCGATGGGGATGATCGGCGTCGACGACGTCATCGAGCTGCTGCTCCCCGAGGAGTGGCGGCGGCGCGCCGGCATGGCGCGGTAGATCGCATCCGGCTGGAAGCCGCACCGTCGTGGTGATAGGCTCGCCTGCGGCGGGCGCATTCCGCGCGCCGCATGACGGACGCGCACGATGGGCGACCAGCACACATATCAAGACAGCGAGCTGCCGCGAAGTTCGATCGCGGCCGCCGTCGTAGCGGTCCCCTCGCCCGCGCTGCCGTGATTGCGGGCTGAGGCCGACCTCGGCGGCGCCGCGACGGGCGGTGACGCACCGGAGAGGAGGTCGAGCCATGACGACACAACCGCCCCCGCCCCCGGCGGCAGGCCAGGAACCGTCGCCGACGCCGACGCCGACGGCAGCTTCGCAACGCGAGCGGGCGGTGCTCGACTCCGCGCACGTCGGGGACATCCAGGGCGCGTTCGGGACGATCCGCCAGAGCGACAAGGGAAGCCGGACCCTCAAGGCGCAGACCCTCGCGCTGCTGGCGATCATCGGGCCTGGCCTGATCGTGATGGTCGGCGACAACGACGCCGGCGGCGTCGCGACGTACTCCCAAGCCGGCCAGAACTACGGCACGAGCCTCCTGTGGGTCCTGCTGCTGCTCGTGCCGGTGCTGATCGTCAATCAGGAGATGGTCGTGCGGCTCGGCGCCGTCACCGGCGTCGGCCACGCGAAGCTCATCAACGAGCGCTTCGGCCGCTTCTGGGGCTGGTTCTCGGTCGGCGACCTGTTCCTGCTCAACTTCCTGACGATCGTCACCGAGTTCATCGGCGTCAGCCTCGCGCTCGGGTACTTCGGCGTCTCCAAGTTCATCGCGGTGCCGCTCGCCGCCGTCGCGCTGATCGCGATCACCGCGAGCGGCAGCTTCCGCGTTTGGGAGCGCTCGATGTTCGTGTTCGTGTTCGCGAACCTGCTCGTGATCCCGCTCTTCTTCCTCTCGCATCCGGATGCCGGCCAGATGGCCCACGACTTCGTCGTCCCGGGCATCCTGGGCGGCGCCAACTCGACCTCGGTGCTGCTCATCATCGGCATGGTCGGGACGACGGTCGCTCCCTGGCAGCTGTTCTTCCAGCAGTCGAACATCATCGACAAGCGGATCACGCCGCGCTGGATCAACCACGAGCGGCTCGACACGTGGCTAGGGGCGATCGTCGTCGTGGTCGGCGCAGCGGCGCTGATCGCCGTGTCCGCGTTCGCATTCAGCAACACCCCGTATTTCGGCCACTTCACCGACGCCGGCGTGACCGCGACCGACCTGTCGCACACGCTCGGCTCCGCCGCCGGCGTGCTGTTCGCGCTCGTGCTGCTCAACGCCTCGCTGATCGGCGCGGGCGCGCTGACGCTCTCGACGAGCTACGCGTTCGGAGATGTCTTCGGCACCAAGAGCTCTTTGCACCGGAGCTTCTCGGACGCCAAGACGTTCTACGCGATCTTCGCCGGCCTGATCGTCGGCGCGGCGGCGATCGTGCTGATCCCGGGCGCGCCGCTCGGCGTGATCACGCTCGCCGTGCAGGCGCTCGCCGGCGTCCTGCTGCCGAGCGCGAGCGTCTTCCTGCTGCTCCTCTGCAACGACCGAGAGGTCCTCGGACCCTGGTGCAACCCGTTCTGGCTCAACGCGCTCGCGAGCGTGATCGTCGCCGTGCTCGTGCTGCTCTCGCTGATCCTCATGGCGACGACGCTGTTTCCGAGCATCGACGTGACGACGGTCTCGCTGATCGGCGGGGCGCTGCTCGTCGTCGGGCTCATCGCCTTCGGTCTCGCCACGCTGCGCTCGCGACGGCGACCCGCCGGAGTGAGCACACCAGATCCGTGGGCGGGCGTCGATCGGCGCGAGTGGACGATGGCGCCGCTCGCCCTGCTCTCACGGCCTGAGTGGTCGACGGGCAAGAAGGTGGCGATGCTGGCGCTTCGCTCCTACCTGGTCGTCGCGGTCGTGCTGCTGATCGTCAAGGCGGTCCAGCTCGGCGGCGGTTAGACCACGGTCAGACGCGGTCGGACCTGGCATCAGCCGCAAGAGCATCCGGGGCGTTCATCATCATCACCAAGATGCCTCCGACGGCCTTCGCCACGCACGCACCGCTCGGTGACGGCGAGCTGCGCGAAGCCCCGATTCGCTACCCGAAGCCCGGGCGGCTGCTCGCTCCACTGGCGCTGGAGGGCGCGAAGGCCGAGCGGGCCGCGGCCTCGCTCGGGCTACAGGTCGTCGGTGACCTGCTCGAGCACCTTCCGCGCGAGCGTCGCGAGGCGCGCGCGATCGCTGAGCTCGAGCCCGAGGAGACGGCGACCGTTCTGGCCCAGGTGACGGCGATCCGCTCCCGGCCGGTGCGCCGGCGCGGGATGCGCCCGCTCGTGCAGGCAACCGTCGCCGACGCCACGGGACATCTCGCGATCACGTTCTTCAACCAGCCGTGGCTGGTGGAGCGCTACCCACCGGGCACGCGCCTGGTGCTGCACGGCAAGCTCGAGCGCTCCGGGCGCTTCGCGGTACAGGCGCATGCGCGCACCGACCAGTCGAGCGCGGGAGCGGACGTCGTCGCGCACTACGCGGCGACCGATGGTCTCTCCTCGACGCAGATCCTCGCGCTCGTGCGCATGCATGCGGGCGCATTCGACGATGTGCCCGAGCCGCTCCCGGCCGCATTGCGCGTGCGCGAGCGGCTCGCGGAGCGCGGCGCCGCCCTGCGCGCCGCGCACTTCCCCCGCGGCGACGGCGACCAGGAGCAGGCGCGCGCACGGCTCGCGTTCGAGGAGCTGCTGCTCGGGCAGCTCGCGCTGCTCGTCCGGCGGCGCGTCCGTCACCGCGATGTGGCGGCGCAGCCGATCGGCGGCGCCGGCGAGCTCACGACGCGGTGGCTGGCGAGTGGACTGCCGTTCGCGTTGACGGGGGACCAGCGCGCGGCGCTGAGCGCGTTCGACCTCGATCTGGCGCGGCCGGTGCCGATGCAGCGGCTGCTGATGGGGGAGGTCGGCTCCGGCAAGACGGTGGTGGCACTGTACGCGATGCTGCGCGCCGTGGAGCATGGCCTGCAGGCGGCGCTGATGGCTCCCACCGAGACGCTCGCCGAGCAGCACTTCGCGACGATCCAGGCGCTGCTGGGAGCCGAGCCGGTACGCGCCGGGCTGCTGACCGGCTCGACGCCGGCCTCGCGGCGGGCCGACCTGCTCGCGAAGCTTGCGAGCGGCGAGCTGTCGCTGATCGTCGGGACCCATGCGCTGATTGAGGAGGGCGTCTCGTTCGCCATGCTCGGCGTCGTGGTCGTCGACGAGCAGCACCGCTTCGGCGTGCGCCAGCGCGCTGCGCTCGACCGCTCCGGCGCCGACGGGTTGCGTCCCCACATGCTGCACATGACGGCAACTCCAATCCCGCGCACGCTCGCTCTGAGCGGCTACGGCGACCTCGACTTCACGCTGCTGCGCGAGCTTCCCCGCGGCCGGCGGCCGATCACGACGCGGATCTGCTCCACCGAGGCCGAGCGCGAGCGCGCCTACGAGCAGATCCGCGCGGAGCTGCGCGCCGGGCGCCAGGCGTTCGTCGTCTGTCCGCTCGTCGAGGAGTCCGAGCTCCTCGCGGCGCGTGCGGCCACCGCCGAGTTCGAGCGCCTGCGGTCCGGGCCGCTGCGCGACTTCGAGCTGATGCTCCTGCACGGCCAGATGCGTTCGGCGGCCAAGCAGGCGGCAATGGCCGCGTTCGCCGCCGGCACGGCGGACGTGCTGGTCGCCACGACGGTGATCGAGGTCGGGATCGACGTGCCGAACGCGACCGTGATGCTCGTCGAGGACGCCGACCGCTACGGGATCTCGCAGCTGCACCAGCTGCGCGGCCGCATCGGGCGCGGAGGGCACGCGTCGAGTTGCCTGCTGTTCGGTCGCAAGGACTCGGCCCGCCTGCGCGCGCTCGCGAGCGAGAGCGACGGCTTCGAGCTGGCCGAGATCGATCTGAGACTGCGGGGCGAGGGTGAGCTCGCGGGAACGCGCCAGCACGGGGCGGCGCAATACGCGTTCGCCGAGCTGCCCGGCGACGCCGAGCTGCTCGAGCGCGCGCGTCACAGCGCCGCGTCGATCATCGACCACGATCCGGAGCTCACGAGTCCCGAGCACGCGCTGATCGCGCGTGCGCTTCGGGCCCGGTACGGCGAGGACGCGTCCGCGCCGCTGCGGGCCTGATGCGGGTGTTGTGGCGGGGCGCACTCCGGCGAGCGAGGAAGCGCGCGTGCGGGTGATCGCGGGCTCCCGGCGCGGTCACCGATTGCGCGCCCCGCGCGGCGCGCACACGCGGCCCACCTCCGATCGGGTGCGCGAAGCTCTGTTCTCGATGCTCTCCTCGGTCGAGGGCCAGCGCGTGCTCGATCTGTTCGCCGGCTCGGGGGCGCTGGCGATCGAAGCGCTCTCTCGCGGCGCCGCTTCGGCGACGATGATCGACTCGTCGCGGGAGGCGATCGAGGCGATCACGGGCAACCTGCAGGCGCTCGATCTGGAGGCGGAGGTGCAGCGTCGCGACGCGCTCGCGTATCTCGCCGCAGCACGCGAGGCCGGTCGTCAATACGATCTCGTCTTCGTCGATCCCCCATACCGTCTGGCGGACGTGGTCGGACCGGAGCTGTCCCGTGCACTGGAGCCGCTGCTGGCGCCGGAGGGTCGGGTGGTGACCGAGAGCGACCGGCGTGCGCCCCTACAGCTGGAGCTGCCGCTCGTGCGCGAGCGCCGCTACGGAGACACATTGATCAGAATCCATGACTCCCGATAACCGCATCGCCGTCTGCCCAGGCTCATATGACCCCGTGACCTACGGTCATCTCGACGTGATCTCCCGCGCGTCGGTGATGTTCGACAAGGTGATCGTCGCGGTCGTCAACCTGCCCATCCGCAAGGGCGGGACGCTGTTCGACGTCACGCAGCGCGTGGCCTTCATCGAGAACGCCACGGGGCACCTGCCGAACGTGGAGGTCGCCACCTTCAGCACGCTGATCGTCGAGTTCGCCCGCGCCAACGGCGCCAAGGCGATCGTCAAGGGTCTGCGGGCCATCTCCGACTTCGAATACGAGATGGAGATGAACCAGCTCAACCGCCGCGAGGCTCCCGATGTGGAGTCGGTTTACCTGATGGCCTCGCCCAAGTACAGTTTCATCAGGTCGAGCGGGGTCAAGGAGCTCGCGACCTTTGGCGGATCGATCGACGATCTCGTTCCCGACGAGGTCGCCGTTGCATTGAAGGAACGGCTAGGCCGCTGACGAAACAAGAGGAACTGCGATGGACGTTCTGGTGCTCATCGATAAGCTGGACGATCTCGTCCACAACGCCAAGCCGCTCCCGCTGACGGATCAGGTGCGCGTGGACAAGGAGGAGATCTACGACCTGCTCGATCAGATGCGCGCGACGATCCCCGAGGAGATCAAACAGGCGCGCTGGA
Organism: Solirubrobacteraceae bacterium; assembly: GCA_052148275.1. Classification (GTDB taxonomy): domain Bacteria; phylum Actinomycetota; class Thermoleophilia; order Solirubrobacterales; family Solirubrobacteraceae; genus Palsa-465. The sequence goes on from JBKQIR010000215.1 coordinate 119,675, forward strand.
TCGTGAAGGAGCGCCAGGAGATGCTGGCGGAGGCCAAGCGCGAGGCCGAGCGGTTGATGAAGGAGGCGCGTGAGCGCCAGGAGCGGCTGATCTCCGATGAGGAGGTCACCCGGCAGGCGGAGCGCCTCGCCGAGGAGATCATCGAGGACGCGCGTGGCCGCGAGCGCGAGATCCGGCTCGGCGCCGAGGACTACGCCGACGAGATCCTCAACACGCTCGAGGTCAACCTCTCGAAGTTCATCGCGGCCGTGCAGCGCGGCCGCGAGCGGCTCGCCGGCAAGGACGAGCGCGCCGAGGTGGGGTGACGGGGTCACGACTCTCGATCCCCCGCTCGGCGCTGGTTCGGGCGTTGTTTTGGGCATGAGGCGACGCGAGGGGCTCTCGATCGTGACCCCGTCACCCTAGCTTCCCGGCCGTCGCGCGGTCTTGTCGGTGCCGGTGCGGCGTGGGGCGTAGCTCGTGTCTGCACCCAGCGCCCGAGAGCACGTATGCATTCCGTCCGGTGCGGGCGCCATGCTCGACGGGATGATTACGTTCGTCTTTCTGATCGTGGGCGTTGTGCTTGGGGCCGGGGTCATGTTGCTCGGCTTGCGTGGGCGTCTGCGGGCGCTTGCGAGCGATGCCGAACGGGCTGGGGCGCTCGAGCGCGAGCTGGTCCGCGCCCAGGCCGACCTCGAGCACGAGCGCTCGCTCTCCCAGGAGCGTCTCGCGACGCTCAGGGACGCCCAGGAGCAGCTGTCGAGCTCCTTCAAGGCGCTCAGCGCCGAGGCGCTGCAGGCGAGCATGGCGCAGCTCGCCGCGCTCGCGCGCTCGCAGCTGCAGACGGCTCAGGCCGAGGCGAAGGGCGATCTGGACAAGCGTCAGGCTGCCGTCGAGCAACTGGTCGCACCGCTGAAGGAGCAGCTCGGCCGCGTGGACCAGCAGCTCGTCGCGCTCGATCGCGAGCGGCGCGAGTCGCGGGGGCGCCTCGAGGCCCAGCTGCGGACGCTGACGGAGACCGGCGAGAAGCTGCGCACGGAGACCGGAGCGCTCGTCACCGCGCTGCGCAAACCGAACGCGCGCGGTCAGTGGGGTCAGATGCAGCTGCGCAAGGTCGTCGAGCTGGCCGGGATGGTACGCCACTGCGACTTCACCGAGCAGGCGTCGTTCCCCGGCGAGGATGTGGCGCTGCGGCCCGATCTCGTCGTCAACCTGCCCGGCGGCAAGCACGTCGTGGTCGACGCGAAGGCGCCGTTGCAGGGCGTGCTCGACGCATACGAGGCGCGCGACGAGGAGGAGCGCATGCGGCATCTGCAGGACCACGCACGATTGCTGCGCAAGCACGTCAAGCAGCTGTCCGACAAGGCCTACTGGACCGGGCTCGACTCGACCCCCGACTTCGTCGTCATGTTCCTCCCGGGAGAGCACCTGTACGCCGCCGCTCTGGAGGCCGACCCCGAGCTGATCGAGGACGCGATGACGCGCCGCGTGCTGATCGCGACGCCGACAACGCTGCTGGCGATGCTGCGCGCCGTCGGCTATGGGTGGCAGCAGGAGCGCGTCGCGCAGTCCGCGCAGGCGATCTCAGAGCTCGGCCGTGAGCTGCACGCGCGGCTGGCGAAGCTCTCCACGCTTCTGGCGACGCTCGGAGGGAGGATCAACGCCACCGTGAAGGCGTACAACGAGACGGTCGGATCGTATGAGTCTCGCGTGATCCCGGGGGCGCGGCGGTTCGCCGAGCACGGCGCCGTCTCGGAGGGCCGAGAGCTGCCCGAGCTCGAGCAGGTGACGATCAGCGCCCGCTCCGTGCACGTGGCCCGGGATGTCGATGAGGATGCGCTGCCCGTCACCGCGGTCGATCCGATGCTGCCGGGCCTCGAGCGACTGGCGGCCGTCGACCAGGTGCGCGCCCCGCGGCTGAGAGCCGCCGAGTAGCGGTCGTCGATCGAGCTTAATTTATTTCGACTCGCCCGGGTCGGCCCCGGCACCTGAGGACGCGCGGGCGATCCACCAGGCGCGCATGTCGTCGCGCTGGTGGGGGAGCGGGTCGGCCGAGGGCTTCATCGCCCTGACCTTATCCATCGCCGCGTCGATGTCGATTCCGTCCCGGATTGCGACGGCGCCCGCCGCCACGGCGGCCGAGCGCTGCCAGCCCGCGCGGCAGTGCACGTAGGTGAGCAGGCCCTCGTCGAGTGAATCGAGCACCTCCGTGACCGCCCGCTCGAGCGCGTCGGCCGGGATCCGGCCGAAGTCGGTCAGCTGCAGGCGGCGCTCCTCGATGCCGTGCTCTGCGAGGGCGGCCTCGACCGCCACGCGGGAGCTGGCGTGGTACTCGTGATCCTCGACGAGGTTCAGCACACGTCCCACCCCGAGCCAGGAGAGCATCTCGACGTCCTCTCCGTCGAGCGGGTAGGCGCCGATCAGCAGACGGTCGTGAACGTCGGCGAAGCCGTATGTCAGGAACCAATTCGACACGAGCAGATCATGGCATCGAAGCGGTCCCCACGCGCTCACTTCCCGGCGCCGAGGCCGTCACCCCTGCTCGCTAATGTTATGCGATGCCCTCCAGAGTGGACAGCTTTGATCTGGGGTCGATGCACCTGCAGTCGGGCGAGGGTCGCAGGTTGGCACTCGAGGTGCCGGTCGAGCCGTTCACGCTCGCCGAGGAGACGTATCTCGTGACGCCGGCGCTGATCCCCGTCGAGCTCGACATTTCCCGCACGACCGGTGAGGGCTACGCGCTGCGCCTGCGCCTGCGGGCGAAGATCGAGGGACCCTGCATGCGCTGCCTGGAGCCGGCCGCGCTGGTACTCGAGGTGGATGCGCGGGAGGTGTCACTGCCCGGCGAGACCGACGAGCTCGACTCGCCCTACGTCGATGCGGAGGTCCTGGCGCTCGCCGATTGGACGCGTGAGGCGCTCGCGCTCGTGCTGCCGGCGGCAATCCTGTGCCGAGCGGATTGCGCGGGGTTGTGCGCCGTGTGCGGCGCCGACCTGAACACCGCGGAGGAGGGCCATCATCACGACGCCGTGCCCGACCCGCGCTGGGCCAAGCTGGCCGAGCTGCGCTTCGAGCGCTGACGCATCGCTTCGGGCGGGGACGGCGCCGACTCTCCTGATAGCCTCAAGTCAATATGGCCGTCCCAAAGCAGAAGCAGTCTCACTCGCGCACCACAAAGCGTCGCTCCCAGCACAAGGTGAGCGCGCCGACGATCAATGCCTGCCCACAGTGCCACAGCCCCCGGATACCGCACCGAGTCTGTCCCACCTGCGGCAGCTACCGGGGTCGCGATGTGATCACGGTGGCCGAGCCGACCGACTGATCGCAACCCATGGTCACGGTCGCCGTTGACGCCAACGGAGCTGACCTGGGCCCGGCGGAGGTCGCCGCCGGCGCGGCGCTGGCAGCGGCGCAGGGTATCCGGGTGCTCCTCTTCGCTCCAGCCGATGCCGTCGGTCCGATCCCAGACGGCGTCGAACTGATCGATGCGCCGGTCTCGATCGCGAAGGCGACCGATCCTGCGTTTGCCGTCCGCAAGACGCCCGAGGCCTCGATCGTCCAGGCGGCACGCGCCGTCGCGGACGGTCGCGCGCAGGCGCTCGTCTCGGGAGGCTCGACCGGATCGGCGCTCGCCGCCGGCCTCTTCAACATGAAGCGCGACCACGGCATCTACCGGCCGGCGCTCGCGCTGACGGTGCCGATTCCCGCCGCTGATCCCGTGATCCTGCTCGATGTCGGCGCTAACGTCAGCTGCCGGCCCGAGCACCTCGTCCAGTTCGCGCACATGGGGTCGGCGTTCGCCGCAGCGGTGATGGGGATCAGCTCACCGCGGGTCGCGCTCCTGTCCAACGGCGAGGAGCCGGCCAAGGGAACGCCGGACCTCGTGGAGGTCCACGAGCGGCTTGCCGGGGACGCCGGGGAGGGGCTGAACTTCATCGGCAACATCGAGGGCCTGCAGGTCACGAGCAGCGTCGCCGACGTCGTCGTGATGGACGGCTTCACGGGCAACATCGCGCTCAAGCTGATCGAGGGAGTCTCGGGCCGCACGCTGCGGGCGATCCGCACGGCGGCGACGAGCTCGCTGCGCGCCCGGCTCGGGGGCGTGCTGCTTGCACCGGCCGTGCACCGGTTGCGCGAGGAGATCGACCCCGAGACGACCGGCGGCGCGTACATGCTCGGACTGCGCCAGCTCGGCGTGGTCGCACACGGACGTTTCACCCGCCGCGGCTTCGCCCGGGCGATCGAGGTCGCGGCACGGGGCGTCGAAGAGGACGTCGTCGGACGCACGCGCGCCGCCCTGCTCGGCGCCGGCGCCCTGCGAGCGCCTCAATCGGAGGATGGAGACGGCGTCGGTCCGGGAAACGGCGCCGGCCCCTCGGCGTCCGAGCCGACGGCTACGGTGTGCTGATGACACGCGAGCAGATCTTCGCCGTGATTCGCGCCCATCTCGCCGACGAGCTCGAGGTCGATCCCGACTCGATCAGGGAGTCCACGCGCTTCCGCGAGGACCTCGAAGCCGACTCGCTCGACCTGTACACGCTGGTTCAGGAGCTCGAGGACACCTACGGCGTCACGATCTCGGAGGAGGAGGCCGCAAGGATCCTGACCGTCGGGCAGGCGGTCGAGTTCGTGCTCGCGAGCGGCGCCAGGGGCGGGCGCCGGTCGGCGACCACGAGCCAGAACGCCGAGTGACGGCCCAGAGCGAGCCCAGGGATGCAACGGTCGCGCGGCTTCTGGCGCTCCTCGACGAGCTGCCGCCGGAGCTCGCCGAGCGGGCGTTCGCGCACGTGTCGTGGACCGCGAAGCGCGCCGACTCCTACGAGCGCCTCGCGTTCCTGGGGGACAGCGTGCTCGCGCTGGCGGTCACATCGCACATCTACCCGAGCCTCGAGGCGGACCGCTACGGCGCGGGACAGCTGACGAAGATCCGCGCTCAGGTGGTCTCGGGCCGCTCGTGCCGCGCCGTTGCCGAGCGCCTCGGGCTGCCCGCGCGGCTGCTCGCGGCTGCTCCCCCGAGCGCCGCATTCTCGGTTCCGGCGCTGATCGCGACCGAGCGCGTGCTCGCGTCGGTGATCGAGGCCGTGATCGGGGCCTGCTATCTCGAGTTCGGCTACGAGCGCACGGCCGAGGCGGTCGTCGAGGCGTTCGCGACCGAGCTGGCGCAAGCGCTCGAGCATCCGATCGACTTCAAGTCGGCGCTCCAGGAGCAGCTCGCCCGCCGTGGCGCGGTCGTCAGCTACTCGGTCATCTCCGAGCACGGCCCGCCACACGACCGCACATTCTGCATCGCAGCCGCGATCGGTGGCGTGGAGATCGGGCGCGGCACCGGCCGCAGCAAGAAGGACGCGGAGCAGGAGGCGGCGCAGGCCGCGCTCGAGTCCCTGGACGATCACTGAGGGCGATGTACCTGAAGAGCATCACGATGAAGGGGTTCAAGTCGTTCGTGGACCGGACGCGGCTCGAGTTCGGGCCGGGCGTCGCCGTGATCGTCGGACCCAACGGCTCGGGCAAGTCGAACGTCACCGACGCCGTGCTCTGGGCGCTCGGCGAGCAGTCGCCGCTCGCGATCCGCGGCCAATCGATGCAGGACGTCATCTTCGGCGGCGCGCCGGGACGCCAGGCGGCGCGCAGCGCGGAGGTCGAACTGGTGCTCGACGACTCCGACGACGAGCTCGGGCTCGGGGTCCCGGAGATCTCGATCGCGCGCCGGCTCGATCGCAGCGGCGAGGGTGAGTACCGCCTCGCCGGCGCGCGCTGCCGCCTGGTCGACGTGATCGAGCTGCTGTCGGACACCGGCCTGGGCAAGGAGATGCATTCGGTCATCTCGCAGGGGCGGGTCGAGTCGATCGTCACTTCCAAGCCGCGCGATCGCAGGATGCTGATCGAGGAGGCCGCCGGGCTGGGCAAGCACCGCAAGCGCCGCCGGCGAGCGCAGCTGAAGCTCGATCACACGATCGAGAACCTGCACCGGGCGCTCGACGTCGAGCGCGAAGCGCGCTCGCGACTGCGACCGCTCAAGCGCCAGGCCGAGGCCGCTGAGCTGCACAGCCGCTTGCACCGACAGATGCTCGAGGTCAGCTACGAGCTGGCGCGCGAGGACCTGCGTGCGCGCCACGAGGAGCTGGAGCTCGCGCAGCAGGCGGTCGGCGGTGCGCGCGCCGCCCGTCAGGCACTGGAACGGGAGCTGGAGGGCGTCGCCGCGGCCCGGCAGGCGGCAGAGGAGACGCTCGCGGGCCGCAGCGCCCAGCGTGAGGAGCTCTCGCGGCGCCGGTACGCGGCTCAATCGGCGGGCGAGCGCGTGGCCTATCGCACGGAGGCGATCGGACGCAGCGCCGCCTTGGTCGCCGACCGGTTGCGGGGCGCGCGTGAGCGCCTCGCACAGCTGAACGCCCAGCAGGACGCGTACGTTCCCGACCACGAAGGGGAGGTCAGGATCGCCGAGCTGCGCCGTGAGCTGGAGGCGCTCGAGCGCGATCGCGAAGCTGAGCTCGCGCGCCAGCTGGAGGAGCTCGAGGGCCAGAGGAGCGCGGCAGCAGAGGCGGAGGCATCGCTCGAGGACGCGGTCGAGCAGGCGCGCACACGTCGCGAGCACGCCGACGCCGGACTGCAGTCTGCGCGTGAGGCCGTACGCGAAGCCGAACGGGCGGTCGAGCAGGCGCGGCGCGAGGCGGCTCGCGTCGGTGGCGAGCTGGCGGCCTGCAACCAGTTCCTGCGCAGCCACAGCAGCGCCCCCGGCGGGTCGCAGTCGCTGGCCGACGCGATCGCCGTCGCACCGGGCTACGAGCTGGCAGTGGCTGCCGCGCTCGGCGGCCGGCTCGGCGCGGCGCTCGTCGCGGACCGCGACGCCGCGCAGGCGCTTCTGGATCGCTCCGGGTCCGACGGCGGCCGCGTGCTGGTGACCGGCGCTCCGGGAGTGCGGTTCGCGGCGGGCGGTTCGGAGCCGCCGGCGCCCATGCCGGGCGCCGAGCGGCTGATGCACCACATTCGCGGCGACGACGAGGCCTGTGAGCTGGCGCGGCTGCTTCTGAGCGACGCGTGGGTCGTGGAATCGATCGCCTCGCTTCCGGACGCCTTCGCGGGCCTTGCGGTCACTCGCTCCGGCCGGGTGTGGTTTGCGAGCGCCCGGGAGCTGCGGCAGGCCGCGGCCGTGGGCGAGGACCGCGTGCTGGCCGAACGCAACCGCCGCGAGCAGCTGATCGCGGCGAGCGAGCGGGCGGTGCAGGCGGAGCACCACGCGCGCGAGCTGTTGAGCGAGGCGGCCGCGCATGCTGGCCGCCGGGACGGCGAGCGCGAGACGACGATCGCCGAGCACCGTGAGGCGGTCCGCCGCCGGGACGAGGCGGCAGACGCGCAGCGGCGGCTCGTGGCCGCGATCGCGCGACGGCGCTCGGCGCCCGACGAGGGGCCCGATGCGGGCCGGCGCGCGCAGCTGCGGGCCGAGCTTGCGGCCTGGCAGGGGGACCGCATGCGCGTCGCCCAGGAGCTCCAGCAGCGCGGCGCGTCGATCGAGCGCCTGCGGAGGCAGATCGCTCGCGACGAGGCGCTCGCGCCCGAGATCGAGGCGCTCACCGAGGTGCTCGCCGAGGTGAGCGCGACGATCGCGGATCGCCAGTCCGCGTTCGACGCTGCGCTCGAGGCGGACCGCAGGGCGGGCGAGCAGGCCACCGCGGAGCTACGCGCGCGCGCCCAGCAGGAGGCGGCTCTGCAGAGCCGCCTCCACACCGACAATGAAGCGCTGACCGCGCTCGAGGTTCGGGCGCAGCGCGCGCGAGACCAGGCGGCCGACGCCGACACGGCGCTGGGGCGGCTGGCGGCCGAGCTCGAGCTCGAGCCGAGCGCGGCCTCCGAGCCGCTGCCCGGCAACGAGCGGGCGGCGCTCGCCGAGCGGCTCGAGCGGCTCGAACGCCGGCGTGCTCAGCTCGGTCCGGTCAACCCACTGGCGCAGGACGAGTACCAGGACGCGCTCGCGCACGTCGACGAGCTCGAGCGCCAGCGAACCGACCTCGAGACCGCGTTGCGCGAGCTCGAGAAGCTGATCCGCGACACCGACGGCCAGATCCGCGAGATCTTCGAACGGACCTTCGAGGCGGCGTCGGCGAACTTCGAGGAGCTCGCGGCGCGCCTGTTCCCGGGCGGCAGCGGTCGTCTACGGCTCGTCGCCGAGCCCTCCGGCCCGGCGCACGTGCTCGGCGGCATCGTCGGCGCCGAAACGCCTGAACCCGATGCGTCGGCCCTCGATGCGGCGGCAGACGACGACGAGCTCAAGGACGCGGCGCCGGCCGGCGAGGACCTGCTCGGCGTCGAGATCGAGATCACCCCGGCGGGCAAGGCGATGAAGCGCTTGTCGCTGCTGTCCGGCGGCGAGAAGTCGATGACGGCGCTGGCGTTCCTGTTCTCGGTGTTCCTCGCGCGGCCTTGCCCGTTCTACGTGCTCGACGAGGTGGAGGCAGCGCTCGATGATCTCAACATCGACCGGTTCCTCGATCTCCTCGGCAGCTACGCCCAGCGCGCACAGTTCATCGTCGTCACTCATCAGAAGCGCACGATGGAGGTCGCGGACTCGCTCTACGGCGTCTCGATGGGAGGCGACGGCATTTCGAAGGTGATCTCGCGCCGGCTGCCGGCGCGCGACGTGGTCTAGCAGCCCGGCGCCGGCCGCAGTCGACAAAGCCTCTCAAGCGTGCGTTCAGCGGGCCGCGAGGGCGGCGGCGCGGGGGTCGGCCGCCCGTTCAGGCTGCCACGGACGCACGGGCCAGCCGGCCTCGTAGCCGAACAGGTCGGCCAGCGGCGCCGAGGTGTAGCGCCCGGAGACGACCTCGAAGTGGTCGGGAGTGACGAGCGCCGGATGCGAGACGCCGCACGTGCGCGCCAGCGCCAGGATCTCGGCGCGCAGCGTTGTGAGGTAGTTGGCGACGCGGCTGGAGCCGAGGTCCGGGTCCAGTCCGTGCATCAGCCACCGCGACTGCGTCGCCACCCCGGCAGGGCAGCGTCCCGTGTGGCAACGCTGGGCCTGGATGCAGCCGATCGCCATCATCGCCTCGCGGCCGACGTTGACCAGGTCGCAGCCCAGGCCGAACGCCAGCAGGGCGGCGTCCGGGAATCCGAGCCTGGCCGAGCCGATGAACGTCACGTCCTGCGCGATGCCCGCGCGCGCGAAAGTGCCGTACACGCGGGCGAAGCCGAGCTTGAACGGCAGCGCCACGTGGTCGGCGAACGCGAGCGGCGCCGCGCCCGTCCCGCCTTCGCCCCCTGCGAGAGCTTGATCTCAATCGCGCGCAGCGGTGCCCGTGCGACCTGCTCGAGCAGGCGCTCCAGGCAGAAGCGGCCGCGCTCATCGCGACAGCCGTAGTAGCCCGTGCCGATCTGGAAGATCAGCTCGCCGCCATGCTGGTGGGACGGCGCCAGCCCGCCCTCACCGGTGTTGTGCAGGGCGCCCGACAGCGCCGCGCCGCGATTGAGCGCCTCGACGGCCACGGGTGAGAGGGCGCCGTAGCTCATCCCGGAAAGGTTCACGATCGACCGCGGGCGGAAGGCAAGGCGCCGCCCGTGGGCGGCGCCGAGCATCTTCGCCGACGAGACCGCGTAACCGGGCGCGCCACCCGAGCGGGAAGTTGCGCAGGATCGCACGGCGGCGCTGCAGGAGGTCATAGCCGACGACTCCTCCTGTGAGCAGCGCGCCGGCACCGAGTTGGGATCGCCGGGAGAGAGTCACGGGCATGCCGGAGACTAAGACGGGGCTGCGCGGTCCGGCATCTGTACGGCACCGCATTGCGTTGCGGAAAAGCACCGAGACGGGAGGCCAGGCTTCGGAATAGGGTCGATCGGGGATTAGACTGCGCGAATGTGAGTGACGGGGTCTTCCGTCGCAGAGGTCGATGCACGACGTCTCGCTGATTCGCCTACCCTCCTTTCACATCAGGCGCCCACGGCTGACCGCTCGCTGCAGCGAGGTTCGCGTCGTCGTCGTGGAGGCGGCAGGCGGGTACGGGAAGTCGGTGCTGGCCGCCGAGCTCGTCGACGTGTGGGGTGCCGTCCCGGTCTGGGTGGCGCTGGAGGAGGGGGGCGTGTCGTCGCGGCTGCTGTCCGCGCGGCTGCGGGCGGCGGTGAGCCGCGCCGGTCTGCGCGATGCGGCCGGGCTCATGGCCGGGGCCGGTGACGATCCCGCGGGCGTCGTCGATGCGATGCTGGCCGGCGTCGCAGACGAGTCGTGCGCGATCGTGATCGACGATGCGCACCATGCCGATCGCGACGCCGCGTCGGTGATCGAGCGGATCGCTGATCAGGCCGGCGGCTCGCAGCGGGTGATCGTCCTGGCCCGGCACCTGCCCGCGGGTCTTGCGCGGCTGCGCCGTGCCGGAATCGCCCAGCTGACCGCGGGCGAGCTGGCGCTGCGTCCCGAGGAGACGCTGGAGCTGTGCCGCACCGGGTTCGGCCTCGAGGTGTCGGTCGAAGATACGCGCGCGCTCGACCGCGCAACCGGTGGCTGGACCGCAGCTGCCGTGCTGGCCGCCTCGCGCTCGAAGCACGCGGCCACGCCTCTGGGGGCGCTCGCCCGACTCGGTGGCCGCACCGACGCGATCCAGGCGATCCTCGAGGAGGCGCTTTCGGCCTTCGGGCGCGACCGTACGCTGTTTGCACAGATCGCGGTCGCGCCGCTGCTCGATCGTGAGCTGCTGGCCCTCATCACCGGCGAAGATGCGTTCCTCGAGCGGGCTCTCGCGTGGGGTCTGCCGATGACTCGGGCGAACGACGGATGGTGGGTGGTGCCCGATCCGGTCCGGGAGCACCTCGCCACGCTGGCGGTTGTCGACCCCTCGGTTCTACACACCGTGGCCGCCTACTACGAGCGCCGTGGAGAGCTGGACGTGGCGCTGCAGGTGCTGCTCGGCGCCGGGCAGCTGGGCGCGGCGGCGAGCTTGCTCGATGGGGCCGACCCGTGGCTGATCGACAGGATCGACGCGCTCGAGCTCGTGGCGGTGAGCGACCGCATCGGCGACGAGGTGCTCGAGCGCTTCCCGCGCGCGATACTGAACGTCGCACGCTGCTGTGCGGCCGGTTGGATGTTCGCGCACAGCTCGCGCCTGCTCGCACGGCTCGACGCGTTGGTCAGCGAGCGTGAAGCGCCGGAGCTGCGCCGAGCTCTCGACGCGGAGCTGCTGACCGAGCTGCTGAATCGGGGAGATCCAGGTCGCGTCGAGCTTCTCGGGCGCCGCCTGCTCAGCGAGGTGGGTGCGGGTGAGGAGCTCACCCGGGCGCGGGCTCTGACCCTAGTCGGCCAGGGCCTGAGCTGGCGCCGGGACCGGGACGGGCGCCTTCCGGCTGCCGGTCTGCGCGAGGCGGCCGATTACCTGCAGCGCGCCACCGAGCTGCATCTCGCGCTCGGCAACCGGCCCGCAGCGGCGACGCTCACGCTGTATCGGGCGATCTGGGTCGAGCTTGCGCTCGGACAGCCGCTGGCGGCGCTCGCGGCGCTCGATTCGGGGTCGGCATGGGCGGCCGATCACCCGCGAAGGCTCGTTCGGATCCGGTTCTTCCGCGCATACGTCCTCAGCGAGCTCGGCCGCGAGGCCGAGACCGAGGACGAGCTGAGCGAGGTCGTCGCCCTGGCGACGCGACTCGGCGACCGGTGGATGCTCTGGTACGTCGACATGCAGCGGATGGTCTCGGCGTCGCTCCGGGGCGACGCGGAGGCGACGGTGGACCACGCGCGTAGAGCCGAGGCTCAGCACGGGAACTGGTGGGAGGTGGAGGGAGCGCTCTTCCACGCGGAGGCCGCGGACTGCCTTGACCGGGTCGGACATGTGGCGCTCGCCGCCGACCACCTGGAGCTAGCGAAACGCGATCCACAGAATGCCGGGGCGCAGGTCGCGATGTCTGAGTGCGCGCTGCTTGCCCGGCACGGTGATGCCGAGCTGGCGCAGGCGCGGCTGTCCGTTGTCGACCGGTCCGGGATCGCGCCGCGCGAGTACTGGCGCGTGACTCTGCTCACCGCCTACGCCGCCCTGCGGCTGGGCGACCGCAGCGCCGCCGGGCTGGCGGCGCGGGCGTGTGAGCAGGCGGCGGCGCTCGGTCAGCCGCAGCTGCCGCTGCTGCGCGAGCGCGAGCTCACCGAGTCGCTGCTCGCGCTCGCGGTCGCGACGGGTCTGCCCGCCGCCCGCGCGCTCGAGGCATCCGAGGTGCCGGCGGCGCTGGCGGTTCTCGGACGCTTCGAGCTGACACGCGGTGGCCGGGAGGTCACGCTTGGCAACGGTCAGGAGCGACGGCTGCTGAAGCTGGTCGCCGTCAGCAGCGGCCGGATTCACGTCGAGCACGCGATCGAGGCGCTGTGGCCAGAGGTCGAGCCGGCGGCAGGTCGCAACCGTCTGCGCACGGTCCTCAACCGCCTCCGTGATGCTGCCGGGGACGTCGTCGTCCGCGAGGGGCAAGGGCTGGAGCTCAGCCCGCGGGTGCGCCTGGATCTGGCGCAGTTCCAATCGGAAGCGCGCGGTGCGCAGGCGCTCGGGCTGGGCGAGCCGACCGCCGCGCTCGCGCTCGCGCACGCGGCGATCGCCCGCTACCGGGGCCCGTTGCTTCCGTTTGATCCCTACGAACCGTGGACCGAGGAACCGCGCGAGCGAGCCCGGCAGACGATGCTCGACCTCCTCGACCTCTGTGCCGAGGCGGCTGCCCGGCAGTCCGACCTCGACGAAGCACGGCGTATGGTGCAGCGCGCGATCGAGCTCGATCCGTATGACGACGACCGCTACCTCAAGGTCGCGCAGATCCTCCATCTGCAAGGTCGCAAGGGGGCGGCCCTCTCGGTGTTGCGCCGTGCCCGCGCAGCGCTCGCGCAGCTCGGGATCGATCCGCCCTCACCGCTGGTCGAGTTCGAGCGCACGATCGCCGCTGCCGACGTCAAGCAGGTCGACGTTCGGACACTGTGACGCGCTGGAACCAGCAGCCCTCCCGTGCCGTCGTCGACACGGGCCTTGCTAGGGTCCTCGGCCGATGGCGCGCGAATGGTCCGATCTGTTTCTCGTCGATGGCCCGTTGCCGGTATCGGGGTCGCCGCAGCCCGCTGGCGAGGGCGATGGCAAGGAGCGCGAGCGGCTCCGGGACCGTTTCCGCCGGCTGCGCGAGAACCTCAAGAAGACCCGCGAGGCGCTCGCCACCGAGATCCAGGCGACGCTCAACGAGGACCTCACCGACGAGAGCTGGGAGCGCCTCGAGGAGGCGCTCATCTACGCCGACGTCGGCGCGCGGACGACCGCCAAGGTCGTCGAGCAGCTCGAGCGCGAGGCCACCGCGGGAGACATCCGCGGCACCGAGGCGCTCACCGCGCGCCTGAGCGAGCTGCTGGCGGATATCGCGCGGACCGGCGACGACCACATCGACCTGCGCCACAAGCCGACGGTGATCCTGATGGCGGGCGTCAACGGGACCGGTAAGACGACCACCACCGGCAAGCTCGCCTACCACCTCAGCAAGGAGCTGGGCCACTCGGTGGCGATCGCGGCGGCCGACACGTTCCGGGCCGCGGCGGTCGAGCAGCTGGAGGTGTGGGCGCAGCGCGCGGGGGCCGCGTTCGTCCGCGGCGGCGAGCGCGCGGACCCCGGCTCGGTCGCCTACGAGGCGATCAGCCAGGCGATCCGGGAGCAGCTCGACGTCGTGATCGTCGACACCGCCGGGCGCCTGCACACGCAGGACGACCTGATGGGCGAGCTCTCGAAGATCTCCCGCGTGATCGGCAAGCAGATCCCCGACGCGCCCCACGAGACGCTGCTGACCGTCGACGCCACGACCGGACAGAACGGGCTGCGCCAGGCGCAGCTGTTCGCACAGGCGATCCCGGTCAGCGGACTCGTGCTCACCAAGCTGGACGGGACCGCAAAGGGCGGGATCGCGCTCGCGATCGCGACCGAGCTCGGGATCCCCGTGAAGCTGATCGGCGTGGGGGAGAAGCTCGAGGACCTGCGCCCATTCGCCGCGGACGAGTTCGCGCGGGCGCTCGTCAGCAGCTGACGGACCGCGCTGCGCAGCCGACGCGCGCGCGGGGCTGTGAACAGCCGACGCGGATTGCACCACCCGCCCGGTGCCCGCCTCGTGGCCGGCCCACAAGGCCGGCCAAAACGGAGCGATACGCAGCGCTCACCGCGCTAAGCTCGTTTGCACATGGATTGGCTCGTCTGGGTCCTGATCGCGCTCGCCTTCGGCATCGGTGAGCTGCTGAGCACCAGCTTCTTCCTCGCGCCGTTCGCCGCCGGCGGGCTGCTGGCCGCGATCACCGAGGCGGCGTTCGGCAATGAGGCAATCGCGCTCGTCGTGTTCGCCGTCACGTCCTTGATGACCCTCGGCCTCGTACGTCCCGTTGCGATGAGACACCTGCGCGCGGGACCGGGCCTCAGGACCGGCTCCGCAGCGCTTGTCGGGAAGCAGGCGCTCGTGCTGGAGCGGATCGCCAACAGCGAGGGAGTCGGCTGCGTGAAGATCGAGGGTGAGGTCTGGACGGCCCGGGCGTTTGATGACCACGAGGTGATCGAGCCCGGCACGGCGGTGCAGGTTCTGGCAATCAAGGGTGCTACCGCGCTGGTCAGCGAGTAGCAGGCAAACGAGGCAAGGAGAGACTCATGGTCGGAGTAATCGTCGGGGCGGTGCTGGTCGTGTTCCTGGTGATCCTGTTCGCCCGCACGATCCGGATCGTGCCGCAGGCGAAAGCGGGCATCGTCGAGCGACTCGGTCGTTATCACCGCACGCTGTCGCCGGGAATGACCGTGCTCATGCCATTCGTCGACCGCCTCAGGCCGCTGATCGACCTGCGCGAGCAGGTGGTCACGTTCCCGCCGCAACCGGTGATCACCGAGGACAACCTCGTCGTTCAGATCGACACCGTTCTGTACTTCACCGTCAACGACGCGAAATCAGCCACATACGAGGTAGCAAACCCGCTGCAGGCGATCGAGCAGATCACCGTCACCACATTGCGCAACGTGATCGGCTCACTGTCGCTGGAGTCGGCGCTCACGAGCCGTGACCACATCAACGCGCAGCTGCGCGGCGTGCTCGACGAGGCGACCGGCAAGTGGGGGATCCGCGTCAACCGTGTGGAGCTCAAGTCGATCGACCCGCCCGGCTCGATCCAGGAGGCGATGGAGAAGCAGATGCGCGCCGAGCGTGACCGGCGCGCCGCGATCCTCAACGCGGAGGGTGTCAAGCAATCCCAGATCCTCACCGCAGAGGGCCAGAAGCAGGCCGCGGTGCTCACCGCGGAGGGCCAGAAGCAGGCGGCGATCCTGCGCTCCGAGGGCGAGGCGAAGGCGATCGCCACGGTCTTCGACGCGATCCACCGCGGCAACCCCGATCCGCAGCTGCTCAGCTACCAGTACCTGCAGATGCTCCCGCAGCTGGCGAGGGGTGACGCCAACAAGGTGTTCGTGATCCCCTCTGAGTTCTCGCAGGCGTTCGGCGGGCTCGGGAGGGCGCTCTCCGGCACCCTCGACCGGGCGGGCGCCTCAGCCAACGGAGCCGTCGAAGCGAGCGCCACCGCCGCCGCCGGCGAGGCTGCGGACGGCAACGCGGACGCCACCGAGCTCGCGGAGATCTCGAGCAGCTCCGAGACGCCCGGCAAGGCGCTGCCGCCCGGCGGCACCGTCATCTCCGAGTAGCCGTCTGGGAGGGTCGCGATGTTCGACACGCTTGCAGAGAAGCTCCAGGCGACGCTGAGCGACGTACGCGGCCACGGGACGCTGAGCGAGGCCGACGTCAACGCCGCGATGCGGGAGATCCGGCTCGCGCTACTCGAGGCCGACGTCAACTTCAAGGTCGTCAAGAGCTTCACGAGCGCCGTCAAGGAGCGCGCGCTCGGAGCCGATGTGATCGGCAAGCTGAACCCTGGCCATCAGGTCGTGAAGATCGTCTCCGACGAGCTGACCGAGCTGATGGGCGGCGCCTCGCACGACCTGACGTTCTCGCCGCGTCCGCCCACGATCGTGTTGATGGCAGGACTGCAGGGCTCCGGCAAGACGACCGCGACCGCCAAGCTCGCGCGCTACCTGCGCGAGCAGCACGGCTCCTCGGTGGCGGTCGCCGCCTGCGACGTGTACCGGCCCGCCGCGGTCGAGCAGCTGATCAAGGTCGGCGCGCAGGCCGGCGCCGAGGTCTACGAGCAGGGCACCGGAAAGGATCCGGTGAGGATCGCCGCGTGGGCCCGTGACCGCGCGCAGAGCGAGGGCAAGGACGTGCTGATCATCGACACGAGCGGCCGGCTGCACGTCGACAGCGAGCTGATGACCGAGCTCGCGGAAATCAAGAAGACGGTGAGGCCGCACAGCATCCTGCTCGTGGTCGACGCGATGACCGGTCAGGATGCGGTCAACGTCGCAGAGGAGTTCGGGCGCGTCGTCGACTTCGACGCCGTAGTGCTGACCAAGCTCGACGGTGACGCGCGTGGCGGCGCGGCGCTGTCGGTCAAGGCGGTGACCGGCAAGCCGATCCTGTTCGCGTCCACTGGCGAGAAGCTCGATCAGTTCGAGCGCTTCCATCCGGACCGCATGGCCCAGCGGATCCTCGGGATGGGCGACGTGATGACCCTTGTCGAGAAGGCGCAGAACGCGTACGACACCGAGCAGGCCGCCGAGCTGGAGCGGAAGTTCCGCAAGCAGGAGTTCGGGCTCGACGACTTCCTCGAGCAGATGAAGCAGGTCCGCCGCCTCGGCCCGCTGCAGAATCTGCTCGGGATGATCCCGGGGATGAGCAAGGAGCTGCGCGGGGTCAAGGTCGACGAGCGCGAATTCGACCGGATCCAGGCGATCATCCTCTCGATGACACCGCAGGAGCGCCGGCACCCGGAGCTGATCAAGGGCTCCCGTCGGTTGCGGATCGCCAAGGGATCGGGCACGAACGTGCAGGCCGTGAAGGCGCTGATCAAGCAGTTCGAGCAGATGCGCAAGATCATGCGGCAGGTGACGCAGGGACGGATGCCCGACCTTGGTGCGCTGATGCGCCAGCAATCGCGCTAGCGGGTCTCGGCGGGGTTCGGGTTGATCGCTGCGCCCGGCCTCTGTCGCGATCATCTGGCGCCGATCCGCGCGGCCCGCTAACCTCACCCGTCTAATGGCAGTCAGACTTCGACTCACGCGCGTCGGCGGACGCAAGAACCCCATCTGGCGAGTGGTCGTCGCCGACCAGCGATCCAAGCGCGACGGGCGCGTGATCGAGACGGTCGGCCACTACAACGCCCAGACGAACCCGTCCACGATCGTCCTCAACGAGGAGCGGATCAAGGATTGGCTGGCACGCGGGGCACAGCCCTCAGAACCCGTCCGCAAGCTCCTGCGCATCCAGAACATTCAGTGACAGTGACCGACGGTTCGGGCTCTCCGAAGGATCTGCTCTCCTACCTGGCCCGCGGGCTCGTCGATGAGCCCGACAGCGTCAGCGTACGCGAGCAGGTCGAGCCCGACGGCACGATCGTGCTCGAGCTGTCGGTGGCCCAGGACGATTACGGGAACGTGATCGGCCGCGGAGGTCGCACCGCGAGCGCACTGCGCACGGTCGTCAAGACGGCCGCCGTCAAGCGGGGGCAGCGCGTGTTCGTTGACATCGTGGACTAGTGGTCGTCCCCGCGCCGGGCCGCACGCGCATGCCAACGTATTTGCCCGGACGGCCACTGGTGGATCGACCGTGACGCCCGGCGCCGCGGGCAAGGGCTTGCTGCGGGCGGGGATCGTCGCCGCGCCGCACGGGCTCGACGGCAGCTTCCACGTCGTGCAGGCGACCCCGCGGCTGCTCGCTCTCGGCGGCAGCGTCCTGATCCGGGACCAGATGCGCCGGATCACGCGCTTGGCCGGACACGAACGGCGGCTGATCCTGCGCCTGGAGGGTTGCGAGGACCGCGACGCGGCCGCGCTGCTGCGCGGCGCGGAGTTGCTCGTCGACCGCAGCGTCGCACCGCCGCTCGAGGACGACGAGTGGTGGGCGGAGGATCTGGAGGGCTGTTCGGTGCACGACGCCGGGAGGCCGGTGGGTACGGTGCGGCAGCTGCTCGAGCTGCCTTCCTGCGAGGTGCTGGAGGTCGCTCGAGCGGACGGTGGCGGCGATCTGCTCGTGCCGCTGGTCGAGGCCGCCGTGCGCACCGTCGACATACGCGCGCGGGCGATCGACATCAGCCTCGCGTTCCTCGGAGAGGAGTGATGCGCGTTCACCGCCGGCGTCGCGCGCGGGGCCGGGGGCGATGATGGAGATCGATGTGTTCACGCTGTTCCCCGAAGCGTTCGGCTGGTTCATCACCCAGCGCCACGTGTGCAACGCGCTGCGTAACGGCCACCGGCTCGAGCTCGTCAACTACCGTGACAACACGCCACTACGAGCGGGGCAGGTTGATGACACGCCGTTCGGCGGCGGTGCCGGGATGCTGCTGCGCGTCGATGTCGTCGAGGCCGCGCTGCGCGCGCGCTACCAGATCGATCCGGTGCTGATGCCCGAGCGCAGGCGGGTCCTAGCTCTCACCCCGCGTGGCCGCGTGCTCGACGAGGAGCTCGCCGACGAGCTCGCGCGGGAGCCGGCGATCACGCTTCTCTGCGGTCGCTACGAGGGGTTCGACGAGCGGATCCTCGAGCACTTCGCCGGCGAGGAGCTCTCGATCGGACGGTACGTGCTCGCCGGTGGGGAGCTGGCGGCGATGGTCGTCTGCGACGCGGTGATGCGCAAGCTTCCGGGTGCGCTCGGGCACGAGGGCTCCGCGCTGGAGGAGTCGTTCAGCAGCGCGCTCCAGGGAGCGCCGGAGTACCCGCACTACACGCGCCCGGCCGAACATCGCGGCTGGCGCGTCCCCGAGGTCCTGCTCTCCGGGCACCACGCCCGCATCCGCGAGTGGCGGCTCGCGCAGTCCAGGGCCCGTGCCGAGCAGCGTCCGCTACCATAGGCCACCCGCGGGCACAACCGTGCCCGCTCCGTATGTCTACGCCGGCGTGCCGGCCCAAACGAGCTGAGATGAGCACCGTTATCGAAGACCTGGAGCGCGCACAACTGCGCCGCGTCCCCAAGTTCGACGCCGGCGACCGGCTCCGCGTCCATTTTCAGGTGATCGAGGGCACGCGGCGCCGCACCCAGGTGTTCGAGGGCGTCGTGATCAAGCGCCAGGGGCACGGGGCGCGCGAGAACTTCACCGTCCGCAAGCAATCGTTCGGCGTCGGCGTCGAGCGCACCTTCCCCCTGCACTCGCCCAAGATCGAGCGGATCGAGGTGGCCGCGCGCGGTGACGTGCGACGCGCAAAGCTGTACTACCTGCGCGATCGCGTCGGCAAGCGTGCACGCGTGCGCGAGCGGCGCTCGGCCGGACCCGAGGAGGCGGTGAAGCGGGAGCTGCTGTTCCGGGCCGAGCCCGAAGCCGCAACTGCCGAGCCGGATGGCGGGGACGTGACGGCCGAGTCGCCTGTCGAGGGCGCGACCACCGAGACGCCCGTTGCGTCCGCCGACGCCTAGGCCCTCGCGGACGGTGTGGGCGGCCCGGCGAGGGGTGATCGTCGGCATCGACACGCCGTCGCCGCACACGCCGACCGCCTCCGTCAGGAGCGCGCCGTGGCGCTGATGGCCGACTCGCAGAAGGAGAAGTCGAAGGGCCCGCTGCACTCGATCGTCGAGCTCGTGCTCACCGTCGCCGTCGCAATCGGCCTTGCGCTCCTCATCCAAGCGTTCATCGTCAAGCCCTACAAGATTCCCAGCACCTCGATGTACCCGACGCTGATCGTCGGCCAGCGCGTCCTCGCCAACCGGATGGACACGAGCCCGTCGCTCGGGAACATCGTCGTGTTCCACCCGCCGGCCGGCGCCGACGACTCGGCAGACCCGATCTGCGGAAACCCATCGCAGGGGCGCGTCAGCCAGCAGGCCTGTGACGAGCCCACGCCTCAAGAGTCCCAGCAGACGTTCATCAAGCGCGTCGTGGGCCTGCCGGGCGACACGCTGCAGATCATCAACGGGCATGTGATCCGCAACGGCGTGCGGGAGCAGGACTCCTACATCGAGCCGTGTGGGGGCGATCCAACCTGCACGTACGCGAAGCCGATCAAGGTTCCGGCCGGCATGTACTACATGATGGGCGACAACCGTGGTGGTTCTGACGACAGCAGGTTCTGGGGGCCGGTCCCCCAGAAGTGGATCATCGGCGTTGCCTTCTTCACCTACTGGCCGCCCGACCGCATCGGCACGCTCTGATCCGAGCGTCATGACGGCGCTGGACCCGGGTGGTGCATCGGGGTCGGATCCGGGTCGTGCGGCGCCTTCGGCTGCGCGGGTGTCCGCGCCTCGGCCTCGCGGGTCGGCTCCCTCGACCGGTGCCGCACGCCCCCGCGGCGGCGCTCGGAAGCCGGGCGCGCGACTGTTCCGCTACGACCGCTCGCTCGGCGCCAGGTTCGTCGCGGGCGCCGACGAGGCCGGCAGGGGATGCCTCGCAGGCCCGCTCGTCGCCGCGGCTGTCCTGTTCGACCTCGAACTGCTGCGACCTGCGCACGTGCGCGCGCTCTCCAACCTGGACGACTCCAAGCGGCACACGCCCGCTGCCCGCCAGGCGCTATACCCGGTGATCCTGCGCGTCGCGGTGAAGGTGTCAGTCGTGTCGCGCTGCGCCCCCGGGATCGACACTCGGGGACTGCACGTGACAAACCTCGCGGCGCTGCGCGACGCGCTCGCGAACGTCGCGTGCGCGGGCTGCATCTGCCTGAGCGACGGCTTTCCGGTTGCCGAGCTCCCGTTCGCGCAGCGTGCGGTCATCGGCGGCGACGCCACTTCGGCGGCAATCGCCGCCGCTTCGGTGATCGCAAAGGAGACCCGGGATCGATACATGCGCCGCGCCGACGCGCATCACCCCGGCTGGGGCTTCTCGCAGCACGTCGGATACGCGACGCCGGAGCATCGCGACGCGATCGGGCGGCTCGGCGTGACGCCACTGCACCGGCTGTCGTTCAACTCCGCAGCGTTCACGCAGCTGTCGCTCGTCTGATCGTCTTTGACGAGCCTCGACGAGTTAACCGCGCATAGCGCGGTTTTCGCGTCGAGGGTCCGGCGCCGAGACAAGCCCGATCGCTGTGGACGCGCCCGGGTCGTTGCCAGCCGCCTCGCGGCTCCCGACGCCTGCGTGCGCGGCGATCGTCGCCGGCGACGCTCGCCGCTAGAACGCACCCTCCAGGTGCTCGAGCGCGACCAGGCGGCCGGTGCGGTCGAAGGTCACGCCGATCGCATCGAAGCGCAGCTCGGCAGCGCGCGGTCGATCCGTGCGCTGCGCCAGCCAGCGGCCCGCGAGCCTGCGCACCTGCATGCGCTTGCGTGCGTGAACCGATTCGAGCGCACCGAAGTTGCTTTCGCGTCGCGCCTTCACTTCGCAGAAGACGATTGTTCGGCCGTCGAACGCGATGATGTCGATCTCGCCCCAACGCGTCCGGACGTTCCGCTCGAGGATCGCGAAGCCCCTGCGCTCGAGGTGCTCGGCGGCAAGCTGCTCGCCGGCGGCGCCGAGGGATTGCCTCATGTCGGGTATGTCAGCACTCACGTAGTGCACGCTACGCGTAAAGGTGTCATGTGTGAGTCACGCCGTGTGACTTCTTTCCGCATGTCGACCGGGAGGTGACGTTCGAAATTGTCACACGGCGTTTCACACGCGTCACTCAATCTGCCCTAGCGTGTTGCGCATGCTCGCTCGTGTTGCAACATTCGCCATCGACGGGGTCGATCCGCGTCAGGTGCTCGTCGAAGTTGACATCCGCTCAGGCCTCCCGTCGTTCACGATCGTCGGCCTCGGTGACGCGGCGGTACGGGAGTCACGCGAGCGCGTACGCTCGGCCATCCTGAACTCCGGCTTCGAGTTTCCGCAACGGAGGATCACGGTCAACCTCGCGCCGGCGTTCCTGCGCAAGGTGGGGGCAGGCTTCGACGCGGCGATGGCGCTCGGGATCCTCGCGGCGAGCTCGCAGTTGCCGCCAGACGCGCTCACGAGCGTCGCGGTGATCGGAGAGCTGTCCCTCGGCGGCGCGCTGCGCGACTGCTCCGGGGTGCTCGCCGTTGCCGAGGGCGCCCGCCGCGCAGGCATCTCGCGCCTTGTCGTCCCGTCGCAGCGAGGGGGCGAGGCGGCGCTCGTCGAGGGCCTGTCCGTCGCCGCGATCACGGACCTGAGGGGGGCTGTCGACGCAGTGACCGGTGCGCATGTACCTCCGCAACCGCAGCCCACGAGGCGCTCGCGCCGGGGGGCGCCGGAACCCGATCTCGCGGATGTGCGAGGCCACGAGGTGCCGCTGCTCGCGCTCGAGATCGCCGCCGCCGGCGCCCACAACCTGCTGCTGGAGGGACCCCCCGGCACCGGCAAGACGATGCTGGCGCGGCGCTTGCCCTCGATCCTGCCCCCGATGACACCATCGCAGTCGATCGAGGTGACCCGGATCCACAGCATCGCCGGCCTGCATACCGACGGGTTGATCGAGACACGGCCGTTCCGCGCCCCGCATCACACGATCTCGCCGGCTGGGCTGGTTGGGGGAAGCTCGCCGCCGCGACCCGGCGAAGCCACCCTCGCGAGCAACGGAGTTCTGTTCCTGGACGAGTTGTCGGAGTTCCACCGGGTCACGCTGGAGGCGCTTCGCCAGCCGCTGGAGGACGGATACGTCACGATCGTGCGCGGACAGCGCGCGCTGGTGTTCCCCACCCGTTTCATGCTCGTAGCGGCGACGAACCCATGCCCGTGCGGCTTCGCCGGTGTGGAGAGCAGATGCAGCTGCAGCGATGGTGACCTGCGCCGACATCGCCGGCGCCTCAGCGGGCCCCTGCTCGATCGCATGGACCTGCTCGTCAACGTGGACCGGCCATCCGAGCCCGAGTTTCGAGCGGGCCCGCGCTGCGACAGCGCGCGCGTCGCCGCCCGCGTCCGTGACGCGCGGGAGCGCCAATTGCGTCGCTTCGCCGGCACCGGCACCAGCTGCAACGGCGAGATGGATGCCCGCAGCGTTCGGACCTGGGTCCGGCTGGACGGCGTCGCCGAAGCGGTGGTCGCTCGCGCATATGCTGCAGGAGCGCTGTCGGCGCGAGGGCGCCATCGCGTCCTGCGTGTCGCTCGCACGATCGCCGACCTCGAGGGCCACGAGCATGTTCAGGAAAGCGACCTGCTCCTGGCGCTCGCGATGCGGCAGCGGGGCGCCGGGGAGGAGGCTCTGGCGGCATGAGCGAGCGATCGCGCGCATGCAATCGGTGTCTTGCACGACCGTGGCTGCTGGCCCGCCTGTCAGGGCACCTCGACCGCGTGCGCCGGCAGATCCACTCAGTCCTCGCGCTCGGTGACGATGACCTGATCGCGGCAGTCGCCGGCGTCGATCGACAGCGGATCACCGACGAGCTGACGAGCTTTGACCCCGACCGCGCCCGCACCGCCGCCGCGCACGCCGGCGTCGAGCTCGTGTGCCGGTGCGACGGCGCCTATCCGTCGCGGATCCGCCTGCTTGGCGAGGCGACGCCGGCTGTGCTGCACGTCGCCGGCGCCATCGGTCGGCTCGACGCCCTGTGCGGAGGCGACCCGGTCGCCATCGTCGGCTCGAGACGTCCGTCCGCCTACGGTCTGGAGGTCGCACGCGCGCTCGGCCGCGGACTCAGCGCCAGCGGCGTGACCGTGGTCAGCGGGATGGCGGGCGGCGTCGACGCGGCCGCCCACGAGGGTGCGCTCGAGTCGGGCGAGAGGACGCTCGCCGTGCTGCCCGGATCCGCCGAGCGTGCCTACCCGCCGAGCAAGCGCAGACTGCATGCCAGGATCATCACGGCGGGTGCCGCCGTCAGCGAGCTCGGGCCGGGCGTGGAGATCCGCCGCTGGATGTTTCCTGCTCGCAACCGTCTGATCGCCGCGACGTCGGCGATGACGGTGGTCGTGGAGGCGAGCGAGCGCTCCGGGGCGCTGATCACGGCGAGGCTGGCGAACGAGCTGGGACGGCCGCTCGGCGCCGTTCCGGGCCGGATCTGGAGTCCGCAGGCTGCAGGTCCCAATCAGCTTCTGGTCGACGGCGCGCATGTCGTCCGCGACGCGCGGGACGTGCTCGATTCGCTCGCAAGCTCTGGCCTCGGAGCTGCAGCCGACGCTGATCCGCTCCGCCGCGGCGGGCGGGGGCACACCCGTGGGTTCGGAGGGCTCGGACCGGCGTGTGGCTCTCAGTCACATCGCGCCGGCCGCCGGCTGGACGAGCCGGACGCGGTCGGTGGTGCGCGGCCGGCGCGAAGCCGAAAGGAGAGGACATTCGACGTTCGAGGAGTCGACTGCGCACGAGCTGACGCGACGGGCGAGGGCTGCGCGTGCGACGCCGGCTCCCGCGTTCCTGGTGAGCGGCTGCCGGATGACCTCCGGCAGCTGCTGGCCGCGATCGCGGATGGTCACGATACGGCGCCGGCGGCGCTTGCACGAGTGGGCGTGCCGCCCGATCGGGGTCTGGCAGCGATCGCATCGCTCGAACTGGGTGGCTACGTGCGCCGCACGAGCGGAGGGCGCTTTGTTCCAATCCTCTGAGACGAAGGGCACCACACTAATTCTGCACCGGGCCCTAAGCTCCCTGCTCGTGAGCAGCCCCCGCCGGATACCACGCGTCCTCTCCATCGCAGGCTCCGATTCCGGTGGCGGCGCCGGAATTCAGGCCGACTTGAAGGCGTTCGCGGCGTGTGGCGCGCACGGGATGACTGCGATCACCGCGATCACCGCGCAGAGCACGGTGGGAGTGACGGCCGTCCACGCTGTGGCTGCGGAATTGATCATCGCCCAGGTGCGTGCGGTCGTGGAGGACATCGGTGTCGATGCGGTCAAGATCGGGATGCTGGGAACTCCCGAGACGGTCGCGGCGGTCGCCGAAGCGCTCATGTCGGTGCCCGCGGCGGTGCCGGTCGTGATCGATCCCGTGATGGTGGCCGAGTCGGGTGCAACGCTCCTCGACGACCCGGCGTGCGCGGCGCTGGTCACCGCGCTCGTGCCCCGGGCGACCGTGCTCACGCCGAATCTGCCGGAGGCGCGGACGCTCGCGCTCTACGCCGAAGCGGAGGCGGGGAGGCAGGCGGCAGCAGAGGTCGGCGCGAGAACCGAGATCCGGTCCCTGGCGCGCGCCATCCACGCGCTGGGAGCGGCGAACGTCGTGGTCACCGGCGGCCATCGGGAGGTCGCCTCTGATCTGTTCTTCGACGGTGCCGAGTTCGTGGAGCTCGCGGGCCCGCGCTACCCGGACGGCGCCGCCCACGGATCGGGCTGCACGCACTCCTCGGTCCTGGCAGCCTGTCTGGCGTGGGGCCTGGCGCCGCTGCAAGCCGCCAGGATCGCGAAGGACATGGCTTCGCGGGCCGTCGGCCGAGGCCTGCGGGAGCTCGGCGCGGGAGCGGGACCGGTCGACGTGTTGGACCTGTCGGCTCACGCGCTGAACCGAGCTGACCGCAAGGCCGCTCAGAGCGCCCAGGCGGATCAAAGCGAGTCGGCTCGTGTCATTAAGGGCATATAATTCTGCGGTGCGCTTTCTGCGGATGAAACCCGGACATGGAGAGATCGTGATCGCGGAGGGCGACGTCAAGCTTGCCGAGGACGAGCGGCGCCTGCTCGAGGAGTTCAAGCGCCAGCTCGACGCGGGCCTGTGGGCCGCGGTTCCTCTGGAGGAGAGCGACCGGCGCCGCGCGCGCATGGTCCGCTCGTTCGACGATGTTCCACGGGACGCGGATCGCGTGATCTTCTTCCCGCGAGCGGCCGGCGGCAGCCGGTAGGCAGCTGCCGTGTGGCTCGCGCTCGCCGCCTCTTCGCTCGTCGCACTGGCGTTGCTCTCAGACCTGATCGTGCCGTGGTGCGCCGAGCAGCTCTCGCGTCACCGAGCGCGGCGCCGGCGCGTTCCTGAGCCGAGCTTCGATCCGGGTCGGGAGCGCCGCGCGGAGCAGACCGCGCGCGAGCTGCTTCGCTCGTGCGTCAACGAAGAGGAATGGGCGATGTATCGCGACCTCGGCTTCATCCGCGTATGGGGCACGCAGCGATCCGTCGACCACGACGAGGTGGCCGGTCCTGCCTACGCGTATCTGATCTACCCTCACAAGCCGATCGTCGCCTACCTACCACAGACGGGCCGGCTGCTCAGCGAGTACTGCATCACTTTTCCGGACGAGACACGTCCGTACGGCAGCACGAGGCTTCCGGACTCAGATGACGTCCTCGCGAAGTGGATGGCCCTCACGAGCGATGAGCAGCGGGTCCTGTCGGTGGCGAACATGCATCTGCCGGGGCGACAGTTCGACCCGGCCGCGCTGCGGCGTGACATCTGGCGGTTGGCGAGCTGGGAGCGCGCCCGCATGCGCAGCGGCACCGGCAGGACTCCGATCGCGCCGGTCGAGACTGACGGCTGACAGGGAGCGGCCTCCGGCGAGTGTCACAGTGAACGCTCACTGTGACACAACCGTTGAACGCTCACTGTGACACAACCGTTGACGTCGGTGTCACGTTTCGCGTGCAGTGTGACGATCCGTGTGCCATGCTAGAGCCCGCCCTTAGGTGCCGCGGCGACTCCGGCGCGCAACGAGAGCCGGCCGGCGCCGAAAGCTCCGCATCGCACGTGCTCTGGGGCGGTACAGTTCACGCCGCGCTCTGGGGTCGGTACAGTTCGCGCCCGCGATGACACCAACCGACAGCATCTCCCACGCCGCCTCCGGCGGACCCGCGCTCGACCCCAAGCACCGCAGCCGAGCGCTCACCGAAGGCCCGGAGCGCGCCGCCGCGCGTGCTTACCTGAAGGGCATCGGCTACGACGACGACGCGCTGTCCCGGCCGATCGTCGCGGTCGCGAACACGTGGATCGAGACGATGCCCTGCAACTTCCATCTGCGCGCGCTCGCCGCACGCGTCAAGGAGGGGATCCGCGCCGCCGGCGGCACGCCGATGGAGCTCAACACGATCGCGATCTCGGACGGAATCACGATGGGCACGCCCGGAATGCGCGCGTCGCTCGCCAGCCGCGAGGTGATCGCGGACTCGATCGAGCTCGTCTGCGACGCCCACATGTTCGACGCGGTGATCGCAATCAGCGGCTGCGACAAGACCATCCCCGGCACTGTGATGGCGCTTTGCAGGCTGAACGTGCCGAGCCTGATGCTGTATGGCGGCTCGATCATGCCCGGCTGCTACCAGGGCAGCCCCGTGACTATCCAGGAGGTCTTCGAGGCGGTCGGCGCGCACGCTGCCGGGAAGATCACCGACGCCGAGCTGACCGCGCTGGAGAATGTCGCGTCGCCCGGAGCGGGCGCGTGTGGCGGGCAGTTCACCGCCAATACGATGGCGATGGCGTTCGAGGTGCTCGGCATCTCCCCGGCCGGCTTCTCGATGGTGCCCGCGACCGACGTGCACAAGTCGGAGGTCGCGCGGGATGCCGGACGGCTGGTGATGGACGTGCTAGCTCGCGGCCAGCGGCCGAGCGACGTCATCACGAGGGCCAGCCTCGAGAACGCGGTCGCGGCGATCGCGATGAGCGGCGGCTCGACCAACGGCGTCCTGCATCTGCTCGCGGTCGCCCGCGAATCGGGGCTGGAGCTGTCGATCGACGACTTCGACCGGATCAGCACGCGCACGCCGCTGCTGTGCGACCTCAAGCCGTTCGGCACCTACGTCGCGCCCGATCTCTACGAGGCCGGTGGAGTCCCCGTCCTGCTGAAGCGCCTGAAGCAGGCCGGACTCCTGAACGAGGATGCCGTGACCGTCACCGGTGAGACGGCCGGGGAGCTGGCCGATCGCGCGGTCGAGACCGAGGGACAGCGGGTCGTGCGCCCGCTGAGCGATCCGCTCGCACCGAGCGGGGGCCTGGCGATCCTGCGCGGGAACGTCGCGCCGGACGGCTGCGTGGTGAAGCTCGCCGGTCACGAGCGGCGTCTGCACACCGGTCCCGCTCGCGTGTTCGAATCCGAGGAGGATGCGATGGCCGCCGTCACCGCCGGCGCGATCGCCGCCGCGGACGTGGTCGTGATCCGTAACGAGGGCCCGGCCGGCGGGCCGGGCATGCGGGAGATGCTGGCGGTGACCGCGGCGCTCGTCGGCGAGGGCCTCGGCGAGGCGGTCGCGCTCATCACCGACGGCCGCTTCTCGGGCGCCACGCACGGCTTCATGGCCGCGCACATCGCTCCCGAGGCGGTCCGCGGCGGGCCGATCGCGGCCCTGCGCGACGGCGATCAGATCACGATCGACGTCCGTGCGCGGCGCATCGACGTCGCGCTCGGCGACGGCGAGATCGCGGCGAGGGTCGCGGCCTACGCGCCGCCCGCGAAGCCCGGACCCGGCCCGGCGCTGTCCAAGTACGCCCGGCTCGTGGGCAGCGCCTCGGAGGGCGCCGTCACGATTTGATGACATCTCAAACCACCGGCGAGCCTCGACCAGCTGAGCACGATTATGTCGACGCCGGTCCCGCAGGGGCGTGCCCTGAACGGGGTTCGCGCAAGGCGTGTGTGAGGGACGGTTTTTACCGGCATTTCACCTTTCGCAACGCTGGTGACGACGTGCGGACTTGCAGTTTCTCGTGCGATTGTGCACACTGCGCGGGCCCGCCCGGCCGTACCGCTACCATGCGCTCGAGGAGGACTACGTGGCGTTAGTTTCAGGCCCTGGCACCAAGCCCAAGAAGCTTCAGATCAACGGACAGTTCCAGCCGCACGCACGTGAGCCGCGGCGCTGGTGGCGCGCGCTGATTGCACCGCTCGTCGTGATCGGGGTGGCGCTCGTGGCGGCGATCGTCGTCGGCGTCGTGGCGCTCATCGCCAACCCATCCGTCACCGAGGACTCGGCGGCGCTGGCGCGCGTCTCGCTGCCGTTCGGATCCGGGTCGATCGAGCGGGTCAGCGCGGTCGGCGGCCGCGAGCAGAAGGCGATCCCGGTCTCGGTTCGCGGAGATCAGATCTGGCCGAAGCAGCTGCTTCGCGTCGGCGAGCACGTCACCGTCTACGTCGTCGTCAAGCGTCCCGGGTGGATCGCATGGCTGCACGGCGACACCGAGCGACTGCAACTCAGCCTGACGACGCCGGCGGCGCTCCTGCGCGCCCAGTACGTGACCGTCAGTCACGGCCGCCCGCTGACGGTGGCCTTCACGCAACCTGTCAGCGTCTTCGCGGTCGGATCGACCCCGGCGCTCGGGCACCACGTCCTCGCCACGCCGAGTGCGACCGTCAGCGTCGTGACTCACGCGACCGCGGGATCGGTCTACGTGGCCGGCGCGCCACGGTCCTGGGAGGCACCCCGTCCGGCGCTGCTGAGCTGGTTTCCCGCCGGCGCCGCCGCGACCGCAGTCGCCTACCCGGCGCCCGGCAGCGTGATCGGCCCCCAGACGCCGATCACTCTCACCTTCTCCAAGACCGTCAGCCAGGCGCTCGGCTCCGACAGCCCGCCCGTCTCGCCGGATACGCCGGGCACGTGGCACACGGTCAACAGCCACACGATCGTGTTCAGGCCGGAGGGCTACGGCTACGGCCTCGGCGCGACCGTGAAAGTGGCGCTGCCCGCCGGCGTCCACCTCGTCGGCGGCGTGAACACCACATCGGACCCGACCGGCACCTGGTCGGTGCCTGGCGGCTCGACCCTGCGACTGCAGCAGCTGCTCGCGACGCTCGGCTACCTGCCGGTGAGCTTCACCGACACGGGAACGCCGGTCGCGGACACGCTGCAGGGCCAGGAGACGGCTGCAATCCATCCGCCGAAGGGAACCTTCGGCTGGCGCTACCCGAACACGCCCTCAGCAGTCGAGGGGATGTGGGAGCCCGGGGCCTCTGGGGAGATGACCAAGGGTGCGATCATGGCCTTCGAGAACGACCAGGGCATGACGACCGACGGGCTTCCCGGGCCGGCTGTGTGGAAGGCACTCATCGCCGCCGTCCTTGCCGGGCACAGCTCGACCTTCGGCTATACGTTCGTCTCTGTCAGTGAGGGCTCACCCGAGAGCATCGACGTGTGGCACAACGGCAAGACGGCCGTGACCGGCCCCGTCAACACTGGAATCTCCGTGGCGCCCACGGCACAGGGAGTGTTCGCCGTCTACGAGCATCTCACGGTCACGACGATGTCGGGGCTCAACCCCGACGGGACGCCGTACAGCGACCCGGGGATCCCGTGGGTCAGCTACTTCAACGGGGGTGATGCGCTGCACGGCTTCATTCGCGCGTCTTACGGGTTCCCGCAGAGCCTCGGCTGTGTCGAGATGCCCTACGCGGAGGCCGCTGAGGTGTGGCCGTATACGCCGATCGGCACGATCGTCGACGTCGCCTGAAGCGGCTGTTCGCGGGCTGACACCGTCTCGCGCGAACCACGCACTTGCCGGCGCTACGAATCCGGGCGCACGCGAGCGCCATCGTCCAGCTGATTTCAGGATCCACGCGCTGATCCACCGCGTGGTCCGCTCGAGCTGGCAATTGACGATCCCGTGGAAGGTCGCGACGCCGCAACGACGAATTCACGAGCTGGGCGATGAGAGCCGGGACCTCAGATCACGACCAACGAACCGGTCAGCCGACCACCAGGGCCGCTGCGAGCCCGGCGCCGAGCGCGGGCTGGATCGCAGCGCTCGCCGATCTGGACGAGGATCTGCGCTCACGGGCGGTGGCCGCCAAGACCGTGCGAGCGTACGCGAGCGACTGCGATCAGCTCGCACGCTGGGCGACCGGACGGGGTCTCGAGCCGGGCACGATTGACACGAGGGCGATCCGTCGCTACGTGGCCTGGCTCTCGGAGCACGGGCGCGCGCCGAGCACGATCGCACGCAAGCTCGCGGCGACGCGGGCGCTGTTCGACGCACAGGTGGCGCGCGGTCGGCGTGAGGCCAACCCGGCCGACCTGCTCGGGTCGCCCAAGCGCCCGCAGCGCCTGCCGCACGTGCTGCGCGCCGCCGAGGTCGCGGAGCTGCTGGAGCAGATACCCCGCTCGACGCCGCTGGAGCTGCGCGACCGCGCGCTGTATGAGCTCGCGTACGCGTCGGGGCTGCGCGCCGAGGAGCTCGTGACGCTCGACCTCGGTGCGATCGACTTCGACGGCGAGACCATCCGCGTCGAGGGCAAGGGGGACAAGACGAGGTTCGTCCCCGTCGGCGAGCACGCGCTGCGGGCGCTCGCGGGTTACTTGGAGCGCGGCCGTCCGGCGCTTGCGGCCGAGTGCGCCCACGCGCGGGCCGGCCAGCGGGTGGCGGCACCGGCCGCCGCCGGCCCGCAGGCCGGCGGCGCGCTGTTCCTCTCCAAGTCCGGGCGGCGGTTGTCAACCTCCGATGTGCGCCGGCGCCTCTCGGCACGGTCGCGGGATGCCGCCGCCCGCACGCCGCAGCTCGCCGGCGTGCATCCACACGCGCTGCGTCACTCGTTCGCCACACATCTGCTGGAGGGTGGCGCAGACCTTCGCTCCATCCAGGAGCTGCTGGGTCACGCCACGATCTCGACCACGCAGGTTTACACTCGCGTTGAGTCCAGCCGCCTCCGCTCAGCGTATTCCAGGGCGCATCCTCGCGCGTGAGCGACAACAATCCGAGATCAGGTGGAAACCAACGTCAAAGCGATCGAGCTGAAGGACCTCTGGAGGCGCTTCAAGGCCACCGGTGACGAGCGCGCGCGCGAGCGGCTGGTGATCGCCTACGCGCCGCTCGTGAAGTATGTCGCCGGCCGAATGAGCTCCGGGCTGCCCGCGCACATCGAGGAGGCTGACCTGATCTCCTACGGGCTCACCGGCCTCATCTCCGCGATCGAGCGCTTCGACCTGGGTCGCGAGATCAAGTTCGAGACCTACGCGATCACGAGGATCCGCGGCTCGATCCTCGACGAGCTTCGCACGCTCGACTGGGTGCCGCGCTCGGTGCGCGCACGCGCCAAGGAGATCGAGCGGGCAAACATGAAGCTCGAGGCCCGCTTCCAGCGGGCGCCGACCGACGAGGAGGTCGCGGGCGAGCTGAGCATCAGCGTCGACGAGTTCCACGATGCGCTGCTGCAGATCTCGAACTCGACGATCGTTGCGCTCGACGAGCTCTGGAACGTGTCGGACTCCGGGGGCGATCAGGTGTCGCTGCTCGACACGCTGCCGGACCGCGGCGCCCCCGATCCCCAGCAGATCGTCGACCAGGGCGAGCTGCGCGACCGGATCGCGGACGCGATCGCGGCGCTGCCGGAGCGAGAGAAGCTCGTGATCGCGCTCTACTACTACGAGAACCTGACGCTCCGAGAGATCGGTGAGGTGCTCGGCGTCACCGAGTCTCGCGTCTCGCAGCTGCACACCAAGGCGGTGCTGCGACTGCGCTCCAAGCTCGGACCGGAGCTTCTGTAGGGCACCTCGCCGAGTAAGGGCCCGCCCTAACGCTCGAGGGCCGGTGGGCGCGCCCGCGAGCGACCACTTACGATCCTCGCCGCCGGATCGCGCCCGGACGCGGTAAGGTCGCCTGTCCAGCTATAGGAGAGGAGACAGGCATGCACAAGGCCGCGGCACAGATCCGTAACGTTGCCATCGTCGGCCACCGAGGAAGTGGCAAGACCTCCCTGCACGAGGCGCTGCTGTTCACGGCGGGAGCGACCACGCGCCTCGGATCGGTGATCGACGGGACCACGGTCTCCGACTCCGAGGCGGACGAGAAGGCGCGCCAGATGTCGATCTCTGCCACGCTGTCCTCGTTCGACTGGCGCGATCACCGCGTCAACCTGATCGACACACCCGGGGACCCGAGCTTCGTCGCGGACGCGTTGTCCGCGCTGCGGGTCTGCGAGTCAGCGGTGTTCGTCGTCAACGGCGTGATGGGCGTCGAAGTCCAGGCCAGCCGCCTGTGGAGCCGCGCCGCCGAGCTGGGGCTTGCGCGGCTGGTGTTCGTGAACATGCTCGATCGCGAGCGCGCCGACTTCTTTCGCACGCTCGAGTCGCTCAAGAGCGCATTTGGTCCGCACGTCGTCGCGACCGAGATCCCGATCGGGTCCGAGCACGAAATCTCAGGCGTGATCGACCTCGTCGATATGAAGGCCTACTCGTACACCGGCTCGGGACGCGAGAACTGCACCGAGATCCCGATCCCCGACGCGATGCTGGCGACCGCGCAGGAGTACCGCGAGAAGCTGATGGACGAGGTGGCCGAGAACTCCGACGCGCTCATGGAGCGCTATCTCGAGGGGCAGGAGATCACCCACGACGAGATCGTCACCGCACTCGAGGAGGGAACCAACCACGGCGCGCTGCACCCGGTGACCTGCGGTGTCGCGACCCACAACCTCGGGACCAACCGCCTGCTCGACGCGATCGTCGACGATCTCCCCTCACCGGTGACGCACGGCGCGCTCGACCTGGGCGAGTTGACGCTGCACCCCGACGAGGGCAAGGACCTGTTCGCATACGTGTTCAAGACGCGCGCCGATCCGTTCGCCGGCAGGATCAACGTCTTCCGCGTCTACCAGGGGGTCATCCACCACGACTCGCAGGTCGTCAACACCCGGGCGCACGCCAAGGAGCGCATCGGGCAGTTGCTCACCTTCGAGGGCAATCAGAACGGCCACGCGACCGACTTCGGGCCGGGTGACATCGGCGCCGTCGCGAAGCTCAAGGAGACCCGCGCAGGCGACTGGCTGGCGGCGCACGACACGCCCCTGCGGATGCCGAGCATCAAGCTGCCCGCGCCCGTCATGGCGTTTGCGATCGAGCCCAAGACGAAGGGCGACGAGGACAAGGTGTTCAGCGCGCTGCGCCGCCTGCAGGAGGAGGATCCGACGATCGACCTGCATCGCGATCCGCAGACCGGCGAGCAGATCGTCGCGGGGCTCTCGCAGGTGCACGTCGAGGTGATCGTCGATCGTCTCAGGTCCCGGTTCGGCGCCGAGGTCCATCTGAAGCCGCCACGCGTCCCCTACCAGGAGACGATCCGCAGGCCCGCCAAGGCGCACGGCCGCCACAAGAAGCAGTCGGGCGGTCGCGGGCAGTTCGGCGACTGCCGCATCGAGATCGAGCCGCTGGAGCCCGGAGGCGGCTTCGAGTTCGTCGACGCGATCAAGGGCGGCGTGATCCCCTCAGGCTTCATCCCCGCGGTCGAGAAGGGCGTCGTGGACGCGATGCAGGCGGGAGTCGTCGCCGGCTATCCCGTCAAGGACGTGCGCGTCAAGGTGTACGACGGCTCTTACCACACCGTCGACTCCTCCGAGATGGCGTTCAAGATCGCGGGCTCGCTCGCGATGCGCCAGGCGATGGAGCAGGCGGGCCCCGTGCTCCTGGAGCCGATCATGACCGTCACCGTGACCGTGCCCGAGGAGTCCGTCGGCGACGTCATCGGCGATCTGAACTCCCGGCGCGGACGGCCGTTGGGGATGGAGCCGATCGGCGGGGGCATGACCGACGTCAAGGCGGAGGTGCCGATGGCCGAGATGCTCGGCTACGCTCCGGACCTGCGCTCGATCACCGGCGGCCAGGGCGAGTTCACGATGGAGTTCCTCCGCTACGAGGAGGTGCCCGCCCATCTCGCCGGCAAGGTCATCGCCGAAGCCAAGGCGGAGGCGGAGGTCGTCAAGGCGTGATCCGGAGTCGATCACGGAGCTCGATGAGCGCGATCGCGATGCGGAGGATCGCGCTCCGCTAGGCTCGGAATTCGTGAGCGTCAAGCGCATCAACACCATCTCGAGCGACCAGTCGACCTGCGACGTCTGCGGCCGCACGCTGTTGCGCGGCGAGCACGCGGAGCCGTTCGTCAACGGCAGCACGCGGCGGAACGTCTGCCAGCTTTGCATCTCGCGCGCGCTGCACGAAGGCTGGGTGCGCGAGGGCGCCCGGCAGGCGCAGGACAACGCAAGCTCGGGCTCGGAGCGCCGACGGTCGCTGCTCGGCCGCCTGCGCTCCCGGCGGGAGCACGGCGGCGAGAGCCAGGCGCAGTCCCCGGTGCCGCCCGCCTACGGCGGCGAGGATCCGGCGGCTGCCGCGGAGCCGCATGGCGCAAGCGAGCCGCCTCATCGCGACGCCAGTTCGTGGATGGCTCATGGGCGCTCGCGTGAGACGCGTCAGGTGCGCGCCGTTCCCACCAGCGGTGGGCAGCGGATCGTCTCGGCGATCGGCCTGTTCAACGCCTCCGAGCACCGGCGCACGGTCGCGGGCGTCGCCCGTTCGCTCGGCCATCCGGACGTGAACGTGACGCCCGATCCACAGCACCCGAGCCTCGTCAGGATCGTCGTCTCGTGGGAGCTCTGCTGGTACCGCTACGAGGTCGACATCTCCGACGACGTGGCCGGCGTGCGGCTGCTCGACCAGGGTTACGAGCTGACGGACCTGAGCGATCACGAGCGGGCGGCGAACGTAGTCGCCGACGACAACGGCCAGCTCGCGCTGCCATCCGGGTAGCGCTCGTCCCCGCAGGACGATCCGGGGCCAACGGGTCGCCCGACGCCCGAAAAGCCGCGTTGGATTAGCATAGCGGCGGTGATCTACTGCGTGGTTCCCGAACCGCTCGTGGAGGAGCTGTTCGACAAGCTCACGGCCTACTACGCCGACGATCCCAATGTGACCGTGATCGTCGAGCGGCGGCGCTCCTCGCGCCGCGAATCCCCGACCAAGATGGGCGGTGCCCGGATGGTCCGCGACCGGCGGCGCTCGCGCGTCACCGGTGAGCTTCCGGACGCTCCGCCCGGCGAATCGTGAGCCCGGCGAGCGAGGCGTGAGCCTCGTGGACGGCACGGTCGTGCTGCACGTCGACGGCGGCGCACGGGGCAACCCGGGCCCTGCGGCGATCGGCGTCGTGATCTCGGACAGCGCCGGGGCGACCCTCGAGGAGATGGGCGAGCGCATCGGCGTCGCCACCAACAACGTCGCCGAGTACCGGGCGCTGCTGCGCGGGCTCGAGCGCGCCTCCGCGCTCGGCGCGAGCGAAGTGCGGATCGTCAACGACTCCGAGCTCGTCGCCAAGCAACTGACGGGCGCCTACAAGGTCAAGCATCCGGCGATGCAGGCGCTGCACGCAAGCGCGAAGCAGGCGCTGTCGGCATTCGAGCGCTGGCAAATCCGGACCGTCCCGCGCGCTCAGAATGCGCGCGCCGACGCACTCGTCAACCGCGCGCTCGACGGCTGACTGACGGTTGCCGGCTCGAGGCCGGCAACCGCGACCATGACGTCTGCCGCGGGACGCTCAGGGGCCCTCAGCTCTGTGCGGGGTTCGCCACCCTGGCAGCGAATAGGACCGCGCCGGTCCTGGTGTCGCGCAGGAACAGCAGGAAGGGGTGGTCGAGCTTGATCGACGCCGCTTGCAGTGGCGCGGCGGAGCCGACGATCCCGATCCCGGTCGCGCCCGCAGCCGTGGTCCCCGCCTCGTCGACCTTCAGCACCGCGGCGTGCTCGACAACGCCGATCTTGAGTGGCGGCTGCGGCGCGATGCCGGTGAAGTCGGCGCCATCCTCGAAGGCGATCGGCATCCCCAGCGCCGAGAGCTCGGCGCTGAGGTCCGTGTTCACGCTCAGCTTCAGCTTCGGCATCGCCAGGTCGACGATCCCGTTATGCAGCGAGTCGACGATGCTCTGCAGCCGTGCCGGGGTCAGCTCATGCTCGAAGCCCGCGATCGTGCCGGGCGAGGGCATGATCGCGAGCATCGTCAGACTCGAGTTCAGGTATGGGAGCTCGATCGCCTCGTATCCCGCCCTCTCTGAGTATGCATAGGGGGACTGCTCCTGTGACATGAACGGCACCTGCACCGGCGGGCCCGACGCTGGGAAGAACTGGTCCGGAGATGTCATCGAGGTCAGGAACGGGTTCGCCCAATGCGCCTTCAGATAGATCGCGTTCGCGAGGACCAGCAGCGTCTGCGCGGTGATCGATCCCGGCGGCATCAGCTCAGGGATCAGCTGCTGGGTCTGCTGCGCCACCCATGAGTTGATTTCCTTGCGTGCCGTGTCGGGCGCGGTCCCGAAGTCGACCAACTGGGGCGCGACACCGAAATTCGCGCTCAGGGAGGCCGAGAACGCTGGCAGCACCTTGAAGCCGGATTGAAGCCACACGCTGTTGGCGTCATCGAGCTTTGGCGCCCCGTGTGCGCCGCCGCTGCCTGTGGGCGATCCGGCGGTCTTGCGCAGCGCCACCAGCAGCGCGCGGTTGGACGCTGCGAGCATCGCCGCGTCCGGCGCTCCCAGAACGGCGGCGATCTGGGTGGCGGTTTGACCGCGCGCGCCCTGGGCGACCATCGCCAGCGCCGTCTCAATGCTGTAGGGCGAGAGCACGACGTTGCCCGTCCCGCCGAGCGCCGGCAGCAGCGACAGCGCCAGCCGATTGGTCGCGTTCGCGGCTGCCGCGGGTCCGGGCCCTCCATTAACGGACGAGACGGGGACCGGCGAGCTGATGAATGTCCCCTTGGGGGTGCGGTGGCTGGAGGTCGAGCTCGAGCCGCTCGCGCCGCAAGCGCACAGCACGAGCAGCGACAGCGCGATCGAGGCGGCGGGAAGCGTGTGGCGCAGGCGTCTCATGCACCTATTACGTCCGCGAGCTCGATCGGTCACACGCGCGGCCTCGCGTGCGACGGACGGCCGCCGCGGGCGCTACCCTTGGATCGGTGACCGATGTTCTCCAAGAGCTCCGGATGCGCCTGCGCGACACAGCCGTGCGGTTGCGTGCCGGTGATCTGGAGCCGGACGCCACGCTCGATCTGGTCGAGGAGTGCGCGCAGCTGGCGTCTCGGGCCGCGTCGCAAGTCGAGTTCGAGGCTCGCGCGGCGCTGGAGCCACTGCCCGATCTCCCCGGACAGCTGCCGCTCCCGGCCGCATAAGTGCCTGTCACCGACGGAGCTTCCGGCAGGTGAGCTCGCCGGCAGGCGGCCAGGTGCAAAGCGTTGTCCTGGGATATCCGGAGCATCTGCGTTGCACCATCGATGAATACCTGCAGGGGCTCTCGTTCTCGCCGGACGCCGCGGCCGCCGGGCTTCAGGAGGCGATGCGCTACTCGCTGCTTGCCGGCGGCAAGCGCATCAGGCCGGTGCTGGCGCTCGCCACGGCGGAGGCGATCGGCCGTGACAGCGCCTCTGTGCTGCCGCTTGCGGCCGCTCTGGAGCTCATCCACACCTACTCCCTGATCCACGACGACCTGCCGGCGATGGACGACGACGATCTGCGCCGCGGGCGCCCGACCTGCCACAGGGCGTTCGGGGAGGCCGTTGCGATCCTGGCCGGCGACGGACTGTACGCCGAGGCGTTCCACCACCTGCTCACCGAGCAGGCCGGCGATCCCGCGCGCGTGCTCGCAGCCGCCGCCGAGCTCGCCGCGGCCACAGGCGTGAGCGGGATGGTCGGCGGGCAGTATCTGGACGTCGCTGGGACCGCGCCGCCCGGACCCGACGGGCTGCGCCGGCTGCATGCGCTCAAGACCGGCCGGTTGATCAGGGCGAGCATCGAATGCGTGCTGCGCATCGACGGGTCATCGGAAGGTGACACAATCAGCTCATTCAGGACATATGCAGGCGAGCTCGGCGTGCTCTTCCAGATCGTCGATGACATTCTCGACGTGACAGGATCGCAGGAAGCGCTGGGAAAGGCGCAGGGCAGTGACGAGCGTCTTGGCAAGCGGACGTACGTCACCGAATTCGGCCTGGCCGGAGCACAGGAGCTCGCCGCGGCCTCTCACGCTCGCGCCAGCGCTGCCCTTGCGCGTGCCGCGCCGCAGCGGGCCTCGACCCTCGCCCAGATCACCGACTTCATCGCAACCCGCAGCTACTGACCGGACACTCCATGCAAAACATCCTGCGACGCATCGACTCACCCTCGGACCTCCATGAGCTCAGCGAGGAGGAGCTGCAACCGCTGGCGCAGGAGGTGCGCGAGCACATCATCGAGACCGTCGGCGAGATCGGCGGCCACTTCGGCGCCAACCTCGGCACCTGCGAGATCGCGGTCGCGCTGCACTCGCTGCTGCAGTCGCCGAAGGACAAGATCCTGTGGGACGTCGGTCATCAGGCGTATCCGCACAAGGTGCTGACAGGGCGCCGCGACCTGCTCCACACGATCCGCAGGTACGAGGGGCTGGCGCCGTTCTGCTCACGGCGCGAGTCCGAGCACGACATCATGGGTGCCGGCCACGCATCGACCGCGATCGGCTATGCGGTAGGGATCAAGGAGGCGATGCTGCGCGGTCACGGCGAGGACGGACTCGTCGTGGCGGTCGTCGGCGACGGCGCGATGACAGGCGGCGTCGCGTTCGAGGCGGTCCACCAGGCCGGTGGCGCGGGCACGCCGATCGTCGTGCTGCTCAACGACAATGGGATGTCGATCGCGCCGAACGTCGGCGCGCTCTCGCGCTACTTCAACCGCGTGCGCCTCAACCCGAAGCTGTGGCATGCCCGCGAGGACATCGAGGGGGGGCTGAGCAAGATCCCGGTCGGAATCGGCGCCAAGTTCGAGCGCTTTGGACCTCACGTCAAGGAGTCGCTCAAGGCGTTCTGGGCACCGGGCCTGTGGTGGGAGGAGCTCGACTGGGCCTATATGGGCGTGATCGATGGCCATGATGTGCGCGCCCTGCGCCGCGCGCTGCGCGAGGCGCTCGCTGCCCAGCGGCCCGTGGTAGTGCACTGCGCGACGGTCAAGGGCAAGGGGTTCGCGCCCGCCGAGGAGGGCGGCCTCGAGGGGATGGAGAAGTGGCATGCCGCCAAGCCGAAGTCGATCGCCAACGGCGCGCCGTCCAAGAGCAGGCCGGCGGCGACGGGCGGAAAGGCGCCGCCGCCGCAGTACACGCAGGTGTTCGGCGAGGCGCTGCTGAGCGAGTGCCGGCGCGACGAGCGGGTGCTCGGGATCACCGCCGCGATGAACTCCGGCAC
Source organism: Solirubrobacteraceae bacterium (assembly GCA_052148275.1). GTDB lineage: Bacteria > Actinomycetota > Thermoleophilia > Solirubrobacterales > Solirubrobacteraceae > Palsa-465. The sequence goes on from JBKQIR010000215.1 coordinate 159,400, forward strand.
GGGGCTCAACATCCTCCAGCGCGAGCTGCCCGAACGCTACTTCGACGTCGGCATCGCCGAGCAGCAGGCGGTGCTGCTTGCTTGCGGCCTGGCGCTGCAGGGCTGCAAGCCGGTCGTCGCGATCTACTCGACCTTCCTGCAGCGGGCGTTCGACCAGATCGTGCACGACGTGTGCCTGCAGGGGCTGAACGTCACCCTCGCGATGGACCGCGCTGGGCTGGTGGGCGATGACGGGCCCACCCACCACGGCGCCTTCGACATCGCCTACCTGCGCTGCATCCCGAACATCATGATGATGGCGCCGCGTGACGAGGCGATGCTCGTGCGGATGCTGCGCACCGCGCTGCTCTACGACGACGGGCCCGTGGCGCTGCGCTACCCGCGCGGCGAGGCGGTCGGCGTTGCGATCCCCGAGCATCCCGAGCCGGTCCCGATCGGCACCGGCGAGATCCTGCGCGAGGGCGGGCGGGTCGCGCTGCTCGCCTACGGCGCGGGCGTGCAGAAGGCGCTCGGCGCGGCCGACATCCTGTCGGACTTCGGGATCTCGGCGACTGTCGCCGACGCGCGCTTCGCCAAGCCGCTCGACGTCGGGCTCGCCGCGCAGCTCGCGGCCGAGCACGAGCTGCTCGTCACCGTCGAGGAGGGGGTGCTCGCCGGCGGCTTCGGCTCCGGGGTGTGGGAGAAGCTCTCGGACGCCGGCACGAACGCACGCATCCTGCGCGTCGGTCTACCCGACCGGTTCGTCACGCACGGCGCCCCGAAGCTGCTGCACGAGGAGGTCGGGTTCACGGCCGAGCGAATCGCGGACCGGATCCGGGCGGCCGTCGTCGACCGCACCGGCGTGCTGTAGACCCCAGGCATCTTCTACCGTTTCACGGCTGTGAAGCGCGTACGTCTCGACAGCCTGCTTTCGCAGCGCGGCGTGTTCGAGTCGCGTTCGCGTGCCGCGGCGTCGGTGCTCGCGGGGGAGGTGCTGCTGCTTCCCGGTCGCCGGCGCGCCGAGAAACCCGGGCAGCTCGTGCCCGAGGACGTGCAGCTGGAGGTGGCGAGCGCCCCCGCGTACGTCTCGCGCGGGGGCATCAAGCTCGCCAACGCGCTCGACGAGCTCGGGCTGCCGGTCGCCGGACGCCAGGCGCTGGACATCGGTGCCTCGACGGGCGGCTTCAGCGACTGCCTGCTGCAGCGCGCCGCGGCGCATGTGATCGCCCTCGACGTCGCCTACGGCGAGCTGCACTGGACGCTGCGCCAGGATCCGCGCGTGAGCGTGATCGAGCGCTGCAACGCCAGGGAGCTGCATGTCTCCCGGCTTCCGTACGCTCCCGACCTGATCGTGATCGACGTCTCCTTCATCTCATTGACCAAGATCCTGCCGGCGGCGCTTGCGTGCGCCGCCGCCGTGTTCGACTGCCTGGCGATGGTCAAGCCGCAATTCGAGGTCGGCCGCGAGCGCGTGGGCAAGGGCGGCGTGGTGCGCGAGGCCGCCTGGCGGCGCGGAGCGCTCGTCGACGTCGGACGTGCCGCGCTGGCGCTCGGCGCGTCCGTCCAGGGGCTCGCCAGCTCCGGGCTTCCCGGCCCCAAGGGCAACCGCGAGACCTTCCTGTGGCTCGCGGAGGGAGATCGCGCGGGTGGCGTCGATGACCTCGAGCAGGCCGCGTCGGCGGTCGAGCCATGAACCAGGTCCTCACCGCCAGCGTGTTCACGCATCGCCGGCCGGCTGAGACGCGCCCTGCGGTGCAGGAGCTGCTCGAGCTGGCGCGCGCGGCAGGGGTGCGGTTGCGCTTCGACGTCGCGGAGACGCGCAAGCTGGCCCTGTCCCCGGCCGAGGGGCTCGAGCTCGACAGCGCCCAGCTGAGCGAGGGCGAGGTGCAGATGTGCTTCGCGCTCGGCGGCGATGGGACGATCCTGACGGCGCTGCGGCGGTATGCGGGGACCTCCGTGCCGGTGTTCGGCGTCAACTTCGGGGAGATCGGATTCCTCACGACGGTCGACCGCGAGGAGGCGGCGTCGGGCTTCGCGCGCGCCTTCGCCGGCAACTACGAGGTCCTGCCGCTGCCGGCGCTGGCGGTCTCCGGGCCGGTCGTGCACGCGATCGCGATCAACGACGTGTCGCTGCACCGCCAGCACGGCAACCGCGTCGCGAACCTGGCCTACGCGGTCGGGCCCGACGAGATCGGGCGGGTGCGCTGCGACGGCCTCGTGGTGGCGACCCCGGCAGGCTCAACGGGCTACAACCTCGCCAACGGCGGCCCGGTGATGGCGTGGGGGGTCGAGGGGTTCGCCGTGTCGTTCATCGCGCCGCACTCGCTCACTGCGCGCTCGCTGATCATCGCGCCGGGCGATGTGCTCTCGGTGCGCAACCGCTCCGAGGACGAGACCGTCGATGTGGCGATCGATGGCCGGCCAGTTTCGGTGCTCGACGCCGGTGGGGTGGTCGAGGTCAAGTTCGACGAGCACCGGGCGCTGCTCGCCCAGATTCCGGGAACGACCTTCTACGCGCGCCTGCACGAGAAGTTCGGGCGGCTCGCGACGCTGCCCTGACCGGTCGCCGGGGCGGGCTTTCCGTCGTGGCCTGCTGATAGACAGAGGGCATGCTCTACGAGCTGCGTGTCGAGAACCTGCTGCTCATGGAGCGGGCCGAGTTGAGGCTCGCGGAGGGACTGAATGTCCTCACGGGCGAGACGGGCGCGGGCAAGACGCTGCTCGCCCACGCGCTTGATCTGCTGCTTGGCGGCCGGGCGCGCGCCGGCATCGTCCGCGAGGGCGCTTCGGAGGCCTACGTCGAAGGGGTGTTCTCGCTCCCCCCGGCGCTCGCCGACGGGACCGACGAGCGGATTCCGGCAGGCGCGCAGGAGCTCGTGCTCGCCCGCCGCGTGTGGCCCGACGGCCGGACGCGGGCGTACCTGTGCGGGCGTTCGGCGACGGTCGCGGACCTGCGCGAGCTGGGCGGCGCGGTGCTCTCCTTCTACGGTCAGCACGAGCACCGCAAGCTGATGCTCGCTGCCGCGCAGCTCGAGGCGCTCGACGCCTTCTGCGGCGCCCGGCAGCCGGAGCGCCGGCGGGCGCTGCACGAGCTGTGGGAGCGCGTGAACCGGCTCTCAGCGCGGGCCGAGGACCTGCGGATGCTCGCGGGGGCGCGTGATCGCGAGCTGGACCTGCTCGAGTTCGAGCTGAGCGAGATCGAGGCGATCGCGCCCGAGGAGGCGCAGGAGCGCGAGCTGCTCGCCGAGCGCGACCGGCTGCGCCACGGCACGGCGCTGCGCGGCGCCGCCAGCGCCGGTGCGGATACGATCGCGCCGGAGGAGGGTGAGGGGGCCAGCGCGCTGCTGGCCGGCGCCGCCGCGGAGCTCGAGCGGGCGGCGGTGCACGATCCCGTGCTCGGTTCGCTGGCCGAGCGGATGCACGCGCTGCGCTACGAGGCCGAGGATCTCGCAGCCGAGCTGCGCTCCTACCAGGACGGGATCGAGATCGAGCCCGACCGGCTCGAGCAGGTCGAGGAGCGGCTCGCGCTGTTCGCGCGCCTGGCGCGCAAGCACGGCGGCACGATCACCGACGTGCTCGCGCACGCGGAGCGCTGCCGAGCTCGCCGCGACGAGCTGGAGAACGCCGACGTCGCGCTCGAGGACGCCGAGAGCGAGCTGTCGACAGCGCGCTCCGAGCTGGACCGGCTCGCCGGCGAGCTGTCCGCGGCGCGCCGGCAGGTGGCGCCGGGGCTCGCCGAGGCGGTGCGCGAGCGGCTCGCCCAGCTGGCGATGGCCGGTGCGAGCTTTGAGGTCGACGTGCGTCCCCGGGAGGGCGGCTGCGGTCCCCGCGGAGCTGACACGGTCGAATTCCGGATCGCGCCCAATGCCGGGCTGCCTGCCGGTCCGCTGCGGGAGGTGGCCTCGGGCGGCGAGCTCTCCCGGGTGATGCTGGCGCTGCTGAGCGCCGCTCACGGCAGCGCCGCTCACGGCGGCGGCAGAGACGCGAGCGCAGCGGACGGTGCGCTGCTCGTGTTCGACGAGATCGACGCCGGGATCGGCGGTCACACTGCGCGCGCGGTCGGCGAGCATCTGCGCGAGCTCGCCCGCGGGCGACAGCTGCTGTGCATCACCCACCTGCCCCAGGTCGCGGCGCTCGCCGAGCGCCACTTCACGATCGTCAAGGACGGCACCCGGATGCCGGCGCGCACGACCGTGACGGCGCTCGAGGGCGACGGCGTCGTCGCCGAGCTGGTCCGCATGCTCGGTGCCGACCAGAGCGATCGTGCCGCTCGCGGTCACGCCCGCGAGCTGCTGCGGGCGGCGTAGGGACCACGTCCGGGGCGCGCGCTAGGGTCATTCTGCGTGGCTACACTCAACCGAAGGATCCCTTGATGACCCAAGCCGAAACCAGGTTCATCTTCATCACTGGCGGGGTCGTCTCGTCGCTTGGCAAGGGCATCGCAGCTGCGTCGATCGGGCGCCTGCTCGTCTCGCGCGGCCTCGACGTTCAGCTCCAGAAGTTCGACCCCTACATCAACGTCGACCCGGGGACGATGTCGCCCTACCAGCACGGCGAGGTGTTCGTCACCGAGGACGGCGCCGAGACCGATCTCGACCTCGGCCACTACGAGCGCTTCGCCGACGCGAACACGAGCCGTGCCTCCAACGTGACCGCGGGCGGCATCTACAACACCGTGATCCGCCGCGAGCGCCGCGGTGACTACCTCGGCGCGACGGTGCAGGTCGTGCCGCACATCACCGACGAGATCAAGCAGCGGGTCCGCCTGATGGCCGACTCCAGCGACGTCGACTTCGTGATCACCGAGATCGGCGGCACGGTCGGCGACATCGAGTCGCTGCCTTTCCTGGAGGCGATCCGCCAGTTCCCTGTCGACGTCGGCCGGCGGCGCTGCATGTTCATCCACCTGACGCTCGTGCCCTATATCAGCCACGCGGGCGAGCTGAAGACGAAGCCGACGCAGCACTCCGTCAACGAGCTGCGGCGCATCGGGATCGCGCCCGACATGGTGATGGCCCGCTCGGAGGCGAAGCTGTCGGCGGACATCCGCCGCAAGATCGCACTGTTCGCGAGCCTGCCGGTGGAGGCGGTCGTCTCCGCCTACGACGTCTCCAACATCTATCGGGTGCCGCTCGCCTTCCACGAGGAGGGGGTCGACGATTACATCCTCTCCGAGCACTTCGGCGTCGAGGCGCCTTCGCCGGATCTGGGCGCCTGGGCGGACATCATCCAGCGTGCACGGGAGTCGACCGCCGTGGTGAAGATCGCGCTCGTCGGCAAGTACGTCAAGCTCGAGGACGCCTACCTGTCGGTGGTCGAGGCCCTGCGCCATGCCGGTGTGCACCACCGAACGAGGGTCGACATCGAGTGGATCGACTCCGAGTCGGTGTTCGAGCCGCCGGTCGAGGCCCGGCTGCGCAGCTCGGACGGGATCCTGATCCCGGGCGGGTTCGGCGGGCGCGGCTTCGAGGGCAAGATCGCGGCTGCCCGGATTGCCCGTGAGGAGCGCATCCCCTACCTCGGCGTCTGCCTCGGCATGCACGTGGCCGTCAGCGAGTTCGCGCGGCACGTCGCCGGCATGGAGGGCGCCAACTCGACGGAGATGGACCCGGAGACCCCGTTCCCGGTGATCGACCTGCTGCCCGAGCAGAAGGAGATCGCCGACATGGGTGGAACGATGCGCCTCGGCGCCGACCCGATCAAGCTGCACGCCGGCACCCGCGTCCGTGAGCTCTACGACGAGGCGGTCGTCTACGAGCGCCACCGTCACCGTTACGAGGTCAACAATCACCTCCGCAGACGTCTGGAGGCGGTGGGCCTGATCTGCTCGGGCACGTCGCCCGACGAGCGCCTCGTGGAGGTGATCGAGCTGGCTCGCGACGTGCACCCGTTCTTCGTCGCCTCCCAGTATCACCCGGAGTTCAAGTCACGCCCGGAGCGTCCAGCGCCGCTGTTTCGCGAGTTCGTCGGCGCCGCCCTGCAGCACGCGCGCGACAGCGCTGTCGACGACGCGCGGGTCGCCGCCTGAGGGCGGCCGCGGCGCCTCGGTGACGATGCGGCGGGCAACCGAGAGCGAGCGGCGTCGGCTGCACGAGACGTTCGCGGACCTGTGCCGGATTGCGAGCCCGACGGGGCGCGAGCGGCCGTGCGCAGACTGGATCACGAGCGAGCTGCGCGCGATCGGGCTCGAGGTCCGTGAGGACGGCTCCGGTCCGGTCGCCGGCTCCGACAGCGGCAACCTGTACGCCAGCATCCCCGGTAGGGGCTCGGGCTGGGTGATGATGTGCGCGCACATGGACACGGTGCCGCTCACGGCGCCGCTGGCGCCGGTCGTGCGCGAGGGCGTCTGGGTGAACGCGACCCCGGGCATCCTCGGTGCCGACAACAAGGCGGCGGTGGCTGCCCTGATCGAGCTGGCACGCCGGCAGCGGGCAGCTCCGGACCGGCCGGACACCGGCCTCGAGCTCCTATTCACCGTCTGTGAGGAGACGGGCCTCCACGGCGCCAGGGCGTTTGACGTGAGCCTGCTGCACAGCAGCTTCGGGTTCGTGTTCGATCACGCCACCCCGTTTGGCGAGATCATCGCCGCGGCCCCCACGCAGGAGCGTGTGATCGCCGAGATCCACGGTCGGGCCGCGCACGCGGGGATCCGCCCGGAGGATGGCGTCAGTGCGATCGCCGCCGCCGCGCGGGCGGTGGCGGCGATGCCGCTCGGGCGGCTCGACGTGGGCACGACGGCGAACATCGGTACGATCGCCGGTGGCACGGCGACGAACGTCGTTCCCGAGCTCTGCCGCCTGGAGGGAGAGGTGCGCGCGCTCGACCAGGAGCGCCTGGAGGCGGCCCTCACGCAGGTGATCGACGCGCTGCAGGACGCCGCCGACGGCGCCGGCTGCGATCTCGACGTGAACGTCGAGCGCATGTTCAGCGGCTACCGAGCCAAGCAGGGAGAGCCGGCCATGGCGCTTGCGCAGCGGGCGCTGCGCGCGCTCGGCCACGAGCCGCGGCTGATCAGCAGCGGCGGCGGATCGGATGCCAACGCGTTCCGGGCGTCCGGCTTTGCGTGCGTGTGCCTGGCGAACGGGACCGAGCGGGCCCACGAGCCGGGCGAGTGCGTGAGCGTCGAGGCGCTCGAGGAGGGGCTCGACCTGGCGATCACGCTCGCCGAGCTTGCGGGCAGCGCCAACCGAGAACAGACCGATTGACGAACCGAGTGGAAGGGGCACGTGCGGTGAGCAGCTTTGAGCTGGTCGAGTCGCGGACGGAGTGGACGGGACGGATGATCAGCGTCGGCGTCGAGCGCTTTCGCTTCGACGACGGCGCCGTCGTCACGCGGGAGAAGGTGTGGCATCCCGGAGCGGTCGGGATCCTCGCGCTCGACGACGATCACGTGTGGCTCACGCGGCAGCCGCGCGAGGCCGCCGGCGTGTCCGCTTCGCTGGAGGTACCCGCGGGCAAGCTCGACGTGCCGGGCGAGCCGCCGCTGCAGACGGCCAAGCGCGAGCTCGTCGAGGAGATCGGCAAGCAAGCCGCGCACTGGGAGGAGATCACCGCGTTCTGGACAAGCCCAGGCTTCAGCGACGAGCGCGTCTGGCTGTATCTCGCCAGCGACCTCTCAGACGCCGACGGCGGCGCCAAGCCGGAGGAGGACGAGCGGATCGAGATCGTCCCGTGGCCGCGAGCGCGCCTTGACGAGGCGATCACGCAGTGCGAGGACTCCAAGTCGCTGATCGCGCTGCTGTGGCTGGCGCGCCGCTCCCGCTGAGGGCGCGCTTCTGTGGCTGGCGCGCCGCTCCCGCTGAGGGCGCGCTTCTGTGGCTGGCGCGCCGCTCCCGCTGAGGGCGCGCCGCTGATCAGATCAGGGCGCTCGATCGTCGCCGATGAGCCCGCGCGCCGCGGCCCAGTGGGCGACCTCGTGGCGTGAGGAGAGCTGCAGCTTGCGCAGCACCGCTCCGACGTGCGACTCGACCGTGCGTGCGCTGATCCCGAGGCGCGCGCCGATCCGCTTGTAGGAGTAGCCGCGCGCAAGGTGATGCAGGACCTCGCGCTCGCGCGGTGTGAGCCCCTCCAGGCTCGCGTCCGCCGGCTGCGGTCGCTCCGGACTGCTGAACGCCTGCAGGACGAACGCGGCGAGCCGCGGGCTGAAGTAGGCGTCGCCGGCTGCCACCCGCTTGACCGCGACGACGAGCTCGTCGGTACCGATCGTCTTGGTGACGTAGCCCAGCGCGCCCGCGCGGATCATCGGTACAACGTCGTCGGCCGCGTCGGAGACCGACAGCGCCAGCACCGCCGGTGCGGCACCGGCGCTCTGCAGCGCGCGCAGGACGGCGACGCCGCCGCCGTCGGGCAGGTGCACGTCCAGCAGGACGACGTCCGGCGTGACGGCGTTGATCACCGCGACCGCGTCAGCGGGATTCGCCGCCTCGCCCACGACCTCGCAGCGCCCGGCGAGCTCGGCCTTGACGCCCGCGCGGAACAGCAGATGGTCGTCGACCACGACGATCCGCACACGGTCTGCGGCGGTGCTGCTCATCGCCCGCTCTCGCGCGGGCGCATCGTCAGAACGACCTCGGTGCCCTCGCCCGGGGTCGAGTCGATCGCCGCGTACCCGCCCACGCTCGCCATGCGTCCGATCACCGCATCGCGGATCCCGCGGCGCTCGGGCGCAACGGCCTCGAGCTCAAAACCGGGGCCCTCGTCACGGATGAACACCTGAACGCGCGAGCGGGTGATCTCGGCGAACACGAACACAGGCGCGGCCGGCGCGTGGCGTGCGGCGTTGCGCAGCGCCTCGCGTGCGGCGGCAACGAGCGCCTCGCCGTCGGCGTCGAGTCCGCGGTCGCCGATCGCGGTCAGCTCGACCGTAATCCCGTACTCGTCCTCGACGGCGGCGACCACATCGCGCAGCGTCGCCGTCAGGGTCTCGCTGACGAGCTCCGTCTCGCCGGCCATCCAGGCGCGCAGCGCATGCTCCTGGCGCCGCGCGAGCCTGATGACCGCGGCCGGATCGTGCGCCTGGCGCTGCACGAGCGCGAGCGTCTGCAGGACGGAGTCGTGCAGGTGCGCGGCGAACCTCTGGCGCTCCTCCTCGCGTGCGCGGCCGGCCTTGTCGAGGTCGATCCGCGTCAGCGCGCCGACCAGCAGGGGGCTCGCGAGGAACACTGTCGTCCAGATCCCGACCACGAGCAGGACCAGCGCCTCGAGCAGCGCGTCGCCGGCGACATATGGATTGAGCAGGTCGATGCACAGCAGCGCCGTGCAGCCGATCAGCAGGACGCCCGGGATCGCGCGCCAGATGACCTGCTCGCGGCTGCCCGGCGGCGCGGTCATCTGCCGCCACGGCGCTCCCTGGGCGGGTCCGAGTCCGAGTTGGGCGCGGACGGCATCTGACAGCAGCACGAGGCCGCCGCCGGCGCACAGCAGCGCCAGCGCCATCGGCAGCAGCGCGAGGTTTCCGATCCGCCACGGCCAGCCGAGGTTCTGTCCCACGAAATACGAGGGGGAGGGGAACGAGGCGTAGGGGAAGGACTCGCCTTGAGGGGGGAAAAAGGGGATCTGCGATGCGTGCCTCACGCCCCAGAGCACCCACAGCGCCGCCAGGGCGATCAGCGCGATCAGCGCGATCAGGGCGGGATGGCGCCGCAGCGCGCCGAAGGTCGGCGCCGCCATGAGCCCGCTCGCGGCGAGCGTGCCGAGGACCGCGACGGCCACGGCCACCGCTCCCGGGACGCGCGGCGCGAGCGCGAGCGCGAGACCGCCGAGCAGCGTCGCACCCGCCAGACCGGTCCAGATCCGGTGCCGGTCGAGCCTCGGCGTCGGCCGCCGGCGCATCGAGAGGATCGACACGCTGCTCATGGAGCCGCGCACGGACCACGCAACAGCGTGTCGATCGTCTGCTTGCTCGTGAGCTCGAGCGCGAGCCGCCGGTGCCACGCGCGGATCTCCATGCGGGCGAGGCCGCGGTTCAGGCCCTTCGTGTCGGGGCGGGGTTCGGGAAACACCTGGAACCCCGGCCAGTTCGGGTCGACGTCGGGATCGACGGATTGCGGATAGTCGCGCACCCACAGGCTGCCGCCCTGGGAGGAGAAGTCGATCGCCAGCACCGGCCCCGGCAGGCTGGAGGCACCGAGCGCCCTGCCTTCGGAGCCCGTCGAGACGACGCGCCCGAACAGCACCAGGTCCGAGAACAGAAAGCTGTGGCTCCCGGTCAACATCGCGCCGAGGAGGGCCGCGAGGGGGTGGACGTCGTAGTGCACGACGACGCGCACGCACGCGTGCTGGGGGAGAGCGACGATCGTGCGGCGGACGCCGGCATCGATCCGCAGCGGCACGACTCCCTGCGCGGGAAAATCCACGCGACGCAGATCGATCAGCATCGTATTCAGCCCGCTGCGGTACACGCTGTCACGCACCTGGGCGATGCGTGCGGGGGCCGTCACCGTCTGGCCGACGCGCGGCGCCAGTCGCAGCGAACCGGCGGCAACCGCCACGGCCGGCAACGTCAACGCCGCGACCGGCAGCAGCGCGGAGGCTGGACCGAGCCGTCCCCAGCCGATGAGCGCGCCGGCGAGCATCACGGCAGCCAGTCCCAGCACGATCCAGCCGAACCCAAAGACCGTCGCCACCGCACCGAACACCGCCAGCCCGAGCAGTCCCGCGCAGGCCGCACAGGCCTGCGCGAACACGACGATCTCGCTCGGCTGCTCCGGCTCGGTGCCATCCCCCTCGGCGGGGATGATCAGCCAGCAAGCGAGGTACAGGGCGATCCCCACGCCACCGAGCAGGGCAAGCCCGCCGAAGGCAAGGCGCACCCAATGGGCGTTGATGCGCATGACCGGCGCCAGTCCGGCGCAGACTCCGCAGAGCCAGCGGCCGTCGTCGGAGCGCCGCAGCTGCACGGCCGGAGCCGGTGGGTTCTGGGAGCTCATGGTGGTGATTGTCGGCGATGCAGTCGCGCGCGGCTAGACGTGATCTCCCGGAACGCCCTCCGGGATCACCCGGAGAGGCCCGCGCCAGCGGTGGACCTCGAGCGATCCGCTCAACAGCCTCGGCGGCCAGTTTCCCCCCAGCGGCGAGGGCACGATCACCCAGGTGATGATCAAGGTCGGCGCGATCACCGGTCCGATGCAGGTGGTGATCATGCAGGCGGAGTTCCAACCCGAAGACGTCGGCACGCCGGAGGTCCACTTCAGCATCAGCTGCTGCACGGACGTCGGCGAGAGCGCCGTGTTCACGCCCGCCGCCAATGCGATCAGCACTGAGCCGGTCAACCTGCCGGTCGAGGTCGATTCCTCCCCCAACCCCGACACCGGTCTGTATACGGTCGCTCCCGCCCCGACGCCGACCCCCACTCCGACCCCGACCCCAACCCGACGCCCACACCGACCCCGACGCCCACGCCGACCCCCAAGGACGTGCTCGCTCCCGAGCTGAGGTTCCCGGCGGGCGGCACGCTCGCACGCATCTCCGGCAACAACGCGCTCGTCAACCTCGCCTGCGGCGCCGGCGGCGCGACCTGTGACGGGACTGTGAGCATCCAGAGCGCCGAAGCGAAAGGCGCCCACGCGGCGGCGTCGGGCAGGGCCACGGTCACCACCTATGCGTCGGCCACGTTCTCGCTCGCCGCGGGCGCCCAGAAGGCGATCAAGACGCAGTTCTCACAGGCGGGCAAGACGCTCGCACGCCACCATCGGAGCGTGAAGGTCTGGATCAACGTGACGCTGAAGGACAGCACGACGGTGACGAGCCATCAGGTGACACTGCGCTTCTGAGCTGAAGAGGAACCGATCAGCAGTTCCGTAGTCGGGCTCGCCCCCGCCGGCACTGTGACGCTGCTGTGACGCCCTCCTCTCATGATGCCGGCATCATGTGGCGCCCGGTCGAAGCGGCCCGGCCTGCTATGAAACGATGGGAACGGCCCGATCGGTGATTTGAGGAAAGGATCCGGGAGATGACACGTCGGATGTGCAACAAAACGCACCCAGCAAGGTTGATCTGCGGAGCGGTCCTCGTGCTGGCGGTGAGCCTCGCTCTGGTCGGCCAGGCGTGCGCCGAGTCGCTTCCCCCGTACCCAGGTATCTCGTTCCCGAGCGGGGCGTTCAACTCTCGCTGCGCGCAGCTTTCTCTGTCGGCCGGCCCGACGGTGGTCGAGGTCGGGCAGAAGATCACGGCGACCGCCGGGCCGAGAACCGACGCATGCGGCGGGCCGGCCAGCGAGGTGTCCTACTCCTGGGATTTCTTCGGGATCGGAAAGACGGTCTCGGGGTGCGGACCGAACGCATCGCGGTGCGTGGTGCTGGCGCAGGTTCCGACCACCGGCTTTTGGGAGCAGGCCTGCATCGCTGGTAGCTCCCCATTCGGTGCCTGGTCGTCGTGCGGCCTGATCTACGTGCTCGACCACCGATTCGAGGTGAGCGGCACCGTCACTGCGGCAGGAGCGGGCGGTCAGGGCCTCCCGGGCGTCAAGCTGAAGGCGGCCTGCCCCAGTGGCGGCACGACCACGACCGATGCCAGCGGCGACTACAACTTCGTACTGGACCGGGGAAACTGCACGATCTCGGTCGTCGCGCCCTCCGGAGAGACGGCGGCGCCCGTGCAGCAGCAGCTGTTCATCGACCACGACATCAAGAACGTGAACTTCACGCTGAGCTGCGGCACCGGCGGGCAGGCGGGCGACATCGCAGGCGCCGCCGTGGCCGGCAACTCCGGATCCGGTTGCCTGCACGTGGAGATCACGGTCCAGCGCAGCGCGACGGCAGGCATCGGATGGCGGCGCACGCCGCCGCCCGCCGTTCCGGCGTTCATGGCGCCGGTGTCCTCCGTCATCTTCGGGAAGACCACCGAGGAACACTGCCTGCAGGGGTGCGTCAACGTCGAGGTCAAGGTGACGACCACGAAGGGGAAGCTCGTGCCGGGCGCCAATGTCACCCTCTCCGTCACACGATTCCCCGCCAACTCGATCGCGAGCTATCGCGACGGATTCGGCTCGGGCGACGGCCACTTGTGCGACGAGAACATCGCATCGTCGTGCAACGCGGATGCCCTCACGGTGGCAACCGGAACTACCGCACCCGGCGGGCTCGGTGTGGCGCAGTTCCTCTACTGGGCGCCCGGCGTGGTCCGCAAGCAGTCCGTCACGTTCACGGCAACGGCAATCGCGCCCTGTGATAGCGAGACCTCGTGCCCGAGTGCCTCCGGCGGACAGCTGCATGGAACCGCAAAGCCCAAGCTGCTCACGGTTGCGCCGAACTTCGTCTACACGAGCCCGCTGGCGTTCTTCAGCGCGGCGCAGGTCCAGGTCCTGGAGGATTGGGCCGAGAATCCGGCGAACTTCGAGGGCATCCTCGGTGGCGACACAGCAATTGGCCAAAGAGACCACGCTGTGCTCGCCGCTGCCGTGAAGGGCGCGGTCGGCTTGGTCGAGCTCGCAGGCGAGGGCGCATGCCCACTCTGCGCGGAGGGGATCCTGGCGGCCGAGGCGGCACAGGAGGTGAAGGCGACGACAAACGAATACGCGGATCTCAGTACTCCGGACGGAGTCGAGCAGGCGATCAGCGCGCTGTTCCTCGACCCCCTCAAGCTGATTCCCGCAGGCCTTGGGGATGTCAACGCTGACGAGCTGAACCAGACCTTCCTGGACGAGGTCGCCGGTGAGAACGGGCTGCTGCGCGCCTTCGGTCTGGGGCTCAAGAACGAAACACGGTTGGGCCTCTTCAAACACGCCAACGAGATACAGTTGCAGCTCGTCGACGTGTCGTACTGCTCACAGGGCGCGGTCTGCGGCCCGGATGTGACGAACACGCCGGGAGTTGAGCCGTTCATGCTGTTCGTCTTCAGGGCGTACAACTCACAATCCTCGCAGCCGATCTTTGCGAACCAGCTCCCCGACCCGTGGCTCACCCGAGTGTTCGTCGTTCCCTACGACCCATACTTCTTCGACGAATTCCAGTTCCATGGTAACGGTCCCCCGCCGCCGACCGAGGCCGCGAAATCCCCGTTATAGGGGTCTCCGCGCCGAGCTGACCAACCCTCAGATCGGCGGCCACGCCGACGTGGCGCCGGGGGTCGTGGGGGCGAGCGCCTCGGTTGCAGGGAGGAGCGCCGCCAGCGAGGGCGAATAGCGCTCGTATGGGCAGTGTCCCAACAGCCGTCACGCCTCCAGCCCCCGCGTCGGCGATCACCGAGCTGACACTCGACTTTCTCGCCTACCTGGAGCTCGAGCGCGGCCTCTCGCGCAACACGCTCGAGGCCTACCGCTCCGACCTGCAGCAGCTCGGCGTTTTCCTGCACGGCCGAGGGGTGGATGTCCTGCGCGCCGCGCCGGCGGATCTGGCGGCGTTCGTGGCGGAGCTCGCGAGCGGCGCCGGTGACCGGCGGGCTGCCGCGCCGGCGACGCTGCGGCGCAAGGTCGCCTGCCTGCGGTCGTTCTACCGCCACCTTCGCCGCGAGCAGATCCTGCAGTCCGACCCGACCTCCGAGCTGCGCCCGCCGCGGCCCGGTGGGCGGCTGCCCACGGTCCTGACGCGCGATGAGGTCAACCTGCTGCTCTCCCAGCCGCAGGGGAGCAGCCTCGCTGCGCTACGCGACCGGGCGCTGCTGGAGACGATGTACGCCTGCGGACTGAGAGCGTCCGAGGCGATCGGGCTGCAACTCTCCGACCTCGACCTGGAGGCCGGGATCCTGGTCGCGCGCGGGAAGGGGTCCAAGGAGCGCATCGTGCCGATCGGGAGCAAGGCCATCGAGACGCTGCGCGCCTATCTGGAGCGAGCCCGCCCGCGTCTCGTCGGGCTGCGCGACGAGGGGTGCGTGTTCCTCAACATGCGCGGCAGCGGCCTCTCGCGTCAGGGGCTGTACAAGATCGTCCAGCAGCACGCGCGCAGCGCGGGCTTCGATGACCGCATGAGTCCGCACACGCTGCGTCACACGTTCGCGACGCACCTGTTGGCCGGCGGCTGCGATCTGCGCTCACTGCAGGAGATGCTGGGGCATGCCGACATTGCCACGACGCAGATCTACACCCACCTGTCGGCCGACCGGCTGCGCGATGCGTACTTCGACGCGCATCCTCGCGCGCATGTCGGCGCGCCGGGCCTGCAGGACACCGTGTAGGCGACACTGCCACACGGGCCAGACGCCACCTGCGACGTGCCAGAATCGGGGCGTGCTGTTGATCCGGGCTTGCTCGGCGTGAGGCGAGCGTTCGTGGTGGTGCTCGACGCCTGCGGCGCCGGGGCGCTCCCCGACGCCGCAGACTATGGGGACGCCGGCACGAACACGCTGGCGCATCTGGCGGACGCGGTGGGGGGGCTGTCGCTGCCGGCGCTGCAGCGTCTCGGCCTCGGCTCGATCATCGAGCTGCAGGGCGTCCCGCCCGCGCGCGAGCCGGTCCTGCACGGAAGGCTCCACGCGATCGGCTACGGCAAGGATTCCGGCACCGGCCACTGGGCTCTGATGGGCGTCGGCTGCACGCAGCGCCAGCCGACCTTTCCGTCCGGCTTCCCGGCGGAGATCGTCGAGGTTGTCAGGCAGGCGAGCGGACGGGATGTGATCTGCAACCGGCCATACAACGGCCTCGACGCGATCGAGGACTTCGGCTCCGAGCACGTGCGCGGCGGCGCGCTGATCCTCTACACGAGCCAGGACTCCGTGTTGCAGATCGCCGCCCACGAGGACGTCGTCCCGACCGAGGAGCTCCACGAGATCTGTGCGAGGGTGCGCGCGCAGATGACCGGCGAGAACGCGGTCGGACGGGTGATCGCCAGACCGTTCCGTGGCGCCAACGGCCAGTTCGAGCGGACCAACCGAAGACGGGACCTGTCGCTTGCGCCGCCGTCGCGCTCATATCTCGAGGAACTGCGTGAGGCCGGCGTGCCGGTCCACAGCGTCGGCAAGGTCGGCCAGCTGTTCGCGGGGGTGGGGATCGATGTGCAGCACCCCGGCGCCAGCAACGAGGTCGCACTCCAGGCCACTGGCGAGCTGGTCGACACGTTCGAGCACGGCCTCGTGTTCACCAACCTGATCGACACCGACCAGGTTTACGGGCACCGCCACGACGCGCAGGGGTTCGCGCGAGCGCTGGGCGAGATCGACGCCCACGTCGAGCGCTGGCTGGCGCAGCTCGGCGAAGGGGACATGCTCGTACTGACCGCCGACCACGGCTGCGACGTCACCGCTCCGCACACCGATCACACGCGTGAATACGCGCCGCTGCTTGCCTCCTTCGCGGGGCACCGCTCACGCCGCCACGACGGGCCAATGGCGGACGTCGGCGCGAGCGTGCTGACGTGGTTGACAGGCGCCGACGCACCGGCTCTACCAGGAAAGTCGTTTGTCTGAGCGCGCGCATGGACCGCTGTCCCCGAATCGTGGCGTGAACATGCCGCGGCGCGTGAGCTGACGTGCCAGAGCTGCCCGAGGTTGAGACGATCCGCCGCCAGCTGGCGCCGCATCTGGAGGGCGCGAGCATCGAATCGGTCGAGATCCTCGACCCTCGCTGGTCGCGCCCCCTGGCCCCGGGTGTGCTGGGGGCGGAGCTCACGGGTGCTCGCGTTGAGCGCCTGAGGCGTGCCGGCAAGTACATGATCTGGGAGCTTTCGGGTGAGCGCTTCCTGCTCGTGCACCTCCGGATGACAGGGGCGCTGCTGTACGATCCGCCCGCTGAGCCGCCGCACACACGCGTGCGGTTCGCCCTCAGCGCAGGACACCGCCTCGTGTACGTCGACCCGCGTCGCTTCGGCACCGCACACCTGGTCCACGGTCCGGAGGCGCTGCGGGTCTACCTGGCGGAACGTCTCGGCGTCGAGCCGTTCACCGAGGCGTTCACGGCCGCCCACCTGCGGGCTGTCGCCCGCGGGCGCACAGCTCCGATCAAGTCCTTCCTGCTCGACCAGCGGCGGATCGCCGGCGTTGGCAACATCTATGCCGACGAGGCGCTGCACCGCGCCGGGATCCACCCGTTGCGGCCAGCCGGCCGCCTGACCCAACCGCAATGGCAGCGGCTGCACGCCGCGATCGAGACGGCCTTGCGCGCCGGGATCGACGCGAAGGGAGCTTCGATCGACGACTTCCGCCACGTCGACGGCGCGCGCGGCAGCTTCCAGGACGCGTTCCTGGTGCACCGTCGCGAGGGCGAGCCGTGCCCGGTATGCGGGCGTCCGATCAAAAAGCTCGTCGTCGGCGGGCGGGGGACCTATGTGTGCGAGCACTGCCAGCCGCGCCCGCGGGCGCGGCGCGCCGGCGGCTGATCCCGCCAACCCCGCCGCTCGTGAGCCCGAGGGCACCCTAAAGCGTCAGGGCGCCGCGCTGCTCAGGGACAGGCCCGCCTGGAGTGTCGCCAGGGCGTCGTCGAGAACGTCGACGAAGCCGGTGCCGGGGTCATCGATCACCACGATCGAGGCTGCGAGGATCGCGCCGATCACCGCACCGGCGAACGTTCGCACCTCGAGGTCCTCATGCGATCGTCCCGTCCGTTCGGCGACGAGCTCAGTAAGCAGCTGCATGGCCACGATGAGCTGGTCGAGCATCCGCGCCCGCAGTTCGGCGACGGTGAACACGAGCGCCGTCCGCTCGCGCTGCTCATCGAGCTGCTCGCGCGTGAGCTGCGCGAAGGCATCGCGCATCGCAGCGCGCAGCGCCGAGATCGCATCGAGCTCAGGTGGCTGGCGGCGGAACGCCGCGATGATCAGCGGGTCGAAGTCGTCCCACATGACGACGTCGGCCTTCATCGGGAAGTACCGAAAGAACGTGCTCTCCGACACGTCCGCAGCGTCGGCGATCTGGTGCACGGTGGTCGCCTCGTAGCCCTGCGCAGAGAACAGCGCCAGCGCGTGCGCCTGGATGTCCGCGCGCGTGCGTGCCTTCTTGCGCTCGCGCAGGCCGGGCCGGGGTGCATCACTGTGGGGCGCCGATTGCGATCTCGAGGTTGGCGGGGTTGGCATGCTCTGGTGCGCGGCGGTGGCCAGATGGGGCTGCCGGCGGCCTGATGGCCGGCAGGAACATCGTGGCAAGAATCGCGCCGGCGAGTGCGACGCCGGCCGACGCGAGGAGCGCGGCGTCCATCCCGTGGACGAACGCGGCGTGAGCAGAGCCCAGCAGCGACGCCGAGTGCGCCCGCCGCGCGACCGACGCCGCGCCGAAGATGCTCTGGCGAACGACGGCGGCGAGCGCCGGTGGGAGGCCCGCCGTGTCGACGCGCGCGAGGTAGCCGGCGCTCAGCACGCTGCCGAGCATCGCCGTCCCCAGCGGCGCGGCCGTCTTGTTGAGCGCCTGCAGGACCGCCGATCCCACGCTGCTGCGTTCCTGCGAGAGTGTTGCGAGCGCCACGGAGGTGGTCGTCGCCATCGCGAGTCCCATCCCGATCCCCACGAGTGCCATCCAAGCAGCAACGAAGCCACCGCCGGAATGCACGGTTGTCGCGGCCCCGAGCGCGAGGCCTCCGGCGAGGATGGCGAAGCCGAGCGCGACCGCGGCCTTGCTCCCGACCGCTCGCGCGATCCGATCCGCCGGCAGCGCCGCGAGCACGAGCCCCCCGATGAGCGGCAGCAGCCGCAGCCCGGCGCCCATCGCGCCCGTCCCCGCGACGCCCTGGAAGTACTGCGGCATCGTGAACAGCACGCCGATCATCGCGACGACAGCGACCGCCGCCAGGATCACGCCCCAGGTGTAGGAGGGCGATTCGAACAGGTCGAGGTCGACGAGCGAAGCGCGGTCGGGCAGTGTCCTGCGGTGGCTCTCCCAACCGAAGAAACCAGCGATGACGGTGAGGCCGGCGGCGATCGCCGTCAGCGCGACGGGGTCGCTCCAGCCGTGCTGGCCTGCATGGATCAGGCCGTAGGTCAGGATCGCGATCCCGGCGACACTGGTGAGCATTCCGAGTGGGTCGAAGCCGGCGCGCAACGGCGAGCGGGACTCCGGCAGCAGGCGCCAGCCGACGAGCATGCCCACCCCGGCGACGGGAACGTTCAGCAGGAACACCCAGCCCCACCAGGCGTGCGACAGCAGCCAGCCGCCGAGGATCGGGCCGATCGGGAGCGCGACGAAGTTCGCGGCCGCCCACACGCCCACCGCCTTGGGTCGCTCGTCCTCGTCGAACAGAACCGTCAGCGACGAGAGCGCCATCACGATCACGCCGGCGCCGGCGATGCCCAGCACGACGCGGGCGGCGATGAAGGCGCCGGCCGACGGTGCGGCGGCACAGGCCGCCGAGCCTGCGCCGAACAGGCCGAGGGCGGCGAGCAGCGTGCGCTTACGGCCGTAGCGGTCCCCGAACGCGCCTGCCGGCAGCATCGACGCGCCGAGCACCAGCAGGTAGCCCGAGGAGAACCATTGCAGCTGGGACTCCGAGGCGTGCAGCGCTCCGGCGAGAGTCGGGAGCGCGACGCTCAGGACGGTGCCGTCGAGGCTGACCGCCAGAACCGCGAGCGTCAGAGCCCCGAGCGCCCACCATCTCCTGGGATCCCGCTCGGGGGAGGCGTGACCGTCGAGTGCCATAACATGAGAGTAGCACTCAAATGATGGTCACCTTCAGTTTTCTGAGAGGCACGTTGAGCAGCCGGCCCGAGAGGCGCCGGCACATTCGTCACCGTTCGGTGCGATCAGTTCAGGGTCCGCTGTCGCGGACCCTTAGGCGGCGAGCAGCTTGTCGAGCTGTCCGGCACGGTCGGCCGCCCGCAGCTGGTCGAAGCCGCCGATCGAGCTCCCATCGATCACGATCTGGGGGAACGTGAACATCCCGGTGATCTGCGCGAGAGTGGTGCGAGCGTCCGAGTCGCGTGCGAGATTGACCTCCTCGAAGGGAATTCCGCGGCGTTCGAGCAGCTTCTTGGCGCCAACGCAGAACGGGCACATGTCGGTGGTGTACACGGTGACTGTCTTCACAACTTCAGAAAGGATAGCGTGGCTCCACCGCTGAGGACGGATGCGATCGTGTTGCGCTCGATCCGCTACGGCGAGGCCGACCGGATCCTGCATCTGTATACGCTCGACCACGGCCGCCTATCCGCGATCGCGAAGGGCGCCCGTCGCACCCGCAGCCGCTTCGGTGCGCGGCTGGAGCCGTTCATGCAGGTGCGCGTGGCGCTGCACGAGGGTCGCACGGAGCTATACACGGTCACCGGCGTGGACACGCTGGACGCGCGCCCGGGGTTGCGCGAGAGCGCCGCAGCGCTCGACGGCGCCGCGCGCGCCTGCGACGCGGTTGCGCGCCTGTTCGAGACCGACCAGCCGCATCCCGAGGTGTTCGCGCTGCTCGCCACGGAGCTGACGCTGCTGGCCGGTGATGGAGGCCACGCCGGCACCGCCAACGCGCTCGCGTTCCGCCTCAAGCTGCTGCTCGCAGCCGGGATCGTCCCGCAGCTGGGATCGTGCGTGAGCTGCGGTGAGCGCGAGCACCTCAGAGGCTTTTCGCCGTCGGCGGGCGGCGTCGTCTGCAGTGCCTGCGAAGCGGCGGCGTTCGCGCTGGACGAGGACGCATACCGGTTCCTCGTCGAGGCGCTCGGACAGCCGCTCGCACGCGCCCCGCAGGCACCGAAGCGGGCGCTGCTGCAGGCCGAGCGGGCGATCATCGAGACCGCCGAGCAACACGCGAATGTTCGCCTGCGACCCGTGGCGCTGGCAGAATCGGCGCAGTGAGCGAAACCGTCCCCGGCATCGACGACGATTCCAGCGCCCTGCGAAGGACCGCTGGAGCGCATCCGAGCGGCCCGGTCGCCGAACGCTTCGCGCAACGCGTTCGCGAGCGGGAGGCGCGGGAGCTCTCGCAACTCGCCACACCCTCGTATCCCGTCCGCCGTGAGCGAGCGGACAGCGAGTGCGGCCTGCGCACGCCGTTTCAGCGCGACCGCGATCGGATCGTGCACAGCAAGGCGTTCCGGCGCCTGAACCACAAGACGCAGGTGTTCATCGCGCCACGTGGCGATCACTACCGCACGCGCCTCACGCACACGCTCGAAGTGACGCAGGTCTCGCGCACGGTCGCGCGCGCGCTCGCGCTCAACGAGGATCTCGTCGAGGCGATCTCGCTCGGCCACGATCTCGGGCACCCGCCGTTCGGACACATCGGCGAGGAGGTGCTCGACAACTGCCTGTCGGAGCGCTTCGGCATGCATTTCCTGCACAACGAGCACTCCGTCCGGATCGTGGAGGTGCTCGAACGCGATGGCGAGGGGCTGAATCTCACGGAGCCGGTCCGGGACGGGATCCGCGGGCATTCCGGCCGGGCGGTAGAGCCGGCGACGCTCGAGGGGCGGATCGTGCGCCTCGTCGACCGCATCGCGTACATCAACCACGACATCGACGACGCGGTCCGCGCCGGGGTGATCACGCCGGGAGACCTGCCACGCGTCCCGATCCGGGTGCTCGGCGACAGTGGCCGCCAGCGGATCGACATGCTCGTGCACGATCTCGTCGAGCACTCCGACCGAGCTCGTCAGATCGTGCAGGGCGAGGAGGTGGGCGGCGCGATGGCGGCGCTGCGCGCATTCATGTTCGAGCGCGTCTACCTCGCCGCGGAGGCGACGAGCGAGCACGCCAAGGTCGACCGCGTGATCCGCGCCCTGTTCGAGCACTACTGCGAGCATCCGCAGCGGATCCCGATCTCGATCCCCGACGGCGAGCTCGGCCGGCGCGTCGCCGACCACATCGCCGGCATGACCGACCGCTTCGCGATCGCGCAGTTCGAGGCGCTCAGCATCCCGTCGGCGTTCGCCAGGTGAGCCGCTACACGGCCGATTCCGTGGACCGCGTCCGCGACGCGGTCGACATGGTGGCGCTGGTGGAGTCGAAGGTCGAGTTGCGCCGCGCCGGGGTCAACAGCTACTTCGGATGCTGCCCGTTTCACGACGAGCGCACCCCGTCCTTCCATGTCAGGCCCGACGAGAAGCACTACCACTGCTTCGGCTGCTCGGAGTCCGGCGATCCGTTCGACTTCGTCATGCAGACCGAGGGCGTCGACTTCAAGGGCGCGATCGAGTCGCTCGCCGATCGTTTCGGCGTGACGCTGCAGTCCGAGGAGGAGGATCCCAGCGCGGCGGCGGCGCGCGAGCGGCGCGAGCGCCTCCACGCGCTGATGTCGCGCGCAGCCGCCTTCTACGCGCGTTACCTGTGGGATGCCCGCGAGGCGCAGGCGGCGCGCGAGTACCTGGCCGGGCGCGGCTTCGGCGAGCAGGCGCTGCGGGAGTTCCGCGTCGGCTACGCGCCCAGCGCCTGGGACCGGATGCTGCTCGCCTCCCGCAGCGCCGGCTACGGGGACGAGGAGCTGCTCGCCGCCGGGCTCGCGCGGCGCTCGCACTCGCGACCGGGACAGGTCTACGACTTCTTCCGCGGGCAGATCATGTTCCCGACCGCTGATTCGCGCGGGCGCGTACGTGGCTTCGGTGCGCGGACGATGGGCGAGGGGCGCGGCCCGAAGTACATCAACACTCCGGACGGGGAGCTCTATCACAAGCGCGAGGTCCTCTACGGGATCGATCTCGGGCGCTCGAGCGCCGCCCGGGCGGGTCGCATCATCCTCGTCGAGGGCTACACCGACGTAATCGCGATGCATCAGGCCGGTATGGGCAACACGGTCGGGATCATGGGGACGTCGCTCACCGAGGAACAGGTGCACGAGCTGCAGCGCGTCTGCGGCGTGCTCGAGCTGTGCCTCGACGCGGACGGCGCCGGCCAGCAGGCGATGATGAGGGCGGCCGAGCTCGCCGGCGGCTCGGGTCTCGAGCTGCGGGTCGTGCCGCTGCCGCCCGGCGCCGATCCCGCCGAGGTGATCGGCGCTGAGGGGCCCGACAAGATGCGCGAGCGCGCGGACGCGTCGGTGCCGTTCGTCGTCTTCGCCGTGCAGCGCGTCCTCGATCGCGGTGAGCTCGGCAGCGCCGAGGGCAAGGACCGGATGCTGGCCGAGCTCGCGCCGCTGCTGGCGCCGCTGCGCCCAAGCGTCCTGCGCGACGAGCTGATGCGGCGGATCGCAGGCGCGCTCGAGCTCTCCGAAGCGCGCCTGGCGAGCACGCTCGCGGACGCCGCTGCGCGCGCCGGCGCACCCGGATCCTCGCGCGCGGCGACAGGCCCGCACGGTCACGCCGGTCCGGCTCCGCCCAGCGGGGCGGAGCCCTTGGTGAGCGCCGCCGACCAGGGCGTGCGCGCTGAGCGCTCGTTCCTGGCGCTGTGTCTCGCCCTGCCGCAGCAGGGCGACGCGATGCTCGCGGCGATCGACCCCGCCGGCCTGCTCACCAGCGAGGTGCTGCGCCGGGCCGCGCGCCACCTCGCCGGTCGCTGCGCCGAGCCGCTGCACGACCTGCCACCCGATGATGCGGTGCTGGCAGAGGTGCTCAGGGACCTCGCTAGCCGCGCCGAGCGCGGCGGCCAGCAGCCACCCGCCGCGCTCGAGCACGCGCGGCTGCTGCTCGAGCATGCCCGCCTCGACCGCGCGATCAGCCGCGCACGCGCGGAGCGCACGCCGGGGATCGGCACGCTCGCGCGCGAGCGCCAGGACATCCTGGAGTCGATCCGGGCGCTCGGGGTCCGGCTCGACGAGCCG
This sequence comes from Solirubrobacteraceae bacterium, assembly GCA_052148275.1. Taxonomy (GTDB): domain Bacteria; phylum Actinomycetota; class Thermoleophilia; order Solirubrobacterales; family Solirubrobacteraceae; genus Palsa-465. The sequence goes on from JBKQIR010000215.1 coordinate 182,903, forward strand.
CTGTGAGTAAGGCGGCTCGGCGCCGGAGGGCGATGGTGCAGAACGGCCTGAGATCGCTCCCGGTACAGTTGGGGGCGGCGGTCACCGCTGAACAAAATTCGAATAATTCGATACACACTGATCCGGGGTAGCTCAATCGGCAGAGCATTCGGCTGTTAACCGAAGGGTTGTGGGTTCGAGTCCCACCCCCGGAGCTCGCTCAGAGGTCTTCACGTTTGACCTCCATTATTTTCACGGACATCCGGGTGGGCGGCCGGTCTGGCTCGGGTGCAATCGGGCGCTTCGGGATGATCGGCCATATCCCGGCCCCCGGTATATACTCCCGGTGGGTATTTGATACCCTCCGTGGGTATAGTGTGGAAAACTGACGATGCGGCGCAGCGCGCGGCGATCGACGAGGCGGGGTAGTGACCACGGCCACCGAACGACCGAGCGAGCGGGTTGAGCTCGCGATCGCGGGGATGACGTGCGCGTCGTGCGCGTCGCGCGTCGAACAGCGCTTGAACCGGCTGGAGGGGGTCAGCGCCTCGGTCAACTACGCCAGCGAGCACGCGGCGGTGAGGTTCGACCCGGCGCAGGTGTCGCTGGAGGATCTGATCGCCACCGTGGAGGCCGTCGGCTACCACGCCTCGTTGCCGCGGGAGGCGCTGGGCGAGGAGGACCCGGCTCGGCGGTACCGGCTGCGACTCCTTGTGGCGGTGGTGCTGTCCGTGCCGCTAGCGCTGCTGGCGACGGTGTCGGCGTTGCAGTTCTCCGGCTGGGAGTGGGCATCGCTGGCGTTGGCGACGCCGGTCGTGTTCTGGTCGGGCTGGCTGTTTCACCGAGCGGCAGCGCTGAACGCGCGGCATCTGGTCGCGACGATGGACACGCTGATCTCGGTCGGAACGCTGGCCGCGTGGGGCTGGTCGACCGTCGTGTTGCTCGCCGGGCGGGGCGAGGACACCTATTTCGAGACGGCAGGTGTGATCACCGCGTTGGTCCTGCTCGGGCGCTATGTGGAGGCGCGGGCCAAGCGGCGCTCCGGCGAGGCGATCCGAAGGCTGCTCGAGCTCGGTGCCACAGAAGCCACGCTGCTGCGCGACGGCGAGGAGACGCTCGTGGCGGTGCAGCAGCTACATGTCGGCGATTTGTTCGTCGTGCGGCCCGGCGAGAAGGTCGCCACCGACGGCGTCGTTGAGAGCGGAGCTTCCGCGGTCGACGCGTCGATGCTGACGGGTGAGTCGGTGCCCGTCGAGGTCTGCGCCGGTGACCCGGTCGCGGGAGCGACGATCAACGCGTCCGGGCGTCTGGTCGTCCGCGCGACACGGGTCGGCGCGGACACCGCACTGTCGCAGATCGCGAGGCTGGTCGCGCAGGCGCAATCGGGCAAGGCGGACGCGCAGCGCCTCGCCGACCGCGTCGCGGGCGTGTTCGTACCGATCGTGCTCGCGCTTGCGCTGCTCACCCTCGCGGGCTGGCTCGCGTTCGGCGGGACCGCTGCGCAGGCGTTCACGGCTGCGGTCGCGGTCCTGATCATCGCCTGCCCGTGCGCGCTCGGGCTAGCGACCCCGACGGCGCTGATGGTCGGCACCGGCCGCGGGGCCCAGCTCGGGATCCTGATCAAGGGCCCGGAGATCCTCGAGCGCACCCACCGGGTCACGACGATCGTGGTCGACAAGACCGGCACCGTGACCGAGGGCCGGATGGAGGTCACCGCGCTCGTCCCCGCCGCCGGAGTGGCGGAGGAGGAGCTGCTGGCGCTGGCGGCGGGCGCCGAGGACGCCAGCGAGCACCCGATCGGGCGCGCGATCGCCGCGCACGGCCGCCGGAGGCTCGGAGCGCCGGCTAGCGCCGAGCGGTTCACAAACCGCGCGGGTCTCGGTGTCCAGGCGCGAGTGGGCGGCCACGACGTGCTCGTCGGCCGCGCGGCTTTCGTGGCCGAGTGGGGCATCGAGCTCCCGTGCGAGCTGACCGGAGCCGCCGGCCAGCTCGAGGACAGCGGCGCCACGCTCGTGGTGGTCGCGTCCGACGGCTCGGTCGTTGGCTTGGTTGCGGTTGCGGATCGGATCAAGCCGACCAGCCGGCAAGCTATCTCAGAGCTCAAGGTGCTCGGCCTGCAGCCCATGCTGCTGACCGGGGACAATGAGCGCGCCGCGAGCACCGTCGCGCGGCTCGTCGGTATCGATCGTGTGCTGGCCGGGGTGCTCCCCGACGGCAAAGCCGCTGAGATCATCCGTCTGCAGGAAGCCGGCGAAGTCGTGGCGATGGTCGGCGACGGCGTCAACGACGCCCCGGCGCTCGCCCAGGCCGACCTCGGGCTCGCGATCGGCACCGGCACCGACGTTGCGATCGAGGCCTCCGACCTGACGCTCGTCTCGGGCGATCTGCGCGCCGCATCCGACGCGATCGGCCTCGCTCGGCGCACGCTCGCGACGATCAAGGGCAACCTGTTCTGGGCGTGTGCCTACAACCTCGCCGCGATTCCGCTGGCGATGTCCGGGCTGCTGGACCCGATCATCGCCGCCGCGGCGATGTCGTTCTCGAGCGTCTTCGTAGTCGGCAACTCGCTCAGGCTCAGGCGCTTTCAATCGCAAAGGGAGGCACCGTGACCGAGACCACCAAACCCGTCTACGGCTACACCGCGGACAAGGACGCGCTCATCAAGCGCCTGCACCGGATCGAGGGACAGGTGCGCGGGATCGAGAAGATGCTGGGCGACGACCGCTACTGCATCGACATCATCACTCAGATCTCGGCGGTCGCGACCGCGCTGGAGTCGGTCGCCTTCAAGATCCTCGAAGAGCACGTCAACCACTGCGTCGCCGGCGCGCTCGCCTCGGGCGACGAGCAGGTCGCCGCGGAGAAGAGCCGCGAGCTGCTCGACGCCGTCCACCGCTTCACCCGCGCGCGCTGATCGCGAGGGAGGTCGCGTGAGCGCGGTCCCGTTCGCCGCCGCGGCGCTCTCCAAGCTCGGAGACGCGCTCTCGTTCTCCTTCGGCATGTTCTGGGAGATCCTGTGGGCGCTGATCCTCGGGTTCGCGCTCTCCGGGACCGTCCAGGCGGTGGTCAGCAAGCGCCAGATGCGCGAGCTGCTGCCGGACGACTCGCCCCGCACGCTGACTGTGGCGGCGGGATTGGGCGCCGCCTCCTCGTCCTGCTCCTACGCCTCGGTGGCGCTCGCGCGCTCACTGTTTCGACGCGGCGCGAACTTCACCGCCGCGATGGCGTTCCAGTTCGCCTCCACCAACCTCGTCATCGAGCTCGGCATCATCCTCGCGGTCCTGATCGGCTGGCAGTTCACCGCCGGCGAGTTCCTCGGCGGGCCGATCATGATCGTTTTGATGGCGCTGCTGTTCCGCCGCCGGCTGAAACCAACGATGGTGCAAGAGGCACGGGCGCACGCTGACCGGGGCGCCCTCGGGCGGATGGAAGGACACGCCGAGATGGACATGAGCGTCTCCGACACCGGGTCGATCTGGCAGCGGCTGCGGTCCCCCCGTGGGCTCACCGCGACCAGCAACTACTTCGTGATGGACTGGGCGGCCGTCTGGATGGACATCTTCGGCGGCCTGCTGATCGCCGGCGCGCTCGCCGCGTGGGTCCCCGACGCCTTCTGGCAGGGCCTCTTCCTCCAACACCACGGCGCGCTCTCCACCATCTGGGGCCCGGTCATCGGACCGCTGGTCGCGATCATCTCCTTCGTGTGCTCGATCGGCAACGTCCCGCTCGCCGCCGTGCTGTGGAACGGAGGAATCAGCTTCGGCGGCGTACTCGCGTTCATCTTCGCCGACCTCATCATCCTCCCGATCCTCAACATCTACCGCAAGTACTACGGGCGCCGGGTCGCCGCCTTCCTGCTCATCACGTTCTACGCGACGATGGCCGCAGCCGGGCTGATCGTCGACCTCATCTTCACGGCGGTCGGCCTCGTCCCGACCGGCCCACGGCACGCCAAGGTCACCGAGGCGAGCATCAGCCTCAACTACACGACCGTGCTGAACATCATCTTCCTCACGCTCGCCGCTGTGCTGATCATTCGCTACTTCCACAACGGCGGCGGCCTCTCGATGCTGCGCATGATGAACAAGCCAGTCGGCGAACCGCACGATCACGGTCTTTGAGCGATCGCTTTGAGCGAGTGCTAAACTCATCGCCATGGAACCGATCGAGCAGCAGCGTGCGGACACGGACGAGGGGCCGGGCGCAACGAAGCCGAGGATCGTCGACGCGGCCCTGGAGACGTTGAGATCCCACGGGTTCGCGGGTGCGAGCGCGCGCCAGATAGCCCGCGCGGGGGGGTTCAACCAGGCGCTGATCTTCTACCACTTCGGGAGCGTCCGCAACCTCCTGCTGGCGGCGCTCGACACCGTCAGCGCCCGCCGGATGGCGTCCTACGGGCCGGTGTTCGAACGGGCTCAGACGATCTCGGAGCTGGCCGTCCTAGCCCGTGAGATCTACGCCGAGGACCTCCAGAACGGGTACGTCACCGTCCTCGGCGAGATGGTCGCCGGCGGCGTCTCGGATCCCGAGCTGGGGCGCGAGGTGGCTTCGCGCCTGCAGCCGTGGATGGAGATGGTTGAGCGCAAGCTGGGCGTGCTCCTGTCCGGTTCGCTGCTCGAGCCGTTGATCCCGGCACGGGACGTGGCGTTTGCGATCGTCGCGCTGTATCTCGGGATCGATCTGCTCAGCCAGCTCGACGGAGACCATGCCCGGGCCGAGTCGCTGCTCGACCTGGGGGTTCGCTACGCGCCGCTGGCCGGCACGCTTCTCATCGCACGACAGGCTCCAGGCCGATGATGCAGGGCTCAGGGTTGGATCTCGTGACCGGCGCATTCAGCTACTCGGGGGCGCACATCGCGGAGCGGCTGCTGGACTCCGGCCGGGCAGTGAGGACGCTGACGTTCCATCCGCAGCGCGATCATCCGCTGAGAGCGCGAGTCGATGCCGTCGCATACCGGTTCGACGATCCGGTCGCCCTCGCCCGCAGCCTCGACGGCGTGAGCACGCTCTACAACACCTACTGGGTCCGGTTCGATCACGGGCAGACGACGTTCGCCAACGCCGTCGAGAACTCCCGGACCCTCTTCAGCGCGGCGCGGCGCGCCGGGGTGCAGCGCATCGTGCACATCAGCATCGCGAACCCCTCGATCGAGTCGCCGCTCCCGTACTACCGCGGCAAGGCGCTGGTCGAGCGATCGCTGGCCGAGGTCGGGTTACCGTACGCGATCGTCAGGCCGACCTGGATCTTCGGCGGCGAGCGTGACATCCTCGCGAACAACATCGCCTGGATCCTGCGACGGATGCCGGCATTCGCGATTCCGGGAAGCGGTGACTATCCCGTGCAGCCGGTCCACATCGATGACCTCGTGCGGATCTGCGAGCAGGTCGCCCACGCCGACACCGACGTCATCGTCGATGCCGCCGGGCCGGAGACGGTGTCCTTCGACCAGCTCGTGCAGAGCATCCGTCGTGCCGTCGGAGCCAGGGCCCCGATCGTGCACCTACCGCCTGTCGCGATGGCGGCGGTGGCGCGCGTGCTCGGCTTCGTGGTGAGGGATGTCGTTCTCACCGCTGATGAGATCAGCGGCCTTAGCGCCGGGCTGCTCGTCTCCCATCGGCCGCCGCTCGGCGAGATCGCGTTCAGCGAATGGCTGGCCGGGCACAGCCGCTCGATCGGCCGCTCCTATGCCAACGAGCTGCAGCGCCACTTTCTGTCTGCGGCTCCGCGTTGAAGCGCGGCGTGCCAAACCTGGGGTTGGCCCGAGCAACTCAAACCATGCTTCCCGTCTCTCGACTAGGGCCCCGCACGGGTAGACTCGGCAATCATTCTCTCGACGGACACGTGAGCACGATGGACACAGCAGTTCCCGACCCGCAGCCCGGAGATCGCGCGCCGTTCAGGCTGGCCGACCTGCAGAGGTGGGAGGACCACGGGGCCACCTGGCGCACGCTCGAGCTCGACGACGCGCACACGGTCCTGCAGCTGTGCACGTGCCACGGCGAGCCCGTCGACGTCGTACAGGGCGCAGAGCCCGGCCTGCTGGCGTTCATCCGCGCCCGGCGTGACGCCCCTGGGTCGGACTGACGGCTCGGTTGCGGACTCGATCAGCGGAGGTCGCGCTGACGCCCGCACGCCGGTTCAGGTACGAGCCCTGCGCGCGAGCTGCTCGACGAGCTGGGCGGCCCGGGTGGCGCCGTCGTTGCCGGCGGCCCAGGCCGCCAGCTCGCCGGCCTGCTGTGCGTACGCGTCGCGCGCCAGCACGCGGGTCACAGCCGCGCGGACGGTCGTCGGCGTCATGAAGCGCCACGGCAGCCGCACGCCGACGCCCGCCCAGTCGACGCGTGCCGCGTTCTCGCCCATGTCGCCGCTGTGCGGCACCGCCACGACCGGTCTCCCGCAGGCGAGCGCCCTTGCCAGCGTGCCGTGCCCAACGTGGCAGACGATCACGGAGGCGTGCGGCATCGTTCGCGAGTACGAGAGCCAGTTCACGAGCGACGCGCGGGCGCCGATGCGCACCGAGCGCGCGAGCGGGCGGCGGTTGGTCGTCGCGAGCACGCGCACCGGCGCGGGCGCCAGCCCCTCGATGCAGGCGCGCAGCATCCGCTGCTGCGGATCCTGCGCAGTCGACGGCGCGACCAGGACGAGGGGGCCGCTGCCCGCGGGCAGCGGCACGTCCTCGAATGGCGGCTCCCACAGCATCGGCCCGACGACGTGGACGTGCGCCGGCCAATCGCGCGGGTACTCGAGCTGCGGAAAGGTCCCGACGATGCACAGCTCGGTGCTGATCCCGCCGTGCAGCCGGTCGATCTCCGGCAGCCCGAGACGGCGCCGGGTCTCGTTGAGATCGGCGCGACCCTGCCGCAATCCGAGCTCGAGCGGTCGTGAGAGCAGCTGCCAGAGCCGGCGCCCGGCGGCGGTACGCGGCAGGCGCGCGCCCGTGGCGTACGGTGGAAAGCCGGGCGCGCCGACGGGATAGAGATGCGGGACGAGCGTCGCAACCGGCACGCCCTCCAGCTCTGCCGCCATCGCCGGAGCGAGCGTCAGGATGTCGTGCACGACGACGTCGGCGCCGCGCCGGGCGACTGCACGGCGCGTCTGCGGCGCCGCCAGTGCAACCGCCTCGTAAGGGGTCGGCGGATGCTCTCGGACCGGAGATCCCGGGTGCTCGGGCGCCGCGACGAACTCGATGCCGGCCCGCTCCACGTGCTCGCGCCAGCGCGTCCACGTCTCGAACGTGACCTCGTGCCCGCGCGCGACGAGCCGTTCGCCGAGGGCGAGCATCGGGAATGCATGCCCGGGCTGGCCGAATGCTCCCAGGAAGATGCGCAACCGGCGGGCGTCTCCGTTACGTGAGGCTTGGATGTAAGCGCTCACTATGAACACCTACGTCCAACGCTCGGGGCGCTCACGCAGCGAGCTCGGCGATGAGGCGCACCTGCTCGAGCGTCTGCGCCCTGCCGGCGGCGATCGGCAGGACGATCAGGGTGCCGACGCCGCACTCGCGGTAGGCGGCCAGACGCTCCCGCACGGCGGCCGGCGGCCCGCACAGCGACACCATGTCGATCAGCGCCTCCGGGATCGCAGCGCAGGCTTCGGCCTGGCGGCCGCTCAGGAACAGCTCCTGGATCTCCGCCGCCGCCGCACCGAATCCGTACTGCGTGGCCAGCCGGTTGTAGAAGTTCTGCGTGCGCGAGCCCATCCCGCCGACGTAGAGGGCGAGCCCGGGACGCATATAGTCGCGCGCGAGTGCGATGTCATCGCCGACGTGGGCGCAGACGATCGGCGCGATCTCGAAGTCCGCCAGCTCACGTCCGGAGCGCCCTGCACCCTGCTCGAGCAGCGCTCGCAGCTCGCCGACGTGCTCGGGCGAGAAGAACGTCGGCAGCCACCCGTCGGCGATCTCGCCCGCCAGCGCGGTGTTCTTCGGACCGATCGCCGCCAGGTAGATCGGGATCCGCTCCTGCACGGGGGAGATCGTCAGCTTCAGCGCCTTGCCGGGGCCGTCGGGGAGCGGCAGCTCGAGCGTCTGTCCGTGATAGGCGACGCGCGCGCCTGACAGCGCCATCCGCACGACGTCGACGTACTCGCGCGTGCGCTGCAACTGGCGGGCGAACCGCTGCCCGTGCCAGCCCTCGGCGACCTGCGGCCCGGAGCTGCCGAGCCCGAGCAGCATCCTGCCGCCCGACAGGCGATCGATCGTCGCGGCCGTCATCGCGGTCATCGCCGGGCTGCGCGCGGGCATCTGGAAGATCGCGGCGCCGAGCTTGATCGTGCTCGTCGCGCCGGCGAGCCAGGCGAGGATCGTGGCGGCATCGGACCCGTACGCCTCCGCCGCCCACACCGAGTCATAGCCGCAGCGCTCCGCTTCGCGCGTGACCTCGAGCTGGTCCTCGGCGCCCATCGTCAGGCCCCAGTATCCGATGTTGACGCCGAGCTTCATCTCCTCACCACGTGGAACGGTATGTGAAACGGTGCGAGAATGGCCTGCGATGAGCAGGGTGCTCGTGACGGGGGCGACAGGCCTCATCGGCGTCGCGCTCACGCGGGCGCTGCGCCAGCGGGGCGATTCGGTGATCGCGCTCTCGCGCGATGTGAATCGTGCCGCCGGGGTGCTCGGGGCCGGTGTCGATGTGCGTGCATGGCGCGACCCGGTCGCCGGTCCTCCGGACGCCGAGGCGCTGGCGGGGGCCGAAACGATCATCAACCTGCTCGGCGAGCCGATCGCGCAAAGGTGGTCGGCCGAGGTCAAGCAGCGGATCCGGGACTCGCGCGTGCTCGGGACGCGCAATCTCGTCGCCGGGGTGAGGGCCTTGCCGGCGGCGGAGCGTCCCGCCGTGCTCGTCTCACAGTCGGCGACCGGCTTCTACGGGCCGCTCGGCGACCACGAGGTCGACGAGACTGCACCGGTCGGCGTCGACTGGCTCGCCGGCGTCGTGGGAGCGTGGGAGGCCGAGGCCCTCGCGCTCGCCGGCGAGGGCCGTGTCGTCCTCACCCGGACCGGAGTCGTCATCGCCCACGGCGCTGGCGCACTCGCAAAGATGCTGCCGTTCTTTCGCCTGGGCGTCGGCGGCCCGGTCGCGAGCGGCCGCCAGTACATGCCGTGGGTGCATCTCGCTGACGTGGTCGGCGCGATCCTGTTCTGCCTGGACGACGAGCGCGCCGGCGGCCCTGTCAACGTCACCGCGCCCGCACCGGTTGACAACCGCGCGTTCTCGAAGGCGCTCGGGCGCGCGCTGCACCGTCCGGCCGTGATCCCGGTGCCGTCGTTCGCGCTGCAGTTGCTCTACGGCGAGATGTCGCAGATCGTGAGCAGCGGGCAGCGCGCTGTTCCGGGGCGGCTAGAAGACCTTGGTTACAGATTCGCGTACCCGCAGCTGGAACCGGCGCTGCAGGACGTCCTCACCTGATCAGCGGGCTCGGGCAGACAGAGCCATACGGAGCTAGACGACCGCAAGCCCCCCGTGCAGCATCCGCTCGCGGACCTCGGAGACGAGATCGGGCGACGCAACCGGGTGCTCGGCGAGCGGGAAGCCGATGCCGAGCAGCCCGTACTTCGGGGCCCCGAGCTTGTGGAACGGAAGTATCTCGACGCGGCTGACGTTGCGCAGGCGCGCGACCGTGCCGATGAACGCGTCCACCTCCGGCGCGCTGTCGTTGTAGCCCGGGACGAGCACGTAACGGACCCACGTCGGTGCAGCCAGCCGGGAGAGCCGCCGCGCGAAGCTGAGCGTCGGGCCGATCGGCCGGCCGGTCAGGGCCCGATGTGCGGCGTCGGTTCCGGCCTTGACATCCAGGAGCACAAGGTCGGTCGCCTCCAGCAGCGCCCGGTCGGCGCGGCGACCGAGGAAACCGCTCGTGTCGAGCGCCGTGTGCAGCCCCAGCCGCTGCGCCGCCGCCAGCAGCTCGCGGGTGAACGCGGGCTGCTGCAGCGGCTCGCCGCCGGAGACCGTCAGCCCGCCTCCGGCCGCCGTGATGAACGGCTCATAGTGGGCCATGCGCCGGGTGAGATCCTCGAGCCGGGTGAGGCGTCCGCCCGAGGATCGCCGCCACGTGTCGGGGTTCTGGCAGTACAGGCACCGCAGCGGGCAGCCGGACAGGAAGATCACCAGGCGCGTGCCCGGACCGTCCACTCCCGTGGAGATGTCCCAGGAGTGGACCCACCCCTCGGCGACGGCGGCGGCCGCCGCCGGGCACCCAAGCCCGGCGGCGGAGGGGTTCACGGCATGGAGGACGTCCCGGCAGGGAACTCCGCGAGGGTCGCGTGCGATCGCGGGTGCGTCATCGCAGGTAACGGGGGTACGCGTCGGTGCGCAGAGAGCGCTCACGGCTACAGCCCCTCGTGGAATGTGCGGTTGATGACGTCGAGCTGCTGCTCCCGCGTCAGGCGCACAAAGTTCACGGCGTAGCCGGACACCCGGATCGTCAGCCGCGGATGGCGCTCCGGATGCTCCATCGCGTCCTGCAGCTGGGCGCGATCGAGGACGTTGACGTTCATGTGGAACCCGTCGCAGGTCACGAAGCCGTCGAGCACGCCGACGAGGTTGCTGACGCGCTCCTGCGGTGTTCTGCCGAGTCCGGACGGAAGGACGGTGTTGGTGAGCGAGATTCCGTCCTGCGCCGCCTCATAGGGAAGCTTGGCGGCCGACAGCGCCGCGGCGACCATGCCGTGCCGGTCGCGGCCGTTCATCGGGTTGGCGCCGGGTGCGAACGGCTCGCCCGCACGCCGGCCGTCGGGCGTGTTGCCGGTGTGCTTGCCGTACACGACGTTGCTCGTGATCGTCAGCACCGACTGGGTGTGCGTCGCGCCCCGGTAGGTCGGGTAGGAGCGGATCTTGTCCATGAACGTCTCGACGAGGCTCGTCGCGATCCCATCGACGCGGTCGTCGTCGTTGCCGAACGCCGGGAACTCGCCGTCCACGGCGTAGTCGACGATGAGGCCGGTGTCGTCGCGGATCGGGCGGACGGTCGCGTGCCTGATCGCCGACAGCGAGTCGGCGGCGACTGACAGTCCCGCGATACCACAGGCCATCGTCCGCAGGATGTCGCGGTCGTGCAGCGCCATCTCGATCCGCTCGTAGCAGTACTTGTCGTGCATGTAGTGGATGACGTTGAGCGCCTGCACGTAGGTGGATGCCAGCCAGTCCATCATCAGCTCGAAGCGCGCCATCACATCGTCGTAGGCGAGCACGTCACCCTGAACGGGCTCCAGGCCCGGGACGACGATCGCGCCGTCGATCTCATCGCGGCCACCGTTGATCGCGTACAGGAGCGCCTTCGCCAGGTTGACGCGCGCGCCGAAGAACTGCATCTGGTGCCCGACCGCCATCGCCGAGACGCAACAGGCGATGGCCGTGTCGTCGCCCCAACGTTCGCGCAGCAGCTCGTCGGACTCGTACTGGATCGCCGAGGTGTCGATCGACACCTGCGCGCAGAAGCGCTTGAACGGCTCGGGAAGCCTCGGCGACCACAGCACGGTCAGATTCGGCTCCGGGGCGGGTCCGAGGTTGTACAGGGTCTGCAGATACCGGAAGGAGGTCTTCGTGACGAGTGGCCGGCCGTCGGCGGCCATCCCGCCCAGCGATTCGGTGACCCACGTCGGGTCGCCCGAGAACAGCGCGTCGTACTCGGGGGTGCGCAGGAAGCGGACCGCGCGCAGCTTCATCACGAAGTCGTCGATGAGCTCCTGTGCATCGATCTCGTCCAGGCGCCCGGCCTCGAGGTCGCGCTCGAAGTAGACGTCCAGGAACGTCGAGGTCCGGCCCAGCGACATCGCCGCGCCGTTCTGCTCCTTCACGGCCGCGAGGTAGGCGAAGTACACCCATTGCACGGCCTCGCGGGCCGTGGTCGCGGGCCCGCTGATGTCGTAGCCGTAGGAGGCGGCCATCTGCGTGAGCTCGGAGAGCGCGCGGATCTGCTCGGCGAGCTCCTCGCGCAGCCGGATGACGTCCTCGCTCGCGTACTCGGCGTCGAGCTCTGCGCGCTCGCCCCGCTTGGCGGCGATCAGCGCGTCGGTTCCGTAGAGCGCGACGCGACGGTAATCGCCGATGATCCGTCCGCGGCCGTAGGCATCGGGCAGCCCTGTGACGATGTGCCACCGGCGCGCCGCCAGGATCTCCGGCGTGTAGGCGTCGAAGACGCCATCGTTGTGGGTCTTGCGGTATCGCGTGAAGATCTCGCGCACCCGTTCGTCGGGTTCGAAGCCGTACGCCCGTAGTCCGCTCTCGACCATGCGCCAGCCGCCGTTGGGGACGATCGCGCGCTTCAGCGGCGCGTCCGTCTGGAGGCCGACGATCAGCTCGGCGGCGCGGTCCAGATAGCCGGGAGCGTGAGCGGTGATGCCCGCCGGTGTGCTGACGTCGACGTCGAGCACGCCGCCCTTCGATGCCCGCTCTGCGGCCATCAGCTCGGACAGCTTGCCCCACACGGCCGTCGTGCGTGCGGTCGGTCCGGCGAGGAACGAGGCGTCACCCGTGTATGGCGTGACGTTGCGCTGGATGAAGTCCCGGACGTCGATCGTCGCCGCCCAATCGCCGGGCGTGAACCCCTCCCACGCCTCCGGCATGGCGGCCTGGACATCGACGGTTACAGTCGTTGCGTCCTGCTCCTTCGTGTTGCTGTGCGTCATGTGACTTCCTTATCGCAGGTGTCATCGCCCGCCGTGCGGGTCTTGTGTGTGCAGATACGAACGTGGTGTTGGTGATCGCTCACCGGTACGCGCTGTTGATCACTCGCGGCCTGCGCAGCTCCAAGCTCTGCAATCGGAGGAAGAGCTGCCGTCTGTAACGGACTGGCGTTTCAAACCGACGGGATGTCGATGAGCATGGCGCTCAGGGAATCACCATCGCATGCAGCGATACGTCCATAGTAGCACCGCAATTGTGCTGTTGTCACACCTCCCTATCCGAAATCCCCTGCTGGCGGCCACTTTGTGACATCCGTAGCACGAATTCGTGGTGCATCGCACAAACCCGCTCGGCGTCGAGCCGTTGACATTCTTGTGACACCTCACACGTAACTCCCTGGCTTGTGTCGGACCACACGTAAACTGAGGTTAACCTGAAAACGAGGTTGACAGGCCGATGCCAACCGTGTGTACAATCGGGACACCGCCGGCCAGGTCCCGAGATGTAAATAGACGGAGGGGCCTCGATGGACGGCGGTTGGTCCTGAAGAGGTGCTCTGCTGTGAGGCTCGGAGAGGGTTAACAACTCAGACACGAGGAGTCGCTTGACGTGATAACCCAACTGGCGCCCCGGGTTAACCCCCCGGGCCGGATGTGTCGTGCATCCGCTCACCGTGCCACCTATTCCGTGCTCGACGATGCGAGTGATGCGCTTGCGTTCATCGACGATGGAGCGGATCTGGCGGTGTCAGGCGTCAATGGCGAGCCAATCGAGATCCTCGACGCGATCGAGTCCGCCGCCGCCGATGGCCGGCGCCGCGGCATCATCGTCCACGAGATGCTCCCGCTCAAGCGGCGCCGTTCGATGGACGGCGAGCTCCGCGGCCGAATGAATCACACGAGCTACTTCCTCTCGGAGGCCGACCGCGGCTGTGTCGGGCGCGGCGTCGAGTTCGTGCCCGCCAACTTCTCCGAGGTCCCCGCGATGATCGCGCAACGCTCTCGCCGGCCGCCGCTCGTGCTGGCGGCCGTCGCCGAGCACGACGGCCGTCTCTACTGGGGCACGAACGGCGAGTACGTCGCTGCGCTGATCAGGGACGGGGCATGGGCGGTCGTCGAGATCAACCGCCAGATGCCCTACCTGCCGGCCTGCCCGTTCCCGGAGGGCCAGATCCTGGCGGCGCTGCGCAGCGACCGTGCGATGTTCGAGGCTCCTCCCGCCTCGACCTCCGCGGCGGACGAGCGGATCGCCGAGCTGGTTGCGCAGCGGATCCCCCCGGGTTCGACGCTGCAGATCGGCATCGGGGGCGTTCCGGACCTCGTGTGCGCCGCGTTGATGGATTCTCACGACCTGAGCGTGCACACCGAGTTGCTGTCGGACGGTCTTGCGGCGCTCATCGAGTCCGGGGCGAGCTGCGTGTCGCAGGAGCGGCCCGCGATCGCCGCGTTCGCGCTCGGTACGCGGCGACTGTACGACTTCATGGACGGCAACCCGTCGGTGCGGATCGGACCCGTGGACGAGGTCAACGATCCCGCCCTGATCGCCGCGGAGCCGAAGATGGCCTGTGTCTGCGGGACGACGGAGGTCGACCTGTACGGCCAGTGCGTGTCTGCCACCGTGGGCGGTCACTGGTACTCGGGCACCGGCGGGCAGTTCGACTTCATGCGCGGCGTCCACGACTCCGCCGACGGGCAGAGCTTCATGGTGCTGCGCTCCACCTTGCCGGACGGCAGCTCACGGATCAAGCTGTCGCTCACGCCGCTCTCGGCGGTCACGACTCCGCTCGAGTTCGTCGACAAGGTCGTCAGCGAGCACGGCGTCGCCGAGCTCGAAGGGCGGTCGCTGCCGGAGCGTGCCCGCGCGATGATCGCGATCGCCGCCCCGGTGCATCGGGAGACGCTCAGCTTCCAGGCGCATAGGGCCGGGTTGCTCTAGCCGGATCTGTCCAGCGCTCGGGACGTCGGGAGCCCTAGCGGGCGATCCTGCCGGCGGGCCGCGTGCGGTGGCGCAGCGCGAGGCCGCGCGCCTGCACGTGTCGCCGCATCGGGGCCGACAGCAGGGTCGCCTCGAGGGCGAAGGTGCTGAACAGCGCGATGAGGACGTTCAGGACCTTGGGATGGGCGCTGTGGGCCAGCATCGAGACGATGATCGCGATCAGCGCGGCGCTGTTGAGGAAGAGCAGGATGCTCCACGCCAGCGGCCTGCCGTAGGCGAGCCCGACGAGCAGGACGAGCTCGAATGGCAGCGCGACGAGCGACAGCCTGGTGGCCCCGACGAGGACCAGCAGGAGCGGCTGGAGCACCGTCAGCGCGACGTAGAAGTAGAACACTGGCGCGACGCGGCGGACCGGCACGAGGCGAGCATAGCGACCCGCCGTGACTGGTCTGCGACCATTACGACGGTGAGCAACCAGGGGTCACAGGGCAGGGTCAGCTACGGATACAAGGCCTCGGCGGAGCAGTTCGGGCCGCGGGAGCTGCTGAACTTCGCGGTCGCGGCCGAGCAGCATGGACTCGACACAGTGGCGGTCTCCGATCACTTCCAGCCATGGCGCCACAAGACCGGGCACGCTCCCAACGCGCTCGTCTGGCTGGCGGCGGTGGGGGAGCGGACCGAGCATGTGCGGCTCGGCACGAGCGTGTTGACGCCGACGCTGCGTTACCAGCCCGCGGTCGTCGCACAGGCGTTCGCGACGCTCGCGTGCCTCGTACCGGGTCGAGTGTTCCTCGGCGTCGGCAGCGGCGAGTCGCTCAACGAGGCGCCGGCGATCGCCACGAAATGGCCGGCTTTTCGCGAACGCTCCGAGCGCCTGGCGGAGGCGGTGCAGCTGATCCGCCGGCTCTGGACCGAGGATCGGGTCACGTTCGAGGGGCGTTACTACAGGACCGATCGCGCGACGATCTACGACAAGCCGCCACAGCCCGTCCCGATCTATGTCGCCGCCGGAGGGCCGAAGGCGGCGACGCTCGTGGGACGGATCGGTGACGGCTTCATCTGCACGAGCGGCAAGGCCGAGGGGCTGTACACGACGCTGCTGGACGCGGTCGCCGACGGCGCGACCGAGGCGGGGCGCGATCCCGCCTCGATCGCGAAGCTGATCGAGATCAAGCTCAGCTACGACCACGACCTCGATTACGCGCGCGAAGCCTGCCGCTGGTGGGCGGCGCTGGCTCTGAGCGCCGAGGAGAAGTCCGGCGTCGACGATCCGATCGAGATGGAGCGCCTCGCTGACGCCGCCGCTGACCGCGCGTACGCGCGTTTCATCGTCGCCAACGACCCGAGCGAGGTTGTCGACCGCGTCGCCGAGTATGTGGACCAGGGCTTCGAAGAGCTCGTGTTCCACTTCCCGGGAGCCGATCAGACGCGCGCGCTGGACCAGTTCGCCGCCGATGTGCTGCCGCTGATGCGCGCGCGCTGGGCCTGAGCGCCCGCCGCAGAGGCCTCGAGCCGTGCCGCCGGCCGCCGGCGGCCTGCCCGCCGCCGGCGTCAGTCCAGGAAGATGTCCGGCATCAGCTCCGAGCCGTCACCAGTCTGGTAGGGAGAGAGGTCGGTGACGCCGATGCGCGCGAGCACGTCGTCGTCGATCAGCTGCTGACCCGTCTGCTCCATCGGCGCACGCGCGAGGATCGCGTGGGCGGCATCACCCATGATCGCGGGCGTGCGCGACTTGGCCATCGCCGCTTCGCCGCCGAGGAGGTTCAGCACTGCGGCGGTGGCGATCGCGGTTCTCGGCCAGAGCGTGTTGGAGGCGATCGCGTCGTGCTCGAGCTCCGCGGCGAAGCCCATCGCGGCGAGCGTCATCCCGTACTTCGCGAGCATGTAGCCGACGCACATCCCGAGCCACTTCTTCGTCAAGTTGAGTGGCGGCGAGAGCGTGAGAATGTGGGCGCGGTCGGATTCGCGCAGGTGGGGGATGGCGGTGCGGGTCAGCAGGAACGTGCCTCTCACCTCGATCTGCTGCATCAGGTCGAACTTCTTCGTCGCCAGCTCGGTGGAGGGCGAGAGGTCGATCGCCGAGGCGTTGTTGACGACGATGTCGATGCCGCCGAACTTCTCGACTGTCGTGCGGACGGCGTCGATGATCGACTCCTCCTTGCGGACGTCGCCGACGATCGGCAGGGCATGACCGCCCGCCGCCGTGATCTCCGCGGCGGCCGTGTGGATCGTCCCCTCCAGACGCGGGTGCGGCTCGGCCGTCTTCGCCAGGAGCGCGACGTTGGCGCCGTCGCGCGCGGCTCGCAGGGCGATCGCCAGGCCGATCCCGCGGCTGCCACCGGACATCAGGATCGTTCTGCCCGCCAGGGGCTTACCGGACGGCTCCGTCATCGCTGCACCTCTTTCGTGATCCTTTGACATGTGCGGGCGACGATACCCGGCCGTCCGGTGCCAATGGAGTGGGAACGGACGCCGAGTGGTCGTCTGAAGAGTTCGTTGACGGATTTGGTGATCACGCGGCGGCGAGCTGTCGTCGGATGGCGTCCGCCGGCGATGCGAACATATGTTCGTGTCCGGGGAGCCCACGATCCTGCACGCAGACCTCGACGCCTTCTACGCGTCGGTGGAGCAGCGCGACGACCCCCGCCTGCGCGGGCGCCCGGTGATCGTCGGTGCCGGAGTGGTGCTGGCGGCGAGCTACGAGGCGCGGGCCGTTGGCGTACGCACGGCGATGGGCGGCAGGAAGGCGCTCGCGCTGTGCCCTGATGCGGTCGTCGTGCAGCCGCGCATGGCGGCCTACAGTGAAGCGAGCAGGGCGGTGTACGAGGTGTTCGCCGACACCGCCCCGCTCGTCGAGGGCCTCTCGATCGACGAGGCATTCCTGGATGTCCGGGGTCTCGAGCACATCTCGGGAACGCCGGTCGAGATCGCGCGGCGCCTGCGGTCCCGGGTGCGCGAACGGGTCGGTCTGCCGATCACGGTCGGCATCGCGACGACCAAGTTCCTGGCGAAGGTTGCCAGCGGCGCCGCCAAGCCCGACGGCCTCCTGCTCGTGCCCGCAGGCGGAGAGCTCGCCTTCCTGCACCCGCTGGCGGTGGAGCGGCTGTGGGGCGTCGGCGCGGTCACCGCGGCGAAGCTGCGCGCTCGCGGGATCGGCTACGTCGGGCAGCTCGCCGCGATGGAGGAGGAGACGCTCGTCGAGATGCTCGGCCGCGCGTCGGGCAGGCAGCTGTATGCGCTCGCTCACAACCGAGATCCGCGGCCGGTTCGCCAGCGGCGCCGGCGGCGATCGATCGGAGCCCAGCGGGCGCTCGGGCGCGGGCGCCGGGCGCCCGATGAGCTTGCGGCCGTCCTGACCGCGCTCGTCGACCGCGTCGCGCGGCGCCTGCGTGCCGCGCATCGCGTCTGCCGCACGATCGTGCTGCGGCTGCGATTCGATGACTACTCGCGCGCGACGAGGTCGCTGACGATGGGCGTGCCAGACGCTCGGACGCCGGCGATTCGCGCGGCCGCACTCGAGCTGCTCCAAGCCGCCTCGGGGCTGATCGAGGAGCGGGGCCTCACGCTGATCGGCGTTGCGCTCACCAACCTCGCCGACGAGGCGCCGATCCAGCTCGAGCTGCCGCTGGAGCGCAGCCGCGATCTCGACGTGACCCTCGATCGCGTCAAGGATCGCTTCGGCTCGGCCGCGATCACGCGGGGCGTGCTGATCGGGCGTTCGGAGCACCCTTCGGTCCCTTTGCTTCCGGACTGATATCGGCCGGCACGGTGCGCGTTTGGTGTAGCGTGGGCGTGTGAGAGCACGCGCAAACCCCGACGCCGCGGACGACGTCATGAGCGGCCGCAGCGCTGAGCATGCGCCGCTGCTGGCGGCCTACCGGGGCAAGGCGACCGAGCGCGTGCCGGTGTGGTTCATGCGCCAGGCGGGGCGCGCGCTGCCCGAGTACCGCGCGGTCCGTGCGAAAGCGGGCCTGCTCGAGATCACCCACACGCCGGAGCTCGCGGCGGAGGTGACGCTGCAGCCGGTGCGCCGCTACGGAGTGGACGCCGCGATCCTGTTCTCCGACATCGTCAGCCCGCTTGCGGCGATCGGCGTCGGGCTCGAGATCAGGCCCGGGGTCGGTCCCGTGATCGCCGATCCGGTGCGCCGTGCCGAAGACCTGCACGTGCTGCGCGACTTCGAGCCCGCCGAGGACGCGCCGTGGCTGGCGGAGGCGTGCCGCCTGGTGGTGGCCGAACTGACGGTCCCGCTGATCGGCTTCGTCGGCGGACCCTTCACGCTCGCCAGCTACCTCGTGGAGGGCGGTCCGTCGAAAGCGCAGGCTCGAACGAAGGCGCTGATGCTCTCCGAGCCGCGGACGTGGACGGCGCTGCTGGAGCGCCTTGCCGCGATCGCGCTCGCGTCGGCTCGCGCGCAGGTGCAGGCGGGCGCCGCCGCGATTCAGGTGTTCGACAGCTGGATCGGATCGCTCTCGGCCGCGCAGTACGAGCAGCACGTGCTCGGCAGCGTCCGGGACCTGTTCGACGGGCTCGCCGAGCTCCGCGTGCCGCGCGTGTACTTCGGCGTCGGGACCGGCCACCTGATCGAGCTGCTCGCGGCCGCGGGCCCGGACGTGATCGGCGTCGACTGGCGCGTGCCGCTCGACGACGCCCGCTCGCGCATCCCGGCGGGTGTCGCGCTCCAGGGGAACCTCGATCCGGTCGCGTGCCTGGCTCCCCGTGCGGTGCTGGAGGCCGAGGTGCACGCGGTGCTCGCGCGCGCGCCCGAGCGCGGGTACGTGTTCAACCTCGGTCACGGGGTCCTGCCCGAGACCGATCCGGAGTCGATGCGCAGGGTCGTCGAGCTGGTCCGCGCCTGGCGGCCGGCCGCAGACGGGAGCCCATCGTGAGGGGCTTCGCAGCGAGCGGCCGACCGGAGCCGACCGTCACGGGCGCGGCACCGGACGGCGCTCGCACGGGAGTGCTCGTGATGGCCTACGGTACGCCGACGGGTCTCGACGACGTCGAGGCGTATTACACGCACATTCGCCGTGGCCGCCCACCGACCCCCGAGCTGCTCGCCGAGCTGCAGGCTCGCTACGCGGCGATCGGCGGCGTCTCGCCCCTGCTGGCGATCACACGCGCGCAGGTGGATGCCGTCAGCCGCGCGCTGCCCGGCCTCGGCCTGCACGGAGCGGCGGTGACGCTCGGGTGCAAGCACGCCGCGCCGTTCATCGAGGACGGGGTCGACGAGCTCGTGCGCGCCGGCGTGGGAAGGATCGTCGGCGTCGTGCTCGCGCCCCACTACTCGAGCATGAGCGTGGGGGAGTACACCGAGCGGGCGCTCGCCGCCGCGGCGGCCGCGAGCGATCCGCCTGCGCTCACAGTCGTGCGCGACTGGCACCTGGCGCCTGACTACGTGCAGCTGCTCAGCCGCTACCTGCATGACGCGCTCGATTCGATCCCACCCCAGCAACGCTCGGACCCGCGCGTGCTGTTCACCGCGCACAGCCTTCCGCAGCGGATCCTCGCCGGCGGCGACCCGTATCCCGATCAGCTGCGCGAGACCGCCGAGGCGGTCGCGGAGCTCGCCGGCCTGGATCGCTGGGGGATCGCATGGCAGAGCGCCGGACGCACCCCGGATCCCTGGATCGGACCTGACATCCTGGAGGTGCTCGGCGAGCTCGCCACGGATGGCGCCACCGCCGTGGTCGTGTGCGCCGCCGGATTCGTCGCCGACCATCTCGAGGTGCTCTACGACCTCGACATCGAAGCCCGCGCCCGCGCGGGCGCGCTCGGCCTCGCGTTCGCGCGAACAGCCTCCGCGAACGACGCGGCGGAGCTCGCGCGCGCCGTCGCCGGCGCGGTCGTGAACGAGCTGGCGGCCGCATCCTCGTGAGCAGGCCCCAGCACGTTGTGATCGTCGGCGGTGGTGTCACCGGCCTCGCGGCCGCTTACCGGCTGACGAGACTTGCCCCCGCCGGCTCGCTGCAGGTCAGCGTGCTGGAGGCGCAGGAGCGTTTCGGCGGCAAGATCCGTACTGAGGCCTTCGCTGATCGCAGGGTCGATGTGGGCGCCGATTCGCTGCTCACCCGGGTGCCGCAGGCGATCGCGCTGTGCCGCGAGCTCGGGCTCGGAGACGAGCTCGTCGCTCCCGTGACCGAGCAGCCGTTCGTCTGGACGCGCGGGCGACTGCGGCCGCTGCCGCCGAGGATGCTCGCCGGGATGCCCGACGGCGTGGGAGCCGTCGCGGCCACGGGAACGCTCTCGCGCGCCGGCATGCTGCGCGCGGGGCTCGACTTCCTCCTGCCGTCGCGGCCGCTGTCAGCCGACGTGTCGATCGGCCGGCTCGTCCGCGGACGCCTCGGGCGCGAGGTATTCGAGCGGCTGATCGACCCGCTGCTCGGCGGCATCCACGGGGGTAGCGCCGACGAGCTGAGCGTGCGCGCGACGGCTCCGCAGCTGGCGATGGCGATCGGCTCCCGCAAGGGCCTGATCCGCGGCTCCAGGACGCTCGCGGGAGGCGCCCACGGCAGCCCACCGGGTCCGATGTTCCTCAGCCTGAGCGGCGGCCTCGCAGGCCTGATCGACGCGCTCATCTCCGCGTCGGCGGCCTCGACCGAGCTGCGCACGGAGCTGCGCACCGGTACACCGGTGGAGGCGCTCGAGCGGGGCCCCGACGGCCGCGTCCGCGCCCTGCTGGCGGGCGGCGATCAGCTGATCGCCGATCACGTGATCCTCGCGACTCCCGCTCACGCCTCGGCCGGGATCGTGCAGCCCGCGTGCCCGGAGGCCGCACGCGCGCTGGCGCGAATCCAGTACGCGTCGGTGGCGACCGTGCTCCTGGCCTATCCCGCCGCGGCGCTTGCCGCGCCCTTGGGCGGCAGCGGCTTCCTCGTGCCGCGCACCGAGGGACGGATGCTCACGGCCTGCACCTGGGCCTCGGCGAAGTGGCCGCAACTCGCGGGCGAGCCGCTGCTCCTCAAGGCTTCGGTCGGCCGCTTCCGCGACGAGCGCGCTCTGCAGCTCGACGACGCGGCCCTGGTCGATCGCGTGCATGCGGAGCTCAGCGCGGCGATGGGCCTCCGTCAGGCGCCCGCGCAGGCGCGCGTGATGCGCTTCGAGCGCGCGCTCGCCCAGTACGAGGTCGGGCACCTGGAGCTCGTCGCGAGGATCGACGCTGCGCTCGCGCAGCTGCCTGGCGTGAGCGTCGCCGGGGCCGCCTACCGCGGCGTGGGCGTCGCGGCGTGCGTGCGCGATGGCGAGGCTGCGGCAGCCCGGATCACCGCCGCGCTCGCGCACGGAGATCATCAGCTGACATCAATCGCCCCCTGAGTCACGTCCAGCGCCCCCTGAGTCACGTCCAGCGCCCCCTGAGTCAGGTCCATCGAACGAAACGAGAGGAGCTCAGCCCATGACGACAGTGGACATCGAAGCGGAGCCGGCTGCCCGCGAGCCGTTCCCCGCCGGCCTCGAGTACACCGCCTACACAGCGCTGCGGTTGACCGGATCCCTGTCGGACGCGCCGAATCGCCACCGAACATGGCCGACCGATCGCATCGAGCTCGCCCGGGAGGCGGAGGGGTCGCTGAGGTCCGTCGACGGCGTTGCCGTGCGCGGAACGTACGACATCTCCGTCTACCGCGCCGACGTCGACCTGCTCGTGTGGCTCGCCGGTCCGTCCGCCGACGCGGTGCAGGACGCGATCGCGGCGCTGCGGCGCACGAGCCTCGGGTCGCGCCTTGCACCGTTCTGGTCGGCGATCGGGGTTCACCGCGAGGCCGAGTTCTCCAAGGGGCACGTCCCAGCGTTCTATGCGGGCGAGCCCGCCCGCCGCTACCTGTGCCTGTACCCGTTCGTGCGCACGAACGACTGGTACCTGCTGCCCCCGGCCGAGCGCCGCGACTACCTGCGCGAGCACGGCGAGATGGGGCGAGAGTATCCCGACGTCCGCGCCAACACGACGAGCGCGTTCGCGCTCGGAGACTACGAATGGTTGCTTGCCTTCGAGGCAGACGAGCTCGTGCGGATCGTCGATTTGATGCGCCATCTGCGGGGCGCCCGTGCGCGGCTGTACACCAAGCACGAGCTCCCGTTCTTCACCGGCGTGCGCAAGCCGCTGGCCGACATCCTGGAGGCGCTGCCGTGACGCTCGTCGACGAGAGCACCGAGTTCGGCGCCCGCGCCGCCGCGCACCTGCGCGATGACGTCGTCATCTGGATGACGACGGTGAGCGCTGCCGGATCGCCGGTCCCCAGCCCGGTGTGGTTCCTGTGGGATGGTGACGAGCTCGTCTCGATGTACAGCGTCGAAGGTGTGCGGATCCGCAACATCGAGTCCAATCGGCGCGTCGCGCTCAACTTCGACGGAAACGGCAAGGGAGGGGACATCGTTGTGCTGACCGGGCGCGCGAAGGTCGAGCGCGGGCTGCCCGGCGCCGACAGGAACGCCGTCTACCTCGCGAAGTACGCCGAGCACATCAAGCGCATCGGGATGACGCCGGAGAGCTTCGCGGCGAAGTACAGCGTTCCCGTCCACATCGAGCTCAGGGCGCTGCGCGGCTTCTGAGACGGCCTGGCAGCCAGGGGTCCCGGAAAGCGGCACGCCTTCGCGGCCTGCTCGAAAGCTGCCAGAGCGCTCAATCGATTGGAGCGGTCTGATTGACTTGACAGATGCCTGGAAGGGTCAGAAACGCGAGCATTGTCGTGGCGCCCACCGCGGCGGCGAGGATGAGCGTGGTGTGCGGGCCGATCGTCTGGGTAAGGGGCGCCGTGATGGCGTATGAGAGGGGGACGAGGCCGACGGAGATGAACCAGTCAACGCTGGAGACGCGCCCGAGAAGGTGGTTTGGCACGCGCGTGCGCATGAGGACGCTCCAACTCGTATTGCCGAGCGCGCCGAGCGCGCCGAGCGCGCCGGCGGCGAGCGCGGCGAGCGCGAACAGCCAGGCGCCGTGGGCGGCGGCGTAGATCGCGATCGTCAGTGACTGGAGCGCCCACGCGGTGAGCATCGTCGTGACGATCCGTCTGGGGAGCCCGGTCCTCGTGATGAGGTAGGCGGTCGTGAGCGCGCCCGTTCCCGCGATGGCGCGGATCATGCCGTAGACGCCGCTCGAGGCGTGGAGCTCGTTCTTGACGAGGTAGGGAAGCAGCACCTGGGTTGGTCCGACGCAGAACAGGAGCGTGAGCGAGGCGGCACAGAGGGTGCCCCAGAGCCATGGGTTGGCGCGGACGTAGCGAAACCCGTCGGCGATCGCAGCACCCGGTTGGGTGGCGCCGGTTCGGCGCGCGGGCTGCGGCGACCGCATCGCCGACAGCGCGGCCGCGGCGACCAGGAACGTTGTTGCGTCGACGAGGAATGCCATACCGGTCCCCCCGAGTGCGATCAGGGCGCCGCCGATGACGGGTCCGAGGAGCTGCAGCGAGAGCGGTCGCAGCAACTGCTCGAGGGCACTGATGGTGGTGATGTGCTGCGGTCTGGTGAGCGCTGGGATGATCGCTTGGAAGGCCGGGATGAAGAACGCCTCGGCGGCGCCGTAGGCGAAGACGAGCGCGAGCAGGACGGCGAGGGTGAGGCTGCTGGTGAGCGCGAGCGCTCCGATCGCGGCGATCAGCAGACCCTGCGCGAGCGCCGCGCCGATCATCATCGCTCGGCGGTCGAGGCGGTCGAGGCGGTCGAGGCGGTCGAGGCGGTCGAGGCGGTCGAGGCGGTCGAGGCGGTCGAGGCGGTCGAGGCGGTCGAGGCGGTCGAGGCGGTCGAGGCGGTCGAGGCGGTC